>JAFSNR010000118.1 GCA_017443345.1 Prevotella sp.
CGAGGATCCAGAGACTCAGAAGTACAAATATAACGGCAAGGAGTTCGACCGCTATCATGGTCTGGACATGTATGACTACGGAGCCCGCTTCTACGATCCCTCCATCTGTCGCTTCACCACCATGGATCCCATGTGTGAGAAGTATTATAACCTTAGTCCTTACATCTATTGCGGGAATAATCCGATAAATGCTGTTGATTTGCATGGTGATAGTATTTATATTGGTTACGAGCATCAAGAAGAGCTTTTAGGAATGATCAACAAGTTATCTGAGGGAGAATTTGGAGTGTCTGAAAATGGATTTCTCTATTTAAAGCATACTACAAAACCCGCTGTTGATGTTAACAATTATTCTTCGTTTTATCGGGATTTAATTGTACAAGGAATTAATTCTAGTAATACTATTTCTATTAAATATTCCTCAGAAGCTAATTTTAAAGGCAATTCATATGACCTAAAAAAATATGGAGAAGGATTGACAATAGTAGACGGCCAAAAAGCATATGTTTATATTCCTGGAAAGGAGCACACGACACTTAGTGGAACATACAGTAATCCTGAAATAATATTAGCTCATGAATTAGCTGGACATGCGATACCATCTGTAACTTGTTCTTTCCTTAGCCCTCAATATGATGGAATGGCTGTAACTGCAGAAAATATCATTAGGGAAGAAGTGGGAATGTCAAAAAGAATTTGGGGGAAATCTGAAAATAAGCATTATTCAGTACCTTCTTTAATTAATCCATTTGGACGAGTGTTTATAAATAGACAGTTTCAAATATATTATTAACAATATGTGTAGGCTATATGAAGCATCTAAACTATTTTTACATTATCTTCTGTATCATATTGATGGCATGCAACTTCACTAGGAATTCAAGTGTGACTGATAAGCCTGTAGTTCCTCTTGATTCGATTTTCCTACTTTCTATTAACGATATTGACGAATTTGGAGAAAAACACGAATTCCTCTTTTTCTTAGATTCTATCAATAACCGTCTCAGTGTAGTTGGCAAATATCACCAGATAATTAGCCATTACAATATCTATACTATCCATCCTGGTGAATCCATTGAATATGACAATGAACTTGATGGCCACGTAAAGCTATTAATAAGAGAGGGTTTAATAATAGGTTCTATTACAGAGCAGGGTAGAGGCATACAATACGAATATGATTCTTTGCGCCATCTAAGTGGTATTAGACTAAACAAGACTAAAAAGCTGGTTTTATGGAAAGGCGACTCTGTGAAACATGTTGTTATGATTGACTCCATCATTAATAGTCATAGATATACGAAGAATATTTATTATTCAGACAAAGAACGATCTTCAAGCTATTCACCAGAATTACTAAAAGAAATCATCAATTTAAGTTGGGATGAATATTTGTTTACTCATTTGGGGCTGTATGGTAAATTACCAATAGGCAATAACTATATTGTTGAAGACCTATCCTATGGGTATGAAGGAATAATATATAGAATTTCAAATGAATATAATGAGAATTATTCTGATAACGGCTACCAAATTAAAAGTAAAAAGCAATCCGGAGGAAGTGAAAGGATGAGAATAAGGGAATATGAATGGAATCAGCCAAATGTATTAGCTCTATTTAGAATTCTGAAATATAAACCCTAGTTATTACATATTTTGATTATGAGAACAATTATTTCTATTCTTCTTATCATCTCATGTCTGTCCATTTGCGGACAAGAGATAAACCATATGCAAAATACATTTTATAACAGAGATTCACTGGTGCTGAGAAAGATGAATCTCAAAGAGTTCAATGTACAGGGAAAAGATCATACGTGGAGCCTTGAAGGGATAAAGGCAGACAAAAAAGAGTATCGTTCGAGGTTTTTAGAAGAAAAGGGAACCATTATAGGCATGGAGCCCTGTAACCGCATGACCTATGAGCAGACAAAGGACGGAGTGAAAGTGACTGCTACAGAGGACAACCTGACTCGTATCAAATACGATATGCCCGAGGAATGGTTGCGCTTCCCGATGAAGCAAGGAGACTCTATCAGCGGCTATTTTCATGGTATCGGGCTCTACTGCGGCGAGTTGCTCATGCGTCGCTTCGGCACTTATCAGACAAAGGCAGACTCCACGGGAAAGCTCATCTTACCTAATGGAGAAACACTAAACGGCATTATGCGACTACATACTGAACGATCTATAAGTGCAGTCTACGCTAATAAAGACACGCTGAGGAAAGAGGTGCCCACCTATACAGTAGATAGTATCATCAAACGAATGGCCACAGACACACTGATGCTGCACGAGGATCATTATCGATGGTACGCCGCAGGCTACAGATACCCCATCGTGGAAGCAAAGGTCATAACCCTCAAGGACAAGCCGATAGAAGAACTACTCTTCTACTGTCTGCCAGAAGAACAGGAACGACTGGCATCCAATGAAGTGAACAAGGCGGTCAGAGAAGTCGTAGCCAGAGCTGAGGAGGAAAGTCTGGCTGGTGACGAAGCTAAGACGCGAGGGGTAGATGGATTCAGCTACGAAATCAGTCAAAACGATTACAGCGTCACCGTTCGTTATCAGGCTGACCATTACGAAAAGATCACGGCCTTGTTGACAAATAATCAGGGCATCGTCTATCAACGACTGGAAAAAACGGGGCTGGCAGGATCAGGACAGATTGAATTCAACACCTCAGGGCTAAGACGAGGGCAATATATCGTCTATCTGAATGTGGACGGAACAGGATATGCTGAGAAATTCAGCGTAAAGTAGTCTATATTATATAAGGTGGACGAGCCGCTCTAACTGTTGGCGGATGTCATCAAGGCTTCGATGCTGCAGGCGGGCACTGTCGGCATCGAAGTTGTCTATAATTAAGTAGTCGAGGCTATAGGTGTCCTGAAAATATCCGAGAACCGCTAAGAGCACGGAGGCATATACCTCATCACCATTCTCCAAACGGGAAATAGCCGTCTGGGAGACGTTAAGTGTGCCCGCCAGTTCGCTCTGGGTCAGCCCCATCCGTTTTCGGAGCAACCGTAACCTTCTTCCAAGTATCTTTAAATCTATCATTGTCCTTAGTCCTTTATTTCAACAGTCGCTGAACAAATTGACAAAATAAAGCGTGAGTTTCGCCATTATTCCCACTAGGTATTCGGAGACCATCGTCAAATAATGAACAAAAGCTCACGCCCGATATGATAGTGGTCATAAAGACATATCACATGCGTGAGCATTCGTCTGTCCATTATCCCTGACTATAATTTTCCGAATTTTAGTAGGAGGATAACTTCTATCAAAATGCTCGGTCGCAACTCCCCGTAGAGAGCACGATCTGGCTGCAAAAATACAAAGATTATTTTAACGAGCAAAATTTATCATGAAAAAATTAGGTTTATCTTGACTATGGTACTTCTTTCGAATCGTATTGAATTAAGTCGTACCTTTGCACCCGACAAAAGCGCTAAAGTCACAAAACAAGATGTTTAATCAATTAATAAAAATGTAGTATGTCATTGAAACTGAAACTTGTTCAGAACAACAACGATCGAACAGCGGCATTCGGAAAATACTTCCCCCGAGTGGACTACGGCAAGATTATTGACATTGAAGGTCTTGCTGCCCATATCCACGCCCACCATGCCATCTATCCAGAGGATCTGGTAGAAGGTGTACTGAAGTGCGCATCCCGATGCACAAGAGAACTCATGCTGGAAGGCTATCCCGTGAAATGGGACGGTGTGGCGATATTCAAGGCTGGACTCGACAACAAGGGTGGCTTCACCAATATTAAAGATGCTGTCCTGACAATCGGCGAAAAGGGTTCCACCATTCAAGCCATCAAACTGACAGCCCAAGCTACAGGTACTTTCACAAAGAGCGAACTGACAGAAAATGGGGAGCTTGAATGGAACTCGGAATGGCGCAGGAAAATCGCCGAGGAGAAGAAAAAGGACCAAGGTGGAACGTCAACCGACGACACATCTTCGGACGGGAATGGCACGTCAGGACAGGGAGATAACACTGGTGACAACGGTGGCAGCTCTGAAAGCGGCGGGTTTGACCTCGGCAATTAAATGAAGAATTCTTAGTTTAAAATTTTTGTTTAGAGTTTATTGTTTAAAGTTTAGAGTTTAGAGAGATGATGAAGAAGAAGGTTGTTATTTCAATTCTGAGATGGGTGGCGACGGTTGCAACGTCAATCGCGACGGCACTGGCCACCATCAGTTGTGCGGTTAGCGTCTGAAACGTCGCCCACGATTATGCCGACCTACATGCCAGAACAATACATCCCTCGTCGACTGCGAGGGATGTATTGTTCTGGCATGTTTTCTAAAAAAGCAAAGGAAAAGCATCTTTAAGATCAAGGGGACCAAGATCAAGGGGACTGGCGATTGATCATTTAAATAGAATCAAAGACCTGTCACCATGATTTTTGGTTAAACCTCACAGAGTGACAGACACTTCGTGAGGACAGATAACACAAATCAATACTGCAAATAAACTTTTCTTTTCCATAATTAATTGAATTTTTTTGTTCTTGCTCCTAGCTGAGGGGTGATACTTTCAAGTCGCTCGTTGACACCATACTTATCGCGCATGGCAAAAATACAGATATTACATAATAAAACAACGAAAAACTTTACCATGTCTGCTATCAATATTTGCTTTTGTCATCTGTCATCTGTCAGCCACATACTATAGGGATCAATTATTGAGCACTGGGGATGAATTTCTGAAGATTTTTCGCTTCGAGGCGCAGAATTACAAATAAATTTAGTACTTTTGCAACCGATAGCGCAAGAATCATCATGATGGACGAAGATTTTGATATACGTGAAGAGCGGTTCTCACAAGGCGAGAAAGACTTTGAGAATGCCCTGCGCCCCCTGAGCTTCAGCGACTTCAGCGGTCAGAAGAAGGTGGTGGAGAATCTCGAAGTGTTCGTAGAAGCCGCCAAATATCGTGGCGAACCACTCGACCATACGCTGCTGCACGGTCCCCCAGGACTGGGTAAGACAACCTTGTCGAACATCATTGCCAACGAATTGGGCGTAGGCTTTAAGATTACCTCTGGTCCTGTGCTCGACAAACCTGGAGATCTAGCAGGTATCCTCACCTCGCTGGAGAAGAACGATGTGCTCTTTATCGACGAGATCCATCGTCTGTCGCCTGTCGTCGAGGAGTATCTCTACTCGGCTATGGAGGACTACCGCATCGACATCATGATCGACAAAGGTCCTTCAGCCCGTAGCATCCAGATAGACCTGAACCCGTTTACGCTGGTGGGGGCCACCACCCGTAGCGGACTGCTGACGGCTCCCCTGAGGGCCCGTTTCGGCATCAATATGCACCTGGAGTACTACGACCCAGAGACGCTGCAGACCATCATCGAGCGTTCGGCTGGTATCCTTGGTGTACCCATTACGGAAGATGCTGCCCTCGAGATTGCAGGTCGCAGTCGTGGTACGCCCCGTATCGCCAACGCCTTGCTGCGTCGAGTGCGTGATTTCGCACAGGTAAAAGGCAACGGAAAGATCGACACTAAGATATCTAAGATTGCGCTGACAGCCTTGAACATCGATAAGTACGGTCTCGATGAGATCGACAATAAGATCCTGCTGACCATCATCGACAAGTTCCGTGGCGGTCCCGTTGGTATTACCACCATCGCCACTGCCATTGGTGAAGATGCAGGTACTGTGGAGGAGGTTTACGAGCCCTTCCTCATCATGGAGGGTTTCATCAAGCGCACGCCTCGTGGCCGTATGGTGACAGAGCTGGCTTACAAGCACTTCGGACGTAATCCCTATGGGGGGAATATTATGGAGCCGAACCTCTTTGATTAGGGGTTAGGGGTTAGAAGTTAGGGGTTAGAAGTTAGGGGTTAGAGTTTATAGATGAGGACTGGAATATTCGTTGGGAGTTTTAACCCGTTTACGATTGGGCACGATTCGATTGTGCGTCGCGCTCTGCCGCTGTTCGACCGTCTGGTCATCGGCGTGGTAGGCGATAATGTGCATAAGCCCGATATGCCAACGGCAGAAGAGCGTATGGCAGCTATCCGTGACCTCTATGCTGACGATGCCCGCATTGAGGTGAAGCCCTACAACGGGCTGGCGATGGACTTTGCCAAGTCGGAAGGGGCCCAGTTTATCGTGAAAGGTGTTCGCAATGCCAGCGACTTCGAGTATGAGCAGTGGCAGGCAGACTTCAATCGTCGTCTGGGTGGCATCGAGACCATCCTCCTCTATACTGAGCCTGAGTTGGCCAGCATCTCATCGAGTGCGCTGCGCGAACTGGCTCATTTCGGCGTTGATGTCAGCGATTATTTACCGAAGAAGAGTTGAGAGTTGAGAGTTTAAAGTTGAGAGTTTATAGTTTATAGATGATTACATATGAGGCAGAGGGGGTGAAGTTCCCCAATATCAAGAAGCGAGAGACGTCGAATTGGATTCGGCGAGTGGCTGAATCCTATGGTAAGAGGATTGGCGAAATCGGCTATATGTTCGTCAATGACGATAAGATCCTCGAGGTTAACAATGAGTTCCTCGGCCACGATTACTATACTGATATCATTACCTTCGACTACTGCGAGGGTAAAACTATCAGTGGTGACCTGTATATCTCTGTGGACACCGTCTTTACCAATGCCGACAAATACGGACGTCCTTACGACGAGGAGCTCCACCGTGTGATTATTCATGGTATCCTGCACCTCTGCGGCCTCAACGACAAGGGGCCTGGTGAACGCGAAAAGATGGAAGCAGCCGAGAACAAAGCCCTTGCCATGAGATGACACAGATGAAGCACATCGCTATTTATACGCTCACATCGGAGTTGCACGACGAAAAGGCAGTGAACGCCGTGACCCAGGAATTCCTGGAAAGTCTCGGCATCGGATATGTGCTGAAAGGAAACGACTATAGCGACTATGGGACCTGCGGACTGAGTCTGATCTATGTACGCACGGGTGGCACAGAGGGAATCTTCAAAAGAATACTCCCAGAGTTGCAGGCCAAGAGCAGCCGTCCATTCTACCTGCTGACATCAGGCAAGAGCAACTCGCTGGCAGCATCGATGGAGATCCTCTCCTATCTGCAGCAGCACGGCATCAAAGGTGAGATTATTCACGGAAGTACTGACTATATAGCCCAGCGCATCAGTGTGTTGGAGCGCGTCGAGACAGCAATCAAACAGCTTCAAGGCACCAGACTCGGTATCATCGGAGAACCGTCGGACTGGCTGATTTCCAGTCAGGCGGACAAAGCAAAGGTCAAGGAGCAGCTTGGTATAGAACTCGTCGACGTACCCATGCAGACACTGCTCGAAGCCATCGGAAAGAAAAATGAAGGAACGATGGACGCCCCATCAGAAAGAGTAGAGATCCGAGAGGCCCTGCCTGGAGCCCAACGTATCTACGAGGCTCTGAAGGATATCGTCAGTGACTACCGCCTCAACGGTTTCACCCTACGTTGTTTCGATCTGCTGACAGCTGTAAAGAATACAGGTTGTCTGGCATTGGCGAAACTGAACGCAGAAGGCTATGTGGCTGGCTGTGAAGGAGATGTGCCTGCCATGCTGTCGATGATGATTGTCCGCTCACTACTTGGCATCTCAGGTTTCCAGGCCAATCCTTCGAGCATCAACCCAGAAACGGGTGAGATGGTCTTCGCCCACTGCACTATCCCACTCGACATGGTGGAGAGATATGAATACGACACGCACTTCGAATCAGGTATCGGTGTGGGCATCAGGGGCTTCATGAAGGAAGGACCAATTACCATCTTCAAGGTTGCAGGCGACCTGTCCCGACATTTTGTCGTAGAAGGCCATCTGGTGCGCAACCAGTCGAAGCCAGACCTCTGTCGTACGCAACAGGTCATCCAACTCTGCGACAAGAGTCAGACGGGGTATTTCCTAAAGAACCCTATTGGTAATCACCACATCATCATGCCTGGACACCACAAGGAGCTGATTGAGAACATATTATAACAGCATCGGCACGGTCTGCAATTACAGCTTGACAGAGGAAATGTCAACGAGGTTGTTGACAATCGCATAGATGGTCAGACCTGCAGGACTGTGGATTTGCAGTTTACGGGCGATATTGCGACGATGGGTGATGACCGTATTCACTGAGATACAGAGATGGTCGGCTATCTCCTTGTTCGACATTCCCTGTACCAATGAAATGATCACGTCCTTTTCACGATCGGAAAGGGCATCAGGATTCTGACCAGCCCCTGCCTTGAAGACCATATCGCTGATATTCCTTGATACATCCTGCTGCTTCGTCAGCTGCTCCAGTCGACGAATGGCTGGTACAAAGATATGGTCCTCAACCATAGCGTGCTGACGTAGCCATTCCTCATTGTCATAGATATCGTGAAGTGTGGCCGTCAGTTGGTTGTTATGCAGGCCGTCCTGAGGTAGATATTTAATAATCAGGAGCTTCAGCTCGCGCAATTTCTTATCGGTAGCCCCATGATGCTTCGAGAAAGTCTCCACATTATAGTCTTTGGCAGGCTGACCCTCTAACAAGGTGTTCACGTAGGGGAACAGCGTTTTCTGCTCATACTGCATATGGCGGCGGATCTCATGGGCATACTCGTCGTAGAAGCGCATGATCAGTCTGGCCAATGAGTCGTTTTCATTCAAAGACTCAGCCAGTTCCCTACGGATGAAAGGCAACTGGAAATCGAGAAAATAGGCATGGCTGGCTTCCAGGTAGTGAAGCAATGTGGGAACAGACAGCTGCTCGTCGGCCTCGAACTCACCATAGCCGTTAATCGTGTAGTTGACGACAGCCAAGAAGGTATAGGTGTCAACATCATTATCTTCACACGTCTCCTGCACCGTCTTGTCGCCAAAACCTAGGTTGATGCCAAAACTGCCAAGCATCTGCAGCAGGTCATAATTATCGCGGATCAGGGAGATCATCTTGTCATCCGCCTCATACATCTTCTGATTCTTCATCGTTGTATGTACCTATTAATCATTATCGGGTGCAAAGATAGACATTCTTACCGATATGTGCAATAATCATAAGTAGGTATTTTCAACCTTGCCTGACCCCTTAAAAGTCCTTTTTTCACCAATTTCATTATTTTTAGGTATTGGCTTATTCGGCCTTTCTGTTCATCTGCTTGACAGGGAACGTGAAATAAGTATCAGGGAAGGGTTCGTCTTTCAGCGTGAAATGCCACCACTCGGAGTCGAGAGGCTTGAATCCGTGACGGAGCATCGCCTGACGCAGAATCATGCGGTTGGCAAACTGTTTAGCCGTGATAGAGCGACCTACGGGCGATTTGTGATTATCGCCTGTGTATTCGCCCGTTTCCGGATTGCCACAGAAATCTGGGTGACTCTCTGGTCCAAACCAGTCGAACGTGCCTCCCATATCCACCTCTTTCTCGGTCTTCATATCGAAGAGTGTCAGGTCGACAGTAGAACCACGCGTATGACCGCTTTTCTCCATGATATAGTCCTGCTCAAAGAGCACAGATTTATCGAGATCGGGATAGAAATACGTTTTCATCTTCGTATCAGGGATATCCTTCGACCAGCGAACGAAGTGGTCTACACCTTTCTGAGGACGATAGGCATCATAGATTTTCAGACGATAGCCCTGTGCCATCACATCATCACTGACGGCACGAAGCGCTTCAGCTGCCTTCTTTGTCAGGAGCGCTGTTGGCTCCTCATAGCCGTCAATACGTGTGCCCACGAAATTATAGGTGCTGAAATAACGGATTTCCAGAATGGCATCAGGCACAGCATCAGTCAAGGTTACAAACTCACTGGTTTCAATTGCCGCCTCCTTAAAGGCGTCCATGATAACCGTAGGACGGTTGTTTCGGAACGCACCCAGACGATAATGTCCCTCAGCCTCTGGTGCCCAGTAGAAGACGCCCTCACAATACCCATTCGTCTGAGTACGGGCCGCTTCGATGAGACGTTTCATCCACTTCTTCCCGTCTTCAGGACGGTCAGCATCATAACCCGTCTCCACAATCATCAGAGGTGTCTGATAAGTTGCGTACAAGGCGTTGATATTATCGATGGCCTTGGAAAGTGTTTCATCCTCGTCTTTGGTCAGTCCTGCATCAATATCCCAATAGGGATAGACGCTCAGACCTATCATGTCCCACTTCGTGCCGTATTTCTTCAGCCCGTCGAAGATAAAATGATAACGGGCAGGATCGCATCCACCATCGAGGTGAACGATACAGATGGCTTCTGGGAAGACCTCCTTGACGGCATCATAACCAGCCTGCGTCAGTCCTGCATACTGCTGCATATTCTCCTCTGCGCGCCCTATCGGCCAAAGGAATCCGTGACAGGTCTCATTGCCCACCTGCACCCATTTCACGTCAATGTCGTTATCCTTCAAGAGCTGGAGCGTCTCACGGGTATGCTGTGCCAAGGCCTGACACATCTCCTCGTAGTTCATCTGCTCCCAAGCTTTAGGAATGGTCTGTTTGCCGGGATCAGCCCACCAGTCGCTGTAATGGAAATCGATCATGATGGCCATACCCTGCTCTTTGGCACGAAGAGCCAGCTTCAACACATCCTCCTTACTGCTGAAGCCTCCCATAGGGTTGACCCAAACACGGAATCGGGCCGCATTCAGCCCATACTCACGCATCAGCACCGTATTCTCACGCGGTTCACCCTGCGCATTGAAGAGTTGTACACCATGAGCCTCCAATCCAGAGGTACCACTGATATCAGCTCCCAACCAGAATGTATCACTGGCCGACATCGTCCATACTGTTGCCAGCAAGACCAACAATAATAATCGCTTCTTCATATCCTGATAGTTTTTAGTCTCTTGGCTGCAAAGATACAAAAAAATTTGCATATATAATTAATAATGTGTATTTTTGCAGCGAAAATGACGAAACGTTACACCGATCTTTTCATCGACTTCGATGATACGCTTTACGACACACATGGTAATGCCGTCATCGCACTGAAAGAACTGTTTGAGTTCCTTCGGTTAGACCAGTATTTCGAAGATGCGGAACTCTTCTATGACGAATATTGGAAAGCAAACATCGACCTGTGGACACGTTACTCGAAAGAAGAGATCACGCGCGACTACCTGATTGTGGAACGATTCCGACGTCCACTGAGCTTTGGCAAAGGGCTGGAACCTACGGAGGAATATTGTCTCAAGGCAAGCGATCTGTTCCTGGATTTCTGTTCCTCTAAGCCTGGAGTCGTTGCGGGTGCCCATGAACTGGTGGACTACCTCAAGACCAAAGGGTACCGAATGCATGTCTGCAGTAACGGATTTCATGAAGTACAGTATAAAAAGCTACAGGCTTGTGGACTCTATAATAGTTTCAACACCATCATTCTCAGTGAAGACGCTGGTGCCAATAAACCTTCACAACAGTTCTTTGACTATGCTTTCCAGAAGTCTGGAGCCGTTAAGGAAACAACCCTGATGATTGGTGACAATTTCAATACGGACATCCTTGGTGCCAAACAGGCAGGACTGGATACCGCTTACTTCAATCGCTATCCTGAATACCCAGCCACTGAGCCTGTCACCTTCGAAGTGACAACCCTCCAGGAGTTGATGGATATCCTTTAAGGCCGTTGCAGAATCTCAAGCGCCTTCTTCACCATCTCGCTGCTCTCGTTGAAAACGGAGAAATATTCGCTCATGTCCCATATATCACGGGCTATCAGCGCTTTTAATTGCAAACTGAGATAGGGAATAGTCTTCTGGAGTTCGGCCTCATCCTTGGGTTTGATGCTTTGCTTCTCGCCTTCGGCAATGATACCATCAATCAGACTCTGAGGCACTTCAAAGTTCTGCTTGAAATCAGCAAAGTCTGTCCAACGGGCCGTCAGTTCCTTACGATGGTTATCGACGAAACGGAGATTATGCTGGATGACAATACTCTTGGCAGCCAACTCACGGTGGAACTTCGTATAGAGTGTGGTATCAAGTGGCACAAACTCATCGGGCATGATACCACCACCGCCATAGACCATACGATGCTGACGAAGCGTTTCATACTTCAAGGAGTCAGCAAAATGAATACTATCGGCATTGGTGAGCTCGCCACTCTTCAGACGATTCATCATATCCATCGCATAGTCCTTGTTCTCGCCCTTCTTATAGGGCTTCTGGATACAACGGCCTGAAGGCGTGAAATAATGGGCAATGGTGAGACGGATCATCGAACCGTCAGGCATGTCAATAGGTCGCTGGACAAGTCCCTTACCAAAAGTACGCCGTCCAACAACCAAACCCCGATCCTGATCCTGAATGGCACCAGTGACAATCTCTGCGGCAGAGGCCGTATAGCCATCGACAAGTACGACGACCTTACCTTTCTGGAAAGCCCCACTGCCATCAGCCGTATACTCGGTCCGAGGTGTCTTCCTGCCCTCAGTATACACGATTAAATCACCCTTTTGCAGAAACTCGTTAGCCACATCAACGGCAGCCTTCAGATAACCACCGCCATTCTCCTGCAGATCGAGAATAAGGCTTTCCATACCTTCCTTTCTGAGTTTCTCAAGACTCTCCAGAAATTCGCTGTAGGTCGTAGCTCCAAAGTTGCCTATACGGATGTACCCGACGGTGGGGCGAATCATATAGGTCGCATCGATGGACTTGACGGGAATTTTATCACGAACCACCATGAACTTCAGACGATCCTTGATGCCCTGACGCACGATACCAAGATGCACTTTTGTTCCTTTAGGGCCACGCAGACGCTTCATGATTTCCTCCTTCGACATCTTCACGCCTGCAATCGCTGTATCATTGACAGAGACGATACGGTCTCCAGCCAGAATACCTACTTTCTCAGAGGGGCCATTGGTTACTGGCTGAATGACAAGCAACGTATCCTCAATCATATTGAACTGCACACCGATACCCTCAAAATTACCATTGAGGGGCTCGTTCAGTTCCTTGACTTCCTTCGGTGTCGAATAGCTGGAGTGAGGATCGAGCTTATTCAGCATGCCACGAATGGCATCTTCCACCAGCTTCTTCTCATCGACGCTGTCGACATAGAGATTGGTAATGGCAACTTCGGCATACTGGAGCTTGCGCAGCGGCGAATCGTCGTTGTGACTTATCCTGAACTGTGCAAAAGAGCCGACCGTAAACAGCGAAACCAACGCTGTCAAAATAACCTTATTCATAAACGTCTTCTTCAGGGCGGTCTTCCTCGACAACCAGATTATCAATGATAAAATTCTGACGTTCCATCGTGTTCTTGCCCATATAGTACTCCAAGAGTTTCTGTACTTGGTCAGTCTTATGGAGAGTCACCTGCTCCAGACGGATATCGGGACCAATGAAAGCCGAAAACTCATCAGGCGAGATCTCACCAAGACCTTTGAATCGGGTAATCTCAGGATCAGGACCCAGTTCGTTGATGGCTGTATGGCGCTCTTCGTCACTATAGCAATAACGAGTGATGAAATCGCCCTTTTTATCGGATTTGGCATCGGCATCAGCGATGACCTTCTTGTTCTTGATCTTCGTACGACGGTTACGCACTCGGAACAACGGGGTCTGAAGCACATAGACGTGTCCTTTCTTGATCAGCTCAGGGAAGAACTGCAGGAAGAAGGTGATGATGAGCAGGCGGATGTGCATACCATCCACATCGGCATCAGTGGCCACGATAACCTTATTATATCTCAGGGTATCGAGACCCTCCTCGATATCAAGCGCAGCCTGCAGAAGATTAAACTCCTCGTTCTCGTAGACCACCTTCTTGGTCAGTCCGAAAGAGTTCAGGGGTTTGCCTCGCAAGGAGAACACAGCCTGGGTATTCACATCGCGACTCTTGGTGATACTTCCGCTGGCAGAATCACCCTCAGTGATAAAGATACAAGACTCCTCCTTACGGTCGTTCTTCACATCGCTGAAATGAATACGACAGTCGCGCAATTTTCGATTGTGCAGATTGGCCTTCTTGGCACGCTCGCGAGCCAATTTGGTAACACCCGCCATCGCCTTGCGCTCACGCTCGCTCTCCCTGATTTTATTCTCAAGCACCTCAGCCACATCCTGATGGATATGCAGGTAGTTGTCCACCTCTTGCTTGATGAAGTCACCCACATATTTATTGATGCTGACACCATCGGGAGCCATCGTCAGCGAACCCAACTTGATCTTCGTCTGACTCTCGAACATCGGCTCCTCCACGTTAATGGCAATGGCTGCCACAATACCTGTACGGATATCACCATACTCATATTTGCCATAGAAATCGCGAATCGTACGGGCGATATGCTCCTTGAAGGCACTCTGATGGGTACCACCCTGCGTCGTATGCTGGCCATTGACAAATGAGTGATATTCCTCACCATACTGATTAGCGTGGGTAAAGGCAATCTCGATATCCTCACCCTTGAGATGGATAATTGGATAGAGTCCGTCGTTGGTCATACGATCGTTCAGCAGGTCTTCGAGTCCATGACGGGAGAGGATGCGCCTGTCATTATACATAATGGCAAGACCTGTGTTCAGATAGGTATAGTTGCGGAGCATATTCTCCACGATATCATCCTGGAAGCGATAGTTCAGGAAGAGCGTATTATCGGGCTCGAAAAAGATATAGGTACCATTCTCGTCCTGAGAATTCTCAGTCACATCACTCGTCATCACACCCTTCTCGAAGGTTGCCCTACGCATCTTACCATCGCGATAGCTCCTGACCTCGAAATGTGAACTCAACGCATTGACGGCCTTCACTCCGACACCATTCAGACCAACAGACTTCTTGAACGCCTTGGAGTCGTACTTTCCTCCCGTATTCAGGACGGATACAGCCTCGATCATCTTACCCTGAGGAATGCCTCGACCATAGTCACGCACAGAAACACGCAGGTTCTCATCGATATTCACTTCGATGCGGTCGCCTGCATGCATCTTGAATTCGTCGATGGAGTTGTCGATGACCTCCTTGAGCAATACATAGATACCATCTTCGGGCAGAGAGCCGTCGCCTAAACGTCCGATGTACATACCTGGACGGGTACGCACATGTTCCATATCACTCAGATGGCGAATGTTTTCGTCATCATATCTTACTTGTTCGTTCTGAGGCTCAGTTATTTGATTGTCTTCCATTTATTATAATGACTTTTTAAAGCATCTTCTGCGTTTATGTTGATGGTGCTCCAGATACTGCCACTGGCTCTGCACCTTCTCGTTGGTCTCCATCTCCACATTGGTCTCGCCCCACTTGAAGCCGTACTTCTGATACCAGGGGATCAAATCGTAGAACAACAGGGCATTGGCACCTTTCTGCTGATATTCAGGCAGGATACCCACCAGCATCAGGTCGACACACTCTGCCTTGTGCATCTTCAGGGCCCTTAAACAATGCCACCAGCCGAAAGGCCAGAGGCGACCCTTGCGACACTTCTGCAAGGCACGAGTCATAGAAGAAACCGAGATGCCAACACCGATCACCTCGTGATTAGGAGTATTCCAGTCTTCTATCAGACACAGCAGGTTCATGTCGAGTACAGGGAAGTACATCTTCAGATACTCGTCGATCTGGGCCTCCGTCATCTGAGAATAGCCGTAGAGATTACCAAATGTCTTGTTGACCACCTCGAGCACTTTCCGTCCATATTGCTCCTTTCCAAACACTTGGCTGCGCTTGGGGTGCATCGGATGGAGATTGTAGCGCTTCATCACCAATTCGGCCACCTTCTTATACTTCTCGGGCATCTCACCACCCTTAGGCACGATGAGCTTAAACTCCACGTAGTCGTTATCTTTCTCCCAGCCGCCCAACTGCTCCATGTGCTTGGGGTAGTAGGGATAATTATAGATGGTGGCCATCGTACCCAACTGGTCGAAGCCTTCAATCAGCATACCTTCAGGATCCATATCGGTAAAGCCCAAGGGCCCCACAATCTCCTTCATGCCTTTCTGGCGGCCCCACTCTGCGGCTGCATCGAACAAAGCCCTTGACACCTCGATATCATCCACGAAGTCAACCCAACCGAAACGGAGCGTATCACGATTCCAGCGCTCATTAGCCCTATGGTTGATGATGGCAGCGATACGACCTACCAACTTACCATTCTTGTAAGCCAGGAAATACTCTGCCTCGCAAAACTCGAAGGCTGCATTCTTGTCCTTACTAAAGGTGTGAAGCTCGTCGCTATACAGATTGGGGGCATCATAAGGATTACCCTCATACAAATCGTAATGGAAGTCTATAAAAGCATTTAGACTCCTTTTATCTGTAACTTTTCTTATTTCTACTGATGACATATTGGTGCCGTTAAGACATAATTCGTTGCAAAGATACAGAAAAAAGAGCCAACTATCAAAAAAATTAAGTTTTTTTTCGGCAAACTAACAACTGATGTCCTTTGTTGGCGATAGTTGTAGCGAAAATGAACACCTCCCCACCCTCCTTCAGCTTCAAGCGCTTGCGAAGCTCGGCCACAGACATCGGGAAGTTTCTGACGGTGATATTGGCCTTGTCGATGTCAGCCAGTGCCGCCTTCAGTTCACGCTTGTTCATCGATGTCCGCTTCTCTATCACGAACGCTCGGCCTGGAAAGCCTGCAATCTCCTGATCGGATACGAACAAATGGCTGTTCTTATCCAACTGCACTGCTCCGAAACGCTGTTCCAACAAGCCGAAGCAGCCGGCTTTCATGATGGAGGCATTAGGCTCGTAAAGGAAGCGAGAAGTGAGAAGTGAAAAGTGAAAAGTAGAGGATGAGGGTAAGGGATGATGGGCATCGAACTCAAAGCACTCTTGGTTGCCGTCTGACAGCAGATTGACACATACAACCCGCAACGACGGCGCATCACTTTTCACTTTTAACTTTTCACTTTTCACTTCTAACAACAGTTCCTTGCATTCATTCTCGACAGAAATGATATGCACCTCGCTGACCTTGCGAAGATCGGCAACTGCCTTGCGCCAGTCTAGCATCGGAGAGAGTTTGATCATCACGCGATCGGCTTTTTCCAGCATTTCATCGAGCATTTCCAGTATGTTGGGCGTACAATCAGCTATGCCGTAAGTGCGTCCGCCATGCTCGTCCCTTCTGGCAGGGTCGATGAACAACAGGTCGGCATGACTCATCTGGTGAAGATACTCCACCCCATCGCCACAGACCACTTCCACATGATTCAGTCCTAACAATCTGTAATTCTCCGATGAAATCGCACAAAGCTGAGGCTGACGTTCCACGTGGACTGCCCTCTGGAAACCTTGAGCGATAAAGGCCATATCTACGCCAAAACCTGCCGTTAGATCGACGATAAGTGCCCCTTTTCCTGCAATGCTGGCCTTGTATCTGGCCGTCGCCTCACTGGAACACTGCTCCATCGAGAGATGAGGCGGATAGACGATTCCATCGATACTGACCCATGAAGGTAATTTGACGTGAGCCTTCTGCCTACCAGCAATCTGATCAAGGGCATAGGACAAATCGACCTCGGACTGCTTGGTACCCCGAAGTGCCAGCTGACGCACGTCGTCATCAGCATGCTCACGGATAAAATCAAGAGTCGCCTGATTCATCTTTCTCGTCGTAACAGGCTTCGTCTACACTACCAGCCTCGAGGAGACGCTGCTGAGCCTCTTCATAGCTCAGTCCCAGCATGTCCTGAACCATGCGCGTACCACGATCCACAAGCTTGGCATTCGTCAGTTGCATGTTCACCATCCGATTGCCCTGTACACGACCCATGCGTATCATCAGCGTGGTTGAAATCATATTCAGCACCATCTTCTGAGCCGTTCCGCTCTTCATACGACTGGAGCCCGTCACGAACTCTGGCCCCACGATGGTCTCGATGGCAAAATCTGATGTCTCTGCCAGTGGCGTATGGGGATTGCTGGTGATACAACCCGTCAGCAGTCCGTTCAGTCTTGCCAGTCTGATGACGCCTACGACATAGGGAGTCGTACCTGAAGCAGCGATTCCCAGAACGGTATCGTTGGCCGAAGGATGGTAGCGCTGCAGATCCAGCCAACCTTGTTCGGGCATGTCCTCAGCCTTCTCCACCGCATGGCGCAAGGCCCGATCGCCACCAGCAATCAGACCAATGACCTTCGTATCAGACACTCCAAACGTGGGAGGCAGTTCACTGGCATCGAGCACACCCAGACGTCCGCTGGTTCCTGCTCCGACATAGAACAGTCGCCCACCCAGCTTCATCCGCTCCTCCACAGCCTCCACAAAGGCCTGTATCTGAGGAATGGCCCGTTTTACAGCCTCAGCCACCCTGCAATCCTCCTCATTGATGTGTTGCAGCAGTTCCTGAACGGACATCTGCTCCAGGTTATCATAGTGCGAAGGCTGCTCAGTGATGGCTATTCCCAGAAAGCAGCGCTGGAACTCGCTCTCGAAATTGGGTGTCAGGATGCCTTGTCCGATGGCGGCACGGATTTCTGCGAGCGTCCAGAAACGACCTCCGTCGAGCTCTTCGCTGGAGGGCTTGATAGGACCGTCGTAGGTCGCACGGTTCACATAGACCAACTCGCGCTCACGCTTGCTCTCAAAGACGTATTTCTCGACAAACTGAGGCTGGAAGTCAGTAATGCCCAATTCCTCACGAACCTCACGGCGGAGGGCATCCTCAGGCGTCTCACCATAGTCTATATGCCCTCCAACGGCTGTGTCCCACTTGCCAGGCTGGATATCCTTCCACTCCGGACGTTTCTGCAGGTACAGCTCCCCCTTGGAGTTGAACAGATGCAGATGGACCACTGGGTGCAGCAGTCGCGAGCCATTATGGCATTCACCGCGAGTAGCCGAGCCGATGGTATTCCCCTCAGCATCCACCACAGGGAACATCTCTTGTTTATTGTCTTGTTTCATTCGACTATCTAATTTGGTGCAAAATTACACATTCTTTTCCATTTCACCAAAAAGCGCGCTGATAAATCAATTTTTATTTGTTACTTTTCAAAGCCCTCAAAGTCTGTAAGAGAACGCTGAGAAGGATGAGAGCGATGCCCAGGTAGAAGGAGAAATTGATTTCGCGTCCTTCGCCAAAGATAAGAAAGGCGAGAATAATAGTATAACATGGCTCAAGATTATAGGTTAGGTTGACTGTGAAAGCAGAAAGCCGTTTCAAGGCCTGAATCTGGAGCAGATACATTCCTACTGTACAGAACAGCGCATGACAAAGCATGAACCATAGGTTGGTGCCTTCAGGAATAACCACGACGGGTTGCTGACTTGGGAAGAACCACAAATAAACGGGGATGATGGCCGACACGATGATGAGGCCGCCAGACATCTGATACATCAGTACCGTACGACTGCGCACACCCACGCTCGCCTTCTTATTGCAGATGGCATACAGGGCGCATACGGCCGATGAAAACACACCAATCATGATGCCATAACGATAGCGGGCATCGAGCGAGAAGATGCAGAGCACGCCCAAGACGGTTATCAGCGAAAAGAGCAGTTCGAGGCCAGAGAATCGCTTCTTGAAGATAAGAGGCTCGAAGATAGCCGTGAAGAATCCTATCAGCGAGAAACAGATGACACCTATTGATACGTTAGATGCCTTGATGCTGCCATAGAACAACATCCAGTGGAGTCCCAGCAACGCTCCGCATCCGCAGAGCTGCAGGAATTTTCGCCAGCCAATACGAGGTAATCCCGTGAACACCAGTAGGATGCAAGTCGTAAATAGCATGCGATACCACACGATATCTACTTCGTTAAGCGTAATCAGTCGTCCGAACAAGCCTGTAAAGCCTGCTAACAACACGCTCAGGTGCAACTGTATAAATCCTTTCTTCGTTTCGTTCATCCCGGCTGCAAAGTTACAAAAATATTGCCTGATTATATATTATCTCAAGAATAATTTGTACCTTTGCCCACAGAATATGGAGGTGAAAGACAGATACAGACGGTTCGGGGAGTGGAAGCAGCAGCCTCACCAGGTGGCTCCGCTTTCAGAGGAAGAGCATGAGTGCGCCACCTGCGGCACCCGCTTTGAGGGCAACTACTGTCCGCGGTGTGGGCAGTCGGCCAAGATCGGCCGCTATTCGTTTAAGAAAGCCCTTTTGCTGTTCCTTGACGTCTGGGGTGTGGGCAACCGGGGCATGTTCCGCAGCATTCGCGACCTGATATTGCGCCCCGGCTACATGATTCGCGATTATCTGCGCGGCATGCAGATGGCTTACTTTCCGCCCTTCAAGATGTTCTTCCTGCTTATTGCCCTGTCGCTAGTGGTAGATTCTGGTCTGAATATCCAAGGCATCAACCGCAGTAAACTGAATGAGGCTGAGGAGCACGAAATCGTGGCAGGCTGGTTTAACTCAGAAGAGGAGCAGACTGAGAAGCAGGCGAAAGAAGCGTCAACTCAGAATACAGATAAAACGGACAGAACTGAGGGCCAAAAAACGGGTGATCTTGTGAGCGGAAAATTAGACAAGATCTTCAAACAGCACACTTCAGCATTTATCCTCGCTTCTCTGTTGCTCTTCTCCTTGCCACTCTATCTGATGTTCCGTCATAGTCCAGCTATACCCGACCTGCGTCTTTCAGAGTGCTTCGTGGCGATGGTCTATATCACCAACATGTACATCATCTATGGCATCGTTCCCTCGTTTCTGTGTTTCAGTGTGAAGGCCGAAATGATCTACGGCATGCTTGCCATGTTGTTGGCTCTCATCCCCATCAAGCAACTCTCGGGCTACAGCTACCCGAGCACCATCTGGCGCGTCATGGTGGCCTTTATTCCCTTCATCATCCTTTTCCTGTTGCTATTTGTTGCCATAGGAGTAAGTATGGCTATCTACTACCGCGTCTAAAGTAAGAGACATTTTTTGGACTGTCCTTTGTCAGACCTCACAAAGAAGTGTCAGACACTTGTGACATGTTCCTTTCAATTGGCTGCAAAGATACGAATAATGAAGCAAAAAAACAAAAATCCTTAAGTATTTTCGAGCGAGAACTTCGCATACAACGAATCGAATTAGAACACGAACGGATTTTTTGCTTAACTGAAAAAATAATTTCACTTAACTGAAAAATATTTTGTGGAAAAGTATTTCTTTAAAATTTGTTAAAGGGAAGAATAAAAGCAGTTAAGGCTTCTTTTTATGTCAGTTAATGAAAAAATCTGAACTGCAACAGAAATAATAAAAAACAGCCCCTTCATCACAGAGAAATATTGTAAGCACGCATCCTCTCTTTCAGCGTACGTGCATTCTCAAGAAGGTTCCAGATACCGTCTTCAGAAAGCATAAGTCATTGTTTCTTCTTCGGTTTGGAATCAGGTAAGACCTTACATGTCTCGCTGACAAGTCTGGAAAGATAGTCACGATCATCCACGTCGGCAATGTAGAAGTAATCCTTTGCTCCCTCATAAGGCGGGCGCATGTCTACGACACGAAGCAGTGGTCGCACAGCTTCTGTAGGTTTCAAGTAGAAACAATCATCACAGATAAGCCCGAAGATCTTTCCGTCGCAGTAGATGCCGTAGTCGCCAAACATCTTCTTAACCATCACTTCTCCAGCACCACTGCATTGGTCGACAATGTATTGTACAAAATCTGAATTGCTAGCCATAATTCTTGTATTACAACATCTTGGCTGCAAAGGTACAATTATTTTTTCAATAAAAATTTGAAATCTGTGTAGTTTTTCGTAACTTTGTTGCGTCTAATGGGCAAAGATTCAAAAAAACAGATGAGACAATGAATGCATTAGAACAACAGTTTGCGCAAACCGTTAAGGAACATAAGAGCACCATCTACACCGTGTGCTACATGTTCTCGCAGGATGCCGACGAGGTGAACGACCTGTTCCAGGAGGTACTAGTGAATCTATGGAAAGGCTTCGAGAGCTTCGAGCATCGCAGTGACATCAGGACGTGGATATATCGTGTGGCGCTCAACACCTGTATCTCTCTCGACAGAAAGAAGCGGCGCGCAGCAGAAGTACGGCTCACGATGGACATCAACCTCTTTGAAGATCGCGACGAGGACACCAAGCAGGTGGACATGCTCCACAAGCGAATCTCCAAGTTGCAGCCTTTCGACCGTGCGATTGTCCTGCTCTGGCTCGAGAACCTCCCTTACGAGGAGATCGGACAGATCGTCGGAATCACCGCTAAGAATGTCAGCGTCCGTCTGTTTAGAATCCGTGAACAGTTAAAACAAATGTCAAACGATTAAAATCAAGACCCATTATGAACGAGAATTTTGATTTAGAGAACATGCGTCAGCAGATGACCGCTCTCAAGAATAAACTCAACAAGCAGGAGATCATAAACGACAGCCTGATTCGCCGCTCGATGCGCAACGAAGTGAACACTATCACCCGCCGCTATAACATCATCATGATCCTCGCCGTGCTGATGGTGCCCTACTCCTACTGGGTATTTGTCAAGTTGTCAGGTTTTTCGATGGCTTTCTGGATTAGTTCGAGCATCTTCATGCTCATCTGTGCAGGCGCTACTTTCTACAACGCTCGTAAGATCAGCGACCCTGATATGATGAGCCACAGCCTCCTTGAAGCACGTAAGAGAGTGGCCAGCGCCAAGAAGTTCGATGCTGACTGGCTGAAGTTCGGTATTCCTGCCGTCACCCTATGGTTCGCCTGGTTTATATACGAGATCTATCTACAGAACCACGACTTTGCCAACGGTCTCTTCTGGGGCGGCTGCGTAGGAGGCATCATCGGTGCTATTTACGGCATCAAGTTCCACTTCAAGACCCAGCGCCAATATCAGGATGTCATCGACCAGATAGAGGATTTGACAAAGGAATAACCCTTGTGACAATTGTGACAAAAGACAGCCTGTTTTTGCACAAATAAAAAGAGCGCTACAGATCTATTCTGCGGCGCTCTTATTATAGATAATGTACGTGCGTATTAATCAGCCAGCTTAGCCTTAATCATCTCACGGTTCAGGCGAGCGATGTTGGCGATGGTCTCGTTCTTCGGGCAGACAGCCTCGCAGGCGCGAGTGTTGGTACAGTTACCGAAGCCGAGCTCGTCCATCTTGGCAATCATGTTCTTCACACGACGTGCAGCCTCTACGCGGCCCTGTGGAAGCAGAGCGAGCTGAGAAACCTTAGAGCTGACGAACAGCATAGCTGAACCGTTCTTACAAGCTGCTACGCAAGCGCCACAGCCGATGCAAGAAGCGCAGTCCATTGCCTCGTCGGCATCCTCCTTAGGAATCAGAATAGCATTGGCATCCTGAGCCTGACCTGTACGGATGGTTGTGTAGCCACCAGCCTGGATGATCTTATCGAAGGCATTGCGGTCTACCATACAGTCCTTGATAACGGGGAATGCAGCTGAGCGCCAAGGCTCAACGGTGATGGTGTCACCATCGTTGAAACGACGCATGTAGAGCTGACAGGTTGTAGCACCACGCTCGGTAAGTCCGTGAGGTGTACCATTCACATAAAGAGAGCACATACCGCAGATACCCTCGCGGCAGTCGTGATCGAACACGAAGGGCTCCTTGCCTTCGTTGATGAGCTCCTCATTCAGGATGTCGAGCATCTCGAGGAACGAGGTATCATCGGGGATATCGTGCATTTCGTGCGTATCGAAATGACCCTGGTCCTTGGGGCCGTTCTGGCGCCAGAACTTTATTGTAAAGCTGATATTCTTAGCCATAATTCCTTAGTTTTTATAGTTACGTGTCTGTACCTTGATAGCCTCGTACTCCAGCGGCTCCTTAGAGAGCTCAGGCTCAACGCCCTTGCCTTTGTACTCCCAGCATCCTACGTAGAAGTAGTTCTCGTCGTCGCGCTTTGCCTCGCCTTCCTCGGTCTGATACTCCTCACGGAAGTGACCTCCGCAAGACTCATTACGAGAGAGTGCGTCGAAAGCTACGAGCTGACCCATGGTGAAGAAGTCGCGCAGGTGGATAGCCTTGTCGAGCTCCACATTCAGACCTTCCTTAGAGCCAGGAACGAACAGGTTAGTGTCGAACTCCTTCTCCAATTCGTGCATCTTCTTCAGACCTTCCTTCAGGCCCTCAGCGGTGCGACCCATACCAACATACTCCCACATGATGTGGCCGAGCTCCTTGTGGATAGAGTCAACAGAACGCTTACCCTTGATGTTCATCAGACGGTCGATTTCGTCGCTGACAGCCTTCTCGGCAGCTGCGAACTCAGGCAGATCGGTAGAAACCTTTGGCCATACAGCCTGGTCAGCCAGATAGTTCTGGATGGTGTAAGGCAGTACGAAGTAACCATCGGCCAGACCCTGCATCAGAGCAGAAGCACCCAGACGGTTAGCACCGTGGTCAGAGAAGTTACACTCTCCGATAGCGAACAGACCTGGGATGGTGGTCTGCAGCTCGTAGTCAACCCAGATACCACCCATTGTGTAGTGGATAGCGGGATAGATCATCATCGGCTTGTAGTACTTCACGCCATTGATCTCGTTAGCAACATCGCCAGGGAATACGTCGGTAATCTCCTCGTACATCTCGAAGAGGTTGCCATAACGCTGCATAATCACATCGATGCCCAGACGGTTGATTGACTCAGAGAAGTCAAGGAATACGGCCAGACCCGTGTTGTTAACACCGAAGCCCTTGTCGCAACGCTCCTTAGCAGCACGAGATGCCACGTCACGAGGAACGAGGTTACCGAATGCAGGATAACGGCGCTCCAGATAGTAGTCACGATCCTCCTCAGGAATCTCCCAACCCTGCTTGGTACCAGCCTGCAGAGCCTTAGCATCCTCAATCTTCTTAGGAACCCAGATACGACCGTCGTTACGCAGTGACTCAGACATCAGCGTCAGCTTAGACTGCTTGTCGCCATGAACGGGGATACAAGTCGGGTGAATCTGAACGTAAGAGGGGTTAGCCATGAAGGCGCCCTTACGATAGCACTGGATAGCAGCTGTACAGTTACAACCCATAGCGTTGGTTGAGAGGAAGTAAGCATTTCCGTAACCACCAGTAGCGATAACAACGGCGTTAGCACTGAAGCGAACGAGCTTACCAGTTGTCAGATCCTTGGCGATGATACCACGAGCACGACCATCAACGATCACGACATCTTCCATCTCATAACGGGTGTAGAGCTTAACCTTGCCAGCCTGAACCTGACAGCTCAGAGAGCTATAGGCACCGAGCAGAAGCTGCTGACCCGTCTGACCCTTAGCATAGAATGTACGGCTTACCTGAGCACCACCGAACGAACGGTTAGCCAGCATACCACCATACTCACGGGCAAAGGGAACACCCTGAGCTACGCACTGGTCGATAATATTATTTGAAACCTCAGCCAGACGATAAACGTTGGCCTCGCGAGCACGATAGTCACCACCCTTTACGGTATCGTAGAACAAACGATAAACAGAGTCACCATCGTTCTGATAGCACTTGGCAGCGTTGATACCGCCCTGGGCAGCAATTGAGTGAGCGCGACGGGGAGAGTCCTGAATGCAGAAATTATACACATTGAAGCCCATCTCTGCCAGCGAAGCGGCAGCAGAA
>JAFSNR010000119.1 GCA_017443345.1 Prevotella sp.
AGTTTAGAGAATAATACCTATCTTTGCAGCTAAAAGAAAGATTCACTATGCGCCTAAAAAAATGTTTCATACTCCTCGTGGGGGTCATGTCGCTGATGACCTCTTGTTCTCTTGAGGACAATCCCGTCATCGACGAGCCGTTGCTGAAAGGCGCCATCTCGTCGTATAACAAGTACGACGGTGCCATGCTGGATATCACCAAGGAAGACATGACGAATGCCGGGTTCGCCCTCGGCGATGTCCTCACCGTCGCCATCGACGGCAAGACATTCGACCTGCCATACTACGACGGCTACTACACCCGCAGCGGCGAGCTCCTGTTCGTGGCCTATCCCAGCTATGCCACCATCTGCTTCACCGCCAGCAATACGGGTCTGCCCAAGGAACTCACCGGTCTGGTGGGACATGCCGTCACCGTCAGGATGAAGGAAAAGAGTGGCTGTCTCACCATACAGAATGCGATGAGCATGAAATACTCCAACGACCGCAAGGACTATCCTGCCATCAGCGACGCCGAGTTTGCCAATGCCCGCGCCGTGAATGCCGGCAACATTGCCAGCGGTGTGCTGTACCGCTGCTCGACACCGTTCGCCAACCTCACCTATCGCGCCTACTATGCGGCAGACTACCTGGAAAGCCAGAATGTCAAGACCATCCTCAACCTCGCAGACACCGAGGAGAAGATGCTGAGCTACGAGATGCCAGCCTTCAGCCGCACACTCTGGGAAGGCGGTCACGTGATACTCTGTCCGCTGAAGGCCGACCCTACGGCAGATGACTTCAACAGCCGGCTGATTGAGGCACTGAAGGAGCTGCCTACGCGTCCCGCCCCATATGTTGTGCATTGCCTGGAAGGGAAGGACCGTACCGGCTATGTGTGCGCGCTGCTTGAAGGACTCTGCGGTGCGACGTATGACGAGATTGTGGCCGACTATCTGATTACCTATGACAACTACTATAACGTCAACAAGACCAGCAGCCCGGAGACCTGCGATGCCCTGGTCATGCTGAAGCTCAACCCGTGTCTGATGCATTATGCCGGTGTCAGCGACGAGGCACTGTTGCCGGGTGTCGACTACGCCAAGGCGTTCGCCGCCTATCTGCTCTCTCACGGCATGAGCCAGCAGCAGCTCGATGCCCTGGTTCAGGTGCTGACCGCGAAATAAAATGCGAAACTTGAATAAATACAGCAGCAATGAAACAAGACAAGAATGAATACAACTCACCGTCGGAGATTGCCGACCATCTGAAGATAACCTACGTCCCCACCTATCTGTTGGCGACGGCAGTAGCCCTGCTAATTGCGGCATTCATTGTATGGGGATTTCTGGGAAATGTGAGCGACAAGGCCTACTATTCCGGTGTGATATTCCCCATGGAGGGTACTAACGACATCACGCTGCCCAACGACGGTATCGTGCGCAAAATGTTTGTCCACAACGGCGACAGTGTACACCAGGGACAGACGGTGGCGATGGTCTCCATCAACGGAAGCTACAGTTTCCTGACGAGCACGATGGACGGTCTGGTCATCAGCGTGAAGGGTGTCAGCGAGCCCTTTGAGGCCTTCGAGCCCATCGTGAGTGTCGTCAGGGGCGGTGCTGCCAACCGCCAGACGCAGCTCATCGCCTACGCTGGCATGGAGGCCCAGCGTCATCTGCGCGTCGGTATGGAGGCTCAGGTATGGCCTGCCAACGAGAAGCGCGACGAGATAGGCTACGTGCGCGGCCGCATAAGTAAGGTGGTGCGCTATCCTGCCAAAATAAGCAAGATCAACCAGAAGCTGAAGTCGGAAGACCTGGCCCAGCGCCTCATGGCCGATGGTGAGGACATGGTCTATGAGGTGCGCATCAACCTGCAGCGCGACCCCGCCGACTCGACCCACTACGACTGGTCGTTCGGCAAGCCCGACGATGTGAGCATGGAGATAGGCACCTACTGCTCCGTCCTCACCGAGACCCGCCGTTGCAGCATGTTCCAGTATCTCTTCGAGTCGTCACGCACCCACTTCCGTAATCTTCAGCAAAAGTTCGAGTGATGAAAGGAAAACTAGAAGATAAGGAATCGCGCAAGCGCTTGCTACCGAAGGGACGCAAGAAATCCAGTCTGTCGATGTTGTCGGCATTCAGCTATTTCTTGAAGGGTAATTTGGTCTTTGCCCTCAGCGGCATCATACTCATTGCCATTGACGCTGTATTTACCGTATTCCCGCCACTGTTCCAGCAGGTATATACCGACAGGATCATCACCCAGAAGAACCCGGAATGGTTTACACCGTTGATGGTCATCTATGTTCTGCTCTTCGTGCTTGAACTTATAATATGGATTGCTTTCTCCGTTCTGCGCCGGAAGAGCCAGGCCAGGATCAACATCACCACGTCGGCCAACTATCTGTGGACGGTACTGAAACTGCCAATGACCCTGCTCACCCAGTTTTCGCCGGGCGAGCTGGTGGCCCGTTATTCCTCCATCTCTAAGACCACCAGGTTGATGGACTACGCCCTGCCTGCTGTCAGCGTCATCATCCTGCCCATTATCTGCAGCTATCTTGTCATGCTTTTCAACTGGAAGCTGGGACTATTGGAAATATTCTCCATCCTATTGCTTGTCTTCGTGATGCGCAGGACCTCCACGCTCCAGAAGAAGATCGCCATGAAGTCGGAGGTAACAGACGCCCGTTTGCAGAACGTCACGATGACTGGCATGGGAAACCTGGAGACCATCAAGTCGCTGGGTGGCGAACGCGCCTTCTATGCACAATGGGAGAAGGCTTTCGCACAGTCGATGAATGCACGTATAACCACCCTCTCCACCTCCATTTACATCAAAGCCCTACCTGACATCGTGTTGCAGCTCACCAACGGTCTCATCCTCTGCCTTGGCACATGGCTTATCCTGCAAGGCGAGATGACGCCGGGTATGATTCTGGCCTCTCAGGGACTCATCAACCAGACCCTCTACCCCATCAACAGGACTATTGACAGCGTGCAGACCTTCCTGAGAATCAGCTCATCCATCCAACGCCTGAAAAGCGTGACCGACTGCAACAAAGAGATTGCGGAGCTGTACCTGCCTGACGGCGACGAGTTGCCTGACGTGGCAAAGCTGACGGGCGAGATAGAGCTGCGCGACGTCACCTTCGGCTACGACCGCAGCCTGCCGCCCATCCTCAACCACTTCTCGCTGAAGATCAAGGCCGGCGAGCGCATCGCCCTGGTAGGCCCGTCGGGCTGCGGCAAGAGCACGGTGCTGAGCCTTGTTTCCGGCCTCTATGAGCCATGGGAGGGCGAGGTGCTCTTCGACGGCAAGCCCCGCAAGGCCATCGACCGCATGACATTCGTCAACTCTGTCTCTGTGATCAATCAGGACGTGACACTCTTCGAAGGCACCATTGCCGACAATGTCAAGATGTGGGACGAGTCGATTGAGGACTTCGCCATGATGATGGCTTGCAGCGATGCACAGATCCATGAGGAGATCATGGAACGCCCGGGTGCCTATCAGGGTGTGGTAGCTGAACGCGGCAAGAACTTCAGCGGCGGTCAGCGGCAGCGCATAGAGATAGCCACCGCCCTGACCAAGGAGCCCACCATCCTGCTGATGGACGAGGGCACCTCGGCACTCGACCCCAAGGCGGAAGCCAGACTGATGACTAATCTCTATGGGATGGGCATCACCCTCATCATGATTGCCCATCGCCTGTCGACCATTGCCGACTGCGACCAGATATACGTAGTAGAACAAGGACGCATCACCCAGCATGGCACCCATGACGAGCTGAGCCGGATGGACGGCCTGTACAGTAATCTCCTAAAATATGTCTGACCCAATGAAAACGAATATATTCCTTCAGCAGTTAGCCCAGCGCAGGGACGGCGACCGTAAGTCACTGAGCCAGACGATGGATGTATTGCGCTCCATGCTGGACAGGAAGCTGTGGAAGCAGATGGAGACTGACGAAGAGATGCCAACAGACATCGAGCAGATTGAGACGCTACTCGACAGCCATAACATTTTCTTCCGCTACGTCACGCTCTCTGACGGCTGGTGGTCGCGCTGTACGGGCTACATGATTGGATTCATGGCCAACGACAACACCCCAGTCCTGCTCAAGCCCGGCTTTACGGACTATACGTTTATCCACCCGAAGACCGGTCAGGCCATGACGGCAAGCAAGAATGCCGACCAGCTGAAGCAGGAGGCGCTGATCAGCTGTACTCCTTTCCCAGAAGGGGAACTGACCGTAAAGCCCGTCATACGCTATGCCGTGAGTAGCCTGTGTTTGTATGATTACATCTTCACCATGATGGCCTGCGTAGGTGTCGCGCTGCTGACGATGTTCACTCCATACGTGAGTAAGCTGATCTTCTCGGAGGTCATTCCCTCGGGCGATTCCAGCCAGATTGTCCCCATCGCCACACTGCTCTTCAGCGCTGCCGCCGGAATGGTCATGGTGCAGGTAGTCCGTAACCTGGTGGTTGTGCGAATCAAGGACAAGGTAGAGTATGCTCTACAGACCGCCCTGATGTCACGCCTGCTGCTGTTGCCTGCCACCTTTACAAAGAAGTATACTCCAGGCGACCTATCCAACCGCTTGCTGTCGCTGTCGCGTGTCAGTTCCAACCTGACGGCCGATTTCCTGTCTTCCATGCTGACCTTCCTCTTCTCTGCCATTCTGTTCTTCCAGTTCTTCGTCTATGGCGGCCCGCTACTCTATACTGGTGTCGCTGTCATCATGCTGCGCATCGCAGCCGTCTTACTGGAATACTACTATACCAAGAAGGTGCAGCTGAATGTCAATGCGGCCAGCTCTCACCTCGTAGGTATGCTGTTTGCCCTCTTCTCAGGCATCCAGAAGATCAAGACCACAGGATCTGAGTTCCGCGCCTTCCACCAATGGGCAAAGGCTTACGCTCCTTCCGAGATGTACAGCAGCCGCCAGCCACTGGTCAGCTTCTATATCACAGCCATCAGCTACTGCTTCAGGTTCCTGCCCATGATTGTGACGATGTGGGCGGCATGGTACTACCAGCTGTCGCTTTCCGACTATATCGCCTATTGTTCCGTCTTGCTACTTGTCTGCACTGCCGTTTCCAACTTGCAGGGCATCACGAAGATGGTGTCACGCCTGCTGCCTGAGATACAGCTCTGCCGTCCTATCATCGAGGCCAAGACGGAGGTCAAGACAGACAGCCATGTGGTGAAGGACGTCACAGGACGGATAGATATCCGAGGTCTGAAGTTCCGCTATGCCGACGACATGCCGCTGCTCTTCGACGGTCTCAACCTGAGCATCAACAACGGTGACTACGTGGCGCTGGTCGGCTCCTCGGGCTGCGGCAAGAGCACGCTGATGCGCCTGATGATGGGACTGGAGAAACCGCTGTCGGGCTCCATCTTCTACGACCAGTACGACATCAGCGACATCAACCTGCGCAGCCTGCGCCAATACTGCATCGGCATCTGTATGCAGGACGGCCAGCTCGTGGAGGGTACCATCCGTGACAATATCATCTTCAACAACCCTCTGCTGACCGACGACGACGCGTGGGAGGCAGCCCGTCTGGCAGCTCTCGACGGCGACATTCGTAAATTCCCCTTGGGCATGGACACGCCTATCACAGTCGATGGCAAGGGTGTGTCGGGCGGACAGCGACAGCGTATCCTCATTGCCCGCGCACTGGTCAGGAAGCCCAAGGTGCTCTTCCTCGACGAAGCGACGTCAGCCCTCGACAACATCAGCCAGCACATCGTGGTAGAGAACCTGGCCAAGCTGAAGTGCACGCGCATCGTCATCGCCCACCGTCTGAGTACCATACAGAAGTGCAACCGCATCATCGTGCTGAAGGACGGGCGCGTAGAGGCCGACGGCAATTTCCAGGAACTGCAGGCACGAGGTTATTTCCCAAGCGAAAAAGAGTAAGATATGAATTATGAAGAATAGAATCTGCATACACCTCCTGACAGGCTTGACGTCACTCTGCTTGCTACCATTGGGCAGCAGGGGACAGACATCGCTGACCTTGGACGAGGTGATACGCCTTGCGCAAGACAGTGCCATCACCGCCTTCCAGAGCCGCCAGGAATACCAGAGCCGACAGGCATCCTACGAGGCTTTCGAGGCCCTGCGCAAGCCACAGCTCACGCTGAAGGTAGTACCCAACTACTCACGCATCGTCAGCGACCCCAGCCGCGACTACGTCTACCTGCGCAACTACGACATCTTCTCCACTTCCGCCCAGATACGGCTGACCCAGAAGATGCTGAACTTCGGTGGCGAGGCATACATCGGCACACAGGCCATCTGGAGTGAGTTCTTCCGTAAGGAAGCCTCAGGATACCCGCGCCAGTTCGTGGCCAGTCCCGTGCTGGTGGGTTACAACCACAGCCTGCTGGGCTACAATCCCTTCCGCTGGGAGAAGAAAGTGGAAGACCAGCGCCTGGAGGCCGCGCGCAGTCAGCACGAGTATAATCTGCGGCGTATTGCCGAGGAGACCGCTGTGCGCTATTTCCGCTTGGCGCGCCAGCAGCGGGTTTTGCAGATGCGCCAGTATGAACTGGAGATGAACGACACCCTTCTGTCCATAACCCGCGAGAAGAAAAGCATTGCTGCCGTCACCCTGGCAGAACTGCACTCCATAGAGGTGCAGCAGCAGAATGCCATTAACCTGCTGAACGTGGCTCGTGAGGACGAGCAGAAGGCAAGGACGGAACTGGCGTCCCTGCTGCGCATGGACCAAATACCTGTAGACTTGCCCCTGCTGGCGATACCTGACACACCGCCTGCAACACGCTATACGCCAGAAGAGGTGGCGAAGCTTGCCGTGTCCAACAGCCCTGCCTACAAGCACCAGTTGACCGAACTGACCGAAGCCCGCCATCAGGAAGACAAGGCACACAAGGAACGGGGCATCAACGTCGGACTCGACATCAATCTGGGATTGCAGCAAGTCAACACGACCCTCGGCAGTGCCTACAAGAACCAACAACTTTATGCCTTGGGAGCCGTGCAGCTCACGATACCGCTGATGGATCACGGGGCGGCCAAGAAGCGCCATGCCGCAGCCGTAGGCTGGACGGAGCGTCAGGAGTCAGCACTCCATGAGGTAGAACGTCTCTTGGCAGAAGATGCCACCGTGACCCTGCTGAAGCTGCAATCCAACAGGATGATGCTTACAAGCACAGAAAAAACCGTTGAGTTGGCAGAAGAGGCATTCAATGAGACAGCCGTCAACTATGCCAACGGCCTTTGCGACATCAACACCTACACTCTGGCGCAGTCGCGATGGTCTACGGCCTACATTAACTATCTGGCTGCCATGGAAGAATTCTGGGTAGCCCATTATCATTTGCAAACCCTCATAAAGTATGAATAAGAATATGCGTTTTTCATTGATTTGCGTTTTTACCCTGATACTTTTCTCAGCCTGCCAGCAGAAGAAGAATGTGCAGCCTGACTCAGAAAAGACGGATACCCAGATGGTGACATCAGAAGAATCCTCATTACCTCGGCAAAATGTAACGTCCACTACACTCACCAAAGGAAAAATAGAGTCCGTACGCGAGATTCCCGTCTATAGCCGCATTGCTGAACAGATAGTCATGTTCGGCGTAGAGAATACGGGGCAAATGGTCAAGAAGGGGCAGGTCCTCGTGCGGCTGAACGATGTAGCCCTGCGTGACAAAATCCTTCACAGCCGCGCCAAGCTGCAGAAAGCCGAGTTTCAATATCAGGCCATCCTCATGGGACAAGGCTATAAGCACGACCGGCTGGATGCAGCGCCAGAGAACATCAAGAAACTGGCACGTATCAACAGTGGCTATAACGAGGCAGAAACTGAGCTACATGAGTTGGAGCACCAGTTGTCGTATTGCACCATTACCGCTCCCGTCTCAGGGGCAGTCTCGCAGATAAAGAACACGCTCTATGGTGCTGCGCAGCCAGGAGAGGCCCTTTTCTACATTGTGGACATGGAGCATCTGAAGGTGTGTTTCAACGTGCTCGAGAATGAACTGGCCAAATACGAGGAGGGTGCCATCCTCACCGTAACCACAGTCACATTCCCCTCCGAGAGGCATAAGGCCACCGTTTCAGCCTTCAGCCCTGTTATCGATAGCAATGGCATGGCGCATGTCGAGGCGACACTGGAGCCACACCCACACCTGATGCCAGGCATGACGGCATTTGTTACCATTGCAACTCTTTAGGAAGGTCATTTTAATGAAGCTGTATCACCTTACATTAATCTGTTTACTTCTCTTTTCTAATCTTCCATCCCACAGTCAGGGATACAAGTTTGTAGAGAAGTATTCTTCTGACTCCGCGTTAGGCATTCTCGATATTGGTGAGAATATCCATTCAGGAAATGTTGCTGGCGAGGAATCATGGAACCAGTTATTTGCTACGGACGGCTATCGGAAATATCTTGCGACGAGCCGGGGGAATGTCCTTCGCTCCATGTTAAAAGTAGCAACAGAATTAGCTTTTTCACCAAATAAAGACGCGGATGTTGACAGTGTGCTGCTCTTAACTCCAGATGCGAGGGACTACAGAAAGAGCTGATTGAGGCATTCGACAACCCCGCCACTTTTGCAGAACTATACAATGAAGCGGCTTCTCGGAGAAACAAGCGGGGAGGTCTGGAATATCTTCTTTCTAAAAACATGGTGAGCTATCTGCATCAAATCAAGTAGCGGCTTGTGCGTTATTGCAAATCCCAATTTATCAAAATCCGATGAACCTCGAAGACTATCGTAAGTATTGCCTATCGCTGGGCGATGATGAGGGCACAGAGGTTCCTGGCACCTTTGTGCCCATTGAGCGTCTGCCCTGGAGAGTGTTGTGAAAATGTAAACAATAGAGGGGCACTCGCTGGGTGCCCCTCTATTGTTTCGCCCGAAGTCCTCGGGGAATAACAAGTGCAAAGTTATGAAAATAATTCCAAACGTCACAACAGTTTGGACTAAAAAAATTCTTAATTTACAATTTTTTATCGTATCTTTGCACCCAAATTTGAATTTATAGTTTAGAGTTTAAAGTTTATAGTTTACAGATATGGCACAAGAAGATGTATTTAAGAAGATCGTGAGCCACTGCAAGGAGTATGGCTTCGTGTTCCCCTCAAGTGAGATTTACGATGGTTTAGGCGCTGTGTATGACTATGGTCAGAACGGCGTAGAGTTGAAGAATAACATTAAGCAGTACTGGTGGAAGGCTATGACGATGCTTCACGAGAATATCGTTGGTATCGACAGCGCCATCTTTATGCACCCAACAATATGGAAGGCCTCTGGTCACGTTGATGCCTTCAATGACCCCCTTATCGACAACCGCGACTCTAAGAAGCGTTATCGTGCTGACGTGCTGATCGAGGATCAGATTGCTAAGTACGACGAGAAGATCCAGAAGGAAGTGGAGAAGGCCCGCAAGCGTTTTGGCGACAGTTTCGATGAGGCAAAGTACTTGGAGACTTCTGAGCGTGTGAAGGAGACCAAGGAGAAGCGCGACAATCTGCATGCCCGTTATGCTGAGGCTATGCAGGGTCCAGATCTCGAGGCTTTGAAGCAGATTATCCTCGACGAGGAGATCGTGGATCCCATCAGCGGCACGAAGAACTGGACTGACGTGCGTCAGTTCAACTTGATGTTCTCTACTGAAATGGGTGCAAGTGCAGATGCTTCTATGAAAATCTACCTGCGTCCTGAGACTGCTCAGGGTATATTCGTAAACTACCTGAACGTTCAGAAGACTGGTCGTATGAAGATTCCTTTCGGTATTGCCCAGATTGGTAAGGCTTTCCGTAACGAGATTGTAGCCCGTCAGTTTATCTTCCGTATGCGTGAGTTTGAACAGATGGAGATGCAGTTCTTCGTACAGCCTGGCACTGAGCTCGAGTGGTTCCCCAAGTGGAAGGAGACCCGCATGAAGTGGCACCAGGCTCTGGGCTTCGGAGCTGAGAACTATCGTTTCCACGATCACGACAAGCTGGCTCACTATGCCAACGCTGCTACTGACATCGAGTTCAAGATGCCATTCGGATTCAAGGAGGTAGAGGGTATCCACTCTCGTACCAACTTCGACCTCTCGCAGCATGAGAAGTATTCTGGCAAGAGCATCAAGTACTTCGATCCTCAGACCAACGAGAGCTACACGCCGTATGTCATCGAGACCTCCATCGGTGTTGACCGTATGTTCCTGAGCATTATGTGTCACGCTTATGAGGAGGAGAAACTGGAGAATGGTGAGTCTCGCGTAGTACTGAAGCTGCCTGCAGCTCTGGCTCCTGTGAAGTGTGCTGTGATGCCTCTGGTCAAGAAGGATGGTCTGCCCGAGAAGGCCCGCGAGATCATCGACCAACTGAAGTTCCACTTCAATTGCCAGTACGATGAGAAGGATTCTATCGGAAAGCGCTATCGTCGTCAGGATGCAATCGGTACGCCATACTGCGTGACCGTTGACCACGATACGCTGAACGATGGTTGCGTTACCCTGCGTTTCCGCGACACCATGGAGCAGGAGCGCGTGAAGATCAGCGAGCTCAACGCCATCATCGAGGATAAGGTGAGCATCGCAAGCCTGCTTAAGAAATTGCAATAATGAGAGAATGAGAAAATGAGAAATTATCTTATAAGTTTGTCAAGAACGGGAATGAAAGTGTTGAGAATGTTTCTCATTCTCTCATTTTCTCAATTTCTCATTTTCTTGACTTCATGCAGCAAGGAAACCACAGAAGAAGAGGAGTACGCAAACTGGCAGGAGAAGAACGAGGCAATGATTGAGCAATGGGCTTCGAACTCTGCACTCACTTCCTACAAGACCTATACCAAGGACCAGAAAACGGCAGGAAAGCACAGCGACTACATCTATGTTCAGGTGCTCGAGGAGGGCTCGTACGACATTAGTCCAATGTATACTGATACGGTACGCGTCATGTATCGTGGACGTCTGATTCCTTCCAAGTCCTATTCAGAAGGTTATGTCTTCGATCAGACCTATGCCAAGGACTTCGCCTGGAATACTGCAAATACCCAGGACTTTGTATGCTCAGGCCTGGTCGACGGTTTCACGACAGCCGTGATGAAGATGCATAGAGGTGACCGCTGGCGCGTGCATATTCCTTACACCCTGGGTTACGGAACCAGCACCTCTACATCAGGGCTCCCTGCCTATAGCGATCTGATCTTCGAGATTGCCCTCGTTGACTTCTGGTCGCCAGGCGAGAAGCATCCATCCTTCAAGACAAGATAGGAACAACTAAAACAAGCCAACACTATGCCGAAGTATGCTGATTACATCAAACGAATTGAAATCGACTCACTTTGGAGTGGGAAGAAGCATGTCGTGTGGGAACTGAATCGTCAAGTGAATATCCTGAGCGGTTCCAACGGTGCAGGTAAAAGTACCATCCTGAACAAGGTGGTGAAAGGATTGTCAGCTGGTGGCGAATTCCCTTCTCACATGCTGAAGGGCGTCAAGCTCGATGTTGAGCCAGAAGATGCCAAGTGGATCCGCTACGACTTGATACGCTCACTGGACTCCAATCTGCAACAGACGTTTTCTGAGAATACAGGTTTCCTGACTCAGGCCATGACAGCATTGGCTGGTGTAGGAGCAGGATCACTACTCGACATGCAGCTGTTCCAACTGCAGCGAAAATATCTCGATTATCAGGTGAATATCGGCAACCGCATCATCGAGAAACTTCAGGCTGGAGATGCTGAAGCCGCCCAGCAGATGTCACAGAAGAAAACACGTTTCCAGGATATCGTCGACGATTTGTTCAGCGATACAGGCAAGAAGATTATCCGCACGGCTAACGAATTGCAGTTCACACAGATTGGTGAGGTACTGTTGCCCTATCGTCTGTCGAGTGGTGAGAAGCAGATCCTAATTATCCTGCTCACGGTTCTGGTGGAGGACAACCTTCCTTATGTGCTCTTTATGGACGAGCCCGAGGTCTCGCTGCATCTGGAATGGCAGAAACGACTGGTGGATCTCTGCATAGAACTGAACCCCAACGTACAGATTATACTGACGACCCACTCGCCCGCCATCGTCATGAACGGTTGGGTGGACTCTGTGACTGAAGTATCAGATATAACTGTCTAATTGATAATTGACAATTGAAAATTGACAATTATGGGCAGTCGATTAAAGGATAATCTTAACTCCCGCTATTTCGAGGCGGCTAACTCTCTGACGTCCAAGAAGGCACGACATAGGATAGTAGCCTACGTCGAAAGCTATGATGACATCTACTTCTGGCGGACAGTTCTCAGTGAGTTTGAGGACGACAAACGCTACTTCGAGGTGATGCTCCCATCGAAAGCGAACCTGACGCGTGGTAAGAAATCCGTGCTGATGAACTTCCTCGAAGGCGAACCACTTGGACGGGACATGATTGCCTGTGTCGATGCCGACTATGACTATGTAATACAAGGACATACAGCCCAGTCGCGCAAGGTGCTCGAAAGTCCCTACGTATTCCACACCTACGTTTACGCCATTGAGAACTTCCAGTGTTATGCCCCTTCACTGCATAATGTCTGTGTATCCGTCACGCTCAACGACCATCGCATTTTTGATTTCAGAGGCTACTTTCAGCAGTTCAGCGAGGCCTTGTTCCCCTTATTCGTATGGTCGGTCATGCTATATCGTAACGGCAACTATCCCAAATTCTCTATTACCGATTTCAATCGTATTGCCGACCCTGGAGGCTTCAACGTGCAGACCCCTGAGCCATCCATCGCCAATGTGCGTAGGAAAGTGCATACGAAGATCAACGACCTGCAGCGCCAGTTTCCTGATGCCAAGGAGGAGTATCTCGCCACGAAAGAAGATATCAAGGCATTAGGCATCACCCCGCAGACCACCTATTTATATATACAGGGCCATCATCTGTTCGACACCGTAGTATCCCCTATCCTGTCGAAGGTGTGCAACCTGCTTCGTCAGGAGCGTCAGAACGAGATCTATCATGCTTCAGCGCATAAGACGCAGAAGCGTAATGAAATGTCCTGCTACGAAAACTCGTTGCAGGACATCAAGGTGATGCTCAAAAAGAACAGTGGTTATATGGTTTCCGAACAGTTCCGACGTGTTCAGGAAGACATTCGCAACTATCTAGACGTAAGTCTCTAGGAACTTCACTTCGCCTTCTACCTTCACTTCTTTTGTTGTGGCCGGCAGCAGGACAGTATCACCCATCTGAAACGACATTTCCTCACCTTCGCAGATCAGTTTACCTGCACCTTTGACACCAATCAGAATCACGAATGAGTCGAGTTCTGAATAGTCGAGTGTCATGGGCTCTGTCAAGTCATAGACTGCAGTTGTGAAATAAGGACAGGTCGCCACTTGTACGCCCTCATTCCTGGTGTGCTCATATTCTGCACGGTAGTTGTCGAGCACGGTATAGTCGATACTCTCAGAAGCCAGTTGTGTATGGAGCTCACGGTAATTACCGTTCTTATCCTTACGCTTAAAATCATAGATACGGTAGGTCACATCGGAGGTCTGCTGGATCTCGGCAACAAAGCAGCCTGCACCAATGGCATGGATACGACCAGCAGGGATAAAGAAGACATCGCCCTCACTGACTTCATAACGAGCCAATGCGTCGGTAATCGTGTCGTTCTCCACCATTTCCTTATACTGCTCAGGAGTAATCTGCTGCTTCAGGCCGTTATAGAGTTGGGCACCTGGTGTCGGTTCTAAGGCATACCACATCTCTGTCTTTCCACGACTCTTACCCTGACGATGGGCAATCTCGTCTGTAGGATGCACCTGGATGGATAGATCCTGACAGGCATCGATGAACTTGATCAGCAAAGGGAACTCATCACCGAAGCGCTGGTAGTTCTCCTTACCCACCAAGAGTTCCTTTTGTTCTCTGACAAGCTGGTTCAGGCTCATACCCTTAAAGGGGCCGTTGGCTACAACCGTCTCATTGTCCTTCACACCTGAGATTTCCCAGCTTTCGCCTACATTCTCCAATTGCGCATCTAAATGCTTAAAGGGGATTATCTTGCTGCCTCCCCAAATGGTCTGCTTGAGCAGCGGTTCAAATTTAATCATCATTATAATAGTTTTACCTTTTTATCTTTATCAGTTTTCTTTCCAGAAACTAGGTGTAAACAATACCAGTATCGTCATGATTTCGAGACGTCCCATGAACATCAGCATACAGAGCAGCCACTTAAGATAATCAGGCAGCATACCCCAAGACATGACGTGACCAATCTCGTTTTCCAAGGATGGACCTACATTGCTGACGCAACTTAAGGCAATGACAATGGAATTCGTGGTGTCGATACCCGAAATGAGCATTATGGAAGTCGTCACCGCAATCATGAGGATGGTCATGGTGAAGAAAGCCAGCAACGAGATTAAACGGTTCCTGGGGACATTCTGGCCATTGACTTTTACGGGCAACACCGCATTGGGGTGCAAAGCCTGTCGGAAGTTATTCTGTATCACCTTCAACAACATCACGCCTCGTATACACTTAAAGCCGCCACTCGTGCTGCCAGCACAGGCGCCCAAATACATGACCGTTCCCAAGATAATCCAAGTGAGATGAGGCCACTGGGCGACATCATCGCTGAACATGCCCGTCGTCGTGATAAAGGCAACCACCTGGAACAAGGCATTACGGAAGGCAGTCTCCCAATCATAGCCTACATTGGCCACCAGCATATACATAATCCACAACGTGGCAATGATGACGACACTGATGTACAACTTGAACTCGGAGTTCTTGAACAGCGATCTGAACTTCATCTTGAAAATCGCCACATAGAGTAACGTAAAGTTGATGCCTGCCAGGAACTGGAAAATGATGCATATATAATCCACCGTAGGCGAATTGAAGTGAATCGTGCTGTCATTATGGATAGAGAATCCACCCGTGGCCGTCGTGGTCATCGAATAGTTAGTCGCTTCAAACCAATCCATACCAGCCAGCCAGAACGACAACCCGCAACCTATGGTCAATATGAGATAAATAGACCAGATCCACTTGGCTGTTGTTGTCAGTCTCGGATGCATCTTGGCCTTGATGGGGCCTGTGGCTTCGGCTGCGAACACCTTCACACTTCCTCCTACCAACGAAGGGAGAATGGCGATGGTGAAGAAGACGATTCCCAATCCACCTACCCACTGCATCAGCGATCGCCAGAACAAAATACCATGTGGCAGGCACTCTACATCATCGAAGATGGTAGCCCCCGTCGTAGTGAATCCCGATGTCGCTTCAAAATAGGCGTCAGTAAAATCGGGTATACACCCATGTATCAGAAACGGCAACATGCCAAAGAGTGAGAATATCATCCAGACAGCCGTTACCAACAAAAAGGCATCATGACGATTCAAGAAGTTCTCGGCATCTTTGCCTAAGAGGAAAAATAGAAATCCACTTCCGAAGGTTACCAGCATCGATAGCAGAAAGGCCATCTGATCGTCTTCATGAAACGATAAGGCGATAACGACACACCACGCCATGAAGAAAGCCTCGATGAACAGCAGTGAACCGATAATCTTGCTGATGATACGGAAGTTTACCATATCGTGTTCTTTTTGAAGTACTTCTCTAAATTGTTCAATTTCTGATCGTGACAGAATACCATCACGGAGTCACCAGCAAGAATCTGCGAGTTACCATTGACAAGCATGCCGACACCATCACGCACTAGTCCACCGATAGTCGTTCCGAATGGCAGGCGCAAGTCCTTAACGGGTTTCTTCGTCACTTTGGATCCTTCTGCCGCCGTGAACTCTGCGACATCGGCATCAACAAGCATCAATGAACGCAGGTTGTCGACATCGGCATCCAACATCATCTGGAAGATATGGCTGGCAGCGATGGTCTTCTTATTGATAATAGTACCGATATCCAGACTCTCAGCCATACTGACATAGTCGAGATTCTCAACCATCGCAATCGTCTTTCTCACACCAAGTTTCTTGGCTGTCATACAAGCCAGGATATTCGTTTCAGCATTACCTGTCAACGCCACAAAAGCCTGTGTATGCTTGACACCCTCCTCCTCGAGCAGTCCCAGATCGCGCCCATCACCGTGTATCACCATCGCCTCTTCGTCTTCAAGCAGTTCGTTCAGGCGTTCACAACGCTTGCTGCTCTTCTCGATGATTTTCACGTTCATGTAATTAGGAATTGACAAAGCTGCACGTACAGCCGTCTTCCCTCCACCCATGATAATCACATTTTTCACGTCAGTATAATGCTCCTTACCCACAATCTTGCGGATATAAGGGATATACTCCTTGGTGGTCATGAAATAAACCAGGTCATTGGTACGCAATTCGTCCATACCACTGGGGATGATGGTATCATCATCTCGTTTGATGGCTACAATGTGATAGGGATCATCCGGACCACAGAGTTCACGAAGCGGACGGTTCAGAATCTCTGCCGTATCACGCAGTTTGATACCCAACAAGATGAGGGCACCGTTGTGCACATCCCAACGCTGTCGTACCCACGACAATTTCAAACCGTTGGTAATATCGATGGCAGCCAAAACCTCAGGGTAGATCAGGGAGTCGACACCCAGTTTCTTGAAAAATGCCTGATTCTCGGGAGAGAGATATTCGTAATTGTCGATACGGGCCACCGTCTTTTTCGCACCAAGGGCATGAGCCAAGATACAAGCATTCAGATTGGTACTCTCTTCGGGCGTAACCCCAACGAAAAGGTCAGCCTTGTCAGCACCGGATTCCTTCAGGGCCTTGATACTGGTAGGCGAGGCATTATAGGTCATCACGTCATATTCCGACAGGCCTCCCAGACGTTCCTCATCGTCATCAATCAGCACACAATTCTGATTCTCGCCCGACAAGAGTTTCGACAGATGGGTTCCTACGGCACCTGCACCGGCTATGACGATTTTCATGACTCCTTGATGGCTTTAATGATACTATCGGGATCAAGACCGACGATTTTCTGCAACTCAGGTACAGTGCCGTGTTCCACAAAATTGTCAGGCAGACCCAAGCGCTTCACACGTGGATAGTAGTTATGGTCATTCATCCACTCCAACACAGCCGAGCCCAGACCACCGCGTATGGATCCGTTCTCAACTGTAATGATGCGCTTAAACTTCTTTCCCACCTCCTCAAGAATCTTTTCGTCGAGTGGTTTAAGGAATCTCATATCGTAATGAGCGACACTTGGGGCATCTTTCTCATTGTTCAGACAAGCAAGAGCCTTTGTCACGTTGTTACCGATTGGTCCAATGCTGAGCACAGCCACATCACTGCCGTCACAAAGCTTACGACCTGTTCCCACCTCAATCTTCTCAAACGGGCATCGCCAATCCTGCAACACACCACCTCCACGGGGATAACGGATCACGAATGGTCCCATGTCGGGCAGCTGTGCCGTATACATCAGTCTGCGCAACTCATGCTCATCCATAGGTGACGAAATCGTCAGATTCGGGATGGGGCGCAGTGCAGCCAGATCGAAAGCGCCATGATGCGTAGGACCATCTTCGCCTACGAGACCAGAACGGTCAAAACAGAACACCACATTCAAATTCAGCAATGCCACATCGTGGATGATATTATCGAATGAGCGTTGTGCAAAGGCGCTGTAGATATTACAGAATGGCAGTAGTCCGTCCTTGGCCATACCGCCAGAGAACGTCACAGCATGGCCCTCGGCTATGCCCACGTCGAAGGTTCGCTCAGGCATCGCCTTCATCATGATATTCATCGAACAACCTGACGGCATGGCTGGGGTTACACCTACAATCTTATCATTCATGTGGGCCAGTTCCAACAAGGTATGACCAAAAACATCCTGATATTTCTGTGGCTTTGTAGGGTCGTTGTCTACGATGCGTTCACCCGTATCGGGATTGAATTTGCCTGGTGCATGCCAAGTCGTCACATCCTTCTCTGCTGGCGCATAACCATGCCCCTTCTGAGTGTGCAGATGTAAAAGCTTAGGGCCTTTCATGTCCTTGATCTGTTGAAGAATGCGCACCAATTCTTTCACATTGTGGCCATCGAACGGACCGAAATAGCGGATGTTCATGCCGTCGAAGATATTCTGCTGGTGGGCAATGGCACTCTTGATGGCATTCGACAAGCGCTGGATACCCTTTCTGCGGTCATCATTCATCATGCCCTTCCTGTTCAGCCAACGGGCCGTCTTGAACTTGATGGCATTGTAGGTCTTGTTTGTATTCAATCCTAACAACAGCTGTTTCATACCCCCCACCGAACGGTCGATCGACATATTATTGTCGTTGAGGATAATCAACAGGTCATTAGGCGATGACGATACATTGTTCAGTCCCTCGAAAGCTAATCCGCCACTCAAGGCACCGTCACCGATGACAGCCACCACGTGACGATCCTTCTTTCCTTCCAACTTGGCGGCAACGGCCATACCCAGCGCAGCGGATACGGAGTTGCTCGCATGTCCGCAAGCGAAAGTGTCGTACTCACTCTCTGCTGGTGATGGGAAAGGTTTGATACCACCCAACTTGCGATTGGTACAGAACCGTTCTCTGCGGCCCGTCAGGATCTTATGTCCATAGGCCTGATGCCCCACGTCCCACACGATTCGGTCTTCAGGGGTGTTATAGACATAATGCAAGGCTACAGTAATTTCAGCTACGCCCAGACTGGAAGCCAGATGGCCAGGGTTCACTGCCACTTCTTCCACGATATCCTTGCGTAGCTCCTTACATACCTGGGGGAGATCGTCCACTGACAATTTGCGCAAATCCTCAGGGTACTGGATCTTATTGAGTAGTGTAAATTCAGTTTTTTCCACTATAATTTCTGTTATTCTGCTGCAAAGATATACATTTTTTGTCAATATACAAAAAAAAACACAAATTTTGCATCGTGAAATCAGTCTGTTTCAGGCAATAAGACAACGCCCTGCTGTTTCTTGCCGTCCATCATAATCTTTAAAGGACGCTCGAAACGGACATGACGCACATACTCCGTCTCTTCTACGGCAGGCAACTGATCGAGTAAGTCCTGACGGAAGATGCCATCACCCGTATAGGTATTGATGGTGAAATATCCTACGCCAAAACTCGTCAGATTCTGGAAGAAGTGCGTGCCCTGGGAAGGATCTACATGATAGTTCTTCAGTCCTGTCTCGACAATCACACGTGCAGCAGAGATATGAGGCCACTTGACAGGTATGCCAAGCCAGTAGTCGCTGGAGCCCCAACGACCAGGACCTATCAGCACATAATTCTTCTCTTCTGCCAGGAACCTGCGATTGATCTGCTCAATCTGATCGGCAATCATCGGGTTGTTGACAGCAGTGAAATCGTCACCAGCCTTGACATAGACCACATCGCAGACATCCTCTGAGATACCATGTCCAAGAGAGTTGGCAGAACGAAGGAGACATTGCTCATCAGGGATTTGTTCCAGATCTTCATTCAGCACCTGCTTGGAATCGACAATCGGACGTATCTGCAACAGGTAGAACTCACCAGTACGGTCATCATTGAGGTTGCAGGCAAACTCAATCTCCACAGGGCGTTTCATTTCGTCGGAGCCCAACTGCTGCACCATCTGGAGAATCTCTGGCAACGGGAACACTCCATGCTGGAGCACACCAGTGAAGGAGATCACCTTTCGACCACCCTCATAGATACCGTCACGGATAATCTGATCCACAGGATCATAAGTAGAGGCAATATAAGTCAGGGAACCGTCTTCAGCAGCCTGCTTCACGCGTACCTTCTTAATATTGAAACCATCGTCGACCTTGAAATCATCACCCACATGGGCCATATCAAGGGCATAGAAACGGGTCTGGGTCTCACTGAGGGCCGTCTCCATTTCCGACATCTGGAGCACCTGTGTAGGATGATAGGGAGACACACGTAGCGTCTGACCGCCATCGACGATATATTTGCCAAGACCTAGGGCAAGCGAAGCGATACCTTCCTCTGCAGTCTCCTCTCCGATGGGATAATAGTTGAGCGAGCGTAGAACACCCGAGAAGTTGGGATAATAGAGGTCACCATAGCGTTTACCCACGACTTCCTGCAGAATCACAGCCATCTTCTCCTGATCAATGACATTCGAGGTCGCTGTCATATAGGCCTTTGAGTCACGATAATAAACAGAGGCATAGACAGCCTTGATGGCACAGGCCAACATCCGCAGCATCTCGTACTTATCGTCGAGATAGGGTATCATATAGGTAGAATAGATACCTGCAAAGGGTTGGTAATGTGAATCCTCCAACAATGACGAAGAACGTACGGCGATAGGCGACTTCACGGCATCGAAGAAAGTGAAGAAGTCGGCAATCAGCGAGTCGGGCAACTGAGCCCGCATGAAGTGTTTCAGGATTTCCTCATCAGGCGCATCACTCAGAGCAATCGGATAGAGATTATTCTTCTCCATGAACTCGTCGAAGAAGTCGGTACAAAGCACGACGGTCTTGGGGATAGTAACCTGGGCATGCTCATACTGATTGAGTTCCGGATGGCGCTTGATGATATTGTCGAGGAAGGCGAGGCCACGACCTTTGCCGCCCAAAGAGCCCTCACCGATACGGGCGAAGTGGCTGTAGGCATCGAACTTCATACGGTCGAAGACTGCAACGACACCGATGTTCTTCATACGACGATATTGTACGATCGCATCAAAAATAATCTGACGGTGGGCATCGACATCTTTGAGCTTATGCCAAGTGACGTGCTTCAGGAAGGCACTGACAGGGAAGATGGCACGGGCACAAAGCCAACGGCTCATGTGATTGCGCGACACATGATACAACATCGACTCACGAGGAATCTTGAAGATATTGTCCTGCAACTCCTTCAGGCTGGACACACGAGCCACCTCCTGCTTAGTCACAGGATCACGGAAGATGAAATCGCCAAAGCCCATATGTTCCTCGATGAGATGATGGAGGTCCACATTCAACTTGGTCGAGTTCTTATCGATGAAATGGAAGCCTTCTGCTTCTGCCTTCGCACGGTTGATGGTCTCCGAGGAATCGAGTATCAAGGGTACATATTCATCGCGTCGACGAATCTCACGCAGAAGTTTCAGACCTGCCTCCGGGTCACCTTCCTCCACATGTGAGAGACGACCGGGAACGATCTTCAACGGGAAACGGGTATCCGAGATGACACCCAATGTATTATCGTGATACTTCTCGTAAATCTGCATCGCCTCCTCATAGTTAGTGGCGAGCACCACCTTCGGACGTCCACGCTTGCGCTGGGCAGCCGAGTGAGGGTTCAATGCCTCAGTGGAGAAGCGCTTCGACTGAGCGAGGATATAATTATAGAGGTTAGGCAGTACCGAGGAGTAGAAACGGATATTGTCCTCGACAAGCAGAATCATCTGCACACCCGCCTCCTTGATATCGTGCTCGATGTTCATCTTGTCCTCGAGCAGTTTGATGATCGACATGATCAGGTTGGTGTTGCCAAGCCAGCAGAAGACATAGTCGAACACCGACATATCCTCGTTTTCGATACGCTTGGTGATACCATGCGAAAAAGGTGTGAGTACCACACAGGGAATGGCCGGATGACCAGCCTTTACCTCACGCGCAACGGTAAACGCATCGTTGTCGGCATTACCTGGCATACAGATCACGAGGTCAATGTCCGTCGTCTTGAGTACCTCATTAGCCTCCTCTGTCGTCGACACCTGGGTAAAGGTGGGTGGGTAACGCATACCCAGTTCCATATACTCATCAAAGATCTTCTCATCCACTCGCCCGTCATCCTCGAGCATGAAAGCGTCGTAGGGATTGGCGACGATGAGCACGTTGAAGATACGCCGCGTCATCAGATTGACGAACGACACATCCTTCAGATAGAATTTGTTCCACTCCTGTGGTATCTTGGCTTCTTCCATTATCTTTTCTTGCAGTCATATTCGGCTGCAAAGATAATAATAAGTGAGCAAAAAGCAAAAGAAATTTCTCAAAAACAGAACAACGTATTGTATTTTTCGTATATTTGCCTCCTACGACGCATAGCGCTAATGGGGCGGTTATTTCCCTTTGGTAATACCGCCCACCACATCATTATTATCAATGGTGGTCTCTGTCTTCTTAACGCTGGCCTTGAGTTTGCCGAAGCGATAAGACACCGAGAAGTTAATCCTTCGTCCACGCTGGGCAGAATCGCTATAGCCATAGGTATCGCCCTGGGTAGTATAACTGATATAGTGGTTATACTTACTAAACAAATTATTAGCGTTGATCCTGATGGTTAGTCGGTCGTCTTTTAGGAACGAGCGTTGCAGAGAGAATCCATACTGAGTCCATGGGCTCTGGTAGCTATACACATTCTCTACAGTATGCCCTATCTGTCCATAGACAAAAGCAGTAAAGCGCAATTTCCAAGATAACTGCTGGCTGCCATTGATATAATAGAAGCCTGAGAAGCCACTATGTTGGAGATCAAGGCTGGGATTGCTGATATCAACATAACCCAAATTAAAGTTGGTAGAGAACGTTGTGGTATTGAAAGGTTTCCACTGCACATAGCCCTCAAACTGCCAGCGATGCAGGCGTTCAAGGTTTCCGTAGGTCTGGTAGCGGATGTCATCCTTGGCATAAACCAACCGTCCGATGCCATCATCAAAGTACTTATAGGCAGGAGCCAGTTGCAGCGTGAGCCAT
>JAFSNR010000120.1 GCA_017443345.1 Prevotella sp.
AGTTCTCAATCACAAACTGCTGGTGACGTCCTCCGTTCTTCTCCGCCAGTTCCACCACCAGGCACTTGTCATCAGGCAGCGTGAACTTATCCATCGTCCACACCGTGCGCTCTGCACTGTTGCCGTCGATGTTCAGCACGAAGTTCTGAGTGCATAAAGGCTGGATCACCTGCTCCTGAATGGCCGTGCGCTTCACCACCTTCTTGTCCACAATCTTCCAGACGATGTAGTCCACGTCGAACGGCACATTGCTCGTGTTCTTGATCTCCGTATGGAAGTACAGCAAGCCGTTGTGCGTATAGATACCCTTCAGCAGAAAGCGGATGCCAAAGCCCTTGCTGCCGATGTGCTTCACTACGCGCTCGTTCTGCTTCCAGATGCTCTTCATCACCAGTCGCACCAGTACGGGACTCTCCGAGCCGAGTTCCTTCAGGTAGATGTCCATCGAGTTATTCGGCCTGTTCACCGCCGAGCCGTCGTGAATAAAGTCCTTCATCTCGATATTGAGTTTGTCCGGCTCCTTGGCGTACTTCACATTGAACGCATAAAAGCTGCCGTCCTCCGTAATCACCGACATGTTCGTCTCGCCCTTGAACCATCGCTTCGTCGCCTTCACACGGATGACATTCTCCGCACCATCGGCCTTGCCTGCCATGATGTTGTCTGAACCCAGATCCACGTAGGTCACGGCTGCAGGGAAGATGATATGCACCGTCTTGTCAAACGTCACCTGCAATCCGTGAGGCGGAATCATGCGGTCGTAGGTAATACTGCGCGTCAGTCCCTGAAAGAGGTCACCATCCTTTGGCAACTCTGCGTTTTGTGCGCTTACTGCGCCTGTGCCCATCAGCAGGGCACAGGCCATCATCATTACTTTCTTCATTCTCATTGTTTCTCTTTTTTGTTGATTATACGTTGTTGTTTCTTTCACTCAGTTCTCCTTCTGATAGAGCAGCACCTGATACCCGGCCTTCAGATGTACTTTTACCGTTCGCATCTTCTTGGCCACATACTGGCTTGTACCCTGTATCAGCCCCTTGCCGATGTCAGAGGCCAGTTGCGCCTTGGCATCCGAAGATATATTGATGCTGCTTCCCATCGACCCGCCCATGTTGGCGGCAACTTCCTTAGCGGCACTCACCTCCATTGAGTTAGGGATAAAGATGCCCTCCTGTCCGTCAGTGTCATAGACCGACAACTCCACGGGAATGATCATCTTGCCGTTCTCTATCGAGGTGACGGTAATGCATAGCCGTTCACCCTGTATCTTCGTAGCCCCGACAATGATTGCCCCTTTCGGGATAATCCGCTCGTCCACTGCCATCGGTTCCAATAGTCTCAGCCTTACCGTCTGCCCGTCTGTCACCGTCTGATAGCCATACACCGATGCCGAAATGGTGTTCTTTCGACTAATACCGCCAACAGAGCCAACCGCCGTATTGAACGACTGGAACGTAAAGCCACCATCATCCTCATCATCAATACACTGCCCACCAAGTGCCGAGACCACAGTCTTTGTCACCTGCTGCACAGGCGACACCTTGCGTTTCTTTCCTTGCTGACTGCCTGATGATGACTGTTTGCCAGCCCCTGCGTAGGTCACCTGTCCGTCACCGTTCTGCATCGTCGGCATATACTTTGCCGCCAACTGGTACGACTTTTCCATCAATGCCATCTGGTCATCAACGGTACTGCTGTTTGTTGTGGTCTGTGTTGCCAGTTTCTGCTCCAGTTCCGCTATACGGCTTTTCAGTTCCTCATTGGCAGCATCGCCAGACGGCTGGTAGAAATTGCCGAGAGTCTGGCTAAGTTCGTTACATGCAGCTGCTGACTGCTCTACCTTCTGCTTGGCTGGTGATACCTCATTATCCTTCGGCGTAGATGTCGCCATAAGGTTCATTTCATCCGACACAGACACGGAGTCCGTCTCATTCATTGAGTACAATCCGAGGTCATGCCGTGCCTGCTGGTTCTTCTTCACGCCGTCCATCTCATACGCCTTGTCCTTGTCGGCAATCCTGCTGCTGCCCTGATCTGCATCGGGCATTTCAGTATTAAAGCCGTTCTGGCCATTAACACTGTCCTCACTTCTGTTGAGCGAGGTGAATAGCCAGACGAGGATTAAGATGCAGCCGATGACCGCAGCACCAAGCACCATCATCTTGTTGCGACGCAACTTCTCTTCTTCTGTCAGTTCACGCTTCGGCTTTCGTTCAGAAGGTTGCACCTGTTCCTCTTGCCGTTCCTCACTGGGCTGTCCCTCCTGGGATGAGCTGCCCGAGACCCCGTCTTGCGTCTGCTCCTGTCCCTGTTCTTTCTTTTCTTCTTTCTCCATTTGCTTTTTCGTTTGATGTTAGTGAATGATTCTCCCTGACACTCCCAATCATGATGGGCTTGTCGATATGCTCTATCACGATGGTTGTCCCTTCATGTTTGTTGTATGCGATGTCCGTTACCGTCTGCCAGATGCAGAACAGCAACAGCACGACAAG
>JAFSNR010000121.1 GCA_017443345.1 Prevotella sp.
ACTTTTTATGGAGTTTTCCCGGATAAATCGTCGAATCAAAGGCGGGATGACGTCTGTAATGGCATCCCGCCCTTGACATTTTCGCGAAAAAAATATATAATATATATAATTATTAATAAGAGTACTTTGTCGCAAAATGGTAATCTTGTTGTTCCTTCGTGTCGTATCGTCCTCTTGAAAGATCAATTTTGAACATTTGAACAAATGAACATTTTGCAGTCTGTCGCCTGTCGCCATTTATTCAAAAACCAAAATTGTCGCATTGTCGCATTGTCGCATTGTCGCAGAATACAACAATCTAACAATCTAACATTTGCTATATTTGATGACATCAAACAAATAATTTATATTGAAAACCCAAATTGTTAGATTGTTAGATTGTTAGGACATAAAATAAGCGTCGCTTATCGTGTGACAAGTGACGCTTAATCAGAAATAAGATGGTCTTATTTCCTGAGAAGCCTAATCTCTGCGGGCGTGAACGTGCGGCGAAACTTTTATCCTCTATAAATCACCAATTCTCTGGGCAGGGTGATGACCTTCAGGCGTTGGTACCAGATGCGGGAGGAGCCTGCGACATGACGCTGGGTGTGGCTACTGATGATGTAATAGCTCGCTGTGTATTCATCCATCATGTCGAGAAAGACCTTCTTGATGCGCGAGCACTTCTCATTGATGGCATTGTCGAGAGGATTCACGAGATGATCCACACCCTCAATAATCTTTTCCTTATCCATCAGTTTCGCAGTCGCCATATAATAACGCGTCAATTCCTCACGATAATCTGAGAGTCGCTTGAACTCGATGCCCTCAGGATGCGCCAGGAAGAGCAGATAGACGGCCTTATGCACAGGTTGAAGTTCCACTTCGCGATGGTTATAATCTTCAAGAATAAATCGATAGTCTTTAGTGATGACCAGACGGCTCAGCTTTCCCTTGGCAGCCTCGATGCGCAGTTCTTCGAGCAGGGGCACACCAAGGGCCTTCAGCAAAAGGTCACTCCTACCCTCTGCCTGTAGCTGCCCTGCGAGACGCTTCACCTCCAAGGCCATCTCCTCTGGCGTCAGCTGTTCAATCTGATTCATCCTTCATAAAATTACTGAGCCAAATCTTCAGTTTATCGATGGTGGTAGGTTCTTTCTTCACCATGGGCTCAGGTTCTGGCTCAGGCACAGGATCCGGAACTTTGGCAGGCTCTGGCTCTGGAGCAGGCTCCACGTCGAACTCGATCTCCTGCTGCGTAGCGATAGCTTGCGCCAGCGTTGCCTTCTTCGCAGGCTTATAGAGCAATGGTATCAGGTTCTCAAAATATTCATCCTGATTACGATACACATCCGTCTTCACCTCGTCTTTCAAGCTGTCCTCCATGCCTGTAGCCAGAATGGTCACCTTGGCATCCTCACCCAGGGAATCGTCCGTAGCCGTGCCCCAGATGACTTCGATATTGGGATCGAGCTGATCGAAGAAATCATCAATCTCCTGCAGCTCGCGCACGAAGATAGGGAATTCGTCGCTGGCATAGATATTGAAGAGGATTCGCTTGGCCTTGCCGATGTCGTTTCCATAGATCAATGGAGAATCCAAGGCATTGAGAATGGCCTTCTCCACGCGGTGATCACCACTGGCACGTCCCATGGCCATGATGGCGCCGCCACCATCCCTCATCGTGGTCTCCACATCGCGGAAGTCACTCTTGATACCGCCATCGCTGGGCAGAGTAATGAGCTCGGAGATACCCTTCACGGCATCCATCAGGATATTATCAGCCCTGAAGAAAGCGTCCTTCAAGGGGATATCGGCATCCGAATAGACATCGCACAGGCGCTCATTGTTGACAATCAGCAGGGCATCGACATTCTTGCGCATCTCCTCTACGCCCTTCAGGGCCTTGATAATCTTGCGCCTTTTCTCAAAATAGAAAGGTATCGTCACCACACCAATCGTGAGCAGTCCCATATTTTTGGCCACACCTGCCACCACGGGAGCAGCTCCAGTGCCTGTGCCACCACCCATTCCTGCAGTCACGAATACCATCTTCGTGCCATCGGCAAGCAGGTTCTGAATGCTGCCGAGGGTGTTCTCGGCTTCATTTCGTCCCTTTTCAGGATCGCCTCCAGCGCCAAGGCCTTCGCCCAACTGTATCTTCACTGGCACAGCAGAGCGCGACAACGACTGGCTATCCGTATTGCAGACAGCATACGTCACGCCCTCGACGCCCTCTTTATACATATTATTGACAGCGTTGCAGCCTCCACCTCCAACGCCCACGACCTTGATGATGCCCTGCATCTGGTCCTTCACTTCAGGGAAAAACGGAATAATATCTTCGCCCATAATCTACTCTATCGATTTTGCTGCAAAATTACAAAACTTTCTCCTTACCACCAAACGTTCACAAGCCTTGCGAGGGGAGATTTATTCTTCACGAACATTCCATATCATATGGACAACCTTATCCACTGTAGCAGGATCGGCAGCTCTGAGAGCATCGAAAGTTATTTCGTAGATCTCTACTCTGTGGCTAAGGACACGTATGGAATCATCCAATTCTTTAATTTTTCTATTTCGCTCAGCAAGTTCTTTCTGATATTTCACTAGCTGATTTTCTTTCTGTATATTAAGATCCCAGAAAGCGCCGACTATCATCAGCAATGCTATTATAACAACAATTAGAAATATAAACTTTTTCATATTACACTAAAATTATCTCCTATTTGATTCCAGAATATTCGCGAGAATGAATGACCATTCACCATCATAATCCTACTGATTTTGAAAGTACGGTCTTCTTCGACTTCCAAGCAGAAGGCCTCGATGTACATGGCCCCATAACGACGAGAATACAGGATATTGTTGATGTGGAAGGAATAGACATTGCCCCTCCTCGTGCAATACTGTATCTCAATCGTCAGTCTCAGCACCACAGCCCTATGTATCACTTCCTCGATAGTCATAACTATTCATCTCGCAACCCATTCATTGCTGCCAATTTGAACGGATCATATTCTTCTTGTGTGAACAACATATCGTTATCACCTCTAATTTCTCCACCCTCTGTTGGAGGACAATTGGCCATAGTCTGATCATCATAATTCTCAAAACGCGTATATTCACCTTTGAAGGTCATGAGAACGATGCCTGTTGCGCCCTTTCGATGTTTAGAGATAATGACCTCAGCCTTTCCTTTATAGTCCACACCGTCTTCACTCATATAAAGTTCATAATACTCTGGACGATGCAGGAAAATCACCATGTCCGCATCCTGCTCAATGGCACCAGATTCTCGAAGATCAGACAACTGAGGACGTTTCCCTTCTGCCCCGTTACGGGATTCTACGCCGCGATTCAACTGGCTCAATGCCAACACTGGAATATCTAACTCTTTAGCGAGCCCCTTTAAAGAACGGGATATCAGCGACACCTCTTCCTGACGGCTATTATACTTCATACCGCTGGCTGTCATTAATTGAAGATAGTCAATCATGATTAATTTCACGCCATGCTCCTTAACCAAGCGACGTGCCTTTGATCTCAAGTCCATCACGGAAAGTCCCTCTGTATCGTCTATATATAAAGGTGCATCCAATAATTTACTCATCTTTTTATCAAGTCTCATCCAATCAGATGTGTCTAACTGTCCACTCAGCAGTTTATGCCCTTCAATCATACATACATTAGACATCAGTCGATTAGCCAATTGCACATCTGACATCTCCAACGAGAAAAAAGCCATAGGGATCTTCTGGTCTGCCGCGATATTCTTTGCCAATGACAGGGCAAAGGCGGTCTTTCCCGTGGCTGGTCTTCCAGCTATGATAACGAGATCTGAGTTCTGCCATCCGCAGGTGATATCATCCAGTTTAAAATAACCCGTCGAAATGCCAGTAATACCCCCTTTATTGGCGTGAGCGATCTTAACTTTCTCCATCGCCTTATCCACAATAGGTGCCAGAACTGAATAATCCTTCTTCATGCTATTCTGCGACAACTCAAAGAGTGTACCTTCAGCTTCCTGGATTACCTCCCTAATCTCGTAGGTTTCATCGAAGGTCTTCCTGCCTATCGTGCCAGCATAATTGATCATTTGGCGCGAGAGATACTTTTCTGCTACAATATTGGCGTGGTACTCGATATTGGCAGATGTAGCTACTCTGGAACTGAGCTCCGCAATATAGACAGGGCCACCAACCTCTTCGAGATTACCCATCTTCGCTAACTGGTTTGTCACAGTCAGCACATCCACAGGATTCTCCTCCATGCTGAGCCGCTGTATCGCTGCATACACCAACTGGTTGCGAGGTTCGTAGAAACTTTCGGGTTTCAACAAACTACCCACTTCCAGATAGGCATCCTTATCAATCATCAACGCACCCAGCACCGCCTTTTCCATTTCCGTCGCCTGCGGCATGATATGGCCAAAGGTGAAGTCTAATGGCTGCTCTCGTCTGCTATTGCTTCGTTGTCCTGGCATAATTCCTCGGTATTAGAGTTTTCATTCCCCTTTTCATGCGATTTTACCCATTGTTGATCTTTGGCGCTAGAGGCATTAAAGGCTTCGGCAATGATGTCGCAGTCCCTACCCTCTTTATATCTATTTTGCATTTCACTACGAATCAGCGAAACATTTCCACTTTTCTTGTCCTTGAACTCCTCCACAAGAGCAACAGTATCAAGTTCTTTGATACGCTTCTCACGCAATCCGATCTTGTCTGCGAACATATTGTACTCGTAATCTGACATAGTTCACTATATTATTATGTCCAAACATTTTAATTTCTTATGCAAAGCAAAATATAGCAACCTATCATAAATATCATCAGCATAACGCAAAGCTCGCAACATACCCTTGATAGGTTTTTGTTGTTCTTCCTCTCCGCGGCAAGTGCAGCCTCAGTAGAACACAATTCTTTACCAATTACCTTCTCGTAATCATTTGTCATAATAAGCTCAATGAGCTCCAATTTCCTTTTGTCTGTCAATTCAATTTTCTCCATAAATGTAATAATTAAAAGATTCGATGCAAAGATAGGATAATAACCCCACCTTTCCAAGAAAAAAATCAAGACAAGCCTTGCGAAAAATGCATTTTATTCCCAGATAACCATATCACGAGGCAGAGAAATTTTCTTAGCCTGCCCGCGTGTTCCTTTTATATAGTAATGCTCAGCGATACTGCTGTCAAGCATTGTCACAAACATCTTTCTGATTCTGGCACACTTCTCGTTGATAGAGTTAAGCAGAGGATTTGTGACGTCCTCTATACTCCGAATGGCTCTATCAGTCAATCCCCATGGTCTGACCTTGTTATATATACTAGCTAGTTCCTCCCTATAGTCAGGCAAATATTTGAATGCAATTCCTTCTGGATGCTGAAGAAAGAGCAGATAGACGGATTTTACTAATGGTTCCATGTGCAGCTCTTTGCGATCATCACCAAGGAATATCCTATAGCCCCTGCTGATAATTAGCTTTGACAGAGGCTGGCTAGTATGCAGACGCGATACAATTTCTGCTTCACTCAAACCATAGTCTTTGAGTATCTGCAACCTCTGCTTCACCTCTTCCATAAGGATAGAGCAGTTATCCTTCTCCAACTCTTTGCTTGTTGTGTCTTTCGTGTTTGTCATAGTTGTTTTTGTTATAGGTTAGACCATCTGTTTCTTATCTCATCGCTATACAGCAACCAGTTCCTCAGAGAACACCTGCTTCTTGATGAGCCGAAGCAGGTATTCTACCGCCTTTGGAGCCTTCTCGCGAGCCGTTGCCAACTTCTGGGCAAACTCCTCCTCAGTGATGTCCGAATTAAAATCGTCCACCAATTCTCGAGGCTCATTCGATGTTTTCACAAGTACCAGCCCCTTGCGCTTCATCAGATAACGAAGCGAAAGAATGCCCTTGTCATACTTTGGCTTGGCCTTGATGAGTTCCTGCATCAGGTTCAGGCCATTGTCGCCAATATGCAACTCGTTAAGCATGGCAATCATGTAGAGCACCTTGCAGTCTGGCGTTGACATGTCGAAGACATCACCCATCAGCACATTCACAGCATCAGCCTCATCGTAGCGTTCGAGTTTTGCCAGACAACGTGACTTCACATAGAGTGCCTCCTGGCACTGATGCTGAGCCAGCACACTATCAGCATACACCAAAGCCTGCTCATACTTGCCTGCATAGAGGCTCAATAGAGCCACAAGGAACTTAGGTGCCCAATGGTCAGCAGCCATCAGTTCCGTTGGCACATCGTCAACACATCCGAAGAGCTCTTCGTCACAGACGACAGTATCGAGGAAACGTTTGGTCTGTTGCATAGCCTCCTTGATGTCCCCTGTAGCAGCTTTCTTCTGCACCAGCATCAAGTATTGCTTGGCAGCCTCATCGTAGTTGTGATGAGCCAACAGCTGATAGACAGCTTTGCCACTCTCGATTTCGCTGTTGATCACCTGCTCGTCGTTATAGCCGTTAGCATACGACAGCACTTCACGGCTCGTATGAGCATACTGAGGTATGATAGGACGCGAGAGGAACAATCCACCCAACGAACGCACACGACTCAGTGCCACATAGAGCTGGCCTGCAGCAAACATACCTCTACTCAGGTCAAGGTAGAGCTTATCGAAAGTCATACCCTGACTTTTATGCACAGTGATAGCCCAAGCCAATCGAAGCGGATACTGGGTGAAAGTACCCATCAGTTCCTTCTTCATCTTGCGCTCCTCCTTATCGTACTCATAGCTGTACGACTCCCAAGAGCAGTTAGGCACCACGTAGGTTTCACCACCTTCGATAGTCACCTGTATCTCGTCCTTCGACAACTTGGTCACTTTGCCAATGGTGCCATTCACCCAACGCTTATGTTGGTCATTGCGAGTAAACATCACCTGAGCACCTACTTTCAGCTTCATGGTCATATCCACAGGGAAGCGTTTCTCCTCAAACTTTCCCGTCACCGTTCCCTCGTAGGTGTACTCTTCAGCCTCAATCTCAGCCAATCGCTTCTGATTGATGTCATCAGCAGTTCTATTGAGAGAGGCCAGCGTGATCACAGCCCCATCCTCCTTTGTAGGCTGGCAGACACGCTCATTCAAGTGCATCAGGATCTCTGGAGTCGTCTTGTTCAGGCGAACGCTCTCAAGGGTTTTGAGGAATGCCTCATCTTCCTGGCGATACACCTTCTGGAACTCAATCTTTACCAATCGCATACGCTTGATAACGTCTGCCTTGTAGAAGAAACAATCATCTGCATGATAAAGGTCACGCATCAGATCGCTTTCCACACCTTTCTTCAATACAGGCGGCAACTGGAACATATCACCCACGAAGATCACCTGCTTGCCTCCAAAGGGCAACGAAGAGCGCAGCGTCTTGCGCATCGTATAGTCGATGGCATCAATGATGTCACAGCGCACCATCGAGACCTCATCTATAATGATGGTGTCCGTATGGATCAGAGTGAGGATTCTTGCCTCGCTCATCTTCCCCATCGTGCCTGGTGTGCAAACATCCATAGGCAGCCCAAAGAATGAGTGGATGGTATCACCACCTGCAAGGATGGCAGCCACACCAGTTGGAGCCAGTGTGATAAACTGCTTGTCCACCATCTTCTGCACATTGCGCAAGAAGGTTGTCTTACCTGTTCCTGCACGTCCTGTGAGGAAGAAACTACTGTTGGTGTTGGCAATCAGCTCGAAAGCCATCACCTGCTGCTTGTTCTGTGTGTCGATCATGTTCTCCATATTATTTCTGTTCTAGTTTTGGGAGTATTTGGGTTAAACGTGTGTTGAAGTCAGGATCAAGAAAACTCTTGTAGCATCCGTTGATCAGTTCAGAGGCCTGGGCAGCAATCTGCTCTACAGGAGCACAGATGCGCTGAGTTTTCATTACGCCAGTCAGATAGTCCTTCACCATCTGCTCCGACTCCTGACGGATAAACGTCTCGTTGCGGAATACCTTGTCGTAGTCACGCTTCTGGATCAATTCCATCTTCTGCCCATTGAAAGCATAGAGCTCGATGCTATCGATGTAGGTCCAGTTGTGATACAGACCCACCTTCTCAAGGATGACGATACGATCACAGAAGCGGATGCCACGATAATAACGATGCCCGTTATTACTCTCGTACTCATCGCAGATGAACATCTTCTGACTATCATCCCAGACGGGGATGTGAACACGTGGGTTACCGAATGACGGCAGGATGCTGTCAAACAGGTTTTTGTTGATTGCTTTAGTCAATGTTGCCATAGTCTTGTCGATTTTTATGGTTAAACATCTTGTTATCTATGTCGCAGGCAGTAGCCCTTAGGCTGCGTATTCCGGTGATACCCGTTCACCAATTCCGGTGATATCCGTTCACTCGGTTGGTAATCTTCAGTATCGGCGGCAAAGTTAATATTTTTTTCTTAAACTCTCACCTTTTAGCTCAAATCTTTTTGATTTATGCACGAT
>JAFSNR010000021.1 GCA_017443345.1 Prevotella sp.
AGAACACGTAGAAGGAACCACACATAAAGTAACAATTAAAAAATAAGTAAAGTTATGGCAGATTCTAATTTACAGCGCAGTGTGACCACTGCTACCGCCAGAAGACTGGCGACGACAACGAAGACCGCCCCGCAGATGGGCAGTATCACTCCTCGTTTGCTTTTGAAGTTGCTACCCTGGGTACAGGTTTCAGGCGGCACCTTCCGCGTGAACCGCACGAAGGTGGAGCTCCGTAAGAACGACCGCCTACCCATCCAGTATGTCAACGGACAGCCCTCGTTTACAGCCAAGAACCTGAAGGCTATCCCGCTGTTCTCGGAGTTCGACGACGAGATTCTGAACCGTCTGGTGAGCTCGTTCGAGACGAAGGAGGTTGATGTCGACAAACTGTTCGTGGAGGAAGGTAAGGACAAACAGCGTTTCTTCATCGTGGCCAGCGGTCAGGCTGAGGTCATCAGCAAGGGTCCTCACGGCGAAGACCTGCGGATTGCGCTCTTGGGCGACGGCGAGTACTTCGGCGAGGCAGACCTGCTGGACGAACAGGAGTCGACCGTCAGCGTCCGTGCCATCACACCTACCGTATTTCTTGGCCTGAAACTGAAGGAACTAATTAAGTTCATCAAGGAGGTGCCCGACTTCCGCGAGACGTTCAACAAGGCCGTCGATAAGCAGTTGCGCCTGAAGGCATCTGTGAACGACAACGGCGAGAAGCACATCGACCTGGTGAGCGGCCATGAGGAGGACAATATCATTCCTGAAACCTATATCGACTACGAGGAGAATCCCACGGAGTACTCGCTGAACACGCTGCAGACCGTTGTTCGTGTGCATACCCGCGTGAGCGATCTCTATAACAACCCCTACAACCAGTTGGAAGAGCAGTTGCGCTTGTCAATCGAGAGCATCAAGGAGCGACAGGAGTGGGAACTCATCAACAACAAGCAGTTCGGTTTGCTGGCAGTAGCCAACCCTGCCTATCGCATCACCACACGCTATGGTGCGCCGACTCCCGACGACCTCGACGAACTGCTGAGCCTCGTCTGGAAAGAGCCTGCTTTCTTCGTGGCCCATCCGCGTGCTATCGCCGCCTTCGAGCGCGAGTGTACTTGGCGTGGTGTGCCCCCTGTAACCACTGATCTCTTCGGCACAAAGGTCATTCTGTGGCGTGGTGTGCCCCTGATTCCGAGTGATAAGGTTGAGGTTGAAGGTCAGTATCTGACAGGTCGCGGCGTAGGTACCACGAAGATTATCCTCGTGCGTACGGGCGAGCAGAACCAGGGTGTGATCGGTCTGCACCAGAGCGGCATCCCCGGCGAGATTGCACCATCGTTGAGTGCCCGTCTGATGGGTCTCGACAAGTTCGGTGTGGCCTCATACCTGCTCACGAAATACTTCTCACTGGCCGCACTCACCGACGACGCCATCGCTGTCCTCGAGAATGTGGAGGTGGGCTATTATCACGACTATCAGCATCGAAATAAAGTAGAGAAATAATGATAGATATCCAGAATATTAACGGCTACGGCATCGAAGATCCAGGCTTTGCGTTGCTTCGAGAGGTCGCCTCAAAGTATTGCCCCGAGGAGGTCAGGGAGGCTCGTCAGAGTGTGCTGCCTGACTCAGCCCTGAACCTCACGGAGCTGGAGGCGGGCTTCAAGCAACTGCTGGGTGGCGGAAGCGGCTATGCCGACCTGCCGTACTTCGGCGACGCTGACGATACGCGCGGTTCGGTGAAAGCAGTGCCTCAGGACCGCTCGACCTCTGGTCGCTTGTTTGACAAGAACGGCTTCGGCATTGGAATCCCTGAGACCGAGAAGCTTCGCAGCCTACACTACGAGGAGGTGGACACGCTGAACTCGGAGGAGATCAAGAAGGACTTCCCTGTTTTGCATCAGAAGGTGAACGGACACGACCTCGTATGGCTCGACAACGGCGCCACCACGCAGAAGCCGATTCAGGTCATCGACAAGATCAGCGACTATTATAAAAACTATAATAGCAACATCCACCGCGGTGCCCACACGTTGGCTGCTCGCGCTACGGATGCCTACGAAGAGGCCCGTGAGAAGGTGCAGCGCTTCATCAACGCCGCCAGCAGCGAGGAGATTATCTTCGTGCGTGGCACCACCGAGGGTATCAACCTCGTGGCGCAGACTTACGGACGGCAGTTCCTGACACCAGGCGACGAGGTCATCGTCAGCGAGCTCGACCACCACGCCAACATCGTGCCCTGGCAGCAGGTAGCTCACGAAAGAGGTGCTACGCTGAAAGCCATCCCCACGGATAAGAACGGCGACCTCATCCTGAGCGAGTTCGAACGGCTCATCACGCCGCGCACACGCTTCGTCAGCGTGGGACATGTGAACAATACTTTCGGCACCATCAACGACGTGAAGCGTATCATTGACATCGCTCACGGGCACAACATCCCTGTGCTCATCGACGGTGCACAGTCCATCGCTCACACGCCTGTCGATGTGCAACAGCTGGGTGCCGACTTCTTCGTCTTCTCAGGCCACAAGATCTACGGCCCCAACGGCATCGGTGTGGTCTATGGTCGCAAAGACCTGCTCGACAAGATGCAGCCCTGGCAGGGCGGTGGCAACATGATCAAAGACGTGACTATCGAACGCACGGAGTACAATGTGCCGCCAGCTCGCTTTGAGGCTGGTACGCCCAATGTGGCCGATGCAATCGGACTGGGTGCCGCTCTTGATTACGTGAGTCATCTCGGCATTCGTAACATCGAGGCACATGAGCACAAACTGACGGAATATGCCCGCGAGCAACTGGCTCAGATTAAGGGCCTCACGCTCATTGGCAATCCCAATAACCGCGTGTCGGTAGTAAGCTTCGTGCTCGACGGCATCCCCGTTCCCGAAACAGGTACGTTATTAGATAAGGAGGGCATCGCAGTGCGTGCTGGTCACCACTGCGCCCAGCCCGCCCTCCGAGCCCTCGGCTACGAGATGAGCGTCCGTCCCACCTTCGCCCTCTACAACACTCGCGAGGATGTGGATAAGTTAGTCATAGCTGTTAGGAAGATTGTTGGAAGCAGATGAAATACGAAACGAAAGTATTAACCACAAAGTATCAGAAGCCTGACGCCTATGGGGCCCTCTCGATGCCGGTGTATCTCACGGCGGCATTCGAGTTCCCCTCGGCCAAGGCGATGAACGATGCCTTCTGCGGTCGCTCGATGGCACCATCGTATGCCCGTATCGCCAATCCCACAGTCACTTATCTGGAGGAGCGTGTCAGGCAGATCACAGGTGCTCAGAGCGTGACGGCACTGAACACGGGCATGGCGGCTATCCACTATGCCCTGACGGCAGTAAGTGGTGCGGGCCTGAACATTGTGGCCTCGAAACACTTGTTTGGCAATAGCGTCTCGCTGATTCGCGACACGCTGGGTAGTTTCGGAGTGGAGCCGCGATTCGTAGACTTCACGAAGCCCGAGGAGGTGGAGGCACAGATTGACGATAAAACCGCCGCACTGTTCTTCGAGATCATCACCAATCCGCAGCTGTTCGTGGCCGACATCCGCCTGCTGTCGGAGATAGCCCATTCCAAGGGTGTGCCCCTGATAGCCGACACGACCATCGTGCCGTTCCCTGCCTTCCATGCCGGCGATTTCGGTGTAGATATTGAGGTGGTGTCAAGCACGAAGTATATCTCCGGTGGAGGCACAGGCTTAGGTGGTCTGCTCATCGACTATGGTAAGTTCGACTGGTCGCAGTCACCCTCCCCTGCCCTACAGAGTCGCACAAAGAAAGTAGGAAAGAAGTTGGCCTTTACGGCCCGTGTAAAAACCGAACTAGTAACGAACCTCGGCTCACTGATGACACCGCAGGTGGCATATATGGAAACGCTCGGACTTGACACACTTGACATCCGTTTCCGTCGTCAGGCAGAGACCACGCTGTGGCTTGCTAAGCAATGTCAGGCGCTGCCCGAAATCAAACGCGTGAACTATACAGGCTTGGAGGGTAATCCTTTCTATGAATTGTCGAAGACGCAATTCGGCCCGTTGCCTGGTGCCGTCTTCACCATCGACCTCGAATCAAAAGAAGCCGCCTGGGCATTCATCGACAAACTGCAGATCATCCGTCGCGCCACGAACCTCTTCGACCGCAAGTCGCTGGCTATTCATCCCGCCTCGACAATCTTCGGTCTCTTCACCCCAGAGCAATGTGCCGAGATGTCCGTTCCAGATACAACGGTACGATTAAGCATCGGCCTTGAGGCTCCAGAGGATTTGCTGGAGGATATCAAGAATAGTTTAAGGTAATTACTTATTCATGAACAATAAAATCGGAGGAAAGATCATTTCCCCCGATTTTTCATTTACGCCCAATCTATTCTATTGCGCGTTTTTGACTAATCCTCTTTGACAATAGGATAGAGTTCGATGAACTCGCCCTGATGCTGCTGGCCGTCGTTAATCAGTTCAGCGAACTTCTCGCCCACCGTCTCGATATCATGAAAACCAGGCAGCGCCATGTTGCCGTTGAGATCGGTAGTAGTTGGACCCGGGTGAACGGAGAAAATCTCTACAGGGGTATTACTCTGCAGGAATTCGATAGCCATCACGCCCATCATGGCATTCTGTGCAGCCTTGCTGGCGACGTAAGCTAATGGGTGCCAATAAGGACTGATCTCTGAGGGGACAGTCACATTGGCAATACGACCTTCGTTCTTAGCAAGTAGTGGTATCAGAGCCTTGGTAAGCGCAAAGGTACCGATAAAATTCACGTCGAGTGTCTCCTTGATGTCGCTCAGTTCTGTATGTTCGCTGTTCACACTCATATCACCAGGAATACCAGCATTGTTTACCAGCAGTGAGATACCGGCATATTCCTCTTGAATCTCCTTAGCAGCCTGCTCGATGCTGTTGAGGTCGCGCAGTTCAAGGTTTACCCAACCCAGTACATTGACGCCAGCCGACTTCAGCTCATTGATGGCTTTCTCGGCACGCTGCTTGTCGCGTGCACTAATAATGACTTGCCAACCGCTCTTTCCAAGATGTTTGGCAATTCCGAATCCGATGCCCTTGTTGGCACCTGTTACTAAAACAATCTTTTCTTTCATTTATCTCTTTAAATATAAAATTCACTTGGATCAATCAATCCCGCACGGAGTGCGTATTTCACCGCTTCGTGCGCCGTGTTGATGCCCAGTTTGCGGAATATGTTCTTTCGGTGGGTAGTCACGGTATGGATGCTCGAGAAACGCTCGGCAGCAATCTCCTTGGTGGTCTTACCCAATGCGATGGCCTTCACAATCTCCATCTCAGTAGTCGTCAGGATGCTGGGTGTTTCTTCCTCTTGTTGTTGCTGTGTGATGATGGTCTCCAAGGCACGCTGGCTTAGGAAGCGCGTATGGCGATTGACAGCGCTGAGAGCCTCGCGGAACTCGCTCAATGGACCGTCTTTATATACCACACTGAATTGGTGAGATGAATAGACCACGCGCCGTATGAACTGTGGTGTCAGTTCGTCGCTGATTAGAATCCATTGCGACAGACTGAAACGCTCAGCGATAATCAGTAGCTGATCTTCGTCGGCAAAGTCGAACAGGGTGTAGTCGAGCAACACTATGGCACTCTCATTCTCCTTGAGCAGCTCCACGAGTCTGGCTTTGTCGAAAGCACGATACACTACGTTGCCCTCTTCTTTCTGAAGCAGGCTCTCTAACGCGAATCGCGTCAGTTCCTGATTGTCGGCTATAATATAATTTCTCATCTCTATGTCGGTTATTGGGTGCGAAATTACTAAATTTGAAGCAATCTGCCAAATCTTTTGAAGGATTTGACAGATCACTATCACTTATTTTGATTGATGTGGTTAAATCTTGTCCAGAGCCTGAGCGAGGTCGTCGATGATATCATCGATATGTTCTGTTCCAATGCTCAGGCGGACGGTCGATGGCGTGATGTGCTGCTCGGCCAGTTCCTCGGGAGAGAGCTGTGAGTGGGTGGTGGTGTATGGATGGATCACCAGACTCTTCACATCGGCCACGTTTGCCAGGAGTGAGAAGATCTGCAGGGCATCGATAAATTTCCAGGCCTCTTCCTGTCCACCCTTGATCTCGAAGGTGAAGATGCTGGCAGCACCGTTGGGATAGTACTTCTTATAGAGTGCGTGGTCGGGATGACTCTCAAGGGCGGGGTGATGTACAGCAGCCACCTTCGGATGCTTAGCAAGGAAATCAACCACCTTCAGCGCATTCTCCACATGGCGCTCGACACGCAGACTCAGAGTCTCTACTCCCTGCAGCAGGATGAAGGCGTTGAAGGGAGAAATGGCAGCACCGGTGTCACGCAGGATGACGGCACGGATGCGGGTTACATAAGCTGCAGCACCTACTGCATCGGCAAACACGATGCCATGATAGCTTGGGTCTGGCTTAGCAAGCGTTGGGAACTTATCGTTCTGCTTCCAGTCGAACTTGCCACCGTCTACGATGACACCACCTAATGAGCTTCCGTGTCCTCCAAGGAACTTCGTAGCTGAGTGAACCACGATGTCGGCTCCATGCTCCAGAGGACGGATGAGATAAGGTGTGCCGAAGGTGTTGTCTACGATGAATGGAATTCCGTGCTTATGGGCTACAGCAGCCACACCTTCGAGGTCGAGCACGTCGCTGTTGGGATTGCCGAAAGTCTCGGCATATACTACTTTTGTGTTGGGTTGGATGGCTGCATCGAGGGCTTCGAGGTCGTTCACATTAATAATGGTATTCGTGATGCCCTGTGTAGCCAGCGTGTGGGTAATCAGATTGTAAGAACCGCCATAGAGGTTGTCGGCAGCTACGATGTGATCACCTGCCTGTACGATGTTCTGAAGCGCATAGGTGACGGCAGCAGCACCAGAGGCAACAGCCAGTCCGGCAACACCACCCTCGAGGGCAGCGACACGATCCTCGAACACGCCCTGCGTAGAGTTGGTCAGACGGCCATAGATATTACCTGCATCGCGGAGACCGAAGCGGTCGGCAGCGTGCTGTGAGTTATGGAACACATACGACGTGGTCTGATAGATGGGCACAGCACGTGCGTCGGTTGCGGGGTCTGCCTGTTCCTGGCCTACATGGAGTTGCAATGTCTCAAAACGGTAATTTTTCTTTGTACTCATAATCTTATCCTTTCTTTTTTTATTTGTTAATATGTTCTTGCGTCCTTAAACTGTCATTTTGTCTTTTCGACGGTGCAAAGGTACGAACTTTAGAAATATCCACCAAATTTCTTACGTAATTCAGAAAATATAACTAATTTTTCAGATAAGAAAGAAAATCTTTCCGTCAAAACCCATCCAGAGACCTCCAAACAGAAAATAATTCTAAAAAAAGGGCAGAAACGGTTGCAGATCAATCACGAGATAGCCGATGCCTATTCGCGGCGCAGGTCCTCAAAGAGGCGGGTAAGTGCTTTGTCGGCATCACCGTTGGCGTCGTTGAGGAGGGTGACGAACTTGGAGCCGATGATGGCACCGGCAGCATAGTCCTGGGCAGCCTTGAGCGTCTGGGCATTGCTGATGCCGAAGCCAATCATGCGTGGATTGCGCAGATTCATCTGGTCGATGCGACGGAAATAGGCTTGCTTGGCATCATCGAAGGATTTTTGGGCGCCGGTGATGGCGGCAGAGCTGACCATATAGATGAAGCCGTCGGTATTTTGGTCAATGAAGCGGATGCGCTCGTCGCTGGTCTCTGGGGTGATGAGCATGATGATACGCAGGTCGTATTTGTCGGCTACGGGTTTCACGATGTTCAGATAGTCATCGAAAGGCAGGTCGGGGATGATCATGCCGCTGACACCTGCCTCGACACACGACTGGCAAAACTCTTCGATGCCGTAATGAAGGATGGGGTTGAGGTAACCCATGAGAATGAGGGGAATCTCTACCTGTTCTTTGATGGCCTGCAGCTGGGCAAAGAGCTTGCTGAGACTCATACCGTTTTTCAGAGCCTGAGTGGCGGCACTCTGGATGACGGGGCCGTCGGCCAACGGGTCGCTGAAGGGGATGCCGACCTCAATGAAGTCGATGCCTCTCTTCTGCATGGTGAGAATCACATCTGCGGTGCCTTCGAGTGTAGGACAACCTGCACAGAAATAAAGCGAAAGGAACTTTTTGTCTTTGGGTTGCTCAGCAAAGAGCTTATTAATCTTGTTGGTCATAATTCAAAAACGTTTTTAATTTTACAATATCTTTTATTCCAGGTTCAATCTCGAAACGAGAGTTGAGGTCGATGCCGATGCACTTGGGATGATGGAACGACCTCACACGTTCTGCATCGTCAGGACCTATACCGCCACTGAGCAGGAAAGGCATATCGCCATTGTAGGCTTCGAGGACTCGCCAATCGAATTTCTCGCCATTGCCGCCAACAGAGGGACCTTTCGTATCGAAGAGGAAATAATCTACGAGACCCTCGTAGGGGACTGTTGCGTCTAAATCCTCTTTCGTGGCGATGTTGAAGGCCTTGATGAGTGAGGAGTGTGGAGTGAGTAGTGAGAGGTGAGAGATTTGTTCTGGTGATTCGTGACCATGCAGTTGGATAAAATCCAAAGCATAATCGTCTGCAATCTTCTTGATAGTCTCCATATCTTCATCTACGAACACACCTACACGTTTGCACTTCTGTGGCAGATAGGCGGGGCGCTTGCTGACATAACGGCTGGACTTAGGCCAGAAGATAAAGCCCATCATGTCGATGCCTAACATCTCCACCTCGCGAATGTTGTCAGCGTCGCGCATGCCGCATACCTTGACCTTCGGTCGAGCCTGCTCACGCTCGGCAGAGCCAAAGCAAGCTTTACTCTGCCCTCTCTTAATCGCAGCCTTGATAATCATAGCTTTGCGATAAATTCGTTTAATGCCTGGCCTGGGTCGGGAGTCTTCATGAAGGTCTCGCCAATGAGGAAGCCACGAAAACCGGCCTGACGGAGGGAGCGGACGGTAGCAGGGTCGCTGATGCCACTCTCGCTGACCTTGACGGCATCCTTTGGCAGAAGCTCTGCAAGACGGTAGGAATTCTGGACATCGGTGACGAACGAGCCGAGGTTGCGGTTGTTGATGCCGCACATGTCGGGCTCCAGTTCTGCATATTCCAGTTCTGACTCTGAGTGCATCTCGAGCAATACCTCAAGGCCAAGTTCATGAGCTGTGTTTAAGAGCATTTTGCACTCGGTATTCTTCAAATCGGCAGCGATGAGCAGCACCGCAGAGGCACCGCACAGACGGGCCTGAAACAGCTGGTACTCGTCGATGACGAAATTCTTATATAATATAGGAATCTGTACACCAGCATGACGAGCAATCTTAATGAATTCATCATTGCCGCCAAAATACTTCTCGTCGGTAAGGATGCTTAGTGCAGCTGCACCGTTCTGCTGGTAACTGAGGGGAATGATATCAGCTTGTCCCTCTTCCTTAATCCAGCCTTTCGAGGGCGATTTGCGCTTGAACTCGGCAATAATGCCGCTGTCGGAAGCCGTCAGGGCCTGCGACAGCGAGGCGACAGAGAAGTCGAGCAACGGTTCCACCCTGCGATGAATCTCCTGCTCGCTGAGCTCCGCCTTAAAGCGCTCTACCTCAACCCTTTTGTGAGCCACTATCTCTTGTAATATATCCTGCATAATAAGTGTTATTATGTTACTTTGTCAAAAAAGAGATACCCTATATTAGCTGTTCAGTTCTACGAACTTCTTGAACGTCCGTAATGCCGCACCGCTGTCGATGCTCTCGCGAGCTATCTCTATGCACTCCTCAACGCTCTTCTGTCCTTTCTCCATCACCTGAATTCCGAAGGCGGCATTGGCCAGCACGATGTTCTTCTGTGCAGGCAGGGCACGATTCTCGAGTACGGAGTCGAAGATCTGAGCGGCCTCTTCCTCTGTGGCACCACCCACGAGTTCCTCTGGCTTGGCAATGTCGAAGCCGAGGTCCTTTGGTGAGAAGATGCGCTCGTAGTCCTTGGTGGTCACCTTGAAGTCGCCCGTCAGCGAAATCTCGTCGTAGCCGTCGATGCTGTTCACAATGCCATAGTCGATACCAAGTTTCTGATACACCTGGCTATAGAGACGCATCTGATCAAGATTGGCCACGCCGAGGAGCTGGCATTTAGGCTGAGATGGATTTACGATAGGTCCTAAGAGATTGAAGATGGTGGGGAACTGCAGCGCCTTGCGGATAGGGCCCACGAACTTCATAGCCTTGGCGAAGAGCTGGGCATGCAGATAGACGATGCCCGCCTCATTGAGCGAACGGTTCAGACGGTCGATATCGTCTGTGAACTTGATGCCGTGATGGGCAATCACATTCGAGGCACCTGATACAGAAGTGGCAGCATAGTTACCATGCTTGGCCACCTTGTAGCCGGCTCCGGCAATGACGAAACATGAGGTGGTAGAGATATTAAAAGTGTTCTTACGGTCGCCGCCAGTACCTACGACATCAATATATCTGTCGGCCTGTAGAATAGCCGGCACACCCGTTTCAAGGATGCCGTCGCGGAAACCAAGAAGTTCATCTACGGTGACACCGCGCATCTGCAGACAGGTCAGCAGAGCGGTAATCTGCTCATTGGGATATTCACTCTGTGTGATACCAATCAAAATGGTCTTCATCTCCTCACGGGAGAGCTCTTCGTGATTCAACAGGCGGAAGAGATAGCCTTTCATTGTCTGTTCCATATTATTTTACCTTTTTATTTTTTTACCTTTTTACCTTTAAAGAAACATCCAGTTCTGGAGCATCTTCTTGCCATCGGGAGTCAGCACGCTTTCGGGGTGGAATTGGATGCCACGAATGTTGAGTTCACGATGGCGGAGGGCCATAATCTGTCCCTCATCAGAGACGGCTGTGACTTCGAGGCAGCCGGGAAAGTCCTCTTTCGATACCACCCACGAGTGATAACGCCCGATGGTGATGTCACGAGGGATGCCGCTGAAGATAGGATCGTCGGCAATGATATGACAAGGGGTGGCAACACCGTGAAAGACATCGCTCAGGTTCTCGAGTTTGCCCCCAAAGACTTCTCCAATAGCCTGATGACCCAGACAAACACCAAGGATAGGCTTGCGACCTGCATAGGTGCGAATGACATCAAGCAGTAATCCTGCCTCAGAAGGAATACCAGGACCTGGCGAGAGGATAATCTTGCTGTATTGTTCGAGGTCTGACAGTTCGAACTGGTCGTTGCGAACGACGTTGACCTCTGCGCCCAATTCCTTTACCAAATGACTCAAGTTGTAGGTAAACGAGTCGTAATTATCTATAATAACAACTTTCATAATTATGTTCTTATGTTTCTTGTGTCTAATAATCTCTTCTGTCTAAAGCATTTCTGCTTTTTCTATAGCCTTGCGAAGGGCTCCCAGTTTGTTGTTCACTTCCTGTAATTCATACTCCACATCACTCTTGGCCACGATGCCGCCGCCAGCCTGGAACCACAGCTCGCCGTTTCTGCTGACGAATGTTCGAATGGTGATGGCCTGGTTGAGGCTCCCGTCAAGTCCGATAATGCCGATACAACCACCATAGGCACCACGGTTATGAGGCTCGTAGTCAGAGATAAGTTGCATAGCGCGAACTTTTGGCGCACCGCTGAGCGTACCGGCAGGGAAGGTGTCGATAAATGCCTTGATAGGATCTTTGTCGGCATCGAGCTCGCCGCTGACTCGCGATACAAGGTGGATGACGTGCGAATAATACTGCAAATCCTTGTAGAAATCAACCTTCACGTCGTGACAATTGCGGCTCAAGTCATTACGCGCCAGGTCCACCAGCATCACATGCTCAGCGTTCTCCTTCGGGTCGTTGCGCAGATACTCCGCTCCCTTGCGGTCGGCCTCTGCATCGCCCGTGCGTTTCGTCGTGCCAGCGATGGGGTCGATGTAGGCTCGGCGTCCCTCAATCCTGCAATGCGTTTCCGGCGAAGAACCAAAAATTCTGAACCCGCCAAAGTCGAAATAGAACAGGTACGGACTCGGATTGATGCTCCTCAGCGCGCGATAGAGCTTAAAATCGTCGCCCTCGTACTGCTGGATGAACCTGCGGGAAAGCACAATCTGGAACACGTCGCCACGCAGACAGTGCTTGATGCCCTTGCGGATGTTCTCTCTGTGTTCATCGTCGGTAAGTGTAGAGCGGACATCGCCTATGGGATGGAAATCGTATGCCTGAACATTTGACTTGTTCATTGCCTTGAGGATGCAATCAATATCAGAGGCATCACCCAACGTCACTACTTTTAGCATGTTGTTGTGATGGTCGAACTCAATCACCACCTTATATAGTATATACAGCACATCAGGAGCATCGTTTTTGGCCTGCGTCTCATCCTTCACAGCGATGTCCTCGAAATAACGTACGGCATTAAACGAAGTATATCCGAAGAGTCCGCAGATTGAGGCATCGTCGCCTGTAACCTCTATGCGGTCGATGAGTTCATGGATGGCTCTGTCTGAACGATATTCCTTATTCACCTCATGTTGAAAGGTAGAACCGTCGGGGTAGTTGACGGTAGCAATGCCGTGTCCGATAGCCACACTGGCGATGGGATTGATGCCGATGAATGAACGTGAATTGTTCGCATCATGATAATCCGAACTCTCCATCAGCGCACTCTGCGGATAAAGGTCTCTCAGCCTCATGTAAACACCCACTGGCGTATAAAGATCTGCCAAGATGGTCTTGCTTGTTGTTGTATAATAAAATGTTTTCATCTCTAAACTATAAACTTTAAACTATAAACTAAAACTCCCCGTATTCTTTAGCCATTTGTTTGTTCTTCAAATACGTCTCCACATCCTTGTCGCCGCGCCCGCTGACCGTCAGCACCACCACGTCGTCGGGCTTAAACGTCAGCTTATTCAGCGCCGCGATGGCGTGGGCACTCTCAATGGCAGGGATGATGCCCTCCATGCGCGTCAGTTCATAGCCGCCATAGATAGCCTCGTCGTCGTTGATACTCAGCACCTGCGTGCGACCTTTCTTAGCCATGTTGCAATGCATCGGACCCACGCCCGGATAGTCGAGACCTGCCGAGATGGTGAACGCCTCCTGAATCTGTCCGTCCTCATCCTGCATCACCAGCATCTTCGCCCCGTGCAGGATTCCCGTCGTGCCGCGATGTATCGTAGCTGCGGTATAGTCGGTATCCCAGCCGTGTCCGCCGGCCTCGGCCAATACAATCTTTACGCGTTCATCATCCATATAGTGATAGATGGTGCCGGCAGCGTTGCTTCCGCCTCCGATGCAGGCAATGAGGTAGTCGGGATAGTCGCGACCAATCTTTTCTTCCAACTGCCACTTGATCTCCTCTGAGATGACGCTCTGCATCCGAGCCACGAGGTCGGGATAGGGATGAGGTCCCATCGTCGAACCTACGATATAGAAGGTGTCGGCAGGGTGACAGCACCAGTCGCGGATGGCCTCCGAGCAGGCATCGCTCAGCGTCATGTTACCCGTGCGGACGGGATGCACCTCGGCACCCAGCATCTTCATCCGCTCCACGTTGGTGTGCTGACGCTCTACGTCTGTAGCACCCATAAACACCTCGCACTTCATGTTCATCAGTGCACAGACAGTAGCTGTGGCTACACCATGTTGGCCTGCTCCTGTCTCTGCGATGATACGGGTCTTACCCATGCGCTTGGCCAGCAGAATCTGTCCGATGGTGTTGTTGATCTTGTGCGCACCCGTGTGGTTCAGGTCCTCGCGCTTCAGATACAGCTGACAGCCGTACTTCTCACTCATACGTTTGGCAAAGTAGAGCGGCGAGGGCCTGCCCACATAGTCCTTCAACAGCGCATGATACTCGGCCTTGAACTCCGCACTCTCGATAATCGGCAGATAAGCCTCCTGCAGGTCATGCACACACTTGTAGAGTATCTCAGGCACATACGCCCCTCCGAACTCTCCGTAGAAACCGTTTTTGTCAACTTGATAATTCATATATTCTTTTATTTGTGTTGATGATACATATTAAAACTTTGAGAGGCCTGTCGCAAGAACGACAGACCTCTCAGTATCTCTCCTATAACAAACTATAGGTACGTGGCTATCTTCTCACGATCTTTTGAATCTTGAGCACTGCCACCACCAAAAGTTTGCTGTTCTAATCATATCTGTTTTTTGCTTTTGATAACTATTCGGCTGCAAAAGTAATACATTTTGTTGAAACAAACAAATTTTTGCTTACTTTTTTTCTCAAATTTGTGACACGCGACAGAAATTGGGACGATTTTTGCGATTTGTCGCAAATTGTCGCTTGTGTCGCATATAGTTGAGAAAAAATTCCAGGAAAAGACAAGTCTTCAGCCTTTGCTCCGGCAATAACGCTTGAGATTTTGTAGCGGGAGACGTTGCTGTTAAGCTGGGCTGGGATAGCGGCGAATAATGGTTTTTTCTGTTTCCTCAAAATTTATTTGGTCATTTTTCCCGAAATTCTCAAAATTTATTAAGAACTCATGATTGCCGAGTACCACAATAACTTTAATATAGTTTTCAGAAGCCCAATCCCAGAAAGGATGATTCTGATCGTTTAAGTTAAAACGTTTACGTTGTTTTTCTTCGCAGAATCTGTTAAAGTCACTGATAGTTTTCATAACTTTGTACCCAACAAACTACTAAATTATTATATCTGATGAAAAAGAATAGAGTCCTGACACTCCTGATGCTCATTGCCATGCCGGGCATGGCTGACAAACACATCCCCTTCCTGGCAGATGGCATCATCGACACCTGGCAAAAAGGATTGGAGCCACGAGGAGGAAAAACGAACTTCATGACAGACGAAGCCCGACGGATTGGCGACCAGATCCTGCTCTACCAAAGAGATACTGGCGGATGGCCGAAGAACATCGACATGGCCAAGCCCTTGTCCGACAAAGAGCGCACACTCATTCTGGAAGACAAGCAGCGGCGCGACGACTCCACTACCGACAACGGAGCCACAACCACCCAGATGATCTTCCTTGCCCGACTATACCAGCAGACCAAGGATCAACGTTACCGCGACGGATTCCGCAAGGGCGTGGAATATCTGCTCAGCGGTCAATACGAGAACGGCGGCTGGCCACAGTTCTGGCCCGAGATGCGCGACTACCAGATACATATCACCTACAACGATGATGCGATGGTGAACACCATGACCCTGTTGCGCGACATGGTGGAGCAAAAGGAACCCTATCAGGGCGACCTGACCGACGAAGCTCTCCGCCAACGGATGCAGGCGGCCTTCGACAAAGGTGTCGAATGTATCCTCGCCACACAGATCGTGACCGACGGTGAGCTCACCGTATGGTGCCAGCAGCACGACCGTGAGACCCTGAAGCCCGCCAAGGCACGGGCCTACGAGCTGCCCTCCTATTGCTCCACTGAAAGTGCCTCAATTACCATGCTCCTGATGCAGCTGCCCCATCCCGACGACCGTGTCAAGCGGGCCGTACACGCCGCCATGCGCTGGTTTGAGAAGCACAAAATCACAGGCTATAAGGTGGTACGCACAGGTACTCGAGGCAGCGCCGACTATAATACCAGTCTGGTGAAAGACCCCGATGCCCCACCTCTCTGGGCACGGTTCTACGACCTGGAGCACTGCGAACCGTTCGTCTGCGACCGCGACGGCATCCCCCGCCGCCATCTGTCAGAGATTGGCAGCGAGCGCCGTAACGGCTACGCCTGGTACAGCAACCGTCCCGCCCAGCTCTTCCCCGTCTATGAGAAATGGACTTCGAAACATTCCGCCACTCGCAATTGAGTGGCGCTTTGTTTTATTGCAGCAAGAACTGGAAAAGGCCTAAAAATACAATAAATTCCGAATATATATGGATATAGTCGGTAGCAACTGGCTATTAATCGCAAGTCGATAATCAAATAATCAAATAATTGTTGTACCTTTGCAGCCGCTAAATATAAATAAGGTACACGAGATATGCCAAGAAAGAAAGACGGAATGTTGTTTGAGGTCCATCCTTCACCCGCCAAGGGAAAGGATGGTAAGAATATAGTTTATGTGCGTCCTGCTGGAAATATGAAACTGTCGATGCAAGGACTGGAGGATTACTGCAACCGTAATTACCATTCACTCTATGGTGAACTGGGGAGAGCCTTCGACTATTTCCTCAGGGCGGCTGGTGAGGTGATGGCCATGGGCTATCGCATTGAGACGCCCATCGGCTCGTTCGCCCCAAGGCTGAAACTGCTCCGCGAGGTTACTGACCCTAACGAGGTGAAGGGCATAGATGTGGTGTTCGACGGAGTGGACTACAATCCGGGAAAGCTGTGGAACAGGGAACTGGAAAAGTGGTCACGCGGTTTCCGAAGGGCCAACAACCCGAATACACAGGAAGTTCTGGCCGACAAGCAACAGCTCGAAAAGGTACTTCGGCAACAGTTGGGTGATGGAGGCTATACCACTGTCCATCGCTTCGCCCTGGCTTCGGACCTCACCTACTATTCTGCCCGCAAGTTGCTTAATGCGTGGTGCGAGGGCGAGAACCCCAAACTTCTGAAGACCAGACAGGGGCAGGTGTTCATCTATACAGAAGTATAAGAAAAAAAATCGAGCTACTGGAGCTACTGAGGCGTGTAACGTTCTGATAATCAGTCAAAGTTCGGTGTTAGATTGACTCAAAATCGAGCTACTATGGTGCTACTGATGGTGCTACTGAGAAATACACTTGTAATCGACTGAAAATCAAGCGTTTCTATTTTGGGCATAGGCGCAAGGTATTTTGGGTATAGCCGCAAGGTCTTTTGGGTATAGCCGCAAGGTAGTTTAGACGTCACTTTCTCCCTGCTTAGATAGGCTCTTACCCCTGTGGGGATAGTCTCTTTACCCAGTAAGGAATATCTCCTTTCATGCAAAGAAGGCATCCCTTGCAACGTAAGAAGGCATCTGCAACAACGTAAGGTATGCCTTCAATTGAAAAAAAAATCAAATAATATTTGGTTTTTTGCTCATTTTTTCGTATCTTTGCACTCCGTAATACGAAAAACCAAATTAATACATGAAGATTACAAAGATTAAGACTAAGTACGGTGAGTTTGGCTCGCCGGTTTCAACAGGACTCGATGCCATCGTGGAGCGTATGCGCTCTGAAACCATTAAATCCGATGCAGAAAGGATCAGAAACATTGCCCTACAGTCGAGGCTGATGATGGAGAAAGGGGCTCCGAGGTATCTGCTGAAGGATGCTGACCGTCTGCCCTACCTGCTTTTCTCGGCGACGTTCGGCAAGAACGGGCTCGACCATCCCACGGCGTTCAGCCAGTTGCTGTTGCTGACGATCCCTTGTCCTGAGGGTTTGCGACGCATCAGCGAACTGAAGCGGCTGGTGGCGCAAGTGCCTTATACCCTCTTGGCTTTTGCGGGCGTGAGTGGCGTGACGCTGAAGGTACTGGTGCGTTGCGAATATAGTGGTGGTGCAACACCTTGGAAAGCAGGCGATTGCAACCACAACAGCCAACTCGACACACCCAGATATCTCGCCTTTCTGAAGGAAGCCCAGGAGACGGCGGCACGTATCTATACCGCCCTCGTTCAGTGCGACCTTGTGATTGGCGAGCCCTCGCTGACAAGAGGTTGCAGAATGAGCTATGATCCCCAGCTCTACTACCATCCAGAGGCAATGGCCTTACCCGTGATTCACGACGACGAGGGGGTGCTGGCTCCCTATGAGGGCACGAAGGCGGATGATAGCGGCACCGTGTTTTGGTTTCCCGATTCCGACGAGCGGGAACGCTACAAATTGGAGTTCTATACTTGTATGAAAAAGGCTCTCGGCGAGAGTCCTCAGGATATGGAGCACACGCTGGTGCTGCTTGCGGGCTATTGTCAGAAGGCGGGCTTGGAGGAAGAGGCGTGTACCGTAAGAGCGATATGGGATTATCGATTCAAGCCACTCGGCGAAGACCTCATCCGTAAGATCTTCCGCGAGACCTACATCCAGCCTTTCAACGGCAAGTCGCTCTCGCAGATGAACGAGAAGGAGCGCATCATCCGTTTCATTGAGGACTTCTTCGAGCGTCGTTATCAGTTGCGTTACAACGTGGTGAAGCAGATGACGGAATATCGGCCTAACGACCTGAGTTTCAGTCAGTGGCAGCCCTTGACGGACCGTCAGCTGAAGAGCATCGTGGTAGAGCAGATGAAGGAGGGCGGCGAGAGTTGGATGAACGATATCCGCATCTATATCGAGAGTGCGCACGTGAAGGACTACAACCCTGTGCTGGAGTTCCTGGCGGGTTGTGGCGAGTGGGACGGCAAACGGAACTATATCGAGGATTTTGCCCGTCGCCTGCCTACCGATTACCCGCTCTGGCCCAAGTACTTCCACCGCTGGTTCCTCGCGATGGTGGCTCAGGCCATGAACATCAACCGCGACTACGGCAACTCGATGGTGCCCATGCTTATTGGCGGCGAGGGCATCAAAAAGTCCATCTTTTGTAAGAATATCCTGCCGCCCTCGATGCGCGAGTACTATATGGACGACATCAAGATGCAGAATGCCGAACAGGTGGAGCGCGTACTAGGCCGTATGTGGCTGGTCTGCATCGACGAGTTCAACGCCAAGACCCCTCGTGAACAGGCCAAGGTGAAGCGACTGCTGACGGAGAAGGATGTACAGATGCGCAAGATGCGTTCTGCGGAGTACACGATGACCCCGCGACTCTGCTCGTTCATTGCCACCACCAACGACCCCACCCCACTCTCCTCGGCAGAGGGCAACCGCCGCTATCTCTGTGTGGAGGTGAAGGGCGAGATAGACATGACGGAGCGCATCAACTACAAACAGCTGTATGCCCAGGCCGTCACAGAACTGAAGGATCCTGATTGTCTCTACTGGTTCACTTCAGAGGATGAGCGCATCATCCGCGAGCATAACCAGTCGTTTATGGAAGAGTCGTCTGCAGAGGGTGTCCTGCCCAGTCTCTTTGAGCCAGTCGCAGAGCATACCAAGGAGAATCTCTGGCGCGTCATCGATATCCAGGAAGAGCTGGCCAAGCACCTGAAGAGTGCCGATGTGCCAACCTTGAAGGCACTCGCCGTATCCATCAAGGCCCTCCGCTGGCCCAAGGGAGCGAACAACGGCGCACGAGGATACTACCTGAAACTGCGCGAAAGCGCATCCTTGTAGCGCCAAAAGCGCCTTCAGTAGCACAATCAGTGCAGGATAGTAGCTCGATTTTGAGCCTATCCTGCACCGCACTTTGTTTGATTATCAGTCACTTACAAGCCTCAGTAGCTCCAGTAGTTCGATATTTTTTTGTTATACTGCTGTAGTGTACTGAATAAGAAAGAAAAATAAAGGTCTTTTCTTTGTTATGTGAATTTAAAATCGTATCTTTGCACCCGACAAACTAACTATTGATATGCGGAAAGCCGTTTTACTGACATGCTGCATGCTGATGTGCTGGGCAAAGTCGCTCTGTGCCCAGTCACAGTGTACCGTGACTCATTACGATGAGTTCAGCGGCATGGCGCAGTGGTGGGTCACACAGATCGTACAAGATGACGAAGGAATCATGTGGTTCTCCACCTGGAACGGTCTGAACCGCTATGATGGCTATCAGTTTGAATGCTTCAAGTCGCAGGCAGGCGACGGATTAGACATACCGTCAGACCGTATCGACGACATGCTATTAGCAAAGGATGGTAGTCTGAGGTGCATGGTTGACAGTCACGTGTTTGGTTTTTCAACAAAGACCTGCAAGTTTTTCAAGCTGTCAGAGTCTGAGGAGCGTCAGCTTAAAGGTGATTTCAGCAAGCTGCATCAGAAGGAGGAGTCTTTCGAGCGCACAGGCGTACCTAATAGATATAAAGACATCTACGGTACGGAATGGGCCATCGCCCAAGACGGCAAATTGACCTATAAGGACCCTGCCACTGGCAATTACATGGATTACCCTACCGACTGGCATGGAGTGAACCGCATCCGGTTCTGCACCGCAGACAAGGAGGGGAACGCCTGGTTTACCAGCAGCTATGGTGTCTTCAAACTCTCTTTCCGTCAGAAAGCCTATCAGTTCTTCCCGCAAGAGAAGAGCGACCAAGTGCGCAGCTTCTGTCTAGACCGTCAGCAGCGCTATTGGGTCACAAGCCGCAACGATGCCACCATACGGCTCTTCGACAAGGGGAATCGTCTGTTGGGCTATCTGGGGCGCGACGGTCAATTACATGCAAACTACACCTCCTTCGGCTCACCAGTCTATCATGTCATGCAGGACTCGAAGGGCACGTTCTGGCTCAACAGTAAGCCCGACGGTCTGTTCCGGTTGCGCGAGACAACTGGCGGGAGATTCTCGGTGGAGCATTTCGTACACGATGACCACGACCCAGGTTCATTGTCGGAGAACGAACTCTATTACACTCAGGAAGATGCACAGGGACGTCTGTGGGTGGCATCATTCAATGGCGGCATCAACTGTATCCCCAATCCACAGGCAGAGCATCCGCAGTTCATGCATGCTGGCAACGATCTGAAGTTGCCGAAAGACATCAGTCTGCGTGTCAGACAACTTCATATTACCCATGGACATATCCTGATGGCTGCCACGACAAAAGGCCTATTGATTGCGGACATCTCTCCCAAGGATGCCAAGCAGATCGCGTTTAAGTTACATGTGAAAGATGTCAACCGAAGCAACAGCCTGAGTAATAATGCCGCCATGTACGTGGCAGAGGATTCAAACCACCGTATTTACGTATGTACAGAAAGCGGCGGGGTGAACCAGATAGTGTCAGAAGACTTGTTGGCTGACCACTTGGAGTTCCGTCATTTTAACATGTCAACAGGTTTCCCGTCAGACGTAGCACTGTCGGCCGTTCCTTTTGGAGATGAGATAATTATTGTAAGCAACAATCAGATTCTGTTGCTGAACCCAGATGCCGACTATCCCCCAAACTACGAGGCTTTTTTCTGGAAGGACAAGCTGCGTTTCTCCGATGCGACACCCCTGCAACTTCCTGACGGCAGAATGATCTTCGGTCTTCAGAACGGTGCTCTGACACTGGATTTCCACAATATCCGTAAGAGTGGTTTTGTACCGCCTGTTGTCTTAACGAGGCTCTCTATAGAGAACGGTCCTGCAGACAGAGCGGTAAACCATTTAGACACACTTGTATTACCTCCCCGGCAGCGTGATTTCTTCCTACAGTTTGCTGCACTCGACTATGCTGCAGAAGGGACCATTGACTATGCTTTCAGGTTTGGGCAGGGTGACGGTGCCTGGAACAACATTGGCAAGGACCATTCCGTGACACTCCTCGACCTGAAGCCTGGTACCTATCAATTACAGATACGTTCCACAAATAACGATGGTGTCTGGGTGGACAACATACGTACGCTGACCGTCATCGTAAAGCCCACTTTCTGGGAAACCCGTTGGGCACAGCTATTATATGCCATTCTATTTGCACTATTCGTATGGGGCATCCTACGCACCCGCCGCTACATCATCACCCTGAAACGACGCCAGCAGGAACTGCATGAGGCTTATCTGGCCCTACTGAATGCAAAAGATGTGAGCGACGGAAAAGTGAGGCAGACAGAGGAACAGCCCGTCAAGCCCAAGATGAAACCCGAGGATGAGATGTTCATGCAGAGGGCCATGAAGTTCATCGAGGAACACATAGGCGATGCAGACATGAACATCGGCGACATGGCAGAAGCCACGGCCACCAGCCGCTCCGGTCTGAACCGAAAGATGAAATCGCTCTTGGGTGTTACCCCACTCGACTTTATCCGTGAGGCACGTATCCGTAAGGCCTGCCAGATGCTGAAGGATGGTGCATCTGTCAATGATGTGGCCTACAACTGTGGGTTCTCCGATCCCAAATACTTTGGTAAATGCTTTAAGGCCGACATCGGCATGACGCCTACGGAATATAGGAATCAGTTGTAACTTGGTAGAGCAAAAGTGTAATTTTGCGTCAAGAATGGTGTAATTTCGCGTCAAATTCGCCTCTTGACGCAATTTTACTCTCGTTTGCTTTTTTCTTGCTCCCCTCATAAGAAATTGGTATTTAATTTTGCAGCGTCAATCAAATGGACAACTAACAACTAATTTCTTTAATTAATAAAACCAATTTACAATGAAAAAGTTCAAGCAGTTTGCAACCAGAACTTTGTTGATGACAGTCATGCTACTGGGAGCTCAGGGAGCTCTTGCCCAGTCGAAGACCATCAAAGGCAAGGTGACCGATGGCAGTCAGGAACCGCTCATCGGTGTCAGTGTAACCATTAAAGGTACAAACAACACAGGAGTCATCACCGACGTGAATGGCGATTACTCTATTACAGTGCCTAACGAGAAAGCCGTGCTCGTATTCAACTACATCGGCTTCAGTGAGGCGGAACAAGGCGTCGGCGGCAAGTCTACCGTCAACGTGGAAATGAAGGAAGACAATATCGGTCTCGACGAAGTGGTCGTGATCGGTTACGGTACCGTGAAGCGTAAAGATCTGACGGGAGCCGTGGCTTCTGTCAAAGGTGAAGACCTGGCAGCCGTTCCAGTCAATAATGTAGCACAAGCCCTGCAGGGTAAGTTGGCCGGTGTGAATGTCATATCTGGAGACGGTCGCCCCGATGCCGACGTGTCGATCCGTGTACGTGGTGGCGGTTCGATCACCCAGAGCAACGACCCGCTCTTCATCGTCGACGGTTTCCCCGTGTCGTCCATCAGCGACATTCCCGCCTCGGAGATTGAGAGCATCGACGTATTGAAGGATGCCTCTTCGACTGCTATCTATGGTGCGCGCGGTGCCAACGGTGTCATCCTCGTAACCACCAAGAAGGCCGAGGGCGGAAAGGTCAAGATCAGCTACGACGGCTATGTACAAGCAAAAACGGTGGCTAAGACCTTGGAAACACTAAGTGCACAGGATTATGTGCTCTTCCACTGGGGATACGGTACCTCACGTGGTCAGGGTGTCGGCGATGCCGTGGCCAAGTACTTTGGTCTGGGTAGTGCATACGGTAACCACTATGCCCAGTATGCCAACATGGGAACCCACGACTATACGGACGACCTATTGCGTACAGCCTGGACACACAGTCATAATGTAGGCGTGAGCGGTGGAACAGACAAGACGCACTTCGTTGCCAACGTCAACTACATCAACGATCAGGGTATCAAGATCCGTTCCGGACTGGAGAAATTCTCTGCATCCTTGAAACTACAACAGCAGTTGCTGAGCAATCTGACCCTTGATTTCGACCTGCGTTACACAGAGGCATCGAAGAATGGACAGGAAGGTTTGCAGAACGGTCGGGGCACCGAGGTGTCTGGAGCCTATAAGTATCGTCCCATCGACAATCCCCTCGGCGGCGTAAGTGTTTCAGAGATTTCCGGCCTGAGCTTCGGCGTGAAGAACATCGACGACAGCTATCATGCCAACCCCCTGATGCTGGTGGAGAGCGTCACCAACCAGAGTAACTCACGTAATCTGCGTGGAAGTGCTGCTCTGGCTTGGGAGATTATCAATGGTCTCACCGCCCGTACGGAAGTATCCATCTCACGCAGCAGCGGCACCAGCAAATACTATGACGACGGCTATAACGATGCTGCCGAGAAACGTGCCACACTGAATCGTAGCACAGGTACAGGCCTGCGCTGGCTGAACACCCTGAACTATAATGTGACGTTGAACAAAATCCATTCGCTGAACTTCCTGCTCGGCCATGAGCTGATTAAAAACAACTCAGAATCGTCGCAGTTGGCAGGCTATGGCTATCCCGATAATTTCAACTACGATACGGCTATCGGTATGATCAACACAGCCACCCGCTCATTCTCAGCCATCAATACCATCGCCGTACCCACCCGGACGGTATCCTACTTCGGACGTGCCAACTACTCGTTGCTGGACCGTTACCTCCTGACACTGACCATGCGCGCTGACGGCAGCTCAAAGTTCGCTCCCAACAACCGCTGGGGTTACTTCCCCGCAGCCGCCTTCGGATGGCGTATCAGCGAGGAGCCGTTCATGGCTGGTACCAAGAGCTGGCTCTCCAACCTGAAACTGCGTCTGTCATTCGGTACATCGGGTGCCGACAATATCAGCTCAAACCTCTGGCGTGAAACCTGGAAGACCACCAGTGCCGCCAACAACAAGGTGACCATCAATGGTGAGAAGACACCATTCTATCAGCCTGATGGTCTGCTGGCCAACAACGACCTGAAGTGGGAGACCACCATCTCACGCAACATCGGTATCGACTATGGTTTCCTCGACGGACGCATCAACGGTAGTCTGGAACTCTATTGGAACACCACAAAGGACCTGCTGATGCTGGTGCCCATCGACAACACAACGGGTTATACTTATCAGTACCAGAACTTCGGCAAGACCTCTAACCGTGGTTTTGAACTGTCTGCCAATGTAGACATCGTCCGCACCAAGGATCTCCGCTTCAATGTAGGCGTGGTTTACAACTATAATAAGAACAAGGTGGATGAGCTGACCAATGCCGACAACTACCTCTACTCTTCATACTGGGCTTCATCGGCTCTGATGCCTGTCAACGACTATATGCTCGTAGAAGGCAAGGCCGTGGGTATCGTACGTGGGTTCAAGTCACAGGGTTTCTATACCGTTGACGACTTCAACTATACCAATGGTCAGTATGTACTGAAAGACGGTGTGGCCGACTTCGACCGTTCCATCTCAGCCAACTACATGAATCCCTTCAGTCTGCCTCAGGGACAGTCAGCCTTTCCCGGTGCCGCCAAGTTTGAGGATGTGGATGGTGACGGACGTGTGACGCTTGACGATGCCACAGAGCTGGGTGAAGTGATGCCACACCATACGGGTGGATTCTCACTGAACCTGCAATACAAGAACTGGGATGCCAGTGCCAACTTCAACTATGTGCTCGACGGCAAGATTTATAATGCCAACGCCATGATGAACCTCTCTGGCGGTGAGTATAATGACTTGACAGCCCAGAAGTTGGCTTTCGTCGCCGATGCCTATAAAATATATAATGTGAATTCATCGGGAGAGCTTTATGCTGTAACCGATCCCACGGAACTGAACACGCTGAATGCAGGTGCCAAGTATGCCGTGCCCTACCACCAGAATGGTATTGTGACCGATGAGTTCTTGGAGAGCGGCGCTTACCTTCGCCTTCAGACACTGACTATCGGCTACACCTTGCCAAAGACTCTGCTGAAAAAGATGAGCATCAGCAACCTGCGTGTCTATTTGACAGCCAGCAACCTCTTCACCATCACCGGCTACTCTGGTGTGGATCCTGAGGTGAATGCCAGTACCACTGGCCGCACAGGCTTCCTTGAGAGTGTCAAGGTCCTGCCTACACTGAACATGGACTGGGGTGCCTATCCCCGTGCCCGTACCTTCACCTTCGGTGCCAACATCAGTTTCTGATATATTTAATTAAGGATTAAGAGTTTAGAATTAAGAGATAATACAGATATGAAAAAGAATATAATCAAGGCAATGGCAGCTGGTATGCTGCTGCTTGCAACAGGATGCAGCGATTATCTGGACACCACATCACCCAGTGTGGTTGACAAGGATTTCGTTTTCTCCGATGTAGAGTCGGCACGTGCTGCCCTCTACTACGGCTACCAGACACTGCAGAACAACCGCAGCGTACACTCAGTGGGTTATTTCTGGACACCTATCTGGGGGTCTGATATCGAGGATGCCCAGGACACTTATAGCGACGGAAGTGCCGGCTGTCAGGAGAAGACCTTCTATCCCGGCGGTACAGAGAACTACAATATCAATTCTGGAGAAGGTACTGAGGTCTTCGGTATGCTCTATCAGACTATTGCCGTCTGTAATTCACTTATCAACGCCTTCGAGGAGAAGAGTGACTTCGAGCAGATCATGACAGGCGATCCCAATGAGATGTCTGACATCTACGGACAGGCTGTAGCCCTACGTGCCACCTGCTATTGGGAGTTGTTCCGTTGGTATGGCGATGTGCCTCATGCCTTGGAGACAGGTGTGAAGGCCGAGGGGCTGACCTCTCGTTTTGCCATTGCCGACTACCATATCCAGAAACTGCGCGAGGTAGAGCCACACATGTTCCGTGTTGGCGAGAGCAGTCACCGGGCTGATGTCATGAACCGCACATACGTTCAGGGACTGATCGGTCGCCTGTGCCTCTACAACGGCGGTTATGCCACACGCCGCACAGACCTTGGTGCAGACTTCTATGTGGATGGCAACGGCAGCCAGATTTCTTTTGAAGACTGGAGTGTTGAGAATAATAAGGCCATCTACGGCCGTCGTAGCGACTGGCGTAATATCTATCAGATTGCCAAGGAGTACCTGCAGGCTGCCGTTAATAACCATGGTAGCATAGAGCTTCACCTGACAGATCCACGTACTAACGATGCCAATGGCCGAGAGTATGGTAACCCCTTCCAGTACTGTTTCCAGCAGATGCACTGTGGTGCTACCGACGGTTTGGCTGATGAGTCGGTATACGAGATTCCCATGGAGTACAACAATGGTGCAGACCGTCCTGCTTATATCGGACGCCCCTCTCGCGGTGGTAACGGTGACGCTCCCTGCGTGGCCTGCGGTCAGGATCGTGTTCAGGCTTGGTTCTACTATGGTGCATTCAATCCAAAAGACCTGCGTCGCGACGCTTCGATCACAGTGACAGGCAGTGACGGACAGGGACATGAGGATATCCAGTCGTTTGAGCGTTCCAACTGGGGGTGCGGTGCAGGCCCTGCCACCAACAAATGGGACTGGAACCGACTGCCCGCCCCCAACACCAACAGCTATGGCACTTCGGGTATCAACGTCAGCTATATGCGTATCTCCGACATCTACTTGATGCTCGCTGAAGTACAGGCGGCCTTAGGTGAAGACGGCGCCGCCAAGACCACATTAGGCATTGTCCATAATCGTAACTACGTAGGTGGTACAGACCCCAACTTCGACAAATATATCAATGACTGCGGTTCTGTATGGGATGCTGTCATTCAGGAACGTGCCTTCGAGTTCGTCGGTGAGGGTGTCCGCCGCTTCGACCTCATCCGTACAGGCAAACTGCCACAGGCTGCTGTGGAGAACCGCAAGGAAATGACCCGCATCATCGATGAAGTGGTGGCCAAGGGATATGCCCAGTTTGACAACGGCAACCAGTTGCCTGCCTATATCTGGACTAAGATGGTGGATGCCCGTACGCAGTATGGCTATCGCCTGACGGGGCAGTGTCCTACAGGCAAGGAGGACGACCCCGTGCTCTATCCCAGCTGGCGCGGCCAGCATGACGATTGGGGAAGCCTCTATCCAAAGGTGGCCGCTGCCACTGAGACCAATGTCGCCATCAAAGGCTTGTTCAAGTACATTGCCCCTGGCAGTGCTGAAGCTCAGGCCTTGGAGGCTGAGGGATACGTTCAGAAGCCTTGGGCCGTGGATATGGATAAGTATCGTGATTCTTACGCTACAAAACTGCTCGCCGGTTATAGCGACGCGGACTATGCTGCCAAGAATCCTCCAATTTACCTATTGCCGTTCACCTATAACACGTTGACGACTTCGAACATCACCAACGGATACGGTTTCCGTCAGGAACAATAGAGATTCATACATAATTATAAATTGTTAGTTAGTTATGCGTTACGGGGGGAGTGCGGGATGTATTCCCCCCTTATTAAAAGAAACTGGTATGAAACAAAAGATATACTATATTCTCTTTCTATGCTTGTTGGCGACAACAGTACACGCCCAAGATGTCAGCTATGATCTCATTGTGGCAAAGGATGGCAGTGGCGGTTATACAACCGTACAAGAAGCTGTGAATGCAGTACCAGACTACCGTAAGGCGAGTCCTACCCGGATTTATATTAAAAAAGGTACGTACAAAGAAAAGATCGTCGTTCCTGCCAGCAAGGAATGTGTGCAACTGATCGGCGAAGATGGTGTTATCCTCACCTATGACGACTACGCCAGCAAGCCCAATATCTTTGGTGAGAACAAGGGTACCAGCGGCTCTGCCAGCATCTATATCTTCGGCCCAGACTTCGTGGCAGAGAACATCACCTTCCAGAACTCATCAGGTCCTGTAGGTCAGGCTGTGGCCTGCCACGTAGCCGCCGATCGTGCTGTATTCCGCAAATGCCGTTTTCTGGGTTTCCAGGATACGCTCTATACCTTCGGCGAGAACACCCGAGAGTATTATGAGGATTGTTATATCGAAGGAACAGTAGACTTTATCTTTGGCAAAGCCACATGCGTGTTCAATCGTTGTGAACTACGCAGCAAGTGTACTGGCGGATTCCTCACAGCACCTGCCACGCCCCAAGGATGTCAGTATGGCTATGTATTCTATGACTGTAAACTGACAGCAGATAAAGGCGTGGAGGACGGCAGCGTCTGGCTTTCACGCCCATGGCGGCCTTATGCCAAGGCTGTCTTTATCCGCTGTGAGATGAGACGCCACATCCATCCTGAGGGTTGGAGCAACTGGGGGAAGACAGAGAACGAACAGACGGCTTTCTATGCTGAGTACCAGTGTTATGGGAAAGGCGCTAATACGCAAGGAAGAGTTTGTTGGGCACACCAACTGACAGATATCAGCAAATATGATATACCAAAGGTACTGGCCGGCACCGACGGTTGGAATCCCTTATCCATCGAAAAATAGACGGAATTCTTTGCCTTTTCAATAAAAAATCGTATCTTTGCACCCAACAAACTACTTAATATGCGGAAATATCTATTAGCAATAAGTTTCATCTGCGTTGCATTATGTTTGCAGGCAGAGAATTATCCCTACCGTTCGGACTATCTGTGGCTGACGGTACCAGACCATGCCGACTGGCTCTACAAGACGGGGGAGAAGGCGAAGGTGGAAGTCACCTTCTGTAAGTATGGCATCCCCCAGGATGTGGAAGTGACCTATGAGATAGGCCCTGACATGCTGCCAGCCACCTCTTCAGGGAAAGTCAAGTTGACGAACGGACGTGCCATTATCGACATGGGTACGATGAAGAAGCCGGGGTTCCTGGACTTGCGCTTGAAAGCCTCCGTCGGTAACAAAACTTACGAACACCACGTGAAGGTGGGGTTCTCACCAGAACAGCTAAAGCCTTATACCAAAAACCCGGCCGACTTCGTTGCCTTCTGGCAGAAGAACCTGGAGGAAGCACGTAAGGAAGTGAAAACTGAAAAGCTAAAAGTAAAATGTGAGAAGGTAGACAAATATAGCACCGATGAGTTTGACTGCTATCTGCTGAAGTTGAAGATTGACAGCCGTCACAGTATCTATGGATATCTGACAAAGCCGAAAAAGGCGGGTAAATATCCCGTGGTGCTCTGTCCTCCAGGAGCAGGCATCAAGACCATCAAGGAGCCGATGCGCAACACCTACTATGCCAAGAACGGCTTTATCCGCCTGGAAATGGAGATACACGGTCTGAATCCTGAGATGACTGAAGAACAGTTCCGCGAGATCACGACGGCCTTCGATTATGAGAATGGCTATGTGACGAATGGGCTTGACAACCGCGACAACTATTATATGAAGCATGTGTACACGGGATGCGTCCGTGCCATCGACTATCTGGTCTCGCTCCCGGAGTGGGATGGCAAGAATGTGTTCGTACAGGGCGGCAGTCAGGGCGGTGCCTTGTCGCTGATAACGGCTGCGCTCGACAAACGGGTAACGGGGTGCGTGGCCAACCATCCTGCCCTCAGCGATGTGGCTGGCTATGCCGAAAAGGGACGTACCGGCGGATGGCCTCACATGAACCGGCTGAACGGGATGCTGACTCCCGAGAAGATCGAGACGCTACAGTACTACGACGTCGTGAACTTCGCCCGTCGTATCACCTGTCCCGTCTATCTGACATGGGGATTCAACGACAACGTGTGTCCTCCAACGACGAGTTACATCGTTTGGAACCTGATAACAGCTCCTAAGGAGTCACTCATCACGCCCATCAACGAGCATTGGACTACCACTGATACGAATTACAACCAAATGATGTGGCTGAAAAGTCAAATTAAGAATTAAGAGTTAAGAATTAAAAGAAGAGAATGAAAAGGATACTGCTATTATTGCTCGCTGTTCAGTGCTCATTATCCAATATGATGGCGCAGGGACGAGATAAGTACGAGTTTATGCGCAATCTGCCGGTCTATGCCGACTCGCTGATTGCCGACCTGAACTATCCTCTGGCTTGGGGAAATAGTGATATCAAGGATTTCAGCGAATGGAAGCAGGCAGCTCGGCAGAAGGTCTTTGATTGTATGCTCACACCCCCACCTGCTCCAGCTGAGGGGTTTGAGGCGAAGGTACTCTATGAAGAGCAGCGCGATGGCTATAAGGCCCGAAAGATAGAAATCCGTCTGTCGAAATACTATACCGTCCCTGCCTACGTGCTGATACCCGACGGCAAAGGACCTTTCCCTGCCATCAATGCCTTGCACGATCATGGCGGGCATCTGTTTATAGGCAAGGAGAAGATGATACGACCGTTGGCCTGTGAGGACTCTACGGTCATCAAGGATGCCGAGGAATGGGCAGTTGGCTACGAGGGGCAGTTCTTCGGCGACTATTTGGCCCAGCACGGCTACGTGGTCTTCTCTGCCGACGCCCCGATGTGGGGTGAACGCGGACAGAAGGAAGGGCCACAGCGCAATATGTACGACATGATAGCGGGCAACATGATGATGTACGGTATCGACCTCTCAGCTTATATGACCTACGACGACATCGCCGGGACGGAATATCTCGCTTCGATGCCTGAGGTAGATGCTTCGAGGATTGGCTGTACGGGCTGGTCGATGGGGGCCTATCGTGCCTGGATGCTCTCGGCCCTCAGCGACCGTATCAAGGTTGGTGCATCTGTCTGTTGGATGGTGACGACCGACGAGCAGATGGGATTCAAGTACAGCCGGACGGAGAATGGTGGCTTTGCCAATTGTTTCCCTGGTCTGCGCCGCTGGTTAGACTATCCGCATATCGCCAGCATCGCCTGTCCGAAGCCCATGCTCTTCATCAATGGCTCGCAGGATAAGCTCTTCCCCGTAGCCGGTGTGAAGAAAGCCTTCAAGATTATGCACGACACCTGGGAGAGTCAGGGTGCTGGCGACAAGATTGAAACGGAACTGTGGGACATGCCTCACAGCTGTGGCAAGAACTCGCAGAAGCGCGTGCTCGATTTCTTTGACAAACACTTAAAAACAATCAAATAATGAACAGAAAAACGACTACTCTCCTGTTGTGTCTGATGGTTACCTTATCAGCCTCAGCACAGTACAAATCGCAAGTATGGAGCCCCGATAACGGTAACGGGACATATACGAACCCAGTGATCAATGCGGACTACAGCGACCCTGATGTCTGCGTGGGTCCAAGCGGAGAGGATTACTACATGACGGCATCGAGTTTCCACTGCACACCCGGATTACCCATCCTGCACTCCAAAGACCTGGTAAACTGGGAGATTGTGGGCTATGCATTTAAGAACCTCTACGAAGGCGACTGCAAACTGTTGGAGCACTTCAGCAGCCAGCCTCAGCACGGCAACGGTGTCTGGGCGCCCAGCATCCGTTATCATGAAGGTCAGTACTATATCTACTGGGGAGATCCCGACTTCGGTGTGATGATGGTCAAGACGAAGAATGGCGATCCTGCAGGAGAATGGGAACAGCCCGTCTGCGTGATCCGCGGACAGGGATATATCGACACTACCCCACTCTGGGACGAAGACGGACGTTGCTATTTGGTGAACGGCTGGGCTAACTCGCGCTCTAAGTTCGCTTCTGTTCTCACCGTTCGTGAGATGAGTGCCGACGGACTGAAACCTATCGGACAACCCGTCATTGTCTTCGATGGCAACGGTACAGAGAACCGTACCTGCGAAGGACCAAAGTTCTACAAGCGCGACGGCTGGTACTGGATCATGTGTCCAGCTGGTGGCGTGCCAACAGGTTTCCAGTTGGCTATGCGCTCCAAGAGTCCCTATGGCCCCTACGAGCACAAGATCGTGTTGGCACAGGGCAAGACAGCCATCAACGGCCCTCATCAGGGAGGATGGGTGCATACGAAATACGGCGAAGACTGGTTCCTGCATTTCCAGGACAAGGAGGCTTACGGTCGCGTGGTACATCTGAACCCCGTGGACTGGTCATCAGGCTGGCCCATCATGGGTAAGAAAGGCGAGCCCGTCACCACCTATCAGAAGCCCAAATCGTCGAGCAACGTCATCGTCAATCCCGTTGAGAGCGATGAGTTCAATACGCCCTCAATGGGACTCCAGTGGCAATGGCACGGCAACTACGACGAGAAGTTCGGTGTGCCCACAGCCTTTGGTACTTTCCGCATCTATACTTATAAGTTGTCGGAGAATTGGAAGAATTTCTGGGAGGTGCCCAATATGCTGCTTCAGAAGACACCAGCCGATGCCTTCACCGTGACGACGAAACTGCGCTTCACTTCGAAGGCTGACGGACAGATGGGCGGACTCATCATGATGGGACTCGACTACAGTGCTCTCGTCGTGCGTCGCATAGGCAACGAGTTCCAGTTGGTTCAGCTGACCTGTAAGGGTGCTGACAAGGGAAATGCCCAGACGGAGAACATCATCGCCACGCTGAAACCAACAGCCGCTGACAAAATCGACTACAAGCCTGGTATCCATGAAGACATCTACCTGCGTCTCACAGTGAAGGACAGCCGGCTCCATTTCGCCTGGAGTCAGGACGGCAAGAAGTTCCAGGACTGCGGCGACGAGTTCCAGATGAAGGAAGGGAAATGGATTGGTGCCAAGTTCGGCTTTGTGTCCGTCGAGACCAATCCGAAATGTGATCGTGGCTGGATAGAGGCCGACTGGATCAGGGTGACAAAGTCATTATACTGATAACAGACAATGATTGAGATTAGAGAAGCAACGAGGGCGCAAGCGGCAGATATAGCCAAACTGATTATGATGGCAATGACTGATGACTGCTGTCTCTATTTCTGTGGTGATGGCCATGGATTGGAAGACTTCCGTAGTATGATGACTATGCTGGTTGAACAAGAGGGCTCACAGTATAGCTACAGGAATACTCTGATTGCTATGGATGGAGACAAGGTCGTTGGTATTTCTGTCAGCTATGACGGTGGCAGACTGCATGAGTTGCGTCGCGCTTTCATCATTGCTGCCAAAGATTATCTCGACAAGGATCACTCTGGCATGGATGATGAGACACAGGCTGGAGAACTCTATCTTGATTCGTTGGCTGTATTACCAGAGTATCGCCGCCAAGGTATTGCCCAGCGTCTTTTGAATGCCACTAAGAAGAAGGCCGATAAGATGGGGCTGCCTTACGTAGGATTGCTGGTAGATAAGGGAAATCCTGCAGGCGAGGCACTATATGTCTCTGCAGGATTCCACCATGCGAATGACAGCTGGTGGGGCGGCCATCCTATGAAACACTTAGTGTTATAAGCCGCTGGATGCTGATGCCGCTCTCAGAGGGCCCTACCCTGAGCGGCGCTGCATCGTGTGCAATTCGCTGCTACGGTTAATCAACGTGAGCAAACTCGGCAGAATGCCAAGTTCCTGGACTTCCAGCAGATTACGCGTAGCATTACCGTTGACCATATTCTCCGAACCAAAGACGAGATTCTGCCTCTGGCAAAACAGCTGATGCAGGGCGTAGAGTTCTTTGACAAGCAAAGCGGCTTCGCCGAGCGTCACTCCCACCCTATCCGTCTGTTAGGCTTGGGAGTATCAAATCAGAAGAACACCACTGCTCAGGAGCAGCAGCCTTGGGTCGAGCTGGAACTGGAGTTTGAGCCGTGGCCAGAGGCCTGATAAATGGAAATCCCCGTACCCGCGAAGTGACAGTCATATACGATGCCAAGGTAACGTCAGCCCGCCATATCAAGCACTTCATGGCATAGCCATTCTACATACAATCCCAAAGAAGCCCCGGCTTGCAAATTGCAGGTCGGGGCTTTGATGTTGCGTTAGCTCGTTGAAGTAATCAGAGCTTGTCATCCATGTGTTAAACAATGCTAAAAATCGGGGTTATATAGGTTACAACTTTGCGAAAAAAGTCGTACCTTTGCACCCGCGAAACGAAAAATCGCACGTCAATAGGCAAAGACCAAGTAGTAACGCATATCGTTTTTCCCGTGTTACTGCCGATAAAAAACAGCCCTCATTTTTAATTGATTTTTATGAATTTTAGGAGCGTTATGCTTCTGATGGTTGTAGTTGGCGTGATGCCAGTGAGGGCCCAAGAGAAGCGCGCGATGACAGTCAAGGAACTGTTTGAATTAGTAGAAACGGGCAGCAAGACTCTTCAGGAATCGAAGACCAGCGTAGATTTTGCTCAAAAAGGTGTAGAGGCGGCACGCGCTCAGCGACTGCCAGATGTTAATGCCTCGTTGTCAGCATCGTATAACGGCAACGTGGTAATAATGGATCGTGACTTTACGAATGCCCAGGGCTTCTCGTCGCCCCACTTCGGCAACTCGTTTGCGCTCGAGGCGCAACAGGTGGTTTATGCCGGTGGTGCAGTAAATGCTGGCATACGTATCGCTGGACTACAACGCGATATGGCGGTATCAGGTCAGCGGGCCACATTGAACGCCCAGCGGTTTATGGCATTGGGACAGTATCTGGACTTGTTTAAAATCCAGAACCGCTTGAAGGTGTATGAGCAGAATATCGCATTGACCCGTAGACTCATCGACGATATTCATGCCAAGCAAGAGCAGGGCATGGCGCTGAAGAATGATGTAACGCGCTATGAGCTGCAGATGGAGACGCTCATGCTGGGACTGCGGAAACTGCAAGATCAGCAGGCTATTTTGAACCATCAGCTGTGTAATACCTTGGGAATAAATGAGGTGAGTATCGTGCCGGATTCTACTATCGTCAGTCAGGCTTTTGCAAAAGACAATCAGCAGTACTGGCAGCAGGCAGCCCTAACATCGTCGCCACAGATGGAGCATTCGGAGCTCTCTACCAAGATGGCAGAGCAACAGTTGAAGTTGGCTAAGAGCGAGTTGCTGCCAAAAGTGGCTGTAGTTGCTGCCGACAACTTCTCCGGTCCCTTTACTTATGATATCCCTCCCATCGACAAGAACATTAATTATTGGTACGTGGGCGTAGGCGTGCGCTATAACCTCAGTTCGCTGTTCAAACAGAACAAGAAGGTACGGCAGGCCAAGACAGGTGTGCTGCGCAGTCAGCAACAGCAGAAGGTGGTGGCCGAGAGTCTGGACAATCAGGTACAGCAGGCTTGGACACTATGGCAGCAGACCTACTCAGATCTGGACACTCAGAAGAAGAGCGTACAGCTGGCCCGCCAGAACTACGAAGTGGTGAATGAACGCTACCTGAACCAGTTGGCGCTGATAACCGACATGCTGGATGCATCGAACATCCGACTGAATGCCGAATTGCAGGAGGTAGACGCCCGCATCAATATCGTCTACGCATATTACAAAATGAAGTTTATTGCAGGAAATCTTTAAAAGGTAAAAAGGAATGAGTAATCAGAAGAATATCAAGAGAATATATAATGTGGCAGTGATTGCTGCCATCGTGTTGGCCCTCGGCTATGTGTGCAGCCGCTTTATCCATTGGGGCAATGTAGAATATACAGACGATGCGCAGGTTCAGCGTCATATCACCCCGCTGAATGCGCGCGTAGGTGGATTCATCAAGGAGATTCGCTTTGAAGATTTCCAGCATGTGAAGAAGGGCGATACCCTCGTGATTATCGAAGATGCAGAATATCAGTTGCAGCTGGCTCAGGCAGAGGCCGCGCTGAAGGGTTCTCGCTCAGGTGCCTCTGCCGTCAGTGCTGGTATGAACACTACTGCTTCGAATGTGCGCGTAGCCTCTGCCGGCATCGAAGAGGCAAGAGTGAACATGGAGAATGCTAAGAGCGACTATGATCGCTATCAGGCCTTGCTGAATAAGGATGCTGTCACCCGTCAGCAATATGACAACGCCAAGGCTCGCTATGAGGCTGCCAAGGCCCGTTATGAGCAGGCGAACAGCCAGAAACAGTCGACAGCCCTCGTGCAGAACGAACAGGCCCAGCGCCTCTCGCAGACGCATGCTGGCGCATCGGTAGCCGAGGCTGCCGTGAATCTGGCTCGCCTGAACCTGAGCTATACCGTTATCGTGGCTACCTGCGACGGTGTGATGTCGAAGAAGGATATCCACGAAGGTCAGCTGGTACAGCCTGGTCAGTTGCTGGCTCGTATCGTAGACGACAATCAGGTGTGGGTAGTGGCCAACTACCGCGAGACTCAGATGAAGCACATAGCCGTAGGCAACAAGGTAGAGTTTGAGGCCGATGCCATTTCTGGGGTCGTCTATCAGGGCGAGGTCGAGTCGATTGCTGGTGGCACAGGCAGTGCTTTCTCGCATGTCCCTGTGGATAATGCTACGGGTAACTTCGTGAAGGTTGAGCAGCGCGTACCTGTTCGCATTAAGCTCACAACAGAGAACAATGCCGAGGCTGTAGCCAAGTTGTTGGCTGGTCTGAACGTAGAATGTGAGGTGAAATATTAATGGCCGGACCAATACCCATAGGCCCTTTCTCGATGCCGATGTATCGGGATCGGGTACCAAAGCAGATCCGTCCTTGGATCTATGTCCTAATGCTGATTATGTTTCAGCTGACGGGCTGTATCTATCTAGGCACTGCCTCACAGATCACAGGCACGACAGGTCTGATGCGCGATGACATCATGTTTATCGGCATTTGCAACGTGATAGGCGTTAACATGCCTTTCCCGTTCCTTTTCAGATATAAGTTCCGCTTTACCAATCGACAGTTGTTGCTCAATGCCGCCTTGGTGATTATCGCTTGTAATCTGTTAGCACTTGTGTTTACGAATTCTCAATTGTCAATTTTCAATTCTCAATTCAGAATCGTTCCTTTGTGCATGATTTCCTTTGTAGCAGGCTATTTCAAGCTTTGTGGCACTTTCGAGTGCGCTTCGAATATCCAGTTGTGGATGGCTCCTGGGCGTGACTTTAAGATCTTCTTTCCGCTTCTATATATTATGGTGGTGGGCGATATCTTCCTGCAGTCGTGGATTGCTGGCGTGATAACCTATCATTACTCGTGGCAGCACATGAATCTCTTCATCACAGGACTGATGCTCGTCGTGGTGCTCATCGTCTATACGCTGACGAAGAATTTTCGTTTCATGAAATCCATGCCACTGCTCAGTATGGACTGGCTGGGGTGCGGCTTGTGGTCGCTGCTGTTTATGGAGGTCGTATGGCTCTTCAATTATGGTGAATACTACAACTGGTGGGATGGTCGGATGTGGCGTTTAGGACTGCTCTTTACCATCATCACACTCTATTGGACAATTCAGCGGGCACGACATATCCGTCACCCCTATATCGACTTGGCTGCCTTCCGCTATAAGACGCTCTTGCCTTTGCTAGGCCTCTATTTCATTGCTGAGTGGCTTGATTCTACACCTAAAGTGTTGCAGAACACGCTGACAGGTGGTGTGCTCCACTGGGGCTGGATGACGACGAAAATCTTCGAACTCATCGGTTGGCTGGGCACTGCAGCTGGCTGCCTATTCACCCTCTGGTGGATGAAGGGCCTGAAGATGAAATACACCCAGCTGCTGATTATCGGCGGCATCGGGTTGGTAGCCTATCAGGTGATGCTCTATTTTTATATCTCAACAGCACTAAATATCGAACGACTGTATCTGCCCGTCTTCGTGCGAGCCTTTGGCTACGCCATCTATTTCACAGCCCTGACCATCTATCTCGAAGAGCTGATGCCGTTCCATCATTTCTTCATGGGACTGACGATTACAGGTATCATGCGAAATGGTCCAATCGGATCGCTGATGGGCGGCGTCTATGGCTACAGTATGCGTCATCAGATAGCAGAGAACCTGTCGCGCGGCATCGGTCTCGACCCTACACAGGCCCTACTGGTCAGCATCAAACAGCTCTACGGCATCACCTGTCTGCTGGGTATCGCCTTCTTGCTGATTCTTTTGCTGTGGAATGTGCAGCCCGTCAGGAGCACCATGAAAAAGATGCCATCATGGTACAAAGTGGCCCGCAGCGTCCGTCTGCGTAACAGGAAGGAAACTGTAAAAGAAGTTTAAATACAGGGCTTTCTTCATCTTAAAAAATCGAAAAAGTGACATTCCATAGCGTTCGCTTTTTCGACTTTTTTTGTTACTTTTGTAGTGGAAATCAGATACAAAAGTATCAATAAAAACTTAATTTTCAAGCATTATGTCAAAGACAACAGAAATTCAAATTGAGAAGAGTCGCAACCTCATTGAGGGTCTGCGCCGTCATGTGAGAGAAATGGGTGAAAGAGGTGTTTCTAACAACGAAATCGACCAGATGGAAAAGACGGTGGCTCTGCTTTCAGAAGCCAATGCCGAAGTGGATCGTCTGCGTGAGGAGTTGACTCCCAAAGTAAAGAAGATGAACGACCTGATGACTCTCGTAAAAGCATCCTACGCTGAGTTGAAGAAGACACTGAAGGGCTACTATCCGCAGGAACGCTGGCCAGATTACGGCATTCCCGACAAGCGATAATTGTAATGGATTGAAAATGGAGCAATATTTAATGGAGTATTGCTCCATTCTATTTAACTCCTTTAAACAATGGATGTCAGCAGTGAGTACAGGTAGCTGCCAAAGGATATGAGCAGCCATATCATGAGGGCAATGAGCAGGAGAAGAATGAAAAGAACAATGGCTGACTGCCATGCTCGCTGGTTCACCCGCTTGATGACTGCTTCGTCACCATCTACAAAGCCCTGAATCATCTGCATATTTTGTGTGTTGGCACGGTGGAAGATATCGATGATGTCGCCTACGTTCTCTTTATAAGTTTCTATATGTTAGACGTAAGATATGGGCGAAAAGTTGCACCGTCAATTACTTATTTGAGCTTACCGTTAAGTATTTTGTTCCTGACGCCTTTCACGGCGGGTTTGTAATAGTCTATCTCCATCGCTTCGAGCGTGCGTTTCAGTTCGTCCATCAGTTCTGGATAGAATTTGCACATGCGGAAGGCGAGCTTCATGCAGACGGACTGAATGCCTGGGAACTCCTCGACATCCATCATGTGCTCGAAACAGAAATCAAGGAAGTCTGTACGCAAATCTTCCTCGTTCAATTCCAATCGCTCAACGATGTTCAATGACAATCGTCTGACAGAAGAATTATCAGTCTGCATGGCTTGGTCGATGACTTCGTTGAGTATAACCTGCAGTTGCGCTAGTTCTTCTTTGCTTGCCTTGGTCAGTCCCCACAAGGCACTTCTTGCCACACGATAATCCTGACAGAATGCATATTGACGAGCAAAGCCCAGGAAATCACCAGTTGCCTTGACTTCCTGGTAGATTTCCTGTGCTCCTCCCTCGCTGAATGTTTGTCTGAGTCTATCTTCGATAATTGTCATTCTATTGGTATCTGAATAACTGAAAGCCATTTCTCTGGATCTTCCTGATTCCATGCGCCATCAATATAACAGGTGCGGTGCTGCCCGGCAACCTTGTAACCTTGCTCTTCCATATAGCGGAAAGCCTCGGTGTAAGATTCGTAAAAGCGCTCGTAAGGGCCAACATGCTTCATGCAGAGGGCTTTGGGAACAGCAGGTAAACGCTTGAATTGGATAATGGCGCTATCTGTGCCCATCTCTTCCACCTGTTCGCAATACTCGATGTCAATATCCGTTGGCGTGTACTCCTTGTTGTGCTCCATAGTGAAGCAATAGCCTGGAGGCGGACATTTACAGCCAAGACGCTGCATCTCAGGCCCAATCTTCTCGTAACACATTGGGCCGATAGCGGCATAGTTGGGGATGACTTCACGATGACTTGCCACGATGATTTCGGGCAGTGATTGAATACTGAATTTTTCCATTGTCTTCATTTCTTTGCGAGAGTCTCTCCAGTCGAGCAGTCGGTTCCTGCGGACTATCAGTTGTTTCAGTTGTTGTTCCGTTTCCTTGATCTTCTCCGTCAGCTGTCGGACGCTGGGTGTATGCGATACGTCGTCATACAGGTCCTTAATCTCGTCAAGCGAGAAACCGAGTCGTTGCAGGTCGCGGATGGATTGCAGCTTCTGCATCTGATCAATGCTATAGTAGCGATAGCCCGTCCACTCGTCCACCTCGTCAGGCAACAAGAGTCCCTTCTGCTCATAGTGACGCAAGGTCTTTACGGTTACCTGCATCATCTGTGAGAACTCTCCGATTTTTAATTTTATTTTACTCATAATCGCGCGATGTTTTGCTAAGCGATTGCAAATTTAATGCATGACCTAAGGGACGAGTCAAGAGAAAAGAAGATTTTAACATGGATTTAACACTATTCCAACGGCATCATAACGCCACATTGGTAGTCTGGCGACTCGATGTCTGTACCCTGATACCACTCCATGCAACAGGAACTCCGTGCCCATTTATATTCAGGATGAGAGGGCAACCACTCTCATGCAGTTCCATAATCTCGTGTTTCATATTTTATAAGTTTTCGAACGTAAAATTATATTCGTTTGATTGCTTTAAGGCACATTTGCTTGTCCTTCTCTGATAGATGTGGATGCATTGCTGTGCCACCGCGTTCGATGGTAGCTACAATCTTGAAGCCTGAATATCGACAGATTCCACGCATGGCACGGATGGCACCACGCGACTGTTTAAATAAAATGTTCCAGGGCCAGGGCGTTGTGCAGGTGCTGAGAAGGATGCACTTTTTCCCCTTCATCAGCGGCTCAGGGAAACGGGGTGTGTCATGCATCATACCGTAGACGATACGATCGAAAAGCAACTTCATTTGCCCTGGAATATTGCCCCAATAGCAGGGTGCGCCCATCATGATGGTATCGGCCTCCTGTATCATCTTCAAAATCCGCTGAGAGTCATCTTCTCCCAGCACACATTTCTCTTTAGTGCGACAGGTCATACAGCCGATGCAGGGTTTGATGCTTAGGTCGTTGGTATAGACTGTTTGCACCTTGTCACCTCTATTCTCTGCTTCTTCTCGCATGATGTTGAGCATCTGTGAGATCAGGCCTTTCTTCCGTGGGCTTCCGTTTATGATCAATATGTTCATCGCTATAATATTTGTTCTATAACACTCGTTTAACTCCAGGAATCATCCTGACTATCCATGTCAAGCCAAAGGCAAGGATGGTGGTGACGAAACCAATGAAGAGGAATTTGCCAAAAGCGCCCATCCAATGATCCTGCGGACTGACCAGACGGATAAAGTAGCTACCGATGCCCATCAGCAGAGCAACGATGAGTAGTCCGATGATAGTTCTTGGACCAGCCAAGCAGCGAAGCCGAGCGGGCTTGGAGTTACATTCGCTGTCGATAGGCGACACCCAATGACGAATCAGAGCATAGACGAGACAGAATACTAACAGACTCTCGACAAACCACATGTGACCAATCTCCGGTTTACCAGTCAATATGCCGATGATTCCCCCCATAAAGAGCAGCGGAATACCCAAGCGGAGCAGTTTCTTTTGGATAAATTGTTTGAACCCTTGTTTATCGAAACTTCTTGGGACAAAATAACCAGATATAAAGAAGTATAGCCCCATAAAAAAGGCTGCATTGGTAGAGAAGAAATGCCAGATCCAAGGCATAAATTCGGCAGGATTGGATGGGGTATAAGCCCAATCGCCACCATTGCCGTAAGCCTGACCGGCATGGTGCATAATCACCAAGACGGTCAGGCAGACCTTCAGATTATCGAGATAATACAGACGTTTCATTGGTGCAAAATTACGAAGAATTTCGATTATTGCCAAATAATTATGCTATTTGATTACATTCTTGCCTTCTGCTTGTCGCCGGCACCGGAGCCACGATACTTTGATTGCGCCTCGTTGAACTTCCAGGTAAGGTCGAGGGAGAAGGTACGTCGGGCAGGATTGTGGACGGTCAACTCGCGGATGCCATAGATGATGCCACCGTTCTTGTTGGTATTGAATATATCGTAGCAACGCAGGTCGGCTGTCAGGGTGCCGAGGCGGCGCAAGTTGAAGTCACGCTGCACGCCGAAGTCGCACCTGAAGCAGTTGCGGATGAGGTGGGTGTTGTCTATGTCGCCTTTCGTCGCCAGACGCATACCTGCGCTCAAGCGCCAGCCATGAGGCAGCTCCACAGTGTTGTCCCATCCAATGTTGACATACGGGCGGCTGAGGGTAATCTCGCTTCCGTTGGCACACAGCGACTTGTAGTTCTGGAACTGTGCATAGATGAACCATGTGGGATGCCAGCAGCCGATGGTGGGGCTGGCGTAGGGATTGAGGCTCAGCTTGTTGTAGCTGTCGCTGCCGTTGATGTAACGGACGAGGCTTACCATAGGATCGTCAGCGCCAGGGAAGGGTTCGGTGTCCATCGTCACAATGTCCTTGGTGCGCGAATAGGTCACGACCATGCCTGCCCATTTGTAGGCTGCGTTGAGCGAGAGGTTGTGCGTATAGGTGGGTCTCAGGTAGGGGTTGCCGCTCTGGTAGGTATAGCGGTTGATGTAAACCGTCGAGTTGGTGAGGTAAGAGTAGCTGGGGCGCTCGATGTCTTTGCGATAGGAGAGCGAGAGCTGCACCTTGCCCACAGGCATGGAAAGCGTGGCAGTGGGGAACCAGTCGCCATAGTCGCGGCAGACCTCGTCCTCGCGCACGCCAAAGTTGAAGTAGTCGTTGGTGAGGTGTTCGTAGCGCAAGCCTATCTGGGCATAGAGCTTACCGAACTGTCGCCCGTACTCCACGAAGGCGGCAGCCGACTTCTCGTTGATTTCCGTGTCGGTGGCCTTCACGGGCAGCGTCTCGGCTGAGTTGAAGGAGTAGGCATCGGTGCGGTGGTTGTAGCTGTATTCTCCGCCGACGCTGAGATTACCTTTCAACACTGGATAGCTGAAGACGAGCTTCGTAGCCCAGAAGTTGTTGCTGCTCTTGGTGCCGTTTTTCACGTCGTGGTAAGAGCGGATGTCGTTGGCGTCTATGGTTGTCTCCTCCGTGCTGTTGTCCTCAAAGGTCTTGTCGAAGAGGCCGTCCACGTTCCAGTCGATGCCTAGATTGCCCACCTTGCCGTTATAATAGGCATTGAAGATGTGCTTGCGGATGTCATCGACGCCGCCGCTGATATAGCTCTCCGAACGCTCGGTATAGATGCCGTTGACGTAGTTGTCGGTATAGAAGAATGCGTCGGAATTGCCGCCTGGATGGCGGTCGTACTTATAGAAAGCACCAAAACTGTGGTTCTCGTTCAGCATATAGTTCACCTGCAACTGAGGCGACCATCCCTTCCGCACACTCTCCCTCTCCTGATTGCTGCGACTGAGGTAGAAGTCGGGACCAACGTAATAGGTAAGCTCGTGCTCCTGCAGCGACTTGTAGTGACCATAGCGGCCTGCCCAGAACGAGGCGGTGACATCGAGTCCTCCTGTGCGATAGTTCACGTCGAGGTTGTTGGTCAGCGTGTGGCCATATTGGTAGATGCCTCCCAGATTGTCCTGGAAGCTGATGCCCTCGCCTTGTGCCTTCTTCAGCGTGATGCGAACGACGGCCTTCACCGAGGCTGCATAACGGGCACCAGGGTTCTGCACCACATCCACATGCTGTATCTGGTCGGAGCGCAGACGAGTGAGTTCACTGATATCCTGCACCTTACGCCCGTTGATATACACCTCAGCCTCACCACGACCCAACACCTTTACAGCTGCATCTCGCTCAGTTTCGAGCGATGGGATCTTTGAGAGTGCGTCACTCACGGTTCCTGCTTTCTCTAAGATGGTTCCTGCAACGGTCGTCCGCATGGCATCGCCCTTCACGTGGGTCTTAGGCAGCTGACCTTTCACCACGACCTCGCTGAGCAGTTGCGTGTCTTCCTTCATCTGGATGGTCAGACCCTCGCCCGCGTTTATATATAAGGTCTGATAACCCACGCTGGTTACCTTGAACAAACCATGGTTTACATCCGTCACAATCTTGAACACACCGTCCATGTCCGTCATTGCCCCCTGCACGAAGGCAGAATCGGGCAGCGACAGCAGCACCACATTCACATAGGGCATCGGCTCGCCCTTCTCGTCAATCACTCGTCCGCCCCAGTCCTGTGTCTTAGCTTGGGCTGTCAGACTCATCATCATTGTAGCCATCAAGGCCATCATTTTCAAACTTAACTTTTTCATAACTTTGCAATTTTGAACAATTTGTCGTTTTGACGATGCAAAGATATGCTAAAGTTGCGCCTTATCTCCAATCTGTGACGAATGGTACGATTCTGTGACGAATAGTATCAATTATTATTCAAGTAATTGTTTCGCTACATCGGAAATCCGTGATTGTGACGAGGGTTTGGTAATGAAAATGGCGATGGGAAGTTGCCGTCCATCCTCCAAAATGATAATTCCTGCATCGCAGATGCCTGATGGCAGACCTGATGGCAATGGGAACCCTGTACCTGTCTTATGAACAACTTTGGCTGAAGATGGAACTGCAGCAGGCAGACGATCTCCACCTGTCTGACATTCCTCCATCAGTTGACTTTCAGTCGACTTCTGTCGCGACTCGGCAGTGTCGATGCAAGTACAACGATTATGACTAAGATACGTAACATATTTTTATCCCTCAACAAACGATCCTATTTCTATGAGGTTCCCATCAGGGTCGGCAACGTAGCAAGTGCGTTGTCCCCAAGGTTCAGTAGTCGGAGGAAGTACGGACTTTGCGCCATTGTTAAGAGCATTCTGATACTCTTTGTCAACATCGGCGAAAGTAGGTACATCAAAGCTCAACTCTATTGTTCCATTTAGTCCTTGAGGATAATGGAACTTTTGTGAAACCATCTGCTCAAAAGCACTACGTGGGAAGAGAATGATTCTATTGTTGCCAAGGAACATCTCCACATTTGGCTGTACACCATCCCATGAAGTGGTAAAGCCAAAGGCTTTCGTATAGAACTCAACGGTAGCCTTGTTATTGTTTGTAAACAGTCCAACGGTGTTGAACGTAAAGCGGGGTTCTTGCTTTGCAAGCGACCCAAGGTCGAGCGGGGACGTTATTTCTTTCTCCATATTTGTATCTTTTTATTGCTCATCTTATATCGAACAACCTAATATGTATGCTTCATTCAGCGCATCGGTATTTTTGATGTCACCCTTGTCTTTAACTCCTCTAACGAGCACTTTGCCAGCGTCCTCTATATCAAAGAACTTCAAGCAGAGGTTGTATTCCGTCAGTATGGCATCGAATAATTCTGGCAGCGATGCGGCACCAACAAGCAACAATGCCATCTTCTTAATGTGGAACGAGTCGCGGATGGGATTGTGGAATCTGTCGATGACGGCTTTCAATTGAGCACTGATGCCATAGAAATAAACTGGCGAGGCAATGACGAGCATTTCTGCTTGACTCATCTTTTCATAGATAATGGCCATGTCATCCTTCTGTGCACAGGTACCGTTGGCTTTGAAGCAGGCGTTACATCCTAAACACGGATTCACCTGATAATCACGTACAGAGACAATCTCCACATGATGATGCGCTGCAGCTCCTTTGGCAAAAGCTTCAGCCAACAGTTCAGTATTACCGCCCTTACGAGGACTTCCGGATAAAATCAATATGTTCATTCTTTGTCTGATAATGGTAAATCCAATTATTTCAAATACTCCATAATTCCTTTACGATACAACTCTGCAGGGTCTGTGATGCCTGTCGCAGAGAGACGGTCAAAGATCTGGCAGAAAGTCTTCACATCAGCTTCGCTAAAGTTACGATAATCCTCTGTTTCCTTGCCTGCTATCTTGCAATTATACCAACACGCCAGACTCTCGAAAGCGCTCCAGGGTACATAGGTCAAATCCTTCGTTGAGTCCATGGTACGAATATATTCCTTCATCTCCTCTACAATAGGATCGATACTATCCTGCATCAAGAAGATGCCAAACTCATGGCTGAACATCGAAAGCTGATAGTCCAGAGACTGATTGTAAAAGACAGTATTGGTATTCTCGTTCAGATTGTTGTAAGATGGGCCTTTTGCGCCTGCACGATACAACAGCCAATGATAGTCGCCTCTATTCCAAGTATAGCCAGTAACGCGCTCCCAATCTTTAACGAAAGAATGGTCCTTCATGTGTTGGCTCAACTGATTCTGACGTTCTTCCATATCCTTCTTTGCCTGAGGATAGACAGTCTTGAGATAGTTGTCATAATTATCGACATACACTTTGGCAATGGCATTGGCTATGTTCATGATCTCATCAGGAGAGTTATAGCTTTTGGCCATCTCCTGATATTTGTCCATGACTTTCTGAAGACTGTCCGCATTTGCGAATGTCTCTGCCGAGACCATAAAGAAGAATGTACCTGACAACATACCGCCTTCGCCTTGTCCGAACGTCAGGTAGTCCTTGTATTTCTGCAAGGTATCTACAGCAGCCTTGGGGAGCGTATGGCTATATTTCGCTGTGTATTCTTCATCAGAGAATCCCAGTCCGGCAAGTGTATAGAGATGAGTTACATAGTTCACCTCAGGGCGAATCTCAAACAAGATCTTAACTTCGTCAGCCTGTTTGCTAGGCTGACTGCCACAGCTAATTAGCAACAGTGCGAATAACAAATATAATACTGTTCTTTTCATATTACTTCTTTATCAATTTGACATTCTGTCTTATTACGTCGCGTCTCGGCTTCACTATCCAGCCAAGGACACAATAACAGTCTTTCCGTTTCCATCTTCTTATTATCATTTCATTTGCTGGTTTACTTAATACTCGGGCTTTGCCCAGAAGAAATCTGAATCGGTAGTTGAGTCGCAACCCTTCCAGTTGTCGCTGCTATAGTCTGTGGGGAATAGAACAAAATCATTTTCTGAGGGATTCTCACGCTGCCAAGAATCGTGGATACATCGTATTTCTTGCAAAGACGTAGCGGTTCTAGGTTGTTGTCACGGGCAACTATTTGGGTGCTATCTGGTTTCTGCATTGTTGAGATAAAGGTCAGATTCTATATCTATTGACTTCTTGTAGCTGTACTCAACAGCCTTTGCCAGGCTGCACAGGTCACTGCCGAACCCTTCTTCGTTGAGCACAAGCTGGCAGTTGCTACGGAACCAGCCGCCACTCACGGCCTCTCGGCTGACAATGATACCGGCTGCCACTACGTCGCCGCCACGGCCCAGCACGAAGTTGAAGTGATCTGTATCGAACTCGAAAGTTGAGAAGTTCAGTTGGTTCATCTTGTTCGAGCATGGAAACTCGCCCTGACTGTTCACAATCTCCGTGCTCATGGGCGCATCCGACCCGTCAGTGTTGCAGGGATTGAGTACGAGACGAGCCATCTCTGTTGCATACATGCTTTCGTGCTTCTGAACAGTTACGAACGTCACCAGGTCGCCGCGCTGCAAGCCCCATGCATTGACAAAGTCAGCGTAGGCCCGACTGGGGCTGTTGACATACGCCTTGTGGCCCCCTGCGGCATCAATGCCCACGGAAACTACGGGAAGATGCCCTTCGGAGATGATGGCTGCGAAGGGCGTCCACTTCTGACTCTGAAGGGGAATGAACTGGTAGAACTGGTCCAGCCCCTGGCCTGATTCCTCAAGGGTCGCCACGTGCTCACGAAGGTATTTCAGATTAACCCTCTTGAACTTATTCATACAGTCGAAGCTATTATCGTAGTCTTCAAAGGAATGGTCACAGATTCCTTTTAACATGCTGTAAGCCTTATTTACTGCTTTGAGCAGGACGCGCTGCTGCGACTGGGCCTCTGTCTTGGGATTCTTCGGCTTAGTGAGAGTCCTTGCGATGGTCTTACCTCCACGCTGGTAGTACGTCCTGTTACCGAGCTTCCCGATAGCACCATTCATGTCTTTAGTCATTTCTGCCATAATGCTACATATATTTAGTTCAAACTTCTATCATATTTTTCTCTAGTTTTACTCCAGTTCTTCTCTAGTCTAACTCTAATTCTTATAACTAGAGATAAACTAGAGATGAATTAGAGATGTATTAGAGATATAATTTATGCAAAGATACGATAAAATTTGGAAATGTACAAGTAAAAACGCAAAAAAAATACCATTATCGAAAAGAATGGCTTCATGGCCTTTATCCAATTATCCAAAAACAGCATCTGATCTTCAGTATGAAACCAATGTTCACCATTCTTCATGATAGTTAGAGTGGCTTGATGCTTATTGGCAAAGTCGGTGATAGTCTCTAATGAAGTCAGATGGTCATTGCTGCCGTACAGAATCTGCGTTGGTACGCGCCATTTTATAGGGTGGCTTCTTACATAACTCAGATACTCCCACGACAAATCTTCGCCAAATTCTGTGTGAACCACACCTTCTGATTCCAATTCCTGTTCTGTGACATTGGCCCACTTCATCATGTCGGAAATCAGTGTCTCCATATCCACAATTGGAGAGATGAAATATGCCTTCTGAATCATATCGTCAATGCCAGCATTTATGCTGAAGAAAGCCCCTATGCTGTTGGCAATCAGGATGACGTTCTCGTATTTGCTTTTCAATTCTTTTACAGCATCGTAAATTTCCATCCCTGTTTCCCAAGGAGTGAACGTCTGATAATCCAAGCCTATCACTTCGTTGTCAGGAAACAGCGGCTTGTAGTGCTCACTCTCTGTTGCACTACCGCCTTTACCATGTATGTATATTATTGCTTCCATCATCTATTAATGTCCTTTATGCTTTTCTTTTTTCTTGGCCTGACGCAGGTCGAACTGGCGTTGTTTTTCAGCCTCACGTTCTGCCTTTGAGCGCAGTTTTCGCTCGGTTTTGTTCTGCTTTTGTTGTATCTTCAGAGCTTGTTGAGACTTAGTGCCAATGCCTTTTGATTGCATTTGTTTCTTAGCTTCACGAAGTTGCCGCTTGGGATTGCTTTTTCTTTCTGATTCGGCAGGAACTTCAACAGCCTGACTGAATTGGAGGCAATTCCAGTTCTTATCAATAAACTCCATCACCTCCTTTTCTGTCGGCTCTGCACCAAACGTAACCTTACAGGCACGCAGTCCCTGCTTATCAATCATCTCGAACAGTCCAATCCAGAAAGGATCTTCAAACAGAACAGTCAGCGAACCTGTGGTCATACCTTATATCCAGATTTACTATTTCATACTCAGCATAGTTGTCGAGCAAAAAATCACCAATAGGCAACAGATAGAATTCCTTAATAGATGAAGCTGCCCGTCCAATGCATTTTTATTATTTCAGAATTGATATTTTACAGTCTGTTCTTCTATAATCAATCCGCCATTTCTGAAGCGGTAGCTTCTCAATGAATTGCAACCACATTCCAAAGAGTCAGCACCGGCGTGAAGCTTATAGAAATAATATGGTGTCATTTCATTGCCAGTCTGAGGATCCACAGCCCACCAACCAAAGCCGTTGAACCAGACTTCTGCCCAGGCATGGAATGTCATGCTACCTTGATTGAAAACCATACCTCTGACAAAGCGTGCTGGGATATTCCTATTTCGCATCAGGGCCAAGAAGATGTTTGTACATTCGGAACAAGTGCCCATCATCGTCTCCAAAGAATAATCAGAACTCATGCAACTCACATCTCCGTTATAAATTCTTTGTGCCAATAGTTCATCGAACTTTAGACTTGATGATACAGCAAGTGCTTTGCGGATAATCTCGACAACAGTCTTCTCATTACCGCTGAATATGCTATCTGCCAGATGTCTGGTACTTTCAGATTCGCTATTAACAAAAGCTGTTGGCTTTAGATACTTCTGCAACTTATTTTCATATGTCTTGCTAGCCACATAAGGCGCATATCTTAAGTTTTTGACCGTTTGTACATCTTCCCATTCGTTGAAAGTTGAGATTCTGACAATGACAGCCGTATCACTGTTTTCAATTATTTCGAGCAGTTTTTGTGGATAACTGTCTATAGCTTCTAACGACATAATGCCGGTGCCAAGTTTTACTACATGTTCGACTTGGGCGGAAATTGGGTGAATGCATAAACAGGCAATCAATACTGCTAATGCTTTGATGGCGTTCAATACAATTGTCTTCATAACGTTTCTGTTTTTATATGGTTTTGTTACGTATTAAATGTCCTTCCTGTATGGCTGCGAAGAGGGCGACGCAAGCAATCATCCATGCAAGAATGATGAAGTATGACTGCCCAATAGTCATCATGCCGATAAAAAGCAGAAAGCCCGTCAACTTGTTGGCTTTAGTGTGTAAGTATTCAATTCTATGCCTTACCACATACGAGCAGATTGCATTGAACATTCTCACCAGCGTAACAAGCCAAATCATCACCCATAGCGTTGCAGGTAACTTCAGCCAAGGGAACAACTTATATCCTACAGCCAAGACAAACACGAAGTCTGCTAAACCATCCAATCTAGCTCCGAATTTACTTTCCACGTCCAATCGCCTGGCCAGAAAGCCGTCGAGCATGTCCGTAGTTCCTCCTATCACGTAAAGCACCCAGAAGGACATAGTCATTGCATCCACCAAGAGCAAAGGCAGACACAATGCAATTCGCGATACAGATAGGAGATTCGGAATTTGTTTCATAACTTTTTAAGGCCAGGATAATAGCACCACGCTAAAAAGGCTGGAATGAAGGATGAGATGAATCGAAGCCAATTGAAATCCACCATACAAGCCCAACATCCTGCCAATGCTCGAAGACTGTAGAGCACAATGATAACGATAATGGCTGTGCGAGTCAGTGGGAGTCGATGGATGTCGCCTGAGGCAGAGAGGGCATAAAGTCCTGCTAAGGCAAAGACCAAGGCGAGGCAGACTGTCAGAGCATAAAGCATCCATGCGTGACCAAAGACCATATTATACATTACGTCTTTGATGCCGTATGCGTCGAAGGCCTCATCCAAAGCAAAGAGACAACCGAGATGTCCTATGGCTATGATAAAGTGGAGAATAGCTCCGAGTCGTAATCTTTTCATTGTCTATAATTCAAGTAATTGTTTCGCCACATCAACAATCTTTGATTGCGAAGAGGGGTTGGTAATGAAAACAGCAATAGGAAACTGCTGACCGTTATCCAATATGATAATCCCCACATCGCAGATTCCTGACGGCTGACCTGATGGTAATGGGCACCCTGTACCTGTCTTATGAATGACTTTGGCAGAAGAAGGGACCGCAGTAGGAAGACGGTCTCCACCAGTCTGACACTCCTCCATCAGTTTCCAAATGTAGCGGAGCGGCTCATTGTCGTTGTGATGTGCGATGAACCACTCAAGGAGATTAACTATCGCCTGAGGCGTACACCAGTTCTTATTACTATCTGAAGGACGTTCATGCATCTGCTTCTCTGTTTTCTGAATACGAATGTCCTTGAACCCAAGATTTCGGATGTATTTCTCTACTTCTCCCGGACTTCCGCATCGTTCGAAGAGAATATCGCAGGCATTGTTGTCGCTCTTTTGAAGCGACAGATCCAACAACTCTGAGTATGTGAAAGTCTTTTGACCTTCAAAAGTCTTCAACATCGGCGACCATGTGTCTTGCATCAGTTTATCCTTCCTGACCATCACTTCTGTATTCAACTCGATGTTGTTCCTGATGAGAAAGTCTGCGACATACAAAGCCTGAGGGAACTTCATGACACTATACATGGGGAAACGGCTTGTCGCATTGATACCATTATCTGTTCCACCTTTCTTGACATAGCCGCCAATGACCTCATTCTGAGCATCCACAGAGATAATGGATACAAGAGCCAAGATAATAATTACAACATTCTTTTTCATTGGATACAATTTATTTCCATTTCTTTTTCCGTCCATTCTTCTCCATCAATGAAGTAGGAGTCAGTACCGATGACCATGAACCCAACGGACTCATAGCAATGAAAAGCTGATGGGTTATTGTCGAACACGCCGAGAGATATCTTCTTTGCTCCATATTCATTCATCGCTTTCTGAATAGCCAATTGCAACATCTGTTTGCCATAGCCTTTGCCTCGCAGATTGTCATCGACGATGACGAATCCAAAGCGAATGACAGTCTTCGAGGAATCTGGATTGCGAAGCATAATGTGGCCCACGATTTTTCCCTCGTCGTCGATGGCAGTAAAGGGGAAGATGTTGTCTGCTGCGTATTGTGCAACCATCTCCTCTGGTTTCGGCGGAAACGCAGGATACCTGTCTGCACTCCACTTCCGGAATGCAGTCCTGTCCTTTATCCATGAGAGGATAATAGGCGCATCATCGATGGTGAATGGTCTTAATGTCATACTTATATCGACCTCTATTCTCATTTCACAATCTGTCCCACCACCCAGGATGGAATGACAAAGCGTTACGGTGAACTTCATGCCTTTCCATAAACTGTGCAGCGAATAAATCACACTTTGGCGTGAACATTCACAGAGCAAAGGCGTAGTGACATATCCCTTTTTACACAACTCACAGGTGCATTTTAAGAAGACAAGCCGGTAAACATGCCCTTCCTCAACGACCTCACCTTTTACTCCTGGCAAATCATCAGCCATCTGAAAGAACACATCCATGTCCCCTTTGGCATCCTCATAGAGTTTCTTGTAAACAGAAAGCGTGCCGCCATTTACACAGTTTTTCCCACATTCCGAAAAGAATGCAGACCGTTCCTCGGGAGAGAGCCGTGCTATACCTTTCTCAAAACCCTTAAACCAATTTGATATTTCCATGACGATAAATATTTAAACCAGGATATTTCCTTTTCCATATTTTTTATTGTATAGTAATCAATTCACAACCTTGTTTGGCGTAGTAGGCGAGCATCTCTGGCAGTTTTTTCAGGTCGTAGCTGGTGATACAGTCGGAGAGGACGTGCACCATGTAGCCAGCTTTCCGCATGTTGAAGCAGGTGGATTTCACGCAGGCGGTAGCATCGGCACCAGCGACGTAGAATTCAGTGATACCATTTGTCTCAATGAATGTGGCAAACGCCTCACTTGTCAATGCGTTACTCTTCGTTTTCACAAAGATATTATCCGAAACGACTTTAAGCTCTGGTACCAACTCTTCGCCACGAGTACCAGGCTTGAATGTACGAGTACTTGAGGTAATGTTGTTGTGCTTGATATAGACAACGTGCATACCCTCAGATACAGCCCATTCGATAGCATCATTGATGTTGTCAATGATGTCGCGGTAGTGCTTCGTGATGTCATTCTGGATGTCGATAACGACTAGTGCTTTTGTTTGCATATCTTTGTTATTCAATTACAAAGCTACGTGGATAAAAATCGCTATAGAAACGGCCATCGATAGCGGTGAATTTCAACACGCAGTAGTTGGGGTCGGTTACGCCCTCAGGGTAGTATTGCTCGTCGCCCTTGCGCCAAATCATCTCCTTGCTCTCAGCATCTGTCAGCACCTCCATCGTTCCACGCAGCATCATGCCCTTGAAACCTTTTGCATCGCAGAAGTAGATGCTGGCTTTGGGGTTGGCCTTGTATTGAGCCACACGTATTGAGAATGTGTTGGTTGTAAAGTAGAAGGTCTTGATACCCTCACGCTTGCGTGGCTTCAATATGGCTTTGGACCAAGGAAAACCTTCTTGATCTACTGATGAGATATAAGCAACGGGCAGCGAGTCGGCCATCTGTGCAATGAGTTCTTTTATGCCTGCCAAAGCGGGGTTGACATTCACGACTTCATCGTTACTAACATTCAACGTTTTGCGCCAACGCTTCAACTGGGGGAAATATGTTTTCATCATACCGATATATTCCTCTTTGGTGATGGGTTTCTCCAACCCCTCATTGGCTTTGCCTTCGTCCGTCACGACTCGGCCATCTGCAAGCGAGCTTGCATGGCTCTCGCTGCTCCGTCCGTTTACAGCACCAACAAACTGAGCACAATGTTCGATCATCTCTTCCATCGTGCACTCCTGCAGGAATTTTCCGTCCCTGTAGCAGTACATGCAGTAATCTTCGTTTTTACTGCCGTCGGCATTAGTACCGAGAACCTCGTCAGTCAGTGGCATTCCACAACTCTGACAGAATCGCATTTTTTCCATATTCCTTATTTTGTTTTATCGTTTGACGCTGCAAAATTACGAAGAGTTGCGTATTATACCAAATTTCTGGGATATACAGCACATATTTGTGATGAATGGCTAATTTGCACTCATTCGCTGACGCTCTGCCTGTCCGGCACCAGTGCCCTTATACTTGCTCTTCGAGGCGTTGAAGGTGTAGCGTAGTGAGACGCTTAGACGGTGGTTGCTGCGAGACTTGCTCTCGAAGAAACTGTAGGCCCCACAGTCCATAGCCATATCCTGAACACTGCGTTGGAACACGTCGCTGATGGTGGCACGCAGACAGAGGGCGTCATCCTTCAGCCAGCACTTCTGAACCACGAAGCCAAGAGCGTAGGAAGCCGACTTCATGCGGAAGTTGATGACGTCGCCCTTGGTCTGGATGCTCATGTTGGCTTCGAGCTGCCATCGATGCGGCAGGCGGAAGGCGTTGTTGAGGTCGAAGAAGAAGATAGGCTTGGTGTAGCACTCCGTGACCTTGCCCGTCTCAGAGCGAGGGTCGTCAAACTCCATCGTGTTCCAGAACTTCTGTCCGCCAGCAGTCCAGTTTGGGCTCCAGATGCCGAAAGTCGGGTTGGCAGAAAGGAAAACGGCAAGATTACGGACAGGCTTGTCAAGATTGACACGCTTCATGATGACTACCCCGTCGCTGTTATAAGCGAATGGCAGCTGCGACATGGTATTGTCTCGACGCTCGTAGGCAGCAAAGAGGTTCAGCCATTTGTAGCGGGCATTGAGGCTTACTTCCTGCATGGTGGCATTCTTCAAAGTGGGATCGCCCTGCATCAGCATATATGAATTGATGTAAGTTATGCGGCTGCTCAGGTCGTTATAGTTCGGACGGATGGTTTTAAAACTATAGGCCAGCGAAGTCTGGACGGGGCCGAACTGTTTGGCCCACGACAGACTGGGGAAGAATTCGTTCTGATAGCGTGTCATATTGTTGGCAGCATCGAGATGATCTGTATAGTCAAACCCCACATGCTCATAGCGCAAACCAGCACTGAAATTACCCAGCTTCTCCAGATTGAAGTTATAGGTGATGAAGGCGGCGGTGTTGTTTTCCTTCACCTTCGAATCAGAAGCAGGTAAGGGATAGTTGGTGATAGAAGAACTGTTGTTACGAGTCACAAACGAGAGCTCCGTTCCTGCCTCCAACTGCCCTTTCCAGAGGGGATAAGTCAGCACCAGCTTGGTAGCCCACAGGCGTGAAGAGCTGTGATTCTCCTGTTCCATGGCGTTGTGGATAGTATAGTCCTTCATCTCATGGATATCGTTTTCCACGTTCTGCTTGTTCGACAGGAAATCGACGTTCAGGTCGATGCCCAGCTTGCCGGCCTGTCCGTTATAATAGGCATTGCCCTCCCAACTATAGGGCGTATGGCGTTGCTCGTTCTGGTCAGAATAGTTATTCTCCTTCAGAAAATCCTGAGTCAGATATCCGTGCTCAATGTCTGTGTTCACCCACAAATCAGTGCCACTCTCGAATCTGTCGTGGCGTGTGATGCGGGCACCCAACGAATGGTTCTCGGCAATCTGCCAGTTGAACCCCAGATGATAGTCGAAACCGTTGTCATGCCAGTGGTTTCTCGAATGCGAGTCTTGCAGGATACCTTTTACTCCTTTTTCCGTCGGGAGATAGAAGGACGACGTGTCGTAGAACAGTGTCGTCTCGTCCCACTTCCAGTAGTTCACCATCCCAAAGAGGTCGAGGTTGTTATGGCGATAACGCAGGTTCAACTGGGCACTGGGGTCACTCTCACCAAACCTCAGATCCTGATTTAAACCAGTATTCACGTCGAAGCCGAAGCCGTCGCCCTCGCGGCGGATGGTCTTGATCCTCACGACTGATGATATCGTAGCATCGTATTGAGCACCGGGATTGGTAATCACTTCCACACTCAGGATTTCCTCAGAGCGGAGTTGCTTCAGTTCGTTCTTGTCCTGCATCTTGCGCCCATTAATATATATAATAGGTGTACCCTTACCCAGCACTTCCAGTTCTTCGCCCTTAGCCGTCATGCCAGGCACTTTCGCCAGCATCTCCTGTGCTGTTCCCGACTGTCCCAAAATGGTTCCTTGAATGGTAGTCACCATAGAGTTGCCCGTTAGTTTCGTTTTCGGCATCTGGCCCTTTACGGTGATTTCCTTGAGCATTGGCTGGTCTTCCTCCATCTGAATGGTACCCACGTCCGAGCCGCTTACATTGACGAACGTTGTCTTGTAACCAATGAACGAGAGGCGCAAGATGCAACATGCATCCGTTGTCTGAATCATAAACGCACCGTTCTCATCACTCATAGCACCCTGAATATATGTAGAGTCTGCCGAGAGCAGTGCCACACTTACAAACCCGAGTGGCTCACCATTCTGGTCTATCACTCGTCCACCTACATCCTGTGTCTTAGCCTGAGCTGTCAGGCTCATCATCATCGCAGCCATCAAGGCCATCATTTTCAAACTTAACTTTTTCATCACTGTGCAATTTTGAATAATTTGCCAGTTTGACGATGCAAAGATATGCAAAAGTTGCGTCTTATCCCTCAATTTGTGACGAATGGTACGATTCTGTGACGAATGGTATCGATATTATTTCATATAACATAAAAAACATGAGATTTATTTTGTGGAATGGAGAGAAAGATGTATTTTTGCAGTGCGAAAGTTTATGTTTTCGGACGGAATACATAAGTTTCAGGCGTAGAAACATGTGTTTTAAGAGCAGAAACATACGTCCTCGGCGCAAAAACATAAAATGGTATTAAGGAAAAGAAAAAAGAGATAACATATAAATAAATAAGGAATATGCCAAAATACATTTTACAGGAACTCTCTGGGGAGATGACAGACGGAAAGAAAATCGTATATCCAAAGATGCAGACTTACTCTCTGCACGACTACGAAACGGTGATTGAACACATGCACGACTATGCTGGCAGCTTCAGCGAAGGCATGATCAGAGGTGTCTTCGATGCGCTGGTATCAGTCATGAAAAGCTGGATGCCTATGGGTCATAACATCAAGATTGACGGACTGGGCGTGTTCTCGCTGTCGCTGGGCTTCGATGAATCGAGCCCGTCGGAAAAGGCAGAATTGAAGAATACCGCTGATGATCCTAAGACAAAATACAGGCACGTCTGCATCAAGGGTATCAACTTCAAGCCCGATCAGAAGCTGTTGCAGGCGCTGAACAAAGAGGCAACTTTCGAACGTGGTGAGACTGATGTTCAGGTGCCACAGAAGACAAAACTCAGTCGCGAAGAACGACTGGCAAAGGCCAAAGCCATTATAACGAAGAACGGCTTCATGACGCTCTACGACTATGCCAATGCCACCCACCAGAGTCGTTCTGTTGCCTCGAAAGACCTCCGACAAATCGTAGCCGATCCCAATTCAGGCATCACCACCCGTGGCAGCCATTCACACAAGGTATGGATAGCGGATGATAATTCAAAATAGCAGGGTGCTCCCATGATGATGGCGTCAGACTCCTGCATCATCTTCAATACGCGCTGAGAGTCGTCTTCGCCTAGTACGCACTTGCCTTTAGTGCGACAGGCCATAGAACCTATGCAGGGCTTGATGGTCAGGTCGTTGGTATAAACCAACTGCACCTGACCACCTCTTTGCTCTGCCTCTGCTTGCATGATGCCAAGCATTTGCGATATTTATCCTTTCTTACGTGGACTACCACATTATAATGAGAATTTTCATTATCTCAGTATAGTATGATTATTACCAGATTCTGATGCGCTTTTTCTTTGGGATGAACAGCTTGCCTTTCTTGATGCCAAAAGCGTCGTACCACTCGTCAATCTGGGGGAGGGCACCGTTGACACGGACCATATTTGGAGAGTGGACATCCTGATTGAGAAGCATGTCCATATACTGCTCGCGGTTATTGCTTGCCCACACGCGGGCCCAGCCGAGGAAGAAGCGCTGATCGGCAGTCAGACCGTCGATAATGCGGTCGTTGCCCGTATTGTGGAGTGCCTGCAGAGCGACGTGAAGTCCGCCGTTGTCGCCGATGTTCTCGCCCAGCGTCTGTTTGCCGTTCACCTTCTTGCCATTCACTACCTCGATGGTCGAGAAGTAGTCAGCCAGACGGGCAGCGCGCTTGTCGAAGGCGGCTTTGTCGGCAGCCGTCCACCAGTTGCGCTGATTACCCGTAACGTCGAACTGGCAGCCCTGGTCGTCGAAGCCGTGGCTCATCTCGTGACCTATCACGCCACCGATGGCTCCATAGTTCTGGGCGTCATCGGCCTCCACATCGAAGAACGGCGGCTGGAGGATACCGGCAGGGAAGCAGATCTCGTTGGTGGTGGGGTTATAGTAGGCGTTGATGGTCTGCGGTGTCATGTGCCACTCTGTCTTATCTACGGGCTTGTTCACCTTGCGGTTCAGGCCGTCAATCCATTTCCATTCGCTCACGCTGGCCAGGTTCTCGTAGAGCGACAGCTGGTCGTCAATCTGCATCTGGCTGTAGTCCTTCCACTTGTCGGGATAGCCAATCTTAATATGGAAGTCGGCCAGTTTCTTCTTGGCTTCAGCCTTCGTGACGTCACTCATCCAGTCGAGGGCATCAATACGCTGGCCAAGAGCAGTCTGAAGGTTGCGAACAAGGGTGAGCACACGCTGCTTGCTCGACTCAGGGAAGTATTTCTCGCAGTACATCTTACCGATGGCATCGCCCAGAACACCGTTGACCAGTGCGGTGGCCTGTTTCCACAGCGGGTCGTCCTGCGGCTGACCTGTCAGTGCCTGTGCAAAGGTGAAATAAGAGCGGCGCAGATCCTGTGTCAGACAAGAGGCTGCACCGGCGATGATGCGCACCTCGGCGTATGCCTTCAGGTCGTCGAGTGGTGTGTCGGCGAGAATTTTCTCTACCTCGTGCAACTGTTCGGGCTGTCCCACCACAAGCTGCTTGAAGGCGGGGAAACCCGTGACCCAGAACACGGTGGGCCAGTCGATGCCGGGGAAGTCGCGCACCAGCTCGTCATAGGTCATCTTGTGGTAGTTGGCATCGATGTCGCGCAGCTTCACCATGTCGTAGCTGGCCCCGGCAATGCGCTTCTCAATAGCATACACTTTTTCCACAAGTTCGCTGGCCTTTGCCTCGTCATAGCCCAGGGCCGCGAACATCCGCTTGCCGTATGCCTTGTAAGCCTCCCGCACGGCCAGTGTCTGCGGGTCGTCGTTGAAGTAGTAGTCGCGATTGCCCAGTCCAAGTCCTGCCTGCGAGATGCTGACGATGTTGTTGTCGGCATCGCGGAGGTCGGCACCGGCTCCCCAGGCAAACATCATCGTGTTCTCGCCACGGCGGTCAATCTCGGCGGTGACGCGCTGGTATTCCTTGCGGTCCTTGATGGCACGGATCCGCTCGATGTAAGGCATGATGGGTGTCAGCCCCTGCTCGTTGCGCTTCAGCGTGTCCATCATCTGGTTGTAGAGCGTACCAATCTTATAGCCCAGCGAACCTTTCTCCTGTGGCTTCGTCGAGAACTCCAGAACCATCTCCTGGATCTGTTTCTGGTTCTGCTCGTAAAGGTCGAGGAAAGCACCGTTGCTCATCTGGTCATCGCGCAGCGGGTGCGTCTTGAGCCAGTTGCCACAGGCATATTCCACGAAGTTGTCACCCGGTTTCACGTCAGGGTTCATGTTTGACTTGTCGTAACCCTTCAGTTCTTGTGCAGAGGCTGTTCCTCCGCAAATCAGCATCATTGAGAGACTGAAGATTTTGAATGTTTTATTCATACTTATATATTAATAAATTTAATTGTCATGCTTTTGACGCTGCAAAAGTACAAAAAACTACAAGGTCCGTCAAAAATTTGGGATAATTTGCACAATTATGTGACGAATGACACCATTTTCATGTACCCATACGGGCCTGAACATCACGACCTGCTCCTGTACCTTTATATTTGCTGCGGGTGGCATTGAGGCGGTAGATGAGCGAGAGCATCAACTTGTGGGTTGAGAAACGGTTGTTCTGCTGAATCTGGTTGTAACCACAATCTGAGAACTCGTTCATACGATTACGCTGGAAGCAGTCGAGCACAGCAGCACGCAGGGTAAGCGAGTTATCCTTGAGCAGACTCTTCTGTGCCACCAGGCCCAAACGCAGATTGTAGGTGTCATTATAGAATACGTAGGAGCATCCACTGGAACGGTACATCAGGTTCACATCAAACTTCCAGCCATGTTTCAGCGTAAACGAGTTATAGGCATTAAACGTATACTGTGGTTTGTCGTAATAAACGCGATAAACGCCCTTGGGTCCTTCCACATCCAGATAGAGGTCCTGCTTCTCGATACCAGCAGTGGCATTGAGCGACCAAAAGCTTATACGAGGCGTTACAGCCAAATAGGCACTCAGCGTGTTGATGGGCTTATCGAGATTGATATGCTTGCAAAGCATGGCGTCTGTCTCAGTAAGGAAGTTCCACTGGGTAATGGGATTCGTCAGATGCTCGTACGATGCAGTCAGCGTCACCCACTTATACGATATGTTCAGCGTCAGGTCGCGCACGCGCTCGTTGAGCAGCTGCGAGTTTCCGGCCTGATACATATAGCGGCTGATATAGGTCACGGCATCGTTCATAGCGAAGAAGCTGGGGCGATAGGTTTTCATACTATACGACAGAGCCGTCTGCACCTTACCCAAGGTCACAGAGTAGGATGCCGTGGGGAACCACTCGTCCATTGAGCGATGCAGCTTTTCGTCTTTATTGATGGCATCGTCGTAATCCAAGAGTGTATGCTCGTATCGCAGACCTACGGAGGCACTGCCGTACTTCTGGAAATCGCAGCTGTATTCGGCAAAGGCGGCCACGTTGTTCTCTTTGATATCAGCATCGGAATTGGCAATCAGGGCCTTGTCAATCCAATAGGTGTTGTTGCGATTCACGAAGGTCATCTCAGTACCAGCCTCCAGCTCGCCCTTCCAAACAGGGTACGACAGCACCAGCTTGCCTGCATAGAGACGACTCCTGGTGTCCGATTTACTTAGTACGAAATCATCCTGCACCTTGCTTTGTTCCACGTTCTCGCGGTCGGTATCCGTTCCATTTCTCATGAAATCGAAGTTGAAGTCGATACCCAGTTTGCCAACCTTACCATTATAATAGGTGTTGGTGAGCCATCCCAGAGGCTTCGTCTCCTTGCTGGTCTGGTGGGAGTAGAGGTGGTCGATAAGGGAATTATTCTCGAACACGTCCTCGTCGTAAATTACCTGATTCTTGCCGTTCATCTGGTGCGTCAGATCGGCACGCACACCCAGCGAGTGATTGTCCGACAACTGCCAGTTCACACCAAACGTATAGGTCAGGTTATCATGCTTCCACGTCATCGTGTAAGGACCATACTGACGAAAAACCTTATCCGTCGTGGTGATATCCTCGATGGTACTGTACTGACGATAGTCCTGATGATAGTAATACACAGAGCTAAACACATCAACGCCGTTCTTGCGATAGTTAGCACCTACTTTTGCCTGCGGACGGTCGAAATCGTAACGCAAGTCGTGCTCATCAGACAGTGTGAGGTCGAGACTTAGGCCGTCACCCTGCTGACGGACAGTACGGATGCGCACCACGGCCCGCACCGTCGCGTCATACTGCGCACCGGGGTTGTTGATCACCTCTACATCGCGTATTTCCTCGCTGCGCAGACGCTTCAGTTCGCTATTGTCGCGCATCAGTCGACCGTTGATATAGATAAGCGGTGAGCCCTTTCCCAACACCTCGGGTGTCTCGTCCGTCCCCGTCATGCCAGGCACTTTTACCAGCATCTCGCCCAATGTGCCTGCATCTGATAGCGGAGTTCCCTGAATGCGGGTTATCATAGCATTGCCCTTCAGACGGGTATTAGGGAGGTTGCCCTTCACGACAACCTCCTGCAACTCCTGCATCATGCTTACAGATTTTAAGCTATCTTGTTGCTCCTGTCCACTCGCTGATATAAACGCAAGGGCGATAGTCGTAGCCAAAACAATTCTTTTCATCACTATTGTTTCATGTAGCTATATCATTCGGGGTTTGCCCAGAAGAAATTGGGATCGGTGGTCGTGTCGCACTTCCAATTGTTGTTGACGAAGCCTACGGGTATCAGACGGATGTCTTCCTCTGCAGGATTGGGGCGATAATCGCTTTCTGGATTGAATCGGCTATACTTCTTACAGACAAAGTAGTAGAGATTCTTCGCCATGTAATAATCCAGATAATACTCCTTGGTCTGCTGGTTCTCATGATTCCAGTTGGCAGTCTCGCAGAGCACCAACGGAAGGTCATTCCTCAACCTCTCGCGCACCTCGGCAATGCTGAGCATCGTGCCGTTCTCGTCCATCACCCAGGCATCCATCGTGGGGTCGATGTATAGCCACTTCTGCAACTGGTCAGACCAGACGGTATTGATGACGTGGCACTCATAATCCAATGAATCGGCAGGCATGCAGGTGACGTAACGCGCAGGGATGCCCATCGAGAGATACATCTCGCATAGAGAGATAGCCAGTTGTCGACAGTTGATACCTCTTCCTGTAGTCTTACAATAGTTATATAGGTCGATGGCATCCATCTCGGCAAAGGCGCGATTGCCGCCGTCATGGCGCATGTTGTCGTGGGCAAAATGTAACAAATTGATGATCTTCGACAATTCATCGCCCTGACCAGCTACGGAGTCGAGTTTGAAATATTCACGAACAACGCTCAGACACTTCGAATCTTTCGACTCATAACGGAAAGGGTTGTCAATTTTCACAGCATCCTGGGCGTATGGAGCCGACTTCTTGAGCACGCTCAGTGGCTGGCGGTCCTTCACCACAGCCAGCAGAGCCTGATATTTCTTGTCCTTGCGGAGCGAGGCGAGGTCGTTGTCGTTGAGCATGTTGTCATAGCGCTTATAACCGCTATCCACCGATTTGCCGAGAGCCTCCAAAGCCAGTTTCTTTTGTTTCGTCAGGGCGTAGCAGCAGGCCATATCATACAGATAGTCGGCCTTTGCTGCTTTAATCATCTCTGGTGACAATTCTGTTCTTTGGCAGATCGTTGTGGTGTCGAGAATGTTGATCAGCGTTGTCAACGGAGTGATTGCTTCTTTGTATTTTCCGTCCTTGATATAGTTTTTATAGGTGGTATCATGCATAGCCATCATCACCTGAAACTCCATCATGCGCTTTTGTTGAACTACGTTCGGCTTCTGTTGAGCCTTGGCGTTCATCACAAGTGCCAGCATCATAGTCAGCACCACCAGAATTCTCTTATCAATAACTTGATTCTTCATACCTATTTGTTTTTCTTTTTTTTCATTTGACGTTGCAAAATTACGAAGAGTTGCTATTATAGCCAAATTTATGGAATATTCACCTTCAATTCTTGATATCTACACCACCAATAAAATTGTCGGCTATGATGTGTAGGCAATGTGCATCCTTTTCTGCTGTTCTTGAAGCATGGTTGCCGACACCGCCTATGAAGCTACGGCTCTTGACCACGACATTCACCGTCTGAGGTACAAAGAGTTCCACACCGCCGCAGAAGGTATGGATCTCAATTTCCTCATCTTCAATAATAGTGGCATTTCGCAGATCCATACGGATACCGCCACAGAAAGCGTCAAGACGGGCACCGTGGAATGGCTCGCCACGATAGATGTACTCGTCACCGCCGTAATGTACGCTGCAACAGATGCGCTTGCCGTCTTCACCAATAGGCAGAGGACGCTGGAGCCACTGGTCTGGGTCGCGGCGATAACTGTTGACAATCATTAATGCTCCTACGTAGATAAGTGCTGCTGGAGCAATATAAGTCGTCCAGGGCTGGCGCCACAGCCAGTCGTTCTCAATGATTCCCCACATGTTGGCCAGCTTCCAAGCACCAGCCACAATCAACACTATTCCAATAATCGTTCTTGGTTTCATAACTATAACTTTTTAATGATCAACGTTTCTGGGTGCAAAATTAAGACGTATCATCTAACCCTCCAAATATCTGGGATATTCTGCATTGGTTTGTGATAAACGGGCAATGAAATGGGATGAAATGAGCATAAAGTGACGAGCGGCAAAAATAATTGATAATTGACAATTGATAATTGATAATTATTTTGTAATTTTGCCAGCTGTATGAACAAAGGTCATAAAGAAACAATTAGCATCCGCTTCGTCAGCTGCGCCTTTATCGTGCTGGCACTGGCTGTCTTCAAGCCCTTCGGACTCGAAGTGTGGCAATGGCAGGCCTATGTTCATTTGTTGGCGATATTTGCATTGGGCTTGCTGAGTTGTTTCCTGACGGAAGTCATTCTGCGATACGTTGTCCGCATGCCACGCTCCTACGATCGTGGTGTCAGCTATATCATCAGTCGTAATCTCCGTTTCCAATGCATTAACACTCCGTTGGTGTCACTGCTCATCTGCCTATACCGCCATTATGCGATGAGCGATGTAGTAGAGGGCAATAAACTTTCTTTGAGCAATTATCTGGAAACTTTGGTGATTATCGCTTTCCTCTCCTTTGCTATCGGTCTCTACTGGCGCTTCAAGTTCCGTAGCCGCTATCTGTCTGCAGAGCTGGAGGAAACCAAGCTGTTGAACGAACAACTGAAGAAATTGCAGAATTCAAACGCAGGAGTCCCACAACAAACTGAGGACGACACTTCAGCAGGTGATACTGATCAGGATTCAAAGATAACACTCGAAGGTAACACCAACGAACATGTAACCCTCGAGATTTCAGACCTATTATATATAGAAGCAGTTGGTAACTATGTAAAGGTTTGCAAACTACAAGGAAATGAAGCGCATACCAATATGCTCCGTGCCACGATGAAACAGATGGAAGATGCACTTGAGGCTTATCCTATGATAGTACGTTGTCATCGTGCTTTTATGGTCAATCTCGCTCAGGTGGAACAAATCTCCTCCAATTCCCATGCCATGCAGCTCGTGATGCGTCATAGTCACGATACCATTCCCGTTTCGCGCAGCAATGTCAACAAACTGAAGAAACTACTGGGATAGGTTTCATATTGAAGTGCCTAATTGATAGGCATCCTCTAAAAAACTTGTTCCCATGATGTCACCCTTGTCTTTGACTCCTCTGACAAGTACCTTACCAGCATCCTCAATACTGAAGAACTTCAAGCAGAGGTTATACTCCGCCAGAATGGCATCAAACAATTCTGGTAGCGTGGCTGCACCAACAAGCAGCAATGCCATCTTCTTAATATGAAAGGTGTCACGGATGGGATTGTGGAACCTGTCGATAACAGCCTTCAACTGAGCACTGATGCCATAAAAATAGACAGGTGAGGCAATGACGATCATATCTGCCTGGCTCATCTTCTCATAGATGATAGCCATATCATCCTTCTGAGCACAGATGCCGTTCGTTTTAAAACAAGTGTTGCATCCCAAACACGGATTAACCTTATAATCGCGTATAGAGACAATCTCCACATGATGATGCGCTGCGGCTCCTTTCGCAAAAGCTTCAGCCAACAGTTCTGTATTGCCTCCCTTACGAGGGCTTCCGGATATTATTAGTATATTCATTCTTAATCATATAACGGTTATGCCAATCATTTTCGTCACTCCTTCGATGTTGTTCCAGCAGGAATGTGGAATACAGCCTTCGACAAGGAAGGCTTCGTCCTTATGGATTATCACTTCTTCTTCACCCAGCAGGATCTTTGCTTATTCAGTCGCTTCATTTCTGTCATTGTCTTTTTTGTTTTCGTTAGGAATCCGCTGCGAATATACAAAAAATCCTCCATATCGGTGCGATACGGAGGATTTTTTGTGATAAATTAGGAGAATCGTCTCTACCACTTACTTTCGTGGATGCCGTCGAGCACCAGGTTGTAGTTCTTGTCGAAGTCGGCAACAATCTTGTAAATCTGCTATGCCATAGGCTTCAATGACCTGCCGCACTTTGTCCGCGTTTTCACGAAAGCCTATGGACTTTCACCAACAGCATATAGAAAAATCGGGTAATTCTACATCATCACGCCTTGCTGTCAGCCAAGGACGCTGAATGAGGTATTCCGTTCGCAGGACTTTCCATGTTATATCTTGCTTCTTCATTTCTTTTGCTCCAAATAATCAAATATAGTAATAGTCCCGGCCTCGTTTCTGACATCAAGGGTAGGAACATATTCTTCCATTCTTGTAGTGCCACTGGCTTTATCGACGTAGAAATTCACGAATGCCCCAGTGTAACTGCGGAATACCACCTGATAGGCAGAATCTGTCTCTTCGCCCATCTGAACATACATGATGGAAGAATTGGCTTTGGCTACGCTCCAGTCATACGCGATATGACAATAGTTGCTCACTCCTTCAAAAGCCATTTCTGCCGTTATTTCACTCGCTGTGGTATTGGCTTCGCCTTCGTCCGTCACGACTCGGCCATCCAAGCGAGCTTGGCGACTCTCGCTGCTCCGTCCGTTGCTGCCACATGAGCTAAATAACGTAGCTATCAATATGAATGATAAGGCGATATGTTTCATAAAACACAATTATCTGCGCAAAGATAGTGATAATTACGGAAAAACTCAAATAAAATTTGGTTTTTCTCTCTAATTTTTGTGGATTATGAAACATGAGTCAATTGTCGTCGTGTACGACAGCTGTCAGGCTATTGCCGAGGAGATAGCCGACAAGTTGGGTGCTGAGACCGTCAGCGTCCAGAGTATGAACATCAGGCAGATAGAGAACTCTCAGAGTCTTGTCCTTGCCGTTGAGTTTCAGGCCGAAGGCCCGTTGTCACCCCATTGGCAATATGCCAGTCAGATGTTCCGTGGTACCAGTCTGAGTGGTAAGAACGTCGCAGTCATGGTGGCCTTGGGCAACAGCCGGGACAACGGCAGCTATGCCGAAGCGTTCAATAGCGAGCTCAGACAAAATGGAGCGCACATCGTTGGTGACCAGCTTTATGCAGGCACGTCCAGATGGAATCTCGACAACTGGGTTTGCGCAGTATCACCGAACCTTTAACCCGTCAAAACTTAACCGTTATGATATACATTTTCATCGTAGCCCTCGAGTTCCTGCTTGCCTTCGCTGGCGTAGGTCTGCTTATCAGGCACTACAACCATAAGGCGTAGAGACTTATCTTTTCCTCGCCCTGAAATATAGTCCAAATAGAGAATGATTAGGTCATTGGGCAGATAATCCATACGCGTAATACCTAAATACTATTAAATCAATGGGCATAGTTAGTGATTATTGCGGAATAATTGGTAAATTTGTAGCCACTTTTAGGATTGTTTATAAATAATGGAATATAAGGAAATAGGCGAAACGTACTATGACAGGATGGATCGAGGTGATGAAATCATAACAATGCCGGAGCAGCAACGGACATATATTGCCATTGACCTGAAGTCGTTCTACGCTTCAGTTGAGTGTGTGGACAGAGGACTTGACCCGCTGACCACAAACCTCGTTGTGGCTGATGTGTCGAGGACGGAGAAAACCATCTGTCTGGCTGTCTCTCCATCGCTGAAAGCATACGGTATAGGAGGACGTGCGCGATTGTTCGAGGTGGTTCAGAGAGTGCGCGATGTCAACAACGAGCGCAAAAGAGCCGCTGGATGGAGAATGACAGGCAAATCATACAATGATCCAGAACTGAAAGCCAATCCCAGCCTTGAACTCGACTATATCGCAGCACCGCCACGTATGGCTCACTATATGGAGGTAAGTACCAAGGTCTATGAAACCTACCTGAAATACATTGCGCCAGAGGACATCCATGTGTATAGCATCGACGAGGTGTTTATGGATGTAACGTCCTATTTGGGTACATACAAGTTGACAGCTCACGAACTGGCCATGAAGATGATTCGTGACGTGCTGGCCACTACAGGTATCACGGCTACGGCTGGCATCGGCACAAACATGTATCTGGCAAAGGTTGCGATGGATATTGTAGCCAAGAAAGCACCAGCTGATAAAGACGGTGTGCGCATTGCCGAACTGGATGAAATGTCGTATCGCCAGGAATTGTGGGACTATCGGCCTTTAACCAAGTTCTGGCGTGTGGGACGTGGCATAGCGGAAAAACTGGCTATCTATGGTATTGACACTATGGGCAAAATTGCCCGAATGTCAATACAGAACGAGGGGCTGCTTTACAGGCTGTTTGGCGTGAATGCCGAACTGCTGATAGACCATGCCTGGGGTTGGGAGCCGTGTACGATGGAGGCTGTGAAAGCATATCGTCCTGAGACAAATAGCTTCAGTAGCGGACAAGTATTGCAGGAACCATACACCTTCAAGAAAGCCCGTGTAGTCATACAGGAAATGGCTGAGGGAATGGCACTCGACTTGGTATCGAAGCGTCTGGTGACTGGTCAGTTAGTGCTGACCGTTGGCTATGATGCCGAGAGTCTGACGAATCCTGAGATTCGAGCCAAGTATCATGGAGAGATAACCGCCAACTACTATGGTAAACAGGTACCGAAACATGCTCACGGCACATTCAACTTCAAAAAGCCAACATCATCCTCTCGGCTTATCATGGAAGGAGCAACAGAGTTGTTTGATAGCCATGTGAATCCAGACTTGCTAATTCGCAGGCTGAACCTGACAACGAACCACGTAGTTTCAGAGGAATCGGTATCGGCACAGGATAGTGCTCCCCAACAGCTTGACCTCTTCACCGACTATGAGGCTTTGGAAAAGCAGCGTCAAGAGGAGCAAGCTAAATTAGACAAAGAGCGCAGGATGCAGGAGGCACAGCTGAAAATTAAGAAGCGTTTCGGTAAGAATGCCATCCTTCGAGGCCTGAACTTCGAGGAAGGTGCCACAGCCAAGGAACGCAACAAACAGATAGGAGGACACAAGGCTTAGCTAATTGATAATTGACAATGGATAATTACGACGATATCATCAATTTGCCACATTACGAACCGAAGCATCATCCCAGAATGTCGATGTGGAACCGTGCAGCCCAGTTTGCCCCCTTTGCCGCATTGACAGGCTATGAAGATGCGATCAAAGATACGGCACAACACAATGCAGACAGTTATGAAACACAGAATAAAGATGTCTAACCAAGCACCACATCGAGCACCATCATGAGGACGAAGCCGATAGCAAAACCGATGGTACTGAGATTGGAGTGCTCGCCCTCGTTGGCTTCCGGAATAAGTTCCTCGACAACAACATAGAACATCGCACCTGCGGCAAAGGCCAGCATGTAGGGCAGAACGGGTGTCATGAGCGAGGCCAGCAACACTACTGCCAACCCTCCGAGTGGTTCCACGGCTCCACTCAACGAGCCGATGACGAATGACTTCCACTTGCTGTTGCCTGCCGCCCGCATGGGCATGGAGATGATGGCACCCTCTGGCACATTCTGGATGGCGATACCAATGCTGACAGCCAAAGCGCTGGCCAGCGACAGTCCTGCTGCACCGTTCTCAGCTCCTGCAAACACCACGCCTACAGCCATTCCTTCAGGCAGATTGTGGATGGTGACGGCCAATGCCAGCATAGCTGTTCGAGAAAGTTTTGAACGAGGACCCTCTGGCTTGTCGGTTCCTATATGCAGGTGGGGCGTCAACTCGTCAATCATCAGCAGGAAGCCCATACCTAACAGGAATCCCACGGCTGCAGGCAGCACCGACCACGCTCCCTTCGACTCTTCCATCTCCATCGCGGGAATCAACAGCGACCACACCGATGCTGCCACCATTACGCCCGATGCAAAGCCAAGCAGCGACTTCTGCAGCCTTGGCGACATATCTTTCTTCATGAAAAACACGAAGGCCGAGCCAAGCATGGTGCCAAGCAGAGGAATCAAAAGACCTATAATAATGCTCATGTTTTATGCTATTTTTTTGAAGATAAGAAACTAAATATCCAATTTGTAATCCACACAATCCTCATCGCGATAAAACTCCTTCGCACCCCAACGTTGCCAGTATTGATGGGTCTTGAGGTGATGCAGTACAGGAATGAAGATGAAATCGAATTTGGTTTTCAACTCGGGCATGATTGACATCAGCATGTCGTAGTTCAATCGGGTACCACGATATTCTTCAGCAACAATGAACGAAAAGACAGCAATATAGCGCTGAGAGTTCAGGCTTTTTATCAGCTCCGGCTTGTCTGTTAGGATCTGTGGTGTCTCCTCCTCAATTCGATAGTCACTCATATTGAGCAGCCCCACGACATCGCCGTTTTCATCTAAGGCCTTGACACTCAACGGCCAGTTGAAATGTAGGTCTTGCACCCACGATTCTACCTCAGCGCGGTCAAAACCGTATTGTCGCACCATCCAGTCAATTGTCAACGGCGCGTCATCTTCTGTCATTCTTTGTAATATGTACGACATTGTAGGTCAATAGTATTTCAGGGTGATACGACAATTTCGCTTGGCGAAGACCTGGGATTCCCATATCTTCTTCGCGGTTCAGATAGATATATTGCTCAGGCAGATGCTCGGCAAACTGCTGGTTGATGATGGCAAAGGCACCCTCCACATGACGGTCGGCTTTCTCTACACAAACGTCAAAGGTGTCGGTGGTGACAGCGGAGCCATATGTGAAAGCCACCATACGACCGTCCACTAAGATGCTTCCACCTATCATGCCAAGAGCGTCCCAATTCGAGAATATGGTCTCCATCACCTGTTTCTCGGCGTTTATAGTATCGCTGACGCCCTTGAACTCCGTTCGAGCCTGCTCACGCTCGGCAGAGTCGATGCATGCATCACTCTGCTCTCGCTTAATCGCAGCCTTGTCCTCCTGCCATATTTCAGTCAACCGGCGACACTCGTCAAACAGTTCCGGCATTAGAGGACGATATTCAAAATCGGGATGCTCAGCACGGAAACGATGGATGTGATTGCGCTTAGCGTCCAGATGTCTGCCATGAAGCGTTGCAAGGCCAGTACGACGATAGATGTAATCGTATTGGTCACGAGCCGGATCAACGGAAATCGAGTGTAAAGTTTGGAGTTGTGCCACTTGCGAGTCTTCGAGCCCAATCAAGGTCAAATCTCCATTGCTATCATCAAATAAAGCCTCAATAAGTTCCAGTGACAACGCTTCTGACGTACAAACCATATACGCCCGCTGACCATCGAAGGTATAGCGCAACACCACAGCGTTTTCAAGTACGCACACCTCGGTGCCGAACAGAAACTTCCATCCCACAAGGTTGGCAAAGTTGTAATTGCAGTTACGCCGCCCAGAGGGTAGCGTAACTGCCTGCATCGCTTCGCGGTCAGAAAGCGTCAACTGATGAAATGTCATTATGCCTTGTTGAATTTCTCTTTGGGCTGCTTGCAACGAGGACAGCGCCAGTCGTCGGGGAGGTCTTCAAAAGCCACACCGTCGTGCTCAGCCGGGTCATAGACATAGCCACAGATGGAGCAGACGTATTTACCGGAGGCTTCTTTCTTTTCGAAAACAACTTCGGACCAGATGGTGGGAACTGGGTTGTCGAGGTCTATCACGCGCTTGGCCTCCAGATTCTCGTAGCCCTGCGGGGTGTGGGTGCCCATATAGACGGTGGGGTTGTTGCGTACGAATTCGCGCACCCGGTCCAGCGTCTCGCGGGCTGCGGGCAGGTCGTCATAGAGCATCGACAGTTTGTTCTCATACAAGGCCTCGTCCACGTAGGTGATGTCGGCCTCGAACATATAGTAGAGACCATCGCTCTCGGCAATCACGAGGCTGTTGCCGTTGGTGTGACCCTTAGCCTTGACGAACCACACGCCGTCACAAATCTTCTGCGTCTCGGGGAAGTTATGATAGGCGCCGTCGGTGTAGGTTACAGGTACCACGTTTGCGAGTCCTTTCAGCTCTTCAGCCTGTGTCTCGTCAGCTCCTACATAGATCTTCGCATTAGGGAACGAGCGCAGTTCGCCCGAGTGGTCATTGTGACGATGGGTGAGCAGAATCTTGGTCACCTGCTCTGGCTTGTAGCCAAGGGCTGCGAAGGCTTCCATGTAGGTGCAGATGTCCTTTCCGGTGAAGACTTTTGAATTCTCGTCGGGTACTTCTTCCGGTGTACCTGCCGTAATGCCAGTATCTACCAATATCACTTCCGAACCAGTGTCAATGAGGTAGTTCTGCAGGCTGCCGCGATAGCGGATGTTCTTATCATATTTGTCAGGGCCATCTTCCCCGCCGAAAACGAAGGGCTGGGTATAGAACCCGTCACGTCTGAATTTTACTGCTTTTATTTCCATATTGCTGTCATTTATTGTGGTTTCGACGGCAAAGGTACATAGTTTTTTCCAGAAATCCAAATCTGAGACAATACAAAAATTGTCTGAAACGACACGAGCATGAGGATATTGCGTCCGCTTTTCCTTAATAGATATCAAAAAGGAGGGGGGAAATGCGCATTATATGAAAATAAACTCCGTGTGGTGATAAGTTCCTAAAAGCTTGCATACCTCAATAAAAGTAGCTAACTTTGCAGAAAGAAGTATGAGTTATGCTGCTTAGTCAATTTGAATATCGGTTTCCTACAGAGGAGAGTTGTATAGATTATTTCAAAGATGTCCGTTTGAAAGAACTTGGGGTCTGCCCAAAGTGTGGTCACATGGAATACTACTGGCTCACTGGCAAACAAACCTTCGAATGCAAGTCTTGTCGCCATCGGATTCCTTTGACAAAAGGTACGGTGATGGAGCACAGCAAGCTTCCAATGCGTACATGGTTCTACACGATGCATCTTATGACTTCCATCAAACAGGTTCTTTCTGCCAAAGGGGTGCAGCATCAGTTGCACATGTCCGAATATCCTCCTGTGTGTCTAAAGATGATGAAACTGCGTAATATCATGGGCAAGCGTGAGAGCATCTACAGGCTTTCTGGTACAGTTGAATTGGACGAAGCCTTCTTCCCGACGCGGATGGATGCAGATGAAAAGGCAGAGCCGATGAAGCGTGGAGCAGGGAGCCAGCGACAGTCTAAAGTCCTGGTAATAGTTGAGAGCAAGGCTGTTGATGATATTCTGAGGGAATATTTGGAGTCAAAGAACGTTCTGAAAGCTATGGACAAGGCTGCAAAGCTTGCCAAACGCTCAAAGGGGCAGTCTGTGAAGAAAGTGGTTCATTACATTAAGATGTTTGCTATTGACAACCTGAAGGCCTCTACCATTGACGAGCTACTTGCACAAAACGTGGATGCAAAAGCTGTCATTCTCTCCGATGGTTCCTCCTCGCATGTGAATTTGGACAAGAACTTTGCCAAGCATATTCCGATTGTAGAGAAAGGGAATGTGTACGAAGTGGTAAAGAAGGGGCTGCCTTGGGTACATATAATAATAGGTGAGTGCCGAAATGGCATTGCTGCTATTCACAAAGAGATTGACGGAAGGTTCCTGCAATTGTATCTGAATGAATATTGCTGGAAGTTTAATCGCAGGTTCTTCCGTGACTCCACTGATCCAAAGTATGATCTAATCGATAGACTTGTAAGAATTTCTGCCTTATACACCTCTGATATCAAATGGAGAGACTACACGCCAGGAATAGAGGAAGAAGAGGAATTGTGAGGCTTTAGGAACTTATCACCACACGGAT
>JAFSNR010000122.1 GCA_017443345.1 Prevotella sp.
AGGAGGCCAATCTGGAACAGGAGTACAAGGGACACACCTTTTCCGAGGCCGACAAGTCAGCCCTGAAGAACTACGGCAATATGGGACGTGTCGTTGACCTGCTGAATGAGCGTGGCGAACGTGTGCCAAGCATCATCAGCATCGACCGCCAGACCAACGAGATTACAGACCTGCCCGTGCGCCGTCTGCGCATCCCTGAGAAGATCGGCAACACAGAACTGACGAAGCAGGAGCAGGACATGCTCCGTGCCGGGCTGCCCCTGAAGAACAAGGAGATTGAACTTGCCAACGGTCGCAAGTTCACCACCACCCTGCAAGCCAACGTCGAAGAGAAGGGTGTTGAGTTCGTTCCTCGTGGCAACCGCCAGCGCAACGGTCAGGAGCAGAAGCAGGATGCGGGCCAGCAGACAGAGGGCCAGGCACAGGATTCAGACGGTGACGGCTCACAGAAACAGCGCCGTCCCCAATGGACTGACGAGAACGGCAACATCAAGCCCATCGGCAAGTGGAAGGGCGTGGAGTTCACCGACGAGCAGAAGCGCGACTATCTGGAAGGCAAGACCATCAAACTCGACGGAGTGCCCGACAAGCAGGGCGTACCTTCCACGATGTACCTGAAGTTCAGCCCCGAAAAAGGTCGTCCGTTGACCTATACCAATGATCCCGACAAGGCAGTCACCCAGACCCCTGCCTCAGAGAGCCAGACACAGGTAGCTGTGAACAGCGAGGGCAAGACCAACGAGCAGACCAAGGGTGTGAAGGAGCCCCTGCAGCAAAGCCAGACTGCCCCTAAGGACACCAAGCAGAAGGAGCAACAGGACAATGCCGTGAAGCAGGAGAAGCCTGAGAAGAAGAAATCAAAGGGCATGAAGATGTAGCCCTCCGGCAACAACTACCCAAATTTCACTCACTGTTTTTGGCTCGTTCCCGTTCAGGAACGGATGGGGACGAGCCATCATTATACCCATACATCAACGGAAGAAACATAAAAAATAGAAACAACAATGAAAACTATCATAGCAGAAAACGCCAAGGCTGCGGCATTGTTCGCACAGGCGACCAACTCAAACGAACTCGGATTCCGACAGTATCGCGGACAGGATTATATCATCGTATGGACAGACGGCATACCCTTTGACCAGAAGCCGACACTCAACGAAAAAGGTACCGTGGGACAAGAGCTCACAGACGAACAGTCTGCATGGTTTGCCATCATCAAGACAGCGGTATCAGCAAGTGACCATGTCTATGTAGCGACAGACACCCGTGACTCCGCTTGGTGGCTTGTCACCTTCATGTCCTCATGGGAGCTGTTCGACAAAGTGACCCGAATCCATGTCCGTGAAATGACGGTAAGAGGTGTGAGAGAGAGTTTTCAACAGGTTGAGGACACTACAGTATTTATACAGAAAATTCTCTCTGACCTGTTCAGAAAGCAGCATGACGGAAAACTGACAGAAGCCACCGATTGCCTGATTACAAAGGCTTGCGGTACTGACACCTACAAGCTGGGACGCATCAATACACCATTGCTTGCCATGATTGCACAGCGATTCAAGAACTGGCATGATACGGAGCCAATGGCAGAATACCGTGTACATTTTGCCTTGGAGCATCAGGGCAAGGTGTTTCGCTTCGCATCTGATCAGTCCTGGGATAACCCCAAGGAAGCGAATGAGGCCTATATCCGTCTGAAGATGGCGGAAGAACCTGCGGTAATCACACACGTATCATGCAGGCTGCACACGGAGAATGCACCCAGACTGTTCAACATGACAACCCTCATGTGTACAGCAAACGAGCGTTATGGCCTTACCCTGCAACAGATTGCGGCAAGTGCCAAGCGGCTCTATGAGTGGGGACTCATCAGCTATCCCTTTACAGATGTTGACCACATCAGCGTCCGTAAGGTGCGCAAGATCCACCAGTTGCTGGACTTCCTGCATGAGCAC
>JAFSNR010000123.1 GCA_017443345.1 Prevotella sp.
ATTGTCGTGCATATAGCCTGCAATGTTTTTGTAGGTGAGTGCCGTCGTAGGCCCAATAACAAGGAACTCCTTTTCTGACTTCATCATCACGTCCATAAACTCACGGAAGAGAGCAAAGGGCGGATTCGTTATGACCAAATCGTAATTGCTGTAGTCGATGTCCTGAAACTTCACCCCGTCACCCGTCTGCGGATTGTAGCCGCTGACGGAAATGGAGCGGATGCCGTAAGCCTCGGCATGTGCCACAAGGAATTTCACGAACTGGCACTTGATGGCATCGAAATCCTTCTCAAATTTATCCTTCGATGCAGCCAAGTCCAGATGCTTGATGCTTCCGTTTGAGAAAAGGTCGCTGGCAGTCACGCCCTCCTCCTTGTAAACCAGTTCCTCATTGTAACTCTCGTCCCAGTCGCACGGGCAGATAATACGCTTGCCCCGAAACTGCTCCCTGTACTGCGGCAGTTCGGCGGCTATATCCTCATACAAGGTGTAATACTCGGCATCCTTCTCCTTGTATGCCTTCTGCATTGATTCCTTATGCTTCATAACTGATAGTTTTAGCTCATTAGCATCCAACTATCAATCACGCCATGGCGCATAAAAAGGGCGTGATGCACCTTGTCTGCGCATAGCAAGAGGTGAAGCCTCGGAATTGGTACCCCTGGTCCCGCTTGAAAAATGCACCACGCTTTTAACGTGTTGCATTGCTATCATAAGCAGGACACAGAAGCCCCCAAGGGCTGCTCTGTCACATATTATTTCGGTGCTTTTTATACCAATCTAAGTTTCCGAGGCTTTCTTGGCTATGCGCGAAATAATAGCGAATGCTATTTTTTATCCACGATGTCAAAATGGCAACCGCACGAAGCGGAAACCGACGGCAAAATTACACAAATTTCTGCAAATTAAATCCATAAAACGGTAAAAAACATAAAAAAAAAGAACAATAACTTCATTATTACGCTTTCAAATGCATAAAAGTGGTTTATTTTATGTACTTTTGCTCAGCCTAACCTCAATACACTCAACGAGCAGTCAGCGATTTCTCGGCATCGTTGTGTGGTAAATGTGCGGCACTTGTCCGGTATATGTCCGGTTTCTGACCGAACAAGTAGCGGACAAATAGCGAGCAAATAGCGGACAACGGTCGAAGCTACTCCGAAGCATCACCGAAGGAACACCGTAGGAACTTCGAAGGAACGCTGAGGCTATGATAATGGTAGAACAAGAGAGACCTGTCAGGGGCCGGCAACAAATAGGAGACAAGAGTGATGAAGAAGAAAAGTACAGGTTTGGGACTGCTGATACCCAAGACTCTCCGCATCGGAGGCGTGACATTCTATCAGCGTGGCGGTCAGGTGATTGGCCGTGTGTCGGAATCGCGTGAGAAACGTAGCAATACGCTTCCACAGTTCATCCAACGTCAGAAGATGCGGCATACGACGGCGCTTTGGAAGATGTTACGCTACCAGGAGCCGATGTTCACTGAGCGGACAAACGCCTATCAGGACTTCGCGTCGCTGGCCAACGGCCTGCCAGTGGTGTATGTAGAGAAGACGCGGATGACAGATGCGTCGTTTCTAATGCCTGGCATACCAGTGAGTAACGGCAAACTGCCCACCATCGAACAGCACTTGGGCGAGGTTGATGGCACACCCGCCCTGCTGACCGACCTAAAGGCGAGCGAATGGACACGGGGAGAAATACTTTGGCTCTACACCGCAGAGCAGCACACAGAGGAAGCCTTCCCCCGTCTGTACTTCAGTCGCAAGGAAGTGTCGAGGCGCGAGATGACCGCTGTTGACGGACGACTGGCGCTGCTGGGCAACGAGTTTGCCGACCCGATGAAGGGCTGGGCACTGGTGAGAGTGGTCGATGACAAATGTTCGCCGCAGACCATCCAGACCCGCTGCACTCTCTTCCAGCAATACATGACCGACGAGGCCCTGCAGCGAGCCGCCAAGAGTTACGGTGGCATCACCGACAAGCCCTTCTTGTCGCCGAGATAAATTCATGTAAAAGATGACTGTGGATTTCGACATACTGAAACGGAATGAGCTGAAGGCTGCTGCCCGACTGGTGGGCAGGGCTTTCGAGGACTATGAGTACTTTACGAACTACTTTCCCGACTTGGAAGAGCGGAGAAAGGTGCTCCGAGGCGTTGTCTATCGGGAATATCTGACGAACTTCAAGAGGATGCACTATTTGGTGGCCCAGATGAATGGCGAACTGGTGGCGGTGGCTCAGGTCAATGCGCCGGATTACAAAAAACCGTCAGACTTTCAGTATCTGATTCATGGCTGGCCGCTGGTATATCTTGGGGTCAACAGGCGGCGGCTGGATGACTGGCTGGCGATGGATGCAGCGGCAGGCAAGCCTTGTCACGAATATCAGGCTACGGGAACAGGAGTCTGGTATCTCAGTTCAATCACCGTTGACCCGTCGGCACAAGGCATTGGCATCGGGAAGCAGTTTATTGACCACATTGAGGATTACATCCGGGCGCATGGCGGCAGGGAACTCGTGCTCTTTACGAACTCTGACAAGAACATCGCATTTTATAAAAGGTGTGGTTTTGAGGTGTTCGATGAGCGGGAGTTTACTTATAACAGGAACACAATGCGAAGTTGGAGCGTGAAAAAGACACTGCTAACGATGAAGAAGGATATGAATGATTAAAATGTGAGTATGAGAGATATGTATAAAATTGACATTCGCAAGGCTGAACGGCAGGATGTACCGCTGTTGCTGGAGTTTATCAAGGGGATAGCACGTTACGAGAAGCTGGAGAACGAGGTGATTGCTTCAACGGATGTGCTGGAACGGGAAATGTTCGACGAGCACAGGGCAGAGGCGGTGTTTGCCGTTGTAAATGGTCGTGAGGTTGGCTTCGCGCTCTACTTCTACAATTTCTCAACGTTCATCGGACATTCAGGGCTGTATTTGGAAGATCTGTTCGTATGGCCGGAAGAGCGTGGCAAAGGCTATGGAAAGGCATTGCTGCTGCATCTGGTCAAGATTGCACGGGAGCACCATTGCGGAAGGATGGAGTGGACATGCCTGAACTGGAACCAACCCAGCATCGACTTCTATCTGTCGCTTGGAGCTGTCCCCATGAAAGAGTGGACTGTATATCGACTGGACGCAGACGCATTGGAAAGATTGAATAGTAAGTAACAACATGTAGTATCGAAGGAAGAGGGTGTTGAACATGAATATAGAAGATGTACGCGAATATGCGTTGACGCTGCCAGGAGCCAAAGAGGATATGCCATACGGCCCCGACTGGCTGATTTTCCGCATTGAGGGGAAGATTTTCCTGCATATATGGCTGGAGTCACCAGAACCTACATGTGCGGTGAAGCTGGAACCTGAGTTCGGACAGTCGTTGCGTGAACACTATGACGGTGTACAGCCAGCCTACCATCTGAACAAGGTACATTGGAACGACATCTATCTGGAGATGATAGACGAAGGACAGACAAAGCAATGGATTCGCCAGTCGTACGAACTAGTGTTGAGTAAACTACCGAAGAAACTAAGAGAGAAATATTTATGAAGAAGCTATTGACATGTTTATTGGCTGTGCTGGGGTTGAATACGGCTTGTGGCCAGCAGAATTTTGAGAATCGACGAACGCAGCAAGAGCAGAACGGAGCTCGCTCCAGTTATGCCTTGCAAGGAGGAGAAAGACAGTATGTCAATACTGATGTGCAGGGATTCGCTGAACTGATTGCAGATACCAATGTGGTGGTGCTCGATGTGAGGACTGCCAGCGAGTTTGCCGAAGGGCATATCGAGAGGGCTATCCTAATTGACCAGGGACAGAGTGATTTCGTGGAGAAAGCGAAAGCCATGCTGCCTACAGACAAGACCATTGCCATCTATTGCCGCAGTGGTCGCCGTTCTGCCAATGCTGCCGGAAGACTGGCAGATGTTGGGTACAAGTGCGTCAATCTGAAGGGCGGCATTATTGCTTGGCAAGAAGCCAATATGCCAGTTACGAAGGAATAAGTTGGCATGAGCAGTGTCGTAATTGCCATATTCCTACTGAGCATTGGAGCCAGTTTCGTGCAGCGCACTACCGGCTTTGGCTTTGGCATCTTCATTATGACGATGCTGCCGTTCTTTATGCCAACGTATGGAGAGGCTACGACGCTGTCTGGACTTCTGGCTATTACAACCTCGGCTGTCATTGTGTGGAAGCTGAAGGCCTATGTCACTTGGAAACGGTTGTGGCCGATACTGCTGACATTTATTATTGTGTCAACAATTGCAATCTTCGCGCTGACGCGCATTGAAGACCATATTCTTAGAAGAATCCTGGGTGTAGCGTTGATAGTCATCAGCATCTATTTTGCCCTGTTCAGTCAGAAGATAAAGCTTCCGACAACGAAGAAAGTACAGGTGGGTGCTGGCACGTTGAGCGGACTGATGGGAGGATTCTTTGGGATGCAAGGCCCTCCAGCCGTGCTATACTTCATCCAGTCAGAACCCACCAAGGAACACTATATGGCAATGGCTCAGACTTACTTCCTGATAGGCAATGTGATGATGACTTTTGTTCGTGCCTACAACGGCTTCTTCACTACGACCGTCCTAACAGATTACTGCTTTGGACTTGGCGGAGTCATCATCGGCACAACCCTTGGAGCCTACGTCTTCAAGCGCATCCCCAATCGCATTTTCCGATATATCGTCTATGCGTATATCGCAGTAAGCGGTATTATTATACTGTTATCGTCGTACCACAGCTAAAAGCATGAAGATGCTCGTCCATGATTGTTTTGAGCGTAGCAAACACCTTATCACCCGTACAATGGCTGGTGTAGAACAGTGTTTCGGGATATTTGGCTTTCAGCCTCTGAGCCAAAACCGTAAGTTCTTCTCCCGACTCTTGGCCGTCGAGTAAGTGGAAACCTCCGATAACTATATGAACTGGCCACGGACAAGCCGCCAGGATATTCTCCAGACCGTTATGGGCACAGCCTGTAAACAACAGACCATCAACATACAGAACCAATTCATGACGGAAATCGTCGTGGATAAAATCATCATTAATATTCTGCACATAGAGATTCACATTTCCTTTGGGCATCGGATGGTTCTGAGGAATATGAGCTATTACATGGATATCCTCTGCTATTGAGCAGGTCTGATCTATCAGGACGAGTCTGCCATCGTCAATCTTCGGCCACTCCACAGTAATACTATGTAGATTCCCTCGCTTAGAAAAAAACTTGCCACTCATAGCATCTGGTGAGACGAGTACCTTAGCCTTTCGATTACGTTCAACTAAATACTGCAATCCTCCTGCATGGTCGCTATGTCCGTGAGAGATAAATACATAGTCCACCATGCTGAGGTCGATACCAGTCTTCTCTGCATTGCGGATAAACACATCGCTTGCTCCTGTGTCGAGCAGAATGCGATGTTTATCTGTCTCTAACAGGATTGACAGACCATGCTCCGTCTGGAGCAGGTCGTTACATGTGCGGTTATCAGATAATACAGTCCACGTCATATTCTACTCCATTCGTCCATACTTCATCTCTTCACCTTCTTTGTCATACTGCTTTCGCTTACCCGTAGGAGGTGCCGTAAGAGTAATCTTTACGACAGCTGTACGTTCAAGGCTGCGGGCGATGGCATCATTGAATGCATCCATGTGCTTGGGAAGGAAACGCTGGCAGATAGCACGGAGTGCCTTTATCTTTTCGTCTCTATCCTTTACTATCTCAGCCTTGCCAACAGCCATTGCTGATTTATACTGGAGTGTGAAGCTGCCATCCTTGGGGCCTACAGTAGGAGCACATTTAGTGACTGCTGACAGCGCCACACGGGGATTGGCCGCAATGCAGTCCAGTTTATCACCCTCCAAGGCACAATGGAAATAGAATGTTTTATCGTCTGTGCGAGCCAGCGACAGGGGTACACCATAAGGTGTACCATCTGGCCGTGTGAAACTGACGGTGACATACGGTGCCTTATCCAATACCTCCAATGCGAAGGCTGCATCCATTTCTCTACTAGCTTTTCTCATTGTTATAATCTTAATGTCATTCTAATATGTGGTATGCCGTCGAGCATGAAGGTGTCGGATGACTGTCTGAAACCGACACTTTCATAGAACCCTTTGGCATACTCCTGTGCTTCTATATCTATTTGTTTGGCATCGAAGTGCTCTTTTGCTGCATCAATGGCATAGAGCATGATCAGCTTGCCATACCCTTTGCCTCGTTCAGTGGTGATAACTCTGCCGATGGATATTCCCTTCATGTGAGTACCAGCAGGACAGACACGAGCCAAGGCAACCACTTTGTCTGCAACAGTGAGCCAAAGATGAATGGACTTCTGGTCATCATTGTCCATATCCTGATAGACGCAGTTCTGCTCGACCACGAACACCTCACTACGCACTCTCAAAAGTTCGTATAGCTCATCTATCGTCAGTTCCTGGAACTTTTTCTGATGAAGTACAGGCTTATAAATTTTATTAATCATCTTCGACTTCACAATGCATAAATCCCATTTCCTTTGCCTTCTCCTGATTCATCAGGAAGTAGATGGCCTCGCCCTCATTACAGAGTTCTCCCTTCGAGTTGGTTATCTCTGCATTGATATATACCAGATTGCGAACTTGTTTCGTGACCTTTGCCCGAATGGTCAGTTCATGCTCTGTAGTTGATACTGCCTTGCGGAACTTCACATTCAACTGAACGGTATAGCCGCTAGTCTGTAGCTTACGGGTGACTACCCATCCACAAACCTCGTCAATCAGCGTACTCAGTATACCGCCGTGCATGGTGTTCACCCAACCCTGATAATTGTGCTGTGGATTCCATTTGCTTACGATATAGTCGCCATCTTCATAAAACTCCAAGTGAAGTCCGATGGGATTGTCAGGACAACAGCCAAAGCAGTTGTACTCAGGATGGTTGCGCCAAGGGTTTATTATCTTTTTCATAATGATTACCTGATAAAGTTCATGAATTGGGGTCGTTCGTCGCGCTTGGGAACCGAATCACCATCAGCATGAATCTTCTGTAACAAGAAGGCCATATTGGTCGCCAGTGTGCGCATGGTCTGCATGCCCTCGGTATCGAGTTTCACTTCGCCCTTGCCAGCACCATACGCAATGTTCCAGTATTGTGAAGTGACCACGGGCATGTTCATCATCTCGAACATCATGTTCATGGTCTGAAGCGTAGCCGTTGCACCGCCTCTTCGGCACACCGCCAATGCCGCAGCAGGTTTGTTCTGTACCAGATGGCCTGCGGAGAAAAACAGGCGCTGCATCAGAGAGAGGATTCCACCGTTAGGCTGACCATAGTAGACGGGAGTACCCACGATGAGTGCATCCGCAGTCGCCATCTTCTCAGTGATGACAGCGCAGAGATCATCGTCGAATACGCAACCCTTGCTTCCGGGCTGATGACATCCACCACAGTTGATGCACATGCGGACAGGCTTTCGGCCTATCTGAACGATTTCTGTTTCAATACCGTGCTTCTGCAACGTTGCCTCTATCTCCTGCAGGCAGCAGAACGTGTTGCCATCGGTTCTTGGGCTGCCGTTGACCAAAAGTACTTTGCAATGATTGCCTGCCACCGTATTTATCATAGCTGATACTGGCGATACGACAGCCGCTCCTGCAGCCGCCATAGTGGCTTTCTTGATAAAATCTCTTCTGTCCATAGTGTGATATTATTTAATGTACTTCACCTTCGAGGCATCGCGGGGTTTTGCATCGGGCTGTTCGTCGGGATTCACTTCCATACAGATGTCAGCCTCGATGTCGGTCATCTTATCCGTCGGCTCATAGCGTTTCAATACACGTCCGTCGCGCGATACAAGAAACTTGGTGAAGTTCCATTTGATGTCGCTCTTCTTGTCGTAGTCGGCATCCTGCTTGCGAAGCATGCCGTCCATCATCTTTCCCCGTTGGTCGTTGACATCAAAGCCGCTGAAGCCTTTTTGTGCCTTCAGCCAGGTGTAAAGCGGATGCTCATTCGCACCGTTCACCTCAATCTTGTCGAACTGAGGGAACTGTATGTCGAAGTTGGCCGAGCAGAACTGGTGAATTTCCTGAATCGTGCCAGGAGCCTGCTGTCCGAACTGGTTGCAGGGGAAGTCAAGAATCTCCAGCCCCTCGCTGCGGTACTTCTCATACAGGGCCTCCAGTTCCTTGTACTGGGGCGTGAATCCGCAGCGGGTGGCGGTGTTCACGATAAGCAGCACCTTACCCTTGTAGTCAGAGAGTGACACCTCCTGTCCCACATCGTCCTTCACCTTGAAATCATAGATACTCTGTGCCGAAAGCGTCAGCACGCAAACCATTGCCATGAGGCTAAAAAGCATTCTTTTCATAATCGTCTATTTTAGTTCTGTTACACGTACAATACCTAAATACACTTAAAACTATCGGCAAAGATAATGATAATTACGGAATTATCGCTATATTTGCACCAAGAATTAGCATTGTTTATTAAGTAACCCCACAAATACTAAAGATATGGACTCGAATTTCTGGATATTCCTCTGCTTCGGACAATCGAATATGGCAGGTCAGGCTCCTATTGAAGAGCAGGACTTGGCGGTAAGTGAACGCTTTCTGAGTATGGCTACCACTGATGGTGATGACCGCAAGTTAGGCACTTGGCGCAAGGCTGTGCCGCCTCTCTGCCGTGCTGATGCCAACCTCGGCCCTGCCGACTGGTTCGGGCGCACATTGCTTGAAGCTGTGCCTGACAATGTACGCATCGGCATCGTGTCGGTGGCTGTTGAGGGCTGTCCTATCACATTCTTCGACAAGGACAGGAACGCGCCTCTCATTGCCATAGAAGATCGCGACTGGATGAACGACATCCTGAACCAGTATGGGCGCGACCCCTACGCGCGACTGCTGAGTATGGCGAAGATTGCAGCCAAGGATGGTGTCATCAAAGGTATCCTGCTGCATCAGGGCGAGACGGATGCCTATGATAGGGAATGGCAGGAGACGGTGAGGAAAATCTACTGCAACCTGCAACAGGAACTTCAGTTCGATCCGACGGATGTCCCTTTGCTCGTTGGTGAGGTGGTGCGTACGGAATATGGCGGCATCTGCGGCCATGCCAATCCCACCATCAACGACATTGCTAACCGCTATCCGAACACGTATGTCGTCTCTTCCGAGGGTTGCCTGCCCTGTGACGATGATCTCCATTTCAGTGGCGAGGGCTACAGGCTTCTGGGCCGTCATTACGCACAACGCTATCTGGAGGCTACTAATCATTTCGAGATTCCACAGATAGGTGTCGGCACGTGGACGCTACGCGGAGAGACCGCCCGACAGAATGTGCGCCTGGCCTTGGAAGCTGGGTTCCGTCACATTGACACGGCGCAAGGCTATGAGAACGAGACCGAGGTAGGCCAGGGTATCATTGACAGCGGGGTGCCAAGACAAGAGGTTTTCCTCACGACCAAGGTTGCCACGAACATTATGCGCGAAGGTTGCGAGGCCTTCAGGAAGTCTATCGACGAGAGTCTGGCTAAACTGAAGACCGACTACATCGACCTGTTGCTGATCCACTGGCCAGTGAAGGACTGCGTAAAGGATACTTGGCAAGTGATGGAGGACTACGTACGGCAGGGCAAGGTAAAGTTCATCGGCGTGAGCAACTTCAATCGTCATCATCTGGACGACCTGCTCTCGTATGCCGAGATCCGACCCGTCATCAACCAGATAGAGGTGCATCCCTTCATGACGCAGGAAGAGAATATTGCCTATAACCGTCTGCTGGGCATCCAGGTAGAGGCATGGGGGCCTTTCGGCCAGGGTGACATCGACGTGGTGGGACATCCGCTGCTCCAGTCGCTGGCCGCGAAATACCAGAAGACCGCCTCTCAGATTGTTCTCCGCTGGATTGTGCAGCGAGGCCTTATTACGATTCCAAGGGCCAAGCCCAATCACTTTTCCGAGAATTTGGAGATTATGACGTTCTCACTTTCAGATAATGATATGAAGTCCATCAGTGGCCTGAACCAGAACTTGCGCTCCAACGTTCTCAACGACCCTGAAACATTCCCATGGTGATTATGTTTATCAAGTAACCCCACAAATACTAAACTGAAATGAAAATGAAGAAAGTAATGATTCTTGGTGCTCTGGCAGCACTGCTGGCCTTGACTGGCTGTAATGAGAAAAAAGAAGAGGCGAAGGACGTTGTGTCTTTCGACGAAGTACTGACAACGAGACGAAGCGTCCGCAGCTACGATGCCTCGAAGAAGATTTCAGAGGCTGAGGTTCGCGAGCTTCTGACGGCTACACAGGAAGCTCCGTCGTGGGCCAATCAGCAGCCTACGAAGTATTACGTGGCTATCAGCGATGAGAAAGTTGTCGCCGTTCAGGATATGGTGGGAGGCAACAAGGAGCGCATCAAGGATGCGCCTGTCCTGATAGTCTCAACGTTCGAGCGGGGCAAGTCGGGCTTCTTTCAGGGCAACCAGACGAATGAAGTGGGCGACGGATGGGGTGCCTACGACAATGGCCTGAGCAATTGCTACCTGATTCTGAAGGCTCGCGCCATGGGCTTCGACACACTCATCATGGGTATGCGCGATGCCGACAATCTCCGTACACTCTTCAATATCCCTGAAAACGAGACGATTATGGCAGTCATCTCTCTGGGTTACCGGGCTTGAGAGCCTAACCGTCCTGAACGTAGACCTCTGGACGACATCGCTAAGTTCTACTAAGATTGTCCTATGGGAAAAGTGATTATCCTCAATGGCAGTCCGAAGGCCAATGGTAATACTGCGACCGCACTGCACGAAGTGGAGCGCACGCTGCAACAGCAGGGCATTGAGACTGAGTGGATTCATGTAGGCCATCTCCAGATTCACGGATGCATCGCCTGCAACAAGTGCTGGACATCGGGTATCTGTGCATTTGGCGATATAGTCAACGAGATTTCCGTGAAGATGCGCGAGGCTGACGGCCTGCTCATCGGCACGCCCGTCTATTTCGCCTCGCCCAATGGAACCTTGCTATCGCTGCTCGACAGGCTGTTTTATTCCAACCTGCACACTGACTGGAGCATGAAAGTGGGGGCAGCCGTGAGCATCGCCCGTCGCGGAGGAGCCACCGCCACGATGGACGTGCTGAACAAGTATTTCCTGAAGACGAATATGCCCGTTGTGCCGTCACAGTACTGGAGCATTGCCCACGGCACCGATCCTGGCGAGGTAACACAGGACGAAGAGGGCATGCAGACCATGCGCCAGCTCGGTCTGAACATGGCGTTCTTGATCAAGTCCATCCGTCTCGGACTTCAGCAGTTCGGTTCGCCAAAAATCCAGGAAGAGTTAGTAGAAACGCATTACATTAGGTAGGATATCAGCAATCCTCTACTTCACAGTGTAAATTATATTAGCGAATACAAGTAACTTCCAAATGATATGAGCAGCCAGATCATCAGGACGATGAGTAACATCAGGACGATGAGTACAATGGCTGATTGCAGGGCCCGCTGGTTCACTTGCTTGATGATGGCTTCGTCTCCATCCACGAATCCCTGAATCATCTGCATGTTCTTGATGTTGGCACGATGGAAGAAGTCGATGATGTCGCCAACGAAGAACGGTATCATGCCCATCAGCACATCCCGCAGCGCATTATTCAATACTGCCAATGTCAGCGGAATGCTCTTGATGACACGGGAGGAGAAATAGACGAATGGCACAACGCTGAGCAGAGCTATGGCATCGCCCCAACCAGGGATGACGCCGATGAGGGCATCCAGATAGTAACGATCCATATAGCGGGATAGTCCCTGCATCGTCTGATAGGCTTTGTTGTCCATCAGTCGCTTGCGGCGTTGCAGTCGTTTCTCGTCTTTGTTCATAGATTATGCGATTTCCTTACCGAAGGGTGACAGGGCCAGTTTTGCCAATCGGAAGTGCATCTTTCCGAAGGGGATTCCAATGATGGTTATCATCAACACCAGTCCTGCAATGAGATACTCCAAGGCGATGTGCAGCCCGCCAAATATAATCCAAATGATGTTTCCTAATGTCTTCATTCTAATCTCTTTCTAAAAGTTTCTGACTATTAGACGTATTTGGGAGGAAAAAAGTTGCACGGTTTCATATCGTAGTCATCTTGCGTGGCTGTTTCATCACCTGCATGATATCGGTGATGTCAGTTGGCTTTGCTTCTCTGATAATCCTCATAACTTTTTGTGATTTTGCACAATTATCTTGGCGAGAGGAAACCAGGCTCAGTGAGACCACCATAACTGTCGGCAGCCTTTTCCAGAGCATCCTCCGTTGTGTACTGCTGGTACAAGGTGCAACGGGTAATGATGGTCTGCGGCGAACAGCGTTCACCCTTCACCAGGACCAGTGCCCAGCCTTTCATATCGTCGGCAAACGCATCGCCTTTCAGCACATAATGTCCATCCACGAATGACATTTCCTCCCACGCAACCTCGCGCACGCTGAACTGCACCTGGGGCATGTCGCAGTCGATGTGCTGCTCAGCGGTGTAAAGCAACAGCTTTGTCTGAGGCACCCAAGCTTCTCCCCTAAGGTCAGTCATCAGGGCTGCTGTGCCATCTATTTCCCCTAATTGCTCGTTGATTGTTGGCAACTTGCCGTCACTCACCGGAATGCCGGGCATCAGAAACGAGGCACTGCCCATCAGCCCAATATTCGGCACAAAGACCACTGGCAGGCGATTAGCCAGCGATGCGAAATTCTGGTACGCAGTCTGACGTTCAGTAAACATCGTCTCACAGTATTTCAGCATTTTCCATAGCGCAATGGTGTGCCGCATCTTTTGCCGCTGAATAAACTGAGGCAGCGTGTTACTACGTCTCTCGTTGGAGTTCGAAACACGAGTAATTATCTTGCCCTGCTTCATGTAGGTCGTTACCCCTGCTTTGCGGAGGCTCCCTATCAGCATCAATCCCTTTGAAGTACTTTTCTTGCTCATTTTTCCGTTCCTTTTCTAATTCATATTATGTTCTACACTAATTCTTGTCATGTTATGCTCTGATTCCTGTCACGTCCTGCTTCAATATACCTCCATCGTCTCTTCACTCCACCTCATATTCTGGTCCTGTTCTAATTATGTTCTTATTCAGTTGTTGTTCAGTCAATCACTGGACAACAATTGGACAACAACTGAACATCAACTGAACAACAACCAAACGACAACTGAACAGTAATAGAAGATGGATATTCGTTGCCTACAGGTTGCCTGGGAGGTGAATCTGAGATGAATATGAGATGCATATAAGTTAAATATGAGATGGACTTGAGATAAATATCTTTTGTTCTGTCTGCAAAGATACAAACATTCGAGCAAACCGCCAAGAGAAAATAGCCCCGAAATCCACAAAAGATGAATCTTTTTTCTCTTTTTCTTTCATTATTCGAAGTTTTTTCATATATTTGCACCTACATATAAGAATATAAGTAATTATATGTTATTTAAAAAGGAGTTATAATATGAACAGTTATTTGCTTATTGGGCTTGAAAGCCTAATTGACCACATCGGATGTATTCGTGACCTTGGTATTGCTTATTGGAAAAAAGCAAATAAGAAAATGCAGATAGGGGATATCGTATATCTGTTTATTTCGGATATAGAACACAATCGTGTGATGTATCGTTTGGAGGTCGTTGATGTTGATAGTGTAAGAGATGATAAGAAGTATTGGCGAGGCACGTATAAACACGATACGTCTTGCTTCAAGTTGAGAAATACGAGCGGCGTTTATCATGGTGAAGGACTTGACCATGATGATTTGGAAAAGCATGGTATTAGCAGATATGTCCAGTACAAAAAATTAAATAAAGAACAGGCTGAATGGCTTGAAAAGCATTTTGTATAGGCTATGTATAAGAAAACTATCATATTTCTTTTAGGTATATTCTCTTTATTTGCTTGCAATAATGTTCAACAGCAACAAAGTAAGAGTGGAGATGGTATGAAATTACGTACCTTAGATTCGATGTGTATTGCATATATAGAAAGTCATTTAGATGGTTTCAATAATGAGATAACTCGCGAGAGAACCGCAAAAGAAATACAACGAATAATAATTGATACATTAACTTCAAATTCCAATTTGCTATATGATTTGCCATTACAATACGAATCTGTAGTGGATGATGGAAATAAGTTTATTGTTAGATTCTCTACAGGCTATCGCTATCAATGGACAGATCGCAAGATATGTAAAATTGATATGTGGTTTTATTCTAAAGTTGATGAGGAAGTAATTAGCAAATTAAAAGATAAGGGAACTTATTATCTGTTTAAAGCAAAATTCATGGGGCGGGTCAATGATAAAATAGAGTTGCCAAATGGTGATACTTTCGACCACAATCCTCATGTTGCATTAATTGAAAGCCCTCTTGATACAACATTTATGATAGGTCTTGGTGGTTTGTACGTAAAGGATATTGAATTGAAAGAATAATAAGTTTACATTTCCTATAACACAGGGAGATGTGTTACTGGCTGTACGTCCTGTGCGTACTATAACCGTATAACGTAATCTCTTTAGCTGCGATTGAAGATAAATCCGTATATAAAAACAGTAATCGCATGCGATATTATTTCAGTATGCGATTACATGTTGATGATAGCATTAATTACATCTACATATTCTTTACTTTCTACAAATGTTCCTTTATGATATCTGCCATTGATTTGAGCATTTCGTTAGGAATGGCTCCACTTAGTTGGCGTGTATGAATGACAAGACGTTTACCGTCTGTCTTCTTGTTTCGATGCACCCAAAACTTGAACGAATTGTCTTCCTTTATGAATTCAACATGGAAAGTGTCATCAATCTGTCTGTTGTCGCCATGATTGATAATATAATCGCCACAAGCAAGAATCACCACGGGGAAATCTTGAATGAAAGCAGATTCTTCAAAAAGTCTGCGTCGTTGTGCTAATTTTGTATCGAATAAATCTCTATTGTTAGATTTGATAGCTTTACGCTTACTAACCCAGTTATTCATTTCTGTTGTGAAGACATCCTTTTCGAAGTCGAGTTCTGGTTCGTATTTCGGATGTCCGTATCGAATATAGTCTATCAGTTTCTGATATACTTTCCACGTGTGATTACCTTTGAAATCTGCCCTACGGTGATTGGTGTGACAGTATCGGCCTTCATCTTTGTTCTTTAAGCCCTCTTGAACATTTTTTATATTATCCAGAATTTCTTTATTCGGATCGTCCGCATTAATCGCAGGTTCCATCCCCTCGATGAGGATGTTCGATTTGGGATTCCCTTGTCCTATTATCTGCTTCTCTCCATATTTCATACTATCGCAGACACGAACAAATTCTTCGAATGCCCGCATTCTTTCTGTTTCGTTCATCATACTTTATTGTTTAATGAGTTTGACAATATCTCCTAATTGTAACTCCGACTTAACGCTTTCTAAAGAAATACAGCCGAGAAAAGCATGTTGCCCGATCTTCTTGATACTTGGAGGCAAAACAATACTTTTCAGGTTTTTGAAACGATAGAAAGCAAAAGGTGGAATGGACGTCACACCCGTGAAATACTCGAATTCGTCGAAGTGCTCAAGAGTGGCATCGGGTAGCGTATTCCAGATACCGAACGTGTAAGGCCGATGGATTTCTTGGTCGTCAGAGAAACGAAAAGCATTTCCAGAGGCATCTATTATTTCTTCTGCATCAAACATGTTGATATCATCATATTCGATGGTGAAGAATGCTGAATAATTGCCGTCTCCAGCATCAACCAGCATCTCTTCGTCACCATTAGCAGGAACAAAGGCCACGAAAAGTTTCTGAAATCGTAATTCGGTTATCCGGCTAGCATCCTCAGCCGTCAGTTTCTTTGCAAAAGGCTTTATCCATTTTTCCCTCCTTGCTATTTTCATCAGCACAGGGTTAGTCTTATTTGTAGCAATAACCTTCTGTTCGTTATTTACATCCTTTTCTTTCATGATAGTTAATATGTTTGTTTACGTCGCAAATATAAATATATTTTTCGAGAATAAGGGGAATTTACGGAAAAAAGTTATGTATCTGTGCCTGAAATGGCTGTGGATTGCTGAATTATCATTATCTTTGCAGAGAATTTTGAGAATTATTAGGATTTATGGATATAGCAAAAGCATTTGAAGTGGCGTTTAACCGCAAGATCGAGAAGAAATGGGAGAAAATATACGTTGTGGTGGATATTCACGATACCATTTTGCGGGCCTGCTATGAGAATGAGGAGACCTATGACTACTATCCTTATTCGAGGGAAGCCCTTCAACTGATGACCGCCCGTGAGGATATCTGCCTGATTCTATGGAGTGGATGCTATGCCGAGAAGATGGACGAGTATAGGGCGCGTTTTGCGGAAGAGGGCATTCATTTCGACTATGCCAACGAGAATCCGGAAGTGGGCAATACGAGTTTCCAGAACTTCGAGTCAAAACTCTATTTTAATGTGGGGATAGATGACAAGTTCGGCTTCGAGCCTGAAACGGACTGGGTAAAGGTGATTGAGGTATTCTCCGATTATCAGATAATACCGTCAACTTCATATTAATACGCGTATATTAATTGGTACTTCTCATGTAAACGACGGAGGGTGCCGTCCGATTTCATTTGTCGGATGGCGTTATTGACCATCTGTAGCAGATCGTCTTGACCCTTACGCATCAGCACGCCGATTTCTCCGTGGGTGAAAGGCGTATTAAGAAGCGGAGCAGCAAGACGCGGGTCGTTTTGAATGTACCACGGAGCCTCAGTAATTTCGGTAATCATCACGTCGGCATTGCCCTCGGCCACTTGATTGGGGATTTCCTCGTTCTTCTGATAGACGATGATGGTGGCATGGGGCAGATTCTCATTGGCAAACTTCTCGTTAAGTCCTCCCGGGTTTACCATCACGCGCACTTCCGGCTTGTCTAAATCTGCCAGAGATTGGTATCGGTCTGCTTCTGGTGAGCGGCAAATGATGGTCTTGCCATTGGCCAAATAACCGTCACTCATCAGCATCGTCTCCTTTCGCGTGTCGGTAATAGTGATGCCACCGATGGCGAGATCAAATGTCTGTGGTTCTGCCAGCACGTCGGCAGTCAGCGTTGGCCACGAGGTTTGTACGAATTCAATGCCTACACCGATACGCTCGGCTATCTTCTCTGCCATCTCAATGCCGAAGCCCCAATAGTTACCATCGGCCTCGCGGTAAGAGAGAGGCCGATAGTCTCCTGTGGTTCCTACCAGCAGCTTGCCTCGCTCAGTGATGCGTTGTACGGTGGGCTGCTGTGTCTCAACAACAGTGTTCTCGTCACTGCTGGTGCAGCAAGTCGTTATGCAAGTGGCGCAAATGCAAAAGATGGCAGCAAGCACCCAAATCCATGTTTTCTTCTTTTTCATTTCTTTTTGGTGAATTGCCACGTTTACATCTTTGCTTGTCGTGCAAACTCGAAGAGTGACTGGGGTAGGTGACAATAGCCCGTGGGATTCTTGTCGAGATAGTCCTGGTGATACTCTTCGGCCGTATAGAAGTTCTCCAAAGGTAGTTTCTCAACGGCCAGAGGTTGCTGATACTTTTTCTGTTCTTCGGCAAACACCTTTTCGATAACAGACAGATCTTCTGAATCGGTATAATAGATGCCTGTACGATAGCGAGTGCCTTCATCGTGACCTTGCTTGTTGAGGCTTGTCGGGTCGATGGCTTTGAAGAACATCTGTAACAGGAACTCAAGGCTCACCACATCGGGATTGTACTTCACATGAACCGTCTCTGCATATCCTGTTGTATCGGTATATACTTCTTTATACGTCGGGTTTGCAGTGTATCCGTTGGCAAATCCTACTGATGTTTCCACCACACCCTCAATCTGCTTGAAGTAATGCTCCGTTCCCCAGAAACAGCCTCCAGCAAGGTAGATGTCCTTGCCACTCTTTATTTCCAAGATACCGTCAACCTCGTGTTCGACAAATGGTCCTGCCTTACATTCTAACAAGACGGCCGGTATCAGGCACTCTAACCCATGCCAGACATTCTTTGGAATATCAACACCGTAAGTACCGCTCTCCTGACTGATAACACAGGTTGTCAGCACCTCGCCATTGTCATTATAGGTTGTCACTCTGACTTTGCCTTTCAAGATTACAAAAGTCTCGTCCTTGTCTGGATGGTGGTGCACAGGAATAAATGTACCTGGCTCCAAGGCATTAAGGAAACGGTGACATTTATCATCAAGACTCTGGTGGAAGTTGTAATTCTTTCTCAGTCTTGGTGATTTCTTGGCTTCTTCTGCCAAATTCTCAATCAAATTTCTATCTATTAGTTTCATGTTGCATATATATATTTATTTGTATGTCCTTTGGGCAGGAAATTCATCCTAATTACACTTAAATCAGCTTCTCAATAAGCGGACAGTACCAGGTTTTGAACTGATCTGCCGTTGGGGTGTGACCACCAGGGAAGTGGAACGAATGAGTATAGTGCTCTAAGAACAGTGGCTCGAAATGTGCCAGTGTATCCTCTTCACCAAAAATGCCCCATATACGTTCCTTATTATATATTTTACAGCAGTCGAATTGATGGGCTTCCATTTCCTCGAACTCCTTAATCAGGTCTTCGTCGATGGTGAAGTCCTGCTTGCCGTCGGCTCTTGGTGACTTGTACTGATGGCTGCCGATACGCTCGCGGAGGAAGTCAGACATCTTGAAATGCGGATTGCCGAGTAGGGCTGGGACTCCGATAATCGGTGAGATCATCTGTGCATAGAACGAACCACAGCTGTTGCCCACGAGGATATCAGGTTTCTCTTGGTCGCAGATGTCACGGATGAACCTAATAGCATCCGCAGGGTGGAGTGGGAGGTCGGGAGTCAGTACGGTGGCCTTCTTTTCGAAAGCCTCCTTCAATGCCTGAGCTGGCACACAACTGCCGCTGGCATAGAATCCATGAAGGAACAGTATCTTCTTTTGCTTTTGCATATCGGGGTGCAAAGGTACGGATAAGTGAGCAAAATGCAAAAGGAAAATTTGTTTTTCTTTTCATTTTCGAGCGAGAGTACCTTCGGTGTAGCCAAAGGTACACAAAAAATCGTAGAAAAACGCCTCTGGATGCACTTTTCAGATAGTTTTAACTTTAGGGTACTGTGACAAGATCCTCGCCCAATGCCGTTGATATCTTGCAGATAGTTGAAAGCGTCAGGTTATGTGTTCCCGACAGCCAGCGGCTCACCTCTGTCTCGGTCTTACCATGTGGTAATAAAATGTAGATTTATTAAAACTTTCCGAAAAATATTTGGTCTTACCGAATATTTTATTTATCTTTGCACCAAAATTCGGAATATGCGAGTGATTTCATTTTCCATGATACGGGATTTCATAGCCAAGCATGCTGATGCTGACGTGGCTCTCCGTGACTGGTATAAGAGGACTACTAAGGCCAACTGGTCGAACTTTGCAGACATCAAGCAGACGTTCAACACAGTGGATTATGTAGGCAACGACCATTACGTGTTCGATATCAAGGGCAACAACTACCGTATAGTGGCCGTTGTGTTGTTCATCAACAAGAAGGTCTATATGCGGTTTGTCGGCACACATGAAGAATATGACAAGATTAAGGACATTAAAAACATATAGGTTATGGTACAGATAAAGACAGAGAAGCAGTACAAGGCAGCTTGCGACCGCATCAATGAGCTCCTGAAAGTTGTCGGCAACGATACGCCTGCCGATGACAAGAACATGCTGGAGCTGGATTTGATTTCCGACCTTGTGGCAGACTATGAGGAGGAGCATTACCCTGTGGCTGCTCCAACGCTGGTGGAGACCATCAAGCTCCGCATGTATGAGATGGGGCTGACCCAGACAAAGCTTGCTGAAATGCTGGGACTGAGCACGGCACGTATCAGTGAGATTATCACCGGCAAAGGTGAGCCTTCTTTGAAGACGGGAAGGGAAATCAGCCGAAAGCTGAATATCGATCCGGCTATTGTCCTTGGAGTTTAGTCATGATAGTATAGAAACTAAAAAACGGCAAATCCATGTGGTTTTGCCGTTTTTTGACCCGACGGTTTCCATGGGCATTTATGCGCGTGTACTCTTTGCGCTGAATCTGGAAAACGACATCACCCTGCTTGCTGCCGATGATGCCTTAGGCAGACAACTTCAGGCTGCAGAATTATTGAGACGACGAAAAGAATAACGATTGCAATATGGTTAAAAGACTTTTGGATTTCCTGAATGCTTCGCCGGTGAATTTCCTGGCAGCAAAGAACATCGCCAGCTATCTGGAGCAGGCTGGCTATCGTCGCTTGGACCCTCAGATGCCTATCGGAGAGGTTAAGGCAGGTGATAAACTCTACGTGACGAAGAACGACTCGTCGGTATATGCCTTCCACATCGGACACAAACCGCTGGCCGATGCAGGATTCCGCATGATTTGCGCCCACTGCGACTCGCCCACGTTCCGCATCAAGCCTAATGCGGAGATGACCTGCGAGAGTGGCATCGTGAAACTGAATACGGAGGTTTATGGAGGTCCTATCATGTCAACGTGGTTTGACCGTCCCCTGACGATAGCTGGACGAGTAATAGTCCGTGGTGAGGATGCACTCCATCCCAAGACACTGCTGTTGCATGTCAAGCGTCCGCTATTGCAAATCAGCAACCTGGCTATTCACTTCAACCGTCAGGTGAACGACGGCGTGAAGCTGAGCAAGCAGAAAGATATGCTGCCTATATTGGGAATCGTCACCAATGAATTAGAGCGAGGGAATCTGCTGATGAATGTCATCTGCGGAGAACTGGCTATCAAACAAGAGGACATCCTCGACTTTGACCTTTATCTGGCTGATGCAACACCAGCCTGTACTTTCGGTGTGCATGATGAGTTCCTGTCTTCAGGCCGACTCGATGACCTCTCGATGTGCTTTGCAGGTCTGGAGGCAATGATATCCACAGACACTACCGATGCCACTAAGGTACTGGCCATCTTCGACAATGAAGAGACTGGCTCGCAGACCAAGCAGGGTGCCGGCAGTCCGTTCCTGTCAATGATGCTGAAACGTATTGCTTTGGCACAGAGTGGAAGTGAAGAGGCATTTTATCAGGCTGTCGAGCGGGCATTTATGGTATCGGCAGACAATGCCCATGCCTGGCATCCGAACTATAGCGAGAAGTATGATCCCACGAACCATCCCGTTCTCGGCGGCGGTCCTGTCATCAAGTTCAATGCGGCTCAGAAATATGCAAGCGATGCCGTGTCGGCTGCTGTCTTCACAGAGATCTGTAGAGAAGCCGGAGTGCCGTGTCAGCGATTCGTGAACCACTCCGATGTGGCAGGCGGCAGCACATTGGGAAACATCCTCGCATCATCTATTCCAGTAAAGGGTGTCGATATGGGCAATGCCATCCTGGCTATGCATAGCTGCAGGGAAACGGGTAGCACAGCCGACCACATCTACTGCGTCAAGGCATTCACGAGATTCTTCAGCTAACAGCTTCTATCTGAGCCTGATTATTGCTTGATAAAATGAGGATAATCCGGTTCTTGCTCTGGCAAGCGTCCCATAGGGCCGAGCGCTCGTCAACTATGTACTTAATGAAGCTCATTCTTTCTTTGTAATTCTCGCCAAATAATCATAGTGTTCACCTTCGGCCACCACCTCGGCTGCATATCTGCATCTTCCTGCCTTTTGCATCAGGGTTTCTGCATCGATATAGAGCCAATTGAAAGGTTCTCCGATGGTGTTCTTATATTGCATCCGGAAGCTATGCTCACCATAATAGTCCATTTCGTTTGGAATATCTATCATACCTTCCTCATTCTCGAAAACGTAGCTGATATCCGATGAATCGCAGAGAGCTTGACCTCCAGGTGTCAGAATCTTGTCGAGCTGCCTGAAGAACTCTGGCATTCGTTCCAAGGTTCCCACAATGCCTATACCATTCATCAGCATCAGGATGGTATCATACTGACCCTCCAGAGTGAAGAAGTCCTGTTCCAGCACCTTCTTGACACCTCGCTCTTTCATAGTTTCTACGGAAAGAGGGGAAATATCAATTGCGGTAACATCCATACCTCGCTCTTGGAGAACCAAAGAATGACAACCAGAAGCCGCTCCTACATCCAGAATCCTCCCTTTCGCCATGTCAAGTGCCTTACGCTCTATCTCAGGCATATCCTCATAGCTGCGGAATAGTGTAGTCAGGGGTATCTCATCCTCCTCAAATATCGGGGAGAACACTCTGAGCTTGTCTGCCGTCTTAGGACGATTGGTGCTCACCATCGTCTTCCAGTAGTCGGCAATCGCTCTGCCCATTGGATCCATCTTACGATTCATTCTTTACAATGATTCCTATTAATTCATCTATGCTGTTAATGACAAAATCTGCTCCAGCTTCCTCAAGTTCATCCTTGGTTCCATTACCCCATGTCACGCCACAAGTCTTGGCTCCTGCATTGGCTCCCATTTGGATATCTACTGCCATATCGCCGACTACGAGGGTTTCGCTTGCATCATAATGCATGGCACCAAGGGTTTTCAGTACTGGCTCTGGCTTCGGCTTTGCCTCTTTCACGTCGTCAGCACCAAGTATATAAGAGATATAGTCGGCAATGCCCATATTTCGAATCAACTCTGTGAGAGAATTGCGAGATCGTGAAGAGGCAATCGTAAGTACAAAACCTTTCTGATGCAGGATAGACAGTGTTTCAACAACGCCTGGGAATGCCTCTGGGTGAATGGTTTTCAGATTCTCATTGAAGAATCTCCTGTATGTCTCAGCGCATCGGGGGATAAGTTCCTCCTGTATGTCAGGAAACAGCGTTCTGAAACACCCTGCCAGCGGAAGTCCGATAGTGGCTGCACATTCTTCCTCGCTACGGATAGGTAAGTGCAACTCCGCTATAGTCATCTGCATAGTCGTGACGATATTCCGCCTGGTATCGCCCAGCGTGCCGTCGAAGTCGAAAATTATCAGCCCTTTGTTCATCGTTTCAGTTCTTGCTTTGGCAAGCGACTTACGTCGATTACATCTTTGTCATTGTATCGAAATATCGTTGCAAAGATACGAAATAATTTGTATTATTCGTTATTTATTTGTAACTTTGCATCAAAAAATTAGGTTAGTTTATAGAAATGATGGTTCAACAAGTAGAGATAATCCTAAAACCTAAGTCTCGCGGGTTTCATTTGGTGACCAGTGAGATTCTGAGTCAGCTGCCTAAGTTGCCTAAAACAGGCATCATCAATCTATTCTGCATGCATACGAGCTGCGGACTGAGCATCAATGAAAATGCAGACCCAGACGTTCGTGTGGATATGGAAACCATTTTCAACCGCCTCGTCCCTGAGAATCGCCCAGAATATGAGCATACTCTAGAGGGTGCAGACGACATGCCTGCTCATGCCAAGTCAACGTTGAGTGGCGTTGGCCTGACCATCCCTATAACCAACGGACGCCTGAACATGGGAACTTGGCAGGGAATCTACTTCTGCGAATACAGGAATTACGGTGGAGCAAGAAGGTTAGTAGTAACGATTATAGGAGAGTAAAATATGGCATACACAGGACGATTCGGACAGTCAGACGATTTCCGTCGCGAAGAACTGATAAGAATAATCGAACACTCTGTAGAAAACCTGACCCTACAGGAACTCGAAGCTCTGTATTATGACATGAGCACAAAGAATTATATAAACGAATAGGAATATGAGAAAGGACATTATCAACATGGCTGCCATTGGTATTTTCACCTTGGCAATGACAGCTTGCGGAAACGCAGCAAGTAACCAACCAGAAGCAAAGGCAGAGAAATCTGTTACGGAGATTCCTGCCGACAGCATCATCAAACTGCTGGAGCCGGATAAGGCACTTGATGTCTCACTGATGCAGGCACTCTCTGATCGTGCATCCCAGCGTGAGTTTGCCGACAAGCAGCTCTCGCTCGAAGACCTTTCTTCTCTGCTCTGGGCTGCTAATGGCGTCAATCGCGAGGACGGCAAACGCACAGCTCCTTCTGCCGTCAATTCGCAGGATGTCGACATCTATGTCTGTATGGCCAGCGGAGCCTACCTCTATGATGCAAAACAGAGCCAGCTTACCCGTATAACCACAGAAGACCTTCGTCCAGCAGTTTGTGGCAAGCAGCCGATGGAAGCTCCTGTATTTCTCGTAATGGTAGCCGATATCTCACGCTATCCTGAAGGACTTGCCTCGCAGCGTCAGCTGGTGGAGTCGTTTGCCTGCATGGATGCAGGATATGTGTCGGGCAATATCGGACTTTATTGTGCAGCAGCCAAGCTCGCCACCGTTCCCCGTGCATCGATGGACAAAGAGGCACTTACGAAGTCACTCAATCTGAAAGATACTCAGATCCCACTGCTCAACAACCCGGTAGGGTATATGAAGTAATATGTGATTAGTCGCATAATGTAAGGATAGAAGTAGGTTTGTTTGATTTTTACTCTGTCTGATGATGATTTCCATGACATCCGCTTGCTGTTCCCAAGAGCTATCCAAGCAGAGGGATTAGAAATAATGGCATGACGATATTGAAAAGAATATGGGAACGTATCCGCTGGAAACGGCGCACGCTGTGCTGGCACCACAAGTGGCTGGGCATTGTGCTCTGTCTGTTGTTGCTGTGCTTCTGTCTGTCGGGTATCGTGCTGACCCTCTTTATCGCCCTGACCGGTTGGATGCTTCGTCCACCCATGCTGTTGCTGATTGCTGGTAAAGAGTTCAAATCACCGATAGAACATGATAATCCTTGGGAAGACAATAACAAACGAGTAATATGGAACAGAACAAAAAGAAGAACTTTCACCGTCACTTTGCGACGCCAGGGTTGAACCTCTATTGGATCATCATCGCCTACATCATCATCGGATGGTTTTATCCCGTTATCGGACTCATCGCGCTCATCTGTATGATTGGTCCCGTATTGACCTCCATCTGGCGAGGCCGCTTTTGGTGTGGCAATGTCTGTCCGCGAGGTAACTTATACGACCGACTGCTATCGAAGTACTCACCCCACAAACCGATACCTCAGTTTGTGCGTACCTTCGGCTTCCGCCTGTTTATGGTGTTCTTCATCTTCAGTATGTTCGGCATCCAACTGACATTCACCGTTCCCTGGAGCGAGGGAGGCTTGGCTATGTGGAGCGGAATAGGTCGCGTATTCTGGACGATTATTGTGATGACTACCATCGTCGGGGTTACGTTGAATTTCATCTATGCTCCTCGCACCTGGTGTAGTTTCTGCCCGATGGGAACCATCTCGTCATGGGTGGCTCCAAAGCACCAGCCACTACCCAAGCCCTACACCGCTGTGCATGTAGCAGCCACCTGCCAGATGAAGTGCAAGAGTTGCGCTCGTGTCTGCCCCATGCAGCTTACGCCTTACGACAGCCGAGGTCAGGAGTCAGGTTATCTACATCCCGACTGCCTGAAGTGCGGCAAATGTACCTTGGCTTGTCCTACAAAGATTATGTCATTAAAGAAATAGGAGAAAACAGGCACTTGCTGCTACAGCTCGCATTTAGTCCATTCCCACGTGGCCTTCCATCCGATAAGGAAGAATACTATCCAAAGGACGAAGCAGACCGTATAGGAATGAGGTAATCCATAACTTCCCTTGGGAATAATTGAGGTCATTCACATTTAGCGTCTCAGCCTTCAAGTGCTTATAAGCCTGACCATGATAAGCAAGGATGGCTGGAAGCTTTGGATTCTCATCGAAAAATTGCATGAACCTGAACCTGTTCTGAGCTGCTATCTGCTGACTGCAACCCAGCATTTCGGCTATCGTCTCTGCAGAATACTGAGCCATATCTCTTGCAAAGGATTCTGCCTCACTCTTGAAACGAGGTGTTGACAGGCTAATGTCAGGAACAGACTTTAGCTTGTCGTTCATGATTTTTGCGGAAGCGAGTATTATCTGCATGTTGTGCTATTTAATGGGGTCTGAACAATACTCACGTCGGCCACAGTCCACACCGTCTGCTTTGCCTTATCAACCAATGACAGGACTTCCTTGTAGTGGTTCTCGTCTGCTATGTACTTAATGAAACTCATCGCATTTCCATTATTTTATCTCGATTGGTGGAAGTCCAACCTCTTTTCGCCATTCATTGACACGCGAGGCATCCAGTAATGGACACAGACCGTCAGGCCCCGACTGCGTGCCATATTTCTGCGGACGGCCCTCTCGGACATCAATGCGGTCTTTCAACATAGCCAGATACATGGGGGCAATATCGCCACGACGTACTGCTTCCTCCAATTGTGGCAGGAACCTCTCCTGTTGCTCCAAAGGGTTATGCTGAAATACTAACCATACGGCCAACAAGCCAAACTCTCCGACCTGTGACTTGCGTGGAACTCCGCCTTCCGACAAGACCTCATTCACCATGACGAGGTTGGTACTGTCGGTGTCCCATGCACGTGCTCCCAACATATTATTACGACGTGTCTGCTCCGGATGCCTGTTTGCCGTCAGGCTCCATAACATACGGTCATACTGGTCACGCTCAAAGATCCACTCCAGTTTCTGTTTCAGCGGCAGGTTGTAGTTCCTGGTCTGTTTACGCAATTCAAATGTATCTCTCAGTTCAGGATAGGGACATGCCGACGGCTCTTCATAGAAGTCTTTTTCCATCTGAACGCGATGGTTGAAATAGTTCTGAGCGGCCTCGTCATTTCGTATGGCCATCATTTTCTTGGCTACCGTCGATAGTTGACTTGGCAGGATGTAACGATCTTCTGTGAAAGCCAGATCATATATTTGCTTCGCCTCTGCATACAGGCCGTCGGCAAAGAGCGAATCTGCATGGAACATCAAAGTCCAATAGTCATCTTGCGAAGCAGGAGTCGTATAACCGCCACTTCCCTTTATCCTCCTAAGTGTGAGATTCCTCAGATGATCGAGAGCCGCACCTGCTGATTCGATATTGTGAGGGTCGCTGACATCCCAATGATAGTGGCCCAAGGTCGGATATTTCTTCGTCTCACATTGCAGCACATAGACATAGCCCTGAGTCCGTCCGTCTCTCAGATAACGGTCTATACAGATGATACGCTGGTTCTTTTTCGAGACAACTACATTGCGCCACACCTTATCTTCCGTCTGTCGCGATGCTTTCTGATAGTCAAAAGTCCTATACACAGACCATTCGCCGTTCATGCCAATCTCTGCGTCAGGCAGTGCCTGGATATAATCCTGACTGGCAAACTGATACGTTGCCATATCCACGCCGTCAAACCAACGCAGAGAATCAATGCGGAAAGGCAGCTCCTTTCGGATACTTGCTTCAAACCGCTGGGCTTCTGATATATTATTGGTCTGACAGCCCGTAAGAAAGACAAGAACTGACGCTGCTGTTCCTAACAATAGTTTTTTCTTTGTCATGTTTATTCCATTTTTGTCATGTGATAGCCCATCCGCTTCAGCTGCATGGCAGCTCCCGTCAGGTAGAGCTGATGAAGACAGACGACGTAGCCGTTGAAGGCCTCTTTCGTGCCAGGTTCCAGATGCTGGTGCATCAGGGCATTATAGACACGGGAGGCACACTCGCCTGTCACTTTCTCCAGAACTGTGTAGTCTATGCCCTGCAGCAAAAGCACTTCCTCACGGATGTATTCATCCATCTGGTCGTAGCCCCGCTTGTCGCGCATATAGGTATAGAGGTCTTCAATCTTCGAGTAGATCTCCCATTCCGTGTCCCACATCTTGGCAACGGCCATACCGATATACATCATCCAGCCGAGGGATGCTGAAGGGTAGTCCTGGAACTCCCTGATGCCATCGGGGATGTAAGCCTTGGCTATCTCTTCCCATTTCTCTTCGACATCGGGACATTCCGGCAAACGTTCGTCCACTTCCTTCATCGACAGCAGGAACTGGTGCAGGTCTGTTCTCAATATCTCTTCAAAATTCTCCATTGCTTCTTTGTCATTGTATCGAAATATCGTTGCAAAGTTACGAAAATATTTGGATTATTCGTTATTTTTTTGTAATTTTGCATCAAAATAAAGTAAGGAAATATGCCACGTAAGACTGACGGAATAGAATTTGAGATTCATCCGCGCCCAACGAAGGGCGAGGACGGCAAGCCGCTGCTCTATGTGCGTCCTGCGAAAGGACGTAAGAAAAGCTTCAAGCAGCTGGAGGATTTCTGCAACAAGTATCGCAATCTGCGCACTGGAGAACTACAGATGGTGATGAATGTAATGATGGACGTTGTTGGGCTTTGGCTGTCAGACGGCTATCGTGTAGAGACACCCATCGGCTCGTTCGCCCCCAAGCTGAAACTGCTGGGGGAGCATACCGACCCCAAGACCATTCATGGCAGAGACATTGAGTATGCAGGCATTGAATTCATCCCTTCCAAGGAGTTCATCAAAGAAGGTGGTAAGAATCGCGAGGGCTACCGCAAGAGTGAGGCTCAGGTGGGAAACAGTCAGATGTACGACGAGAAGGCAATGGATGAGGCTCTGCGACTCTGCCTGAAGTTGGGTTACGCGACGATTCCAGAGTTTATGATATTCAGCGGCCTGAAGCGCGACTCTGCCAAAACCTATCTCGACAGCCTCTGCAAGGGCGAACATCCGCGTTTGTGGAAGGTGCGTGAGAGCCGCCGCTGGCTCTACTTCCCTAAACAGGATACTACTAAGGAATAAAAACCGGTTTCGACCGACCGCTCCAGCATATAAGGGCGGGTGCTCCAACATATAAGGGCGCCCGCCCTTATTTGTGCGGGCGGGCGTCCGAATCTGGTTAGGTACCGTCTCTCTCCCTGTTACATGCCGTCTCAATCCCTGTTTGCCCGTACTATTTCCCCTTTTCCTACGTATATTATGGCGCAGAGAAACAAATATTCCTCCACATCTAATTGACATGGAGGATACTTTTGTGATAATATAGGAGATATGAATGGTCTTATGCGGTCTCCTTGAACTCTTCTATCTCTTGGACGGCCTTGTTCAGCGAGCGCATTTCGCGATAGAAGACATAGAAGCATATAGCGAACAAGATGGCAATGGCAGTGAGATCAAAAATCAGCCTGTCTGTGCTTGGGAATGGGATGTCTTTGCCACTATATACGTCGAAGAAAAGCCATACTAACCAGAGCAGGAGGAAGGGGATTATGATGTAAAAGTATAGTTTCTCCCTGCGTTTGTAAGTCCTCAGTCTTTTTTGTGTATTGATTACATCGTTAGCTGCCAGATACTTGTCGCGAATGGTGCTGACATTCCAGAAATTGAAAAAGGCCTCGAAAACCATCACTATACATACGGCAATGATTGGCAGCCATGAAACGCCGACGATGCCACGTAAGGCATAAATCACCAACGGCACCAATGCCAAGTCAACGAAGCCACCCCAGACGCTCATCTGTTTAATCCACGACACGTGGCCTTTCATCGCCTCGTCAAGCAGATGTCGGCTCACAATCTCCTGCTGCTCCATGCGGCTCTTGAACTCTGCGACCTGACTGCGCAGCTGCTCCAGTTCCTGTAAGTTGTTCTGATTTTCCATAATGTTCTGTAGTTTTTAATCGTTAAACTTCGTTTTTCGTTTCCTCGTCATGGCATAGCAAGCCAGCTTGCTATGCTCATGGCTTATCGGAAACGTTTGACATGTTCTTTAGTTCCTCCTTGATGCGATAGAGGCGCACGCTGACGTTCTTCACCGTGATGCCCATGATGGCGGCAATCTCCTCGTAACTCATGTTTTCCAGCCAGAGCAGGATAATGGCGCGGTCGAACTGTCCTAAACGGGCGATGCGGCGACGTAGCATATCCATCTGGCGCGAGTTCTGGTTGGTCTCCGTCTCTTCGTAGGGGTCGATGTCCATCGTCAGCGGCACCGTCCTGCTGCGTCGCTTCTTTCGGTCAATGGAGATGCAGACGTTCAGGCTGACGCGGTAAATCCAGGAGCGCACATCGCTACGCTCCTCAAACGAGGGCATGCTCTTCCACAGGTTGATGAGCACCTCCTGAAACAGGTCGGCCACCTCGTCCTGGTCGTTGGAGAACATATAGCAGACGGTGTAAATTGTACTGCGGTGTGTCCTCACCATTTGTTCGAATTCATATTCAAAGTCTTTCATCGATTCATTGTTTAATTGACTCTTTCTGATATGAAATCGCATGAAGTGGTTAAAAAACTACAAGAAAATCCAATATTTTAGCAAAGAAATAATTCATTCTTTAGGCAGATAATCCATATATTAAACCAGCTTAATATAGTGTGGAATAATATATTCGTAATGGCCGTCCTTCATGGGGCCCCTGTGGGGCCACACTTCCTACGTCAATGCCAGTATATGACTGGCTCATAAAGAATTCGTCAGCTGTATCATCTGTCAGCTCTTCATCTTGCGGGAAAGCGATACCCTCATGAACCATGGCATTCCATATTGCCATTGCCTCCTTCTTGTCTTTTTCTTCGTATCTTCTAATCTCAATCATTAGACAATTCTCTTAAACTATGTTGTATTAACAAATTTACGCATATCTTAATATTTTATCATACCGGCCTTGCTTCTTCAACTTCATTCTTTAAATTTGCCTTTCATCCACAATTTCCAGTAAATTCAATAATTGTACTGACATCGTTGCCAACAGAAAGGGAAATGATGAATCCTCCTTCAATTTTATAGATAGTAGGAATAAGCACGTCACCTAACTTTGCAGCAACACGATATTCTACTCTCAGACCTTGTACCTTGAAGTTTTCAGGAAGCAACTCCATTGCCATACGGACATAGTTTGCATTGTTCACGTGTTTGTTGTAATCAATGTCAGCACGGAGCACTTTGATGGGTTCAAGCGTTTCGCCAACTTCACGTGGCAGGATGATGCGACGATCCTTATAGTTCATCTCCAACTGAGGTTCAAGTGTCAAGGATGCAATTGTAGCATCATCCACTCGTTTCAGCTTACCTGCTGCCTTATCAACAAATGCCCCCATGCTCCATGTCCTATAGCATGGCTTTCCCTCTGAATCGTAGATAAATGTGTTGCGGAACCCGAACATCGGCTTCATGCCATAGACAGAGGTGGTAACTGTCAGATTCTCCTTGTATTCAGGAACCCGAAGTATTTCCACCTGTCTGGTTGCCAGTAGCTGAGCCATATTCTGCTTTGTGAAATACTGCTTTACATCAGGCTCGCTGTCAATCCACATTTCTGAGCAGTCCTGCATCATCTGGAGGGCAGAGTAGAGTTTCAATCGTCCCTCGCTGTCGCAGGTGCTGGTCGTTACTTTATACTTTATGCTATACATATATATATACTACAGTTTCTCCACCAATGCCTGAATCTTGCTCAGCGTCGCATCAGTCTTCTGCTCGTCAATTTTTGCACTGACGTAGCCCATATTCTCGACCTTCCAGTAGTTGCAGATGTCACGGAACTCAGCAATGGCACCGTCATAGACACCAGGCGAATAGGATGACATCAGCAGAGCCATCTTCTTCACTTTAGCAGGAGCGTTCACACAGTACATGCGCTGGATGGGAGCCTGAATCTGTGCGCAGAGTGTAAAGTAATAGATAGGTGCAGCCAGTACCAGTACCTCTGCCTCTGCCATAAGGAGGTAAAGCTCCTGCATATCGTCTTTCTGAATGCAGGCACCATTGCCTTTGTTATGACAGTACTCACAAGCCAGACAGCCTGCAATCTTTTTCTTCGACACGTTTACCAGTGTGACCTGATGGCCTGCTGCCTCGGCAGCCTTCTTGTACTCTTCCGCCATCCATACGGTGTTGCCGTTGGCTCGTGGTGAGCCTTGTAGAATTAGAATGTTGCACTTTGTGCGAACATTCTCACACTCGGCATAACCGGAACAAGCTCCATTCTGCTCTCGTTTAATCGAATCTTTCATAATCGTATTTGTTTAGTATAAATCCTTAAACTATGTTGTTTTAATCATGCAAATATACGGAATCTGTTGCATTTTTACTATATTTGCACCTTAGATTTAGGATAGTTTATGAAGAAATGATAGAAATAGGACTGAAATATACGAGTGAATTGACGGTTACGGATGCCATGACCGCTATTGCTGTCGGTTCTGGTGATATGCCTGTTCTCGAATTTCCGTCGTGAGGACAACACTTATCTTTGAAATAGAACTGTTAGGTATCGCATGAACCTCCCGAAGTTTATAATCACGATGGACGGGTATTTCCGCCTCGGCATGGTTGACCAGCACAAGCACTTGTTGAAGCCTGGTGATCAGTGCATAGGTGGCGGCTATTATACCTTCGACTTCGTTTCAAACCGTATCATCCTTGACAGGGAATCCTACGACTTTGGCCGTCCAAAATGGCATTTGATAGAAACACTAAAAGTCCCTTCTACTTATCGTGGTCTTCGTATTGTATACAAGTACGATGATGGATTCCACGACGATTTAAACGTCAGTGAGGAATTGCAAATCGAGTACTATGATTAAAAAAGGGAACCGTATTCCTACGATTCCCCGGAGTCCTCTTGCGAGGCATATAGTAGAGCAAAGCGGAATTACCTGCGACCTCCAAAGTGGCCGGAACCACCGTGATTGTTGCGAGTGTTTATAGCGACTTCGCGATTCGGTGCTTTATGAGCATTGTTGTGGTTGCCTATATTATGGTTGCCCATGTGGCCCTTGTCGTTCATCACTCTTGCGCCCTTGTCGTGCATCGGAGCATTGCGATGTCCCATTGCAGGAGCAGGTGCGGGCTTGTGCATGTGAGCATAGTGTGAGCCGTGAACCTTGTTGTGACCACCCTTGTAGGTTACGAACACTTTCGGATGTGCATTGTAGAAACGTCCTCTGTCATAGTGAGCATATACTGCGAATGTCCAGCCACCAGCCCTCCAAGCCACGGGGCGATAGAAGTGGTTCAGTGCTACATACTTGTCATACTGCCAGCTGTTCAGCACGAAGCTGAGGTCTGCGTTACGACGATCCCACCAGATGCCAAACACGTCACCATGACCGTTCAGGCTCATCAGGTAGTCGAGGTTGATCTCATAGACTGCCTCATACTGTGCAGCGGTAAGGTTCAGCTCGTAAGCCATCTTGTCGCTCAGGAACAGAGCCTCATGCTTTGCTGCGTTGTAGCTCATTGCGTTGGCCGAGATAGTCATGACCATCATCATTGCCAGAATCATCATCTTTTTCATATCGTAATCTCCTATCTTTAAAGAGTTAAACACTTTGTTTCTTGTTCACGCTGCAAAGTTCGGTGTTTTTCTGCTGTTTTGCAAAGGATAAACTCTAAAACGGGATGGGTGAAATCCTAAACCTTTATAGGGAAAATCCCCATGAAGGCAAGGCATGATTTGTCATAAAAATGGTTTGGCTTATTCTTCCCAGTCTATTTCTGTAAAACGTGAAAAGCGTTTGCCGTCTCGTTCTATCTGCTCGAAGAACATCTTTTCCGGACGAACCCAGTATTTGCGGTCACCATAGAGTGCCTGATAGACTACCATCCGTTCCTGGGTCTCAGAATCAAAGGCAATACGTACAAGTTTATACTTATTTCCCTTGAAGTGCTGGAAGTATCGCACACGGTCTTATGAAATGGGATATTCCAATAACAGCTTCTCAATAAGCGGACAGTACCATGTCTTGAACTGTTCTGCCGTTGGTGTATGGCCACCTGGAAAGTAGAAGGTCGGGAGTCAGTACGGTGGCCCGGTACCCTCCCAGTGACTCACTGGGTCTTTGGGTCCCTCCCTTCTCAAAAGCCTCCTTCAATGCCAGAGCAGGTACACACTGTTCAAGATCTGTTTATATCAATAAATAGACGATAACGCAACAGATGGCGGCGACTGGGAAAAGTCCCAAGCGGAACCATGCAGCAACGATGCCTGCCAACAGCGCAATGATGCCAAGCGAGAACGTCACGGCAAAATAGCCCAGCGCAATGGGTATGCCGTCACGCAAGCCGTGGATGATATGTTGTCGGTTCCTTGCCATATTCAACTAAAACGATCACTGTACGATGTCTGTTGACATGACTGGTGTGGCTACTGTCCAAGAGGCCTTCGTCAGGTCGATAGTGAGGGCAGGCAACACGGCGGCATCATCACATGTGACTGCCGTTCCTTGATTATACAGATAGCCAAAGTCGCAGATATAAGTGATGTTACTGGGCGTATAGCCGTTGGTACGCATAAACCAGAAGGAGTTGCCACGATAGCCCTCGACCGACGACCACCAGGCACCTCGGCACTTGGCATAGAGCGTGGAACGGAAACGGCGGGCGGGGTCGTCGATACCGCTGCCAGCATAGAAGCCATAGTCCGTAGCCAGTGGGGAGGCAAACACCTCTTTGTTGGAAAGAATGAACACACGGTCCTGTGTATCAGGTCCGCACTTGGTGCCGTACGAGACGTTGGGCGCATTCTCCACACTGGTAGTCTCGATGGCATTGCGTTCCGTCTCAGAAAAGGCACGATGGAGGAAGTCGCTGTTGAGCCACTGGCGCAGATGGCTTCCACTCCAGTTTACATCCTCGTCCTTATCGTGGAAGGGACAGGTGTCGGGCATGCGGTCGGCCAGCAGCACAGCCTTGGTACCGCTGATTTTAAGGATGCGCCATTTGATGGGAGCGTATGCAAAGTAGTGCCAAGCTTCGGTATCGGCCCATCGGTAGTGCTGCTCGCGATTCGTAGAACAGGAAACAGCCCCTGATCCGTTCAGTCTGTGATATCGCTTGCCACCAATCTCCGTGTCGTCGTCCGTCCACTCTGCCTGCTCCAGTTGGCTATACAGCGCGGCATCGGTTATCACGTCGCCTTCTACCAGCGCATAATCATCCACGGCATTGAAACTGCCGCTGACCACCTCGTTGGTGGAATACGAGCCAAACAAGATGCACTCCCAGCGAGTCACATGAGTCTTCTGGCTGGGATCCTTCACCCAAGGACTGTGCAGGTCTTGGTAGCTATCGCCCGTATAGCGTTCCTCGCTACTGGGTGTTACGCTGCCATTGTCTTCATCTTTGCTGCACGACACTATCGTTGCTCCAAGTATTAGCAGCCAGACGAGATAGGTATATATGTTTGTTCTCATATTCACAACTTATTGGATAATATCGGTAGAATACACAGGTTCTGCAGATTGATAGTCGGCTTTCGACAGGTCGAGGGTGATGGCAGGCAACACGGCAGCATCGTTGCAGGTAACCACGATGCCTCGGTTATAGGTGTCGCCCGATTCACCTACATAGACCACGTTGGCTTTTGTATAGCCGACGGAACGCATGAACCAGAATGAGGTGCCGAGAAATCCGTCAACAGGTGACCACCATGCCCCACGGCACTTGGCATAGAGTGTAGAGCGGAACCTGCGGGCTGGATCGTTACCGCTGTCGCTGTCGCTGAAGCCATACTCAACGGCCAGTGGTGATGAGAACGTCTCGCTTTCCGAGAGTACGAACACACAGTCCTTAGTGTCGGGGCCACAGTCGGTACCGAAATAGTAGTTGGGGGCGTTCTTGACATCCGTCTCCTCGATGGCGCTTCTCTCCTGTTCCGTAAAGGCCCGGCTGAGAAACTCCCCGTTCAGCCATTGACGCAAGCTGCAGTCGCTCCAACTGGTATCTTTGTAGATGTCGTTAAAAGGGCAGGTGTCTGGCATGCGGTCTGCCAGCAATACGGCTTTATCGCCCGTCTGCTTCAGGATGCGCCACTTGATGGGGGCGTATGCGAAGTAGTGCCACTTTTCTGTATCCGTCCATCGGTAGTGCTGCTCGCGATTCGTAGAACAGGAAACAGCCCCTGCTCCGTTCAGCCTATGGTAGCGCTTGCCACCAATCTCCGTGTCGTCGTCCGTCCACGCTGCCTGCTCCAGTTGGCTATACAGCGCGGCATCGGTTATCACGTCGCCTTCTACCAGCGCGTAATCGTCCACGGCATAGAAACTGCCGCTGACCACCTCATTGGCAGGATACGAGCCAAACAGGATGCACTCCCAGCGTGTAACCTTTTGCGGTGGCTGTTCGTCATCCGTTTCGTCCTTGCTGCACGACGTCAGCAATGGTAGTCCACAAACTATAAGGATAGCGGCTATTATCCATATTTTTTTCTGCATCATTTCTTCTTGTGAGCACTTCGTCGTTACCAACCTGGTGGCAGCACGATATTCTCTACGTCGTGAGACTTCTCGAATAGCGGAGCAATCTCCTCGTCTGTGAAACCAGCTATGCCACAGCCGATGCGGGTGACGAGGAAGGTGAGGGTAGGGTGCTCCTTGGCGAACTGGATGAACTCATCCACATACGGACGGATGGTCTCTACGCCACCCTGCATAGTCGGGATGCCGTAGCTCTGTCCTTGCAGACCCACGCCCTGACCCATAATGGCCCCAAACTTGCGGTAGGCGATATAGGCCGCCCCACCGCCATGCATTCCCTTCAGATTGCTGCCGAATACAAAGATCTCGTTCGGCTCCAGCTCCGTTATAAACTCTGGTGTCGTTCTCTTCTGTTGGCCTTTGGCCTTCTTCAGTCGCGACTCGGCAGAATCAATGCATGCACTGTTCTGCACTCGCTGCTCTTTCAGTTCCATAATTTCTTCTCTGATAAAGTCTATATTCTCTTCTGATACCACTCAGAATCTTTTCGTCTGACAGTCGCTGATAGTACATAAATATCGATCTTGATGCAAATTTACGAAAAAATTCTCATACTTACTTAATTTTTTCCGAAAAACATCTTCAAAGAGATAAAAGACGTCTTCAAATTAAGTATTCACCATATAAAAAGTTACGATTATGAAATAGTACTGGTGCGATAAAATCGCGTTAATTATTCCATATCATCAAATAGAGTTAATTCCGTGAGATTATGATTGAGATTGACCGAGTTTTTAGGCTGAGTAATAAGTTCTCTGAGTGGGGTGCGCTCCAAAGCAGAGACTC
>JAFSNR010000124.1 GCA_017443345.1 Prevotella sp.
CGTTGCATCACGAAGTTGCGGATGATGGCTGTGGCTGTCTCGCCTGTAGCCTGACGGATAAGGTCGCCGAAGTAGTTAGGCGAAAGGAACAGCTCCTGAGCACAATAGCGGACGGTGGGCAGGCCGAGCTTGCGCTGCCGTCCTTCGCTGTAATAGTGTTTCAGTAAATCATCGAAGCGTTTCAGAAGATCGTTGTCGGCTGTAATCTCAGTCTTGAATTGACGCTCATAGAATCCAGCGCAATACTCCAGTATCAGTTCGAGGTAGGCGATGATGATGCGGCGCAGATGCTCGTTGTCTGGTTTAGAACGCAGTTCATTGCGAATCATCTTAAAGCAAACTTCTATCGTTCTTTGTTCTTCTGGCGTAGGATGCAACGACTCGCTTTCATAGTAGGAGAAGAAATGATAGTCATCTATGCGTCGTCCGAGGTCTGTGCCGTGAAGCAGTTCAGGCGAGAACAGTAGTACCCATCCTTTAATATGTATAATCTCACCATTGTCGCTCACACCTCCCGTCTGCCCTGGAGCCACGCAGAGCAACGAACCAGAACTGTGGCTATAGTGACCCTGCCCGTATGTAATGGTGTAAGGGCTTTCCTGCAACAAGAACACACCGTACACCTGATAGTTGTTCAGCGAATGGCGACAGTGCTCCAGCTCGTCGTAATGTATAATCGAGACGAGCGGATGCAACTCCTCTGCTCCGACGTAGCGGGCGTAGTCGTTAACTGATTCAACATTCAAACTTTGCTTCATTTCGGGTACAAAGGTACACATTTTTTGCGAGACAAAGATGTAAAATTGGTAGAATCCGTAATTTGGGTTGATTTATCAGTAAATCAGTTAGGCAGAAGTTGCAAAAATCCCCGTACCTTTGCACCATCAAATCAAAACAATTAGAAAATTATGGCAAAGATCGCATTAGGAACCTGGGCCTGGGGCGCAGGAGCATTTGGAGGAGACGCAGTATTCGGCAGCAAGACCGACGTAGAGAACTTGAAGCCCGTATTCGACGCGGCTATGAAGAACGGACTAAACCTCTGGGACACGGCTACCGTGTATGGCATGGGCGAGTCGGAGAAGATTCTTGGCTCGTTTGTGGCTGGCGAGAAGCGCGAGGATGTGGAGGTTTCAACTAAGTTTACCCCGCAGCTGGCAGAGGTTTATGAAAATAGCGTTGAGAAAATGGCTCTCGCTTCAATTGATCGCATGGGCATCGACTATATCGACATGTATTGGATTCACAACCCGATGGACGTGGAGCGTTGGACACCAGGACTGATTCCCCTGCTGCAGTCAGGCAAGGTGAAGCGCGTAGGCGTGTCGAACCATAACATCGCTGAGATACGTCGTGCCAACGAGATTCTGGGCGAGGCAGGTTATAAGGTGAGTGCCGTGCAGAACCACTTCTCACTGCTCTACCGTTCGAGTGAGAAAGGTGGTGTGCTGGACTACTGCAAGGAGAACGGCATTGAGTTCTGGGCCTACATGGTACTGGAACAGGGCGCACTCTCTGGTAAGTATAATAAGGAGAGCCCGTTGCCCGCAGAGAGCGACCGAGGCAAGAAGTATAACCCCGTGCTGGAACAGCTTGAAGCCCTCACTAATGAGATGACCACCATCGGCAAGAAGTACGGTGCATCGTGCTCGCAGATCGGCATCGCCTGGGCTATCGCCAAGGGAACACAGCCCATTATCGGAGCCACCAAAGAGCGTCACGTCATCGAGGCTGCCGAGGCCGCTAAGATTCAGTTGACCTCAGAGGAAGTTGCACGCCTCGAAGCTCTCGCAGATGCTACAGGTATTGATACTCGCGGAGGTTGGGAACACTCAATGGAATAGCCTCCCCCAACCCCTCCAAAGGGAGATGAGAAATAAAAAAAGATAGTACTTTTATGAGAATAAGGACAACGATTATAGCAACGCTGTTTGCAACGATGATGCAGGCTCAGGGCGTGATTGATATGCACTCGCATATCATCACACCTGAGTTTATGTCTGCCCTCGACAAGGAGGGAAGGCTGTTGGACGAGGGCTTTCCTCTTCCGAAGTGGGATGCAGAGGCGCAACTAAAGTGGATGGACGAAGCGGGTATTCATACATCAGTCTTGACATTAGCGGCTCCTCAGCCGACATCTGCGAAGGTTGTACGTGCCACCAACGAGGCAGCAGCCAAACTGAAATA
>JAFSNR010000125.1 GCA_017443345.1 Prevotella sp.
ATGTCACTCACGGACAAAACACCGCTCAGAGAACTGTTCGATAAGACTTATTCCAATGATGTCAAAGAGCAATTGAGTCCCCTTATTCCGGGGCTGTTTGATTAATATTTAACTCGTCCCAATTTTAACGGGACACTAATGATCTGCATTTTCTTTAAATATTTTTCCCAAATATGTTACTGCTGCAGCTTCCTTTTTGCTCAGCTCTCCGTCGCCGTTGGTGTCCCAGTAGGTGACGCAGATAGCCTTGACATTGACATCAGCAAAGTCGATGATAGCATCATCATCAGCAATAGGATGGATATATGTGAAGTTGCACCAAGGCTCGGTTTCCAGGTAAGCATTGAAGGAAACTGCTGGCACATGAAGTGATGCTGACCATGTATTATAAAATGTATTATCTCCTGTACTAGGAATATTTTCTGCATAGCAATAAATATCACGAAGCCCTAAGCAGCCTGCAAAAGCATTATCGCCGATACTTGTCACACTAGCCGGAATAGAGACAGAAGATAAACTACAGTCCATGAACGTTTCATCCTCTATACGCTCTATTTGTGTTCTTTTCAGTTCGAGCTGTTTTACACCGCAGCCTTTAAAGGCACGAGGACCTATGCTAATAATGTTTCCGGGAAGGACAAGCGAGAATTTCTCTTTCACGTCCCTACAGGCATCAGCACATATACCAATTACCGCATGAACCCTAATCTCATTTCCATCCCTTTTGGCTATAGCTTCCGGTATCTCAATAGCTTCATTTGAAGGAGAAATAGAACATAACCACGCATGTCCGTCATCTATCAGATAGTATTCTTCTCCGTTTGTTACCATCTCTGAATTAGCAACGCTGAAATATTTAAAGCAGAATGCGTTGGATGATTCTACAGTAAAAGTAACCGTTGATGCAGACCCCGTCCAGATAACCTTTGAATTATCTGAAGGATCATTCTCTATGGTTCCCACATCTGCTGTTATGAGAGGCATACTATTTGAAAGATGGAAGATAATATTACTCATAGTTCCAAGCCCATTAATCGTCATCTTACCCCCCTTATAAATCTGCAGGCCGTATGTATTATTATAAATAGGTGCAGACTGCGCACTCCCTATCTCTGTGGTAAACGTGTAACCTCTTGACGTGCCAAAAACATCTGTAGGATAGATGTTCATATATATATCCTCCTCTTCTTCTTTTATATCAACCGTCACGGAACAAGTTGCTTTCGTACCAGAGCCATCGGTGGCCTTGGCCATAATGGTAGCCTTGCCGGATGAGACAGAAGTTACTGTTCCACTTTGATCAACTGTTGCAACATCTTCATTACTGCTTATCCATTCAATGCTCGGGATAGAAGCATCTTGGGGGTCGACTATGGCTGTAATAGATTGCTGTTCTCCCAGCTTATGAAACTCCAGCGATGTGGGGCTTAGGTAAATCTTCTTAACAAGTTTTTCTGGAAGAACTGATATTACACAAGGATTAGAATACATGCAATGTCCATCCTTAAAAAAAACTTGAGCAAAAGTCTGAACCTTACCAGGCCCTACAGCCCGCACCTGTCCGTTACCTTCATATTTGATGGCATTAATCGTACCATAATCGATAAAAAGTTTTTCTTCAATAATATATTTTGATAATTCTGTAGGGGATGTGGATATTTCTAAAGACTTTACGTCGCCGACTTGCATTTGTATGTTATTGGACTTTATTTCAATACGTCCTCCAACATATATAGCATAAGCCACAATTTCTGTTATTTCTACTCCTAATTTTATATACTCTCTTTCGACTCTGATATACACCCAACCTTCTTTGACTCCTGTTATTGCAAGATCAAACAGCGTCTTTTCTACACATTTGATCTCACCTGGTCCAGAAATACTCCATCCCAATAATTCATATTCGAGCTTTATCGGAATGGAAACAATTCTGGTTTCACCCACACCAATAATAATAGGATATTCCGTACTTAGTTCCCAGTATGATTGCGAGTATACTGTCTTTACAAGCAACAGTGTAATCAGCAAAATGAAAAAACGTTTAGTTCGCATATTGATAATGTTATTTAAGAGTTAAAGAAGTGAAGGAGTTATTTGTGATATAATCGATGATGATTTATGCTGATTAGTTTCTGAGATAGTTCCTCACCAGCCAAGCCAGATTCTCGCGGCTGCCGCAGTCGAGGGCACGGGAACCGGAAAGCATGGAGGAAAAGAAGACGTGCGTGGTGAGTGGAACGAGCTCTTTTTCACCTTCGACGTTCTCAGGCTTGGTGATCGTAATATCGTAGCCGCCAAACTCCTCGCTTGAGGTTAGCTTTATCCAATCTTTAAAGCGGCCATCAGGCGAGGGGGCTTCCGAACTCTGTGTACCCTTGAAGCACCTTCCAACAAAAGCGTTTATGACAACAATAACCTTCGGCCTAAGACGCAGGATGGTCATGAAGAAAATATCTATCATAGCGTTGTAAAGACGCTCGTTCTTTATGTCTAAGTATTCGTCCTGCAGTACATTCTGTTTCTTTTCAACAACGCTGAATAGGTCCAACACAGAAGAATTGACATCTTTAATAATTTCACCCTTCTTTATCTCCGCCAGCAACTTTTCAATCGCCTTGAAGTATGGTGTGTCGATGTCTTCGTACACGTAAACGTCTTCTTTCCGCTTCCCGTTATGCTGACTTTTATTATTGTAATGGTCTTTATCTGTCCCCGACGGATTCATGCCCACAAACAGGATGCCATTTGAAAGATCATCTTCCAAAGTATAAAGCTCCATATCAGGAGTGGAAGTGTTCTCTTTCCGCCTCCTGTTGAAGTAGTCGAGGTATTCTTGATGAATCCGGTCGTACTCACTTTTAATTCTTCTTGTCTGTTCGTTCATAGGCTGTCTATGTTTTTTAGTTCTTGGTTTCTACAAATGTCACTTTTGCTTGCAAAAGTAGCGATTCACACCATTACCTGCAAATTCATTGTGTTTCATTTGAGATTTCTTTCCTCGATGCGCGTTTCATCTGATTTCATTTGGTTTCATTTCGTCTTTATGATGGGGGGGGAAGGGACTTTTCGGCGTAAGAAAGGAGCCGTTTTCAATAAAAATCGTTATCTTTGCCCGCAAAATAAATTTAACAGAAAAATATGATTGAATGTAACGCTCTGTGTAAGGCAGTGGAAAAGGAAGTGGGAATGAAGCCCACGGCACCCTCCCACTTCAAGAAAATTGCTGAACAAATTGAGGAACGAACCAAGGAACATATCAGCTACTCCACGTTGATGCGCCTGTGGGGAGCCATGAAGGGCGTGGAGCCCCGCAGGGTGACGCTGGATATTCTGGCACATTTCCTGGGGTATATGAGCTACGATGATTTCGTGGCACATCAGCCTGTCGCCGATGAGACAGAACGCTCAGAACGCTCAGCTTCTCTACAGAACCCCGTTGCCCCAGAAGCCATAGAATCCCAGATAACTTCAGAAACTATAGAAGCTCCTATTACCCCGAATGCATCACCATCCAAATCCAGCTGGATGAAGCAGGTTGCGTGGGCTGCTGTAGCTGCAGTTGTCGTTCTCGTGGGAGGCGTATTTTTGTATAAGCTGTTGTCGGCACCGCCAGCGCCCGTGTATGTCACAGACCTGAGTCAGCTGAGCAATACGAAGCAGTATATCATCCACACACGTCACGATATGCGCGGGCTTCTCGGAGTGCTGGGCCGCCATTTGGGAACGACCTTCACGTCGGCTCAACAGAACCGCTGTGAGGCGGCAAGCCCCTTTGCCATCCTCTTCTACGAGGGCAGTTACTATCTCTTCAGCGTAGAGGACAGCCGCTTCATCAATGTGGGTGTCCACGAGGACGATGCGCCTCTGGCCAAGGGTGACCCCAATGACTGCTCGCTGGACATCCATCAGGAGGCGGACAGCTGCTTTGTCATCGACTTCAAGAACTGCACGACGGTGTGCTCGCTGAACATCAACAGCGTCTATGGTCCATTTGTTACGGACTACGGCACCATCAACAGGATGTTTGACGACGGCAACCTGTTCATGTTTGAGGAAGTGGGTGACTTCGACCCCACGGAGGCTATACGGATGCTTCAGGACCGCGACCAGGAATATAAAGCAGCATTAAAGACCATCACGGAGGGCCGGTATAGGATACACGCGGAGGACTCACAAGTTCGTCGTTTTTATCTGCGGGCAGACGGCTATCTGACAGAGACACCCACAGACTCCTGCATTTTCACAATCCAACAGACAGACTCGACCACACATGGCGATCCAAAGTACCGCGTCCCGGCTTGGCGTATCTTCTATGAGGCCGGTGAAGGCGCTGACGTACGGAACATCACATTCGAATGTCCGCATCTGGATAACGAGGCTTATGTTCCGGGCTACGGGCGGCTGTGTACCGTCGCTTTGGGCAACCACGTTGTTCAGGAAAAAGTGCTGTTCCTCGGCGACAACGGCTGCTACGCCATCCGCTCCACCAACCTGGCCACCGAGGCGTGGGGTTGCGGACTCTATTGGGCAGTATATGACTTCAATAGCGACGGCCGCCTCCAAGCGGACTACAACGCAGAAAAGGCTTACGTGTGGAAACTGGAAAAAATAACAGATTAACTGAGTTTGCAAATAAAAATCGAAGCCACAAAGAATCATTCCTTTGTGACTTCGATGATTTATGGATGTGACAAGTATCAGCTCAGTTTGTGCACAACGAGGCCGCTTCTTAGCTTCGGCTCGAACCATGTTGCCTTCGGAGGCATAATCTTGCCGCTGTCGGCGATGTCCATGATCTGCTGCATCGACACAGGATAGAGCGCGAGTGCTGCACGCATCTCACCGCTATCCACACGACGCTTGAGTTCGCCGAGGCCACGCAGGCCACCTACGAAGTCAATGCGGTTGCTGCTACGCAGGTCGCCAATGTTCAGGATGTCCTGAAGGATGAGGCGGCTGGAGATATCCACGTCGAGGACGCCGATGGGGTCGCTGTTGTCGTAGGTGCCTTCCTTCGCCACGAGCGAGAACCAGTGGCCGTCGAGGTAGAGGGAGAACTCATGGAGCCGCGCGGGCTTATAGATCTCGGTGCCCTTGTCCTCCACGTCGAAGTTCTTGCGAAGGGCATCCAGGAACTGCTCGCTGGTGAGACCGTTCAGGTCCTTCACCACGCGGTTGTAGTCGAGGATGGTGAGCTGCGAAGCCTGGAAAGCAACAGCCATGAAGTAGTTGTACTCCTCGTCGCCACGATGGTTGGGGTTCATCCGAGCCTTCTCAGCACCCACGAGGGCTGCTGCAGCAGAGCGGTGGTGTCCGTCTGCGATGTAGAGCGACGGCATCTTACGGAACTCCTCAGTGATGGTGGCGATGTCGGCAGCATCGCTGATGACCCAGAACTGATGGCGGAAACCATCGATGGGCGCGATGAAGTCGTACTCGGGCTCTGTCTGAGCATAGCGCTTCAGCAGGGCATCGAGAATGGCGTTGTCGGGATAGGCGAAGAAGACAGGTTCCATGTTGGCATCGTTCACGCGAACGTGCTTCATGCGGTCCTCTTCCTTGTCGCGACGTGTCAGCTCGTGCTTCTTGATGGTGCCGTTCATGTAGTCATCCACGTAAGCACCGATGACGAGACCGTACTGCGTCTTGCCGTTCATGGTCTGGGCATAGATGTAGTAGTGTTCGTCCTTGTCCTGCACCAGCCAGCCTTTGTCCTGAAACATCTGGAACTGGCGTGCTGCCTCCTCATAGACGCGAGGATCATACTCGCTGGTGCCTACGGGGAAGTTGATTTCCGGCTTGATGATGTGGTAGAGCGACTTCTCGTTGTCGCCGGCCTCGGCCCGTGCCTCGTCGCTGTCGAGGACATCGTAGGGACGGCTCTCGACCTGCTCTACGAGGTTCTTAGGCGGACGTAAGCCGCGGAAAGGTTTAATCTTCATAGCATACAGCCTCACCCCCCACCCCCCTCTCCAAGGGGCGAGGGGGAGTAGTTACTAATGAGAGCGTGAGGACTTTCATTTAAATGGTTAATAAATAGGAGGTAATCACTCGAAGATAATCACTCCCCCTCGCCCCTTGGAGAGGGGGTTGGGGGGTGAGGCTGTCTATTTATTTACTTGGAACTTCGTAATCCCTTCTTCCAGGAACCCAACAATCTGATGGGCGGCAGCGATACCGGCGTTGACGTTGGCCTCAGCGGTCTGAGCACCCATCTTCTTGGGAGTGGTGAAGTAGCGGCCTTCGAACTTGGCGAAGTCGGCATCAGCATCGGGCTTGATGTCGGTGACATACTTCAGGTCCTCACGCTCAGCGAGCAGGGCGAGGAGCTCGGGCTCGTTGATGACCTCCTTGCGAGCCGTGTTCACGAGAACGCCACCCTTCGGAAGCTTATTAACGAGTTCACGGTTGATGCTCTGCTTGGTCTCAGCTGTTGCAGGGATGTGGAGGCTGACGATGTCGCTCTGCTCGAAGAGCTCGGCAGCAGAACCTACAGCCTTCACGCCGGCGGCCTCGATGACCTCTGCGGGGCAGTAAGCATCGTAGGCCAGCACTTCCATGTCGAAGCCCTTGGCGATGCGAGCCACGTTGCGACCCACAGCACCGAAGGCGAGGATGCCCAGACGCTTGTCCTTCAGTTCGGTACCGCTGGTGCCATTGAAGAAGTTGCGCTTGGCATAGACGAGGAGACCGAAGACGAGTTCTGCCACGCTGTTGGCGTTCTGGCCCGGCGTGTTCATAGCCACCACTTTGTGAGCCGTAGCGGCATCAAGGTCGATATTGTCATAACCCGCGCCCGCGCGTACCACTATTTTAAGTTGCTTGGCAGCGTCGAGGACTTCTGCATCAACTTTGTCGGAACGGATAATCATAGCATCCACATCGGCGACAGCCTCCAAGAGCTGTGCCTTCTCCGTATATTTCTCCAAAAGGACGGTCTCGTAGCCAGCGGCATCGAACACCTCCTTAATGCCTTTCACGGCCACACCGCTGAAAGGCTTCTCTGTTGCAATTAAAACTTTAGCCATAAAAAGAAAAAGAGCAGACTCTCCCCCCGCCCTCCCTATCAGGGAGGGAGCAGAATGTTTTGCTATTGGGGGATATGAGTCATTCTTATCAGTAATTTATTTAATTCTTGAAAGGTATTTGCTCCCTCCCTGATAGGGAGGGCGGGGGGAGAGTCTTTTTTAATGCATTGCTTCGAACTCCTTCATGCAGGCCACGAGGGCGTTGACACCTTCGAGATCCATGGCGTTGTAGCAGCTGGCGCGGAAACCACCGACATCGCGATGACCCTTTACGCCAACCATTCCCTTGCTGGTAGCGAAGGCCATGAACTCATCCTGCAAATCCTGATACTCGGGCTTGAGAACGAAGGTGATATTCATTCGGGAACGGCTGTCCTCCTCGGCTGTACCGACGAAGAGTTTGTTGCGGTCGATCTCGCCATAGACGATCTCGGCGCGCTCGATGGCACGACGCTCCATTTCCTTCACACCGCCCTGCTTCTTGATCCACTTGAGGTTCTGCAGCGCGCAGTAGATGGGCACCGTAGGAGGTGTGTTGAACATACTGCCCTTGCTCACGTGTGTCTGATAGTTCAGCATCGTGGGGATAGGACGGCTCACCTTGCCCAGCAGGTCTTCCTTGATGACGCAGAAGGTCACGCCAGCCATAGAGAGGTTCTTCTGAGCGCCACCGTAGATCATGCCATACTTGCTCACGTCGATGGGACGGCTGAAGATATCAGAGCTCATATCAGCAATCATGGGCACGGGGCTGTCGTAGTCTTTCAGGATTTCCGTACCGTAAATGGTGTTGTTACTGGTGATATGGAAGTAGTCGGCATCCGTGGGGATGGTGAAGTTCTTGGGGATGTAGGTGAAGTTCTTGTCCTTGCTGGAAGCCACCTCTACGACCTCGCCGAAGAGTTTGGCCTCCTTCTCGGCCTTGGTGGCCCAAACGCCAGTGTTGAGGTAGGCAGCCTTCTTCTCAAGGAAGTTGTAGGGGACCATGCAGAACTGCAGGCTGGCACCGCCACCCAGGAAGATGACGCTGTAGCCCTCGGGAATATCGAGGAGTTCCTTGAACAAAGCCACCGTCTCATCGACAACAGGCTGGAAGTTCTTAGCACGATGGCTCATCTCCATCAGGGACAGGCCGCTACCCTCGAAATCGAGACACGCAGCAGCGGTGGCCTCCATCACTTCGCGGGGAAGCTTGCTGGGGCCGGCATTGAAATTGTACTTCTTCATAAGTGTTGAGATTATGAGTTTGTAAGTTTATGAGTTTTTGAGTTTACGAGTTTTTGAGTTTTTATTGGCGAGACGCGAAAGGCTGTACGCTTCGCTTTCAGCCGACAAATTTACGTCTTTTCTCTCAAGCAGCCAAATTTTAAAAGGAAAAACGCGCGCGTGCAAACATTTTTAAATATATAATATAAAAAAATGGTCTTTTCTTTGCCATCTAAAGAAAAAGGTCTATCTTTGCCACAAAATAGGCAAAACACGTAACAACAACCTAAAAATGCTACAACTATGAAAAGATTTTTTATGATTGCAGCCTTGGCAGTCGCACTGCCGATGGCGATGAGCGCTCAGGACGTACAGCCCAGTGTACTAGGTAACTCAACGGTGGAAGGCGCTCAACAACGCACTGCAGATATCCAAGCCAGCGTAGACGCCGCAAAGGACAACGCAGAGCAGGCAGCACGTGCTCACAAAGATGCAGCAGCCGATGTACAAACACTTAAGCAGGATCTTAAGAACGCAGAACAAGCTGCCAAAGATGCTTCGCAGAAAGTGAAGCAGGCTCAACAGGCTGTAAAAGATGCCAAGCAAGCAGAAAAGGATGCTAAGCAGAATGTAAAGAATGTCAAGAAGCAAATCAAAGAGATGGAGAAAGCTGCTAAGCAGGCCAAGAAGGATGCCGCAGACGCCAAGAAAGCTCATAAGGAAGAGCAACAGCGATTGAAGGCCCAGCAGAAAGCCGAGAAAGCACGCATCAAGGCAGAGAAGGCTGAGCAGAAAGCGCGTCAGGCCGCTGCCAAAGCGAAATGAAAAAGTTTAAGAGTTCAAGAAGCTCAAGAAGTTTAAGAAGTTTAAGAAGTTTAAGAAGTTTAAGAAGTTCAAGAAGTTCAAGAAGTTCAAGAAGTTCAAGAAGTTTAAGAAGTTTAAGAAGTTTAAGAAGTTCAAGAAGTTCAAAAGTTCAAGTAATATTATAAAATATGGACAACGAATTGATCAAATCCTGCGAGGCCAAAGCCCAGGAGTGGCTCTCCTCCCCCGTTTACGACGAACAGACCAAGGCCGAAGTGAAGGCATTGCTCGACGCAGAGGACAAGACAGCCCTCGTGGATGCATTCTACCAGAGCCTCGAATTTGGTACAGGCGGTCTGCGTGGCATCATGGGTGCTGGCACAAACCGCATGAACCGTTACATTGTAGGCGCTGCCACACAGGGCTTCGCCAACTACATCAACAAAGCCTTTGCCGGCAAGAAGGACATCGCCGTTGTCGTAGGCCATGACTGCCGCAACCACGGTCGCGAGTTCGCTGAGACTGTGGCTAACATCTTCTCTGCCAACGGCATCAAGGTGTATCTCTTCGAGAGCCTCCGCCCCACCCCCGAAATCAGCTTCGCCATCCGTCAGCTGAAGGCACAGGCAGGTGTGAACGTGACCGCTTCGCACAACCCCAAGGAGTACAACGGCTACAAAGCCTACTGGGACGACGGCGCACAGGTGCTCAGCCCGCACGACACAGGTATCATCGACGAGGTGAACAAGGTCAGCGTGGATGATGTGAAATGGGAAGGTAACCCCGACCTCATTCAGATCATCGGCGGCGAAATGGACTGGGACTACCTGCAGGCTGTCAAGGAAGCAATGGTCGATCAGGACGTCATCAACCGCCAGAAGGACCTGAACATCGTCTATACGCCGCTGCACGGCACAGGTCGCGTCATCATCCCCGAGGCGCTGCGCAGCTGGGGCTTCCAGAACATCCATGTGGTGCCTGAGCAGATGGTCATCGACGGCAACTTCCCCACCGTCGTCAGCCCGAATCCTGAGAACTCCGAGGCTATGACACTCGGCATGAAACTCGGCACAAAGCTCAATGCCGACCTGGTCATCGCCAGCGACCCCGACGCTGACCGCCTGGCCATCGTATGCCGCAACCCGAAGGGCGAATGGGAAATCCTGAATGGTAACCAGACATGCATGATGTTCGCCTGGTACATCATCGCCAACAAGAAGAAGCTCGGCCAGCTGAAGGGCAATGAGTTCCTCGTGAAGACCATCGTGACCACTGAAATCATCAAGAAGATTGCTGACAAGAACGGTGTGGAGATGATGGACTGCTACACCGGCTTCAAATGGATTGCAGCCCTCATCCGTGAGAACGAAGGCGTCAAGAAATACATCGGCGGCGGCGAGGAGAGCTTCGGTTTCCTGCCCTTCGACAAGGTTCGTGACAAGGACAGCCCCGCCAGCATCTGCCTCATCTGCGAAATCGCAGCGTGGGCTAAGGACAACGGCAAGACGCTCTACGACCTGCTGATGGACATCTATCTCGAGTACGGCTACACGATGAACCACACCGTCAACGTGGTACGTCCGGGCAAGACCGGTGCCGACGAAATCAAGCAGATGATGGTTGACTTCCGCGGTGCTAAGGCTCCTAAGACGCTCGCAGGCTCCAAGGTCATCTGCACCAAGGACTATCAGGCGCTGACCGCTACTGATGCTGCAGGTAAGGTCACCCCGCTCGATATGCCCGCTAAGAGCAACGTGCTCCAGTGGTTCACCGAGGACGGCACCAAGATCAGCGTGCGTCCTTCTGGCACAGAGCCCAAGATCAAGTTCTACATTGAGGCACCTGCCACAATGCAATGCCCCAAGTGCTATCCCAGCGCTTGCGAGGAAGGTATGGCCAAGGTGAAGGCTGTCTGCGCTGATCTCGGCATTTAGTTTTCATTATTCCATCACCATGGAATGATCATTCCAAGGCCTTGGAATAATCATTCCGTGACCACGGAATAATCAACACATCACTATGAGTAAGGTTTGGGCTTGCCTTTGTGCAGGCGACATATTATTAAGGAGAGAGGGCGCTGACGGCGCCTTCTCTCTTCCTGTAGGCGATGAGCCGCCGGTGGCGCTGAAGCCTTGGAACATCGTCACAAGCATTGAGATGCGCTTACCTGACAATATCAGCATGGTTACGACGGCCAGGATTGTGCGGTTGGACAAGCCCGTGGTGGGCATTGCTGATTTGGAGATGATGGGACTCAGGAAGACGCACGCCGTACTCAGCCCTGAGGAATACCGTTTGGCCAGCAAGGCTGCCGAACTGATCTATTGGGACCAAAACACCAAGTATTGCGGCGTTTGTGGCGCTCCCACGAAATGGATGACGGACATCAGCAAGAAATGCCCCGAATGCGGTAAGGAGTGGTGGCCCAGCCCCTCTACAGCGATTATCGTCAGGGTGACACGCGGCGCTTCGATTCTCTTGGTTCGCGCCCGCAACTTCCGCAGTAACCACTTCGGACTGGTGGCAGGCTTCCTTGAAACCGGAGAATCCTTGGAGGAATGTGTGGAACGTGAACTGCGCGAAGAGGTAGGCATTAGCATCAAGAACCTGAAATACTTTGG
>JAFSNR010000022.1 GCA_017443345.1 Prevotella sp.
GGCGCAGCTCGACGAGTTCTACAAGGACTGGTCGCTGACCATCGAGGGGCTTTCGCCCGACGAGAAGAATCTAAAGGAACTCCTCGACTGGGTGAAGGAGCTGACGCCCCTCAAGCGCGAGGACGTCTACACAATCGAGGGTGCGGTGATGAACCGCGAGTACCACCTCACGGGAAATATAATTTAATAGACCTAAATATATAATTTCTTTACTCTCAATAATCACTTCAAAAACCACCTTTTGTCCGTTGTCCGTTTGTCCGGATAAAACTAGAAAAACATGTTTTGTTGACTGTTGACTTTGTTGTCTTTGTTGATTTTTCCTCTGAAATTGTGCTTTTTTGCTCAGATAACTCGGAAAAACTCGGAAGAACTCGGAATGTATAATATTAATAATGTAACTTTGCCGCTGCAAACAAGATAGTGCAGCGGTGTTATTTTTGCTGGAGCTTTTTGAGGCGGCGGCGGGCGTCGTTGGCGTCGGGGTAGAGTTCGAGGGCTTTCTCGTAGTTGCGGATGGCGGCATCGGTCATGTGCTCGTGTTCGCATTCGCGGCCGAGGATGGTGTATTCGGCTGCGAGGCGCTTCAGGAGTTCGTTCTTCTGGTGGATCTCTTTCTGGAGGGTCTCAACCTCGGCGGCATGTTCGGTCTTCAGGTCTGCCAGCTCCTGCCGCTGGCGGTTGATGATGCCGAGCTTGGAGCGTATATAGCGCTGGATATGGGGCTTCTCGATGTCGTAACGCAGATGGATGGCGGTGAAGAAGTGGCTGAGGAAGTCGGTGAAGTTGCCTTTGTCGAAGGCTCTGACGGCATCGCGGTATTCGCGGTCGGCCTTGCCTTCCTCGAGTGCCTGGGCGATGAGCCGCTGGTCGTTGTAACGATTGGCAAACTGCACGACCTCTGCGCGCACGAAGATGTCGCTCTGACGGAGGGGCGCCTTGAGGGTGATGCCTTGGAGCGAGGTGCAGCGGGAGAGGGCGACGTAGGTCTGTCCGCCAGCGAAGGCGCCTCCGCCTCCGAAGTCGATGGACACCTGGTTGAACGTCAGTCCCTGGCTCTTATGGACGGTGATGGCCCAGGCGAGTCGGATGGGGAACTGGGTGTAGGTGCCGAGCAGCTCTTCCTCGATCTTCTGTTCCTTCTCGTTGAAGGTGTAGCGCATGTTCTCCCAGACTTCGCGCTCGACGTCGTGCTCGAGGCCTTCCTCAGTGATGATGCCGATGAGTCCGTCTTCCTCGTCGATATAGTCGATGACGCCGAGGGTGCCGTTCACCCAGCGCTTGTCCTTGTCGTTCTTGATGAAGATGACCTGTGCGCCTGGCTTGAGCTGGAGTTCCATCGGCGTGGGCAGGGAGGTCTCGGGGAAGTCGCCCTTGATGACGCCTGTGAAGGTGGTGGGCTGGCCTTCGAGTTCGGCGAGGTGCTGTTCGTTGGTGTAGTCGACGATGTCGCGGCGGGTGGCGAGGGTGATGCTCATCGTCCCTTGTGGTGGAGTTGGCATTACCCTTGCGTTGAGGGCTTGGAGATCGGCCGGGGTGGCGGTGTTGTTGCGGATGCGGTCGAGGATGGCGATGAAGTTGCTGTCGGTCTGGCGATAGACCTTGCGGAGCTCGATGGAGACGATGGGCATCTGCTGCCACACCTTCGCGTTGAAGAAATAGGAGCTGGGGTAGAAGGGCTGCAGCAGTTGGCGGTCTTCGTCCTTGAGCACGGGTTCCAACTGGTAGATGTCGCCCACGAGCAGCAGCTGTTTGCCACCAAAGGGCTCGGGGTTGCGGGTGTAGATGCGCAGCACCTTGTCGATGAAGTCGATGATATCGGCACGTACCATCGAGATCTCGTCGATGATGATGAGCTCGACCTCGCGGATGAGTTTGCGCTGGGCTCCCGTGTACTTCAGGGTCTCCTTGATATGGCGGTAGCTGTAGCGCGAGTCGTTGGGCAGCAGGGGGAAGAAGGGCAGACGGAAGAAGCTGTGGAGGGTGGAGCCTCCGGCATTGATGGCAGCGATACCCGTCGGCGCGAGGATGACATGCTTCTTCTTCGTGTGGCTGGCCACGTAACGGAGGAACGTAGACTTACCCGTCCCTGCCTTTCCCGTGAGAAAGAGCGAGCGACGGGTATAGTTGATGATCTGGAGGGCGTCCTGCCACTCCTTGTTATCGAGATCGAGTTCCATTAATCTTCCTTCGTGGCGTCAGCGTTTTGCAGGGGTGTATGGGTGTTGTCGGCATTCTCGGGCTCAGGATCCTTTACGGGGCGTTGCAGCGGGTTGCCGAAGTCGTCGTAGAAGATGGCCTCACCGTCGGTCTCTACAGCGAGCGAGTCGACGCCGATGGAGTCGGAGTCGGCTGGTGCCTGGAAGTAACCGCCGCAGTCGTACATGTCGCTGGAGAGGTCAGCCTGGTGGGGCTGGGCAAACTTCGCACGATACTGCTTGAAGGCGGGGTCGTTGAGTACCGAGCCGAGGAAGTAGCCGCAGATGGGGAGTGCCGTGCGGTTACCCTGTCCGAGCATACCCGTGCGGAAATGGATGGAACGGTATTCACCACCTACCCAGGCGCCAACGACGAGGCGGGGCGTGACGCCGATGAACCAGGCATCGGAATGGTTGTTGGAGGTTCCAGTCTTGCCGCCGAAGTCGGTATCGGCAGCCTTGTCGTAGCCGACGAATCCCATCAGGCGCGAGCTGGTGCCGCTCATGCCACCCTTCAGCAGCTGCTGCACGAGGAAGGCGGAGCGATAGGGGATGGCCTGCTTGGTCTCGGTGGGTGCCTTGAAGATGACGTTGCCGTCGCGATCCTCAATCTTCGCTACGAGCACGGGGTCGATCTGTCCACCGTCGTTCACTGGTGTACAATAGGCGTCGACCATCTCGAGAAGGTTCACGTCGCTGGCTCCGAGGGTGAGCGACGGGGTGGGGTCGAGCTTGGACTTGATGCCCATCTTATGGGCTGTGCTAACGATGTTGTCGATGCCACACTCCTGACCCAGACGGACGGCTACGGAGTTGATACTCATGGCGAAGGCCTGCTTCAGCGTGATGTTGACGTTGGAGAAACGGCCATCGGCATTGTGGGGTGCCCAGGTCACTTCCTTACCATCCTGCATCACTTTCATGGCGAAGTATTCGTCCTTACGCGTGTCGCAGGGCGTGACACCCTGGTTCATCGCCTCGGTATAGACGAAGAGCTTGAAGGTGGAACCAGGCTGGCGCATGGCCGTCACCTTGTCGTACTTCCATGAGTGGAAATCGATGTCGCCCACCCAGGCCTTCACATGACCTGTCTGTGGCTCCATCGCCACGAAGCCGCAGTGCATGAAGTGCACCATGTAGCGGATGGAGTCCATCGTCGACAGTTCCTTCTCCACGCGGCCCTGCTCGTAGTCGAACACCTTCACCTTGTGGGGCAGGTTCAGATAGTAGTTGATGGAGTCCTCGTTGCCGTTGTATTTCTTGGAGAGGTATTTGTAGACGGGCTGTCGCTTGGCGATGTCCTCGATGAAGTTCTTGATCTCCACATGGCGCTCGTCCTGCCAGGGGTTGGTCGAGCCCCAGTGGGCGTTGAAGGACTGCTGCACCTGCTTCATCTGCTTGAAGGCGGCTTCCTCGGCATATTTCTGCATGCGCGAGTCGAGCGTCGTGTAGATTTTCAGACCTTCGGTATAGAGGGCGTTGCGGTTGTCGAAATACTCCTCGCACCAGTCCTTCAGGTAGTCGGCAACAGCCTCGCGGAAATAGTTGGCATCGCCGTCGTAGGCTGACTCGACGCTGTAGTCGAGCTTGATCTCGCGCTGTTTCAGTGAGTCGCATTCTGCCTCGGTGAGGTCGCCGTGCTGCTTCATGAGGTCGAGCACTATGTTGCGACGCTTCTGTGCGTTATCGGGGTTGATGAGGGGGTTGTAGTAGGTGGTGGCTTTGAGCATACCCACGAGGATGGCGGCGTTCTCGGGCGTCAGATCCTTGGGTGCACAGCCGAAGTAGGTCTTGCAGGCGGTCTTGATGCCGAAGGCGTTCGAGCCGAAGTCGACGGTGTTGGCATACTGCGTCAGGATCTCATTCTTCGTGAAGAAGAACTCGAGCTTGTAGGCCGTGATCCACTCCTTGCTCTTCATGATAAGCATCTTGAGGCCTGGGATGTTGCCCAGCAGTCCAGTGGAGTATTCGGAGCGTGTGCGGAAGAGGTTCTTGGCCAGCTGTTGGGTGATGGTGGAGGCGCCTCGTGCATCGCGATGCAGGATATACTCCTTGGCTACGGCTACGAAGGCAGTATAGTCGATGCCGTGATGATGGTAGAATCGCTCGTCCTCTGTGTCGATGAGGGCTTTCCAGAACACGGGGTTCACCTCTTCGTAAGTGACGGGTGTGCGGTTCTCGCTGAAGAACTTGCCAATCAACTTGCCGTCGGCACTGTAGATCATCGATGCTGCCGCAGGGCGCTTGTTCTTAATGGTCGACATGGAGGGCGACTTGCCGAAGAGCCACAGGAAATTGATGTCGACGGCTCCCAGATAGAGGAAGAAAGCGACGATCAGGGAGACGATGGCCGCCAGGGTCTTGACGTACCAGGGGCGACCTTTATAGAGGCTCTTATACCAAGGCCAGATGCCTTTGATCTTTTTCATGATGGGCTGTGCCCACGCGTATTTGCTCATTGTAACTGATTTTTAGTTTTGTTGCTCAATATAACTGATGATCTCTTCTTTGTCGTCGGGGTGGAACCAGCGGATCTGTTCGTCCTTCTTGTACCACGTCAGCTGCTTGCGGGCGTAGCGGCGGGTGTTGCCCTTGATGCGCTCGACGGCCTCGTGGAGGGTAAACTTGCCTTTCAGGTATTCGAACAGCTCCTTGTAGCCCACGGTGTTCAGGGCATTGACCTCGCGTTTGGGGTACATCTCCTTCGCCTCCTCAAGCAGTCCGTCCTTCATCATTTTGTCGACGCGGCGGTTGATGCGCTTGTAGAGTTCCTCACGCGGACGTGTCAGTCCGATCTTGATGATGCGGAAGGGGCGAACTTTCTTTTCCTGTGTACGGAAGGATGAGTAGGGCTTGCCCGTCATCACACAGATCTCGAGGGCATGGACCACGCGACGGGGATTCTGCTTGTCGACTATCTCATAGTATTCGGGATCGCGCTGGCGCAGCTCTTCGCAGAGGCTTTCGAGACCCTCCATGAGGAGACGTTTCTTCAGCGTCTCACGCGTTTCGTCGTCGACGGTGGGAATGTCGTCGATGCCATTGCAGACGGCATCGATATACATCATGCTGCCGCCTGAGAGTAGGGCATAGTCGCTGGTCTTGAAGATATCGTCGAGCAGGGAGAGTACCTGTTGCTCATAAAGCGAGGCGCTGTAGTAATCGTCCATACCCAGTGTGCCAACAAAGTAGTGCTTGACTTCACTCATCTGTTTGTTGGACGGGCGGGCCGTGCCGATTTTCAGTTCTCTGTAAATCTGTCGTGAGTCAGCGTTGATGATGGGGGTGTTGAAGTGTTTCGCCAGATCCATGCACAATGCCGTCTTTCCGACTGCAGTAGGCCCCGTGATGACTATCAGCGTCTTTTCCAAATGAATTGATTATCGGATGATGCCGCGTTTTGAATTCTCGATGAACGAGCAGATGTACTCCACCTCCTTGCTGTCGGGGAACTGTTCACGAGCCATAGCTACACCGTCTTTCAGTACCCCCTGGGAGTAGATGATGCGGTAAGCTTCGTGGATGGCCTCGATGGTCTCGCGTGGGAAGCCGCGACGACGGAGTCCTACCAGGTTGACGCCAGCATAGCGAACGGGCTCCTTGCCTGCGATGACATAGGGAGGAATGTCCTGACTGGTGCGCGAGCCACCCTGGAACATGATATAGCTGCCCACCTTACAGAACTGGTGGAAGAGGCAGGTGGCCGAGATGATGGCGAAGTCGTCGACCTCGACCTCTCCAGCAAACTTCGTGGAGTTGCCGATGATGCATCCATTACCAATCACACAGTCGTGAGCCACGTGCATGTTCTCCATCAGCAGGTTGCCATTACCGATCACCGTCTTACCCTTCGAAGCGGTACCACGACTGATGGTGACATTCTCGCGGATGGAGTTGTTGTCGCCGATTTCGCAGATGGTCTCTTCGCCACGGAACTTCAAATCCTGCGGTTTCGTAGAGATACTGGCTCCAGGGAAGAACTCGTTGCCGTTGCCGATGCGTGCACCGAAGTGGATGGTCACATTGTTGAGTAAATGATTGTTGTCGCCAATGACCACATTCTTGTCGATCACACAGAAAGGACCGATGATGTTTCCGTCGCCCAACTTGGCCTCAGGGTCAACAACTGCTAAAGGATGTATCTGGTTTGCCATATTTCAATATTTCAATTCTTCAATATTTCAATTCTTCAATATTTCAATTCTTCAATTCTATTTGTTCTTAACAATCTGAGCGGTGAAGGTGGCTTCGGCCACGATATGGTCGCCTACGAAGATATAGCCTTTCATCGAAGATATACCGTGACGAACGGGCGCCAGCAGCTCGACCTTGAAGATCAGCGTATCGCCAGGAACAACCTTCTGACGGAACTTCACACCGTCGATCTTCATGAAGTAGGTAGACCAGCGCTCAGGCTCCTCGAGGGTGTTCAGTACCAGCAGACCGCCACACTGAGCCATCGCCTCGATCTGGAGCACGCCAGGCATGACGGGCTCCTGTGGAAAGTGACCCTGGAAGAAAGGCTCGTTGGACGTGATGTTCTTGATACCCACGATGGTGTTGGCTCCCAGTTCCACGACCTTGTCGACCAACTGCATCGGATAGCGGTGGGGCAGGAGCTCGCGGATGCGGTTCACGTCCATGATCGGCTCCTCGTTCGGATCGTAGATAGGCGCCTGGATCTCGTGCTTGCGGATCTCCTTACGCATCAGACGGGCGAACTTGTTGTTGATGGTGTGACCAGGGCGGGTGGCGATGATACGACCCTTGATGGGTTTGCCGATGAGGGCCATGTCGCCAATGATGTCGAGCAGCTTGTGACGTGTGCACTCATTCTCCCACTGCAGCGGCTTGTGCTGGATATAGCCGAGGTCGGTAGCATCGCGATGCTCTACGTGTAGCATATCAGCCAGCATGTCGAGGCGCTCCTGTGTGGTCTGCCGCTCGTAGATGACGATGGCATTGTCGAGGTCACCACCCTTGATCAGGTTAGCCTGCAACAAGGGCTCGATGTCGCGAACGAAGACAAACGTACGGGCACTGGCGATCTCAGAGATGTAATCCTGCTGATTGTCGAGAGTCGCAAACTGACTGTTGATGAACTTAGACTCGAAGGAGCACATGGCTGTCAGCGAGAAGGAGTCGTCGGGGAGGATAGTGATGCAAGAGCCACTCTGCTCGTCCTTCACCTCGATCTTCTTACGGATGATATAGTAGTCCTTCGGTGCGTTCTGCTCTTCGACGCCCACCTCCTGGATCTTCTCCACATACTTGATGGCTGAACCATCGAGGATGGGGAACTCGGGACCATTGACCTGAATCAGACAGTTGTCGATGCCCAGTGCGTAGAGGGCTGAGAGTCCGTGCTCTACTGTAGAGATACGAGCGTCACCCTTGCCAAGCACCGTACCACGCTGGGTGTCGATCACATTCTCAGCAATGGCGTCAATGACGGGCTGACCTTCGAGGTCGATGCGCTGGATCTTATAGCCTGAATTCTCAGGGCCGGGGTTGAATGTCACAGTCAGGTTCAAACCTGTATGCAGTCCCTTGCCAAACAAAGAGAAACTGCCTTTAAGAGTTTTCTGCTTCATATTTTAAGTTTCAATTGTAATCTTCTCACGGAGTTCCTTGAGTTCGCGTTCAAGCGTTGCTATCTGGCGATACATATCGGGCAACTTGGAGTAAATGGCCTTGGCCTTGAAGAACATCTTTGGATCCATAGCAGGAGAGCCGATGAGTGACTCACCGTTGCCATTCGTATTCTTGATGACACCACACTGGGCACCCACGAAGGTCTTGTCGGCTACTTGGATGTGTCCAGAGAAACCAGCCTGTCCACCAACCATGCACCAGGCACCAATCTTCGTAGAGCCTGCCATACCCACCTGAGCAGACATGACGGTGTTCTCGCCAATCTCGCAGTTGTGGGCTACCTGAATCAGGTTATCGAGTTTCACACCCTTGTGGATGGTCGTCTGTCCCATCGTCGAGCGGTCTATGCAGGTGTTGGCACCAATCTCCACATCGTCCTCAATGACTACGATGCCAATCTGTGGAATCTTGTCGTATCCACCGGTGTTAGGTGCGAAACCGAAGCCGTCAGCGCCAATGACGCTTCCTGCATGAATTGTCACATTATTTCCTAATTTGCATCCTTGGTAGATCGTGACGTTCGGATAGAGGATACATTTCTCACCTATGGTGACACCGTCACCAATGACGGTATGCGGATAGACCTGAGACCCCTTTCCTAAGACAGCCCCGTCGCCGATATAGGCAAAGGCACCCACGTAGACATCATCGCCGATCTGTGCCTTTGGAGAGATATAGGCTAGGGAGTCAATCCCTTTCTTGGCAGGTTTCATCGACTCGTAGAACTGCAGCAGCTTGGCTACGCACTCGTAGGCATTCTTCACGCGTATGAGCGTAGCGCTGACGGGCTTCTCCAGCTCGACATCTTCGTTGATGAGTACAACGCTCGACTTGGTGTCGTAAATGTAATGGGTATATTTCGGATTCGACAGGAAGGAGATGGCTCCAGGCACTCCTTCTTCGATTTTCGCGAAGGTCGTAACGGCTGCATTCTCGTCGCCTTCCACTCTTCCCTGAATCAATTCTGCAATCTGTTTTGCTGTAAATTCCATATCGTTGAAATCAGTTTCATACAAATAATGCTGCAAAGATAGCAAAAATTATTCTATTCTTTGATAACAAAGGTAATATTTTCTTATTTTTTTAGAAAGTAATTGAACATTTAGCAATTCTGAAGCCTCGGAAATGTCCTTTATTTCTCCGTTTTTGTAAAGAATTGCGATGCTGTCATCGTCGACATTATACATATCTTTCTGGATGGTGTTGAGACTCATCAGGTAATGGGCTTCTTCAACAGGAATATCCATCTTGCGGGCGATAGTCTGCTGCAGTTCGTCGATGCGCTCTTGAGGGATGGGCTCCTCGTGGACTTCCACCTTGAAGATCTTACGGTCGAGCATATCCGTGGCCAGCGTCGAGAGAATCTTGTCGTCGTCGTGCTTCCAGGCTTTCATGGCACTCCATATGTCGGAATCGTCGAGTTCCTCATAATTGGCGAGTGCCTCAGGATGGGTGTTGAACCACTCAGCGTCGACCTCATTAGATAGGAAATAATGGAGGGCAGGGGAGGCGAATACATCGTGCCCCCTGCGGACGAGTTCCTTGGCGCGGTTCAGCATATTGACCAGCACCTTTTCATAGGCCACACAAGTGCGGTGGAGATAGACTTGCCAGTACATCAGACGGCGTGTCGTCAGGTAGTTCTCAAGCGAGTAGATGCCTTTCTGCTCTACTACAAGGGAATCGTCTATCACGTTGAGCATCTTGATGATACGTGCACTTCCGATGTTGCCTTCCGTCACACCTGTATAGAATGAGTCGCGACGCAGATAGTCGAGTCGGTCCATGTCGAGCTGGCTGGATATCAGCTGGTGCAGGAAGTTCTTCGGATAGTTGCCCTTGAAGATGGAGATGGCCAGGTTCAACTGTCCGTTCAGACTCTGGTTGATCTCCTCCATCATCATCAGTGAGATCTCTTCATGGGAGATGCCGCTGATGAGTGTGTTCTCGAGCACATGTGAGAAGGGGCCGTGTCCGATGTCGTGCATCAGGATGGCTGCTTGTACAGCCTCAGCTTCTGATTCGAAGATGAAGATGCCTTTCTGCTGGAGATTCAGAATGGCCTCACTCATCAGATGGAAGGCGCCCAGTGAATGCTGGAAGCGCGTATGGCGGGCACCAGGATAGACCACCGAAGCCAGTCCCAGCTGATTGATGCGGTTCAATCGCTGAAAAAGCGGGTGTTCAACGACATCGTAAAGCAGTCCTTTGGGTATCTTGATGAATCCGAAAACGGGATCATTGATAATCTTCACATCGTTCATGTATGGTCGATTTTGACAGTTTGAGAATATAATCTTTGTTGTTTAGGGTGCAAAGTTACGACAAAAATGTTGTTTTTCCAAAAAAATACCTATCTTTGCATCCACAAATCAAAAAGAAGAAAAGAAATATGAAGAAAATGTTCCTACTTACCCTGTTGACACTGCTTTGTTCATCCACTAATGCCCAGTCGCAGAAAGGTAATCTGCAGAAAGGCGACTATGGTTATTTGTATTGTCATATGAACGATCGTGGACGTGCCTGGACAGCCTATGCCTTGAGTCGTGATGGTTTCCATTATCACGACCTGCTGAAAGGCGACTCCGTGTTCAGTGATGCTGAGGTAGCCCGTATCGAGGGTGCCACGCGTGATGCCTATATCTGTCGTAAGCACGACGGCACTGGTTATCTGATGGTTTGTACGGATATGAACATCGAAGCCACCAAACGTCTGGGGAAGTTGGAGACTTGGGATAACTATGGTATCGATCTTCTGACCAGTGATGACCTGATTCACTGGAAGTCGGTGACGCTCGATTATCGCAAAGGGAAGGCGATCTTCTCTGATCCTCAGTCTGAGAGTGTCTATCAGAACTGGTCGACCATCAATCGTGTCTGGGCACCACAGATTGTTTGGGATGCCGACTACGTGTGGCCTGATGGCAAGAAGGGTGGCTACATGGTCTATTACTCCATGTGGAATCGCGCTGAGGAAGCCTACGACCGTATGTACTATTCGTATGCCGATGAAAGCTTTACCACACTGACACAACCCAGACTGCTGTTTGATTGGGGCTATGCCACCATCGATGCGGATATCAATTGGGTGGCTGCTGACCAGCAATGGCACATGATGATCAAGAAGGAGGGTGGAAAGCCCGGACTTTTTACTGCCACAGCCCCAGAACTGACAGGACCTTGGAGTGAGCCCGTGGAGGATGACTATGTGGATTTTGAAGGCAATAAGAAATGCGAGGGTGTCAGTGCCTTCCAGTTGGCTGGTGATTCTACCTGGGTGATTGGTTACATCGAATACTCCTCAAAGCCCAAGAACTATCGACTCTGTCTGGCAGATCAGTATATGCGCAATTTCCATTCTCCGAGGAATATCCAAGGTGTAGACCGCCCACAGCATGGATCCTTCCTCCGTCTGACGAAAGAGGAATACGAGCGTCTGCAGCAGTGGAGTGATAAGTGTCTAGAGGTTGGCGATTGACTTCAGCTTCTCGCGGTCGATAATCGTGATGGTCTTTCCCTGAAGCATGATGATTTCATCATTTGCAAACTCAGTGAGTGTGCGCTGGAGGGAGTATTTCTGGATAGCAAGCTTGTCAGCAATCTCCTGACGCGAAATGTTGAATCTTAATACAACAGAGTTGCGGCGTTTTGATTCATTCAGAAGGAAGATGGCCGTCTTCTCTCTGGCGGTGTGAAGGGTTAACATGCCCAAGGCGTCGACCATATCGATACACAGCGTGGAGAGATAACTGATAAATAGTTTCTGAACCCTGACATCACGTTTCATGATCTCTAACAGTGAATCGATAGACATGCGGAGTACCACAGTAGGTCTGCTGGCTTCTACCATTACAGGCCAATTTCCACTTTTGGAAAAGATGATAGTCTGTCCCAGAAATTGTCCGATGGTGTAGGAACCAGCCGTTACACTTCTTCCGGATTTATTGACCAACTTGCGGTTCAGCTGCCCTGATACAACCATATCGACATACTCAATAGGCTGCCCTACATGGGCATAAACCTCTTTCCGGTTATAGCTCACCAGTTTGTACTCCACCCCTTCCATGAGCTTCAGCACCTCCTGTTCGGAAAGGTTTTCAAAAAGAGTACTAATCAGAAGGGCTCTTAATACTTCTTTTTCCATGATGGTTTATACGAGACCGATTTTCCCAAGTTCTACAGCCATTTCCTGTTGCAGGTCTTTGGCTTTCTGGGCTGCCACCTCGGCAAAGTCCTCACCGTTGGAGGCATAGATAATGCCACGCGAGGAGTTGACCAGCAGACCGCAGTCCTTGGTGATACCGTATTTGCAGACTTCCTGCAGACTTCCACCCTGAGCACCCACACCAGGAACCAGGAGGAAGTGGTCGGGAGCCACCTTGCGGATATCTTCAAACATCTGCCCCTGTGTGGCACCGACGACATACATCATGTTCTCGGCATTGCCCCACTGCTGGCTTGTTCTGAGTACCTTCTCAAAGAGACGCTCCCCCTGCTGGTCTTCTGTCAGCTGGAAATCGTGCGAACCCTTGTTACTGGTCAGCGCCAGAAGGATCACCCATTTGTCGTCATAACCCAGGAAGGGTGTCACTGAGTCCTCACCCATATAAGGGGCAACTGTCAGGGCATCGACATCATACGCCTCGAAGAAGGTCTTGGCGTACATCTTCGACGTGTTGCCGATATCGCCACGTTTGGCATCGGCGATGATGAAATGATCAGGATATTCCTCCTTCAGGTAATCGATGGTGGCTTCGAAGGCCATCAGACCATCCACACCATAAGCCTCGTAGAATGCCAGATTGGGTTTGTAGGCCACACAATAGGGTGCTGTGGCGTCGATGATGAGGGCATTAAACTCACAGAGGGCTCTGAAGATATAGTCTTCACCATCGTGGCTCTTTGCCTCGTCGATAACACACTGGGGTATCTTGTTGATATCCGTATCAAGTCCAACGCAGAGGAAACTCTGCTTCTCACGTATCTGCTGTATTAACTCTTGCCTGGTCATAATTCAAATTATCAATTATCAAATCGTTTCTTTAGTACGCTTTGTACCTTTAGGTCAAAGAATTGTCAATTTTCAATTATCAATTGTCGATTATCTAAAGCTCCGTCTCTTTCATACGCTCAGCATTCTCAGCGACGGTCAGTGCATCGATCATCGCCTGGATATCACCACCCAGGAAACCTTGCAGATCGTGAGTGGTATAGCCGATGCGATGGTCTGTCACACGGCCTTGAGGGAAGTTGTAGGTACGGATCTTCGCACTGCGGTCGCCTGTAGATACCAGACTCTTACGACGGCTGGCGATATCATCCATATATTTCTGATGCTCCTTATCATATATAAAGGTGTACAGGCGCGAGAGGGCACGCTCCTTGTTCTTGGGCTGGTCGCGGGTCTCGGTACATTCGATGAGGATTTCCTCAGTCTCACCCGTATTGGGGTTCTTCCACATATAGCGCAGGCGCACGCCTGATTCCACCTTGTTCACATTCTGACCTCCGGCACCTGAACTGCGGAAAGTATCCCACTTGATCTCACCCTCATTGACATGTACCTCGAACTTATCGGCCTCAGGCAGTACGGCAACGGTAGCTGCAGAGGTGTGCATGCGTCCTTGGGTCTCTGTGGCAGGCACGCGCTGTACACGGTGAACACCTGACTCATACTTCAGTGTACCATACACATCGGCACCGCTGACGGCGAAGTCGATCTCCTTATAACCACCCACGGCACCTTCTGACACGCTGGTGATAGAGAGTTGCCAACCCTTCGAGTCGCAGTAGCTCTTGTACATCTTAAAGAGGTCGCCAGCAAACAGACAGGCCTCGTCGCCACCTGTTCCTGCACGGATTTCCATCTGTACGTTCTTGGCGTCCTCAGGATCCTTCGGAATGAGGGCAATCTTGATTTCCTCCTCCAGTTTGGGCTGAAGCTCTTCGTTCTCAGCCAGCTCCTCGCGAGCCATCTCTTTCATCTCGGGATCATCCTCGTTAGCGAGAATGTCCTTGGCCTCCTTGATGCTGTTCAGACAGGCGATGTAACGTTTGCGGGCATCCATGATGTCGCCCAGATCCTTATATTCCTTCGTCAGTTTAACGAAGCGGTTCTGGTCGGCAATCACATCGGGGTCCGTAATCAGGGTCGATACTTCCTCGAAGCGTGCCTCCAGTCCGTCGAGTTTTTGTAATATGCTGTTATTCTCCATTTCTTAAGTTGAGAGTTGAAAGTTGAGTGTTGAGAGTTAATACTCAAAGGTTCCGAATTCGCTCTTGATTGTCAGGCTCTTCTGACCTTCTTCAATATGGCCGACAATCTGGGCATCGATATTGAAGCTCTTCGAGATGGCAATCACCTTCTCGGCCACCTCAGGACGCACGTAGATCTCCATGCGGTGTCCCATGTTGAATACCTGGTACATCTCGCGCCAGTCAGTGCCTGAGCACTCATGGATAGCGCGGAAGAGTGGGGGAACAGGGAACATGTTGTCCTTGATGACGCGACAGTTGTCGCTCACGAAATGCAGCACCTTTGTCTGGGCGCCACCTGTACAGTGAACCATACCGTGAATCTCTGGACGCAGTTCGTCGAGCAGTTTCTTGATGACTGGGGCATAGGTGCGAGTGGGGGAGAGTACGAGCTGGCCTGCATCGACAGGTGACCCCTCAACGGCATCCGTCAGCTTATATTTTCCACTATATACTAACTCATCAGGCACGGCGTGGTCGTAGCTCTCAGGATAGTTCTCAGCCAGATATTTGGCAAAGACATCATGACGGGCTGAGGTCAGTCCGTTAGAACCCATTCCACCGTTATAGCGTTTCTCGTAGGTGGCCTGTCCTGTGGACGAGAGGCCCACAATGACATCGCCAGGACGGATGTTCGCGTTGTCGATGACGTCGCTGCGCTTCATGCGGCAGGTGACGGTAGAGTCGACGATGATGGTGCGAACGAGATCGCCCACATCAGCTGTCTCGCCACCAGTAGGATAGATGCCGATGCCCATCTCACGGAGTTCGGCTAGCAGCTCGTCGGTACCGTTGATGATGGCTGAGATGACCTCACCTGGTACCAGCATCTTGTTACGTCCGATAGTCGATGAAACAAGGATATTGTCGACAGCTCCCACACAGAGCAGGTCGTCGGTATTCATCACAATAGCATCCTGGGCAATACCCTTCCATACGGAGAGATCGCCAGTTTCTTTCCAGTACATGTAGGCAAGACTCGACTTGGTGCCAGCACCGTCGGCATGCATGATGTTACAATACTCAGGGTCGCCCCCCAGGATATCTGGAATTATCTTACAGAAAGCCTGTGGGAAGATTCCCTTGTCGATGTTCTTAATTGCGTTGTGGACGTCCTCCTTCGCGGCACTCACGCCCCTCATCATATATCTATTATCCATATTATCATTTTTCTTTTCCATTCCAGAATTCCCACGAGGCAAAAGCCTGCAGCAGGAGCATCTCCAATCCATTTTTCACGTCGGCACCACGTTCTGCTCCCTTTCTCATGAACAGTGTCTGATCAGGATTATAGATCAGGTCATAGAGAATGGTGTGTGAGTCCATCGCCTCATAAGGCAACTCCGGACATTCGTCTGTATGCGGATACATGCCGACGGGGGTACAGTTGACGATGACATTGTACTCCTTGATCACCTCAGGCGTGATACGCTTGTACTGGATGGTGTCAGGACGTTCGTAGCGGCTGACGAAGATGGTTTCCAATCCTAAGGATTTCAGACCGTAGTTGATGGCCTTCGACGCACCGCCCGTACCCAGGATCAGGGCTTTCTTGTGCCATTTCTTGTCGAGCATGGGTTCGATGCTCTGAGTGAATCCGATGACATCACTGTTGAAGCCTTTCAGGATGGTCTTGTTCTTCTCGTGAGTCACCCTGATGACATTCACAGCTCCAATGGCTCTGGCCTCTGGCGATAGCGAATCGAGGAATGGTATCACCTTCTCCTTGTAGGGGATGGTTACATTCAGTCCTTTCAAGTTCGGGTTCTTGTCCAACACCTCTGTGAGGATGTCGATACTTGGAATCTCAAAATTCTCATACCGTGCATTGATACCTTCGTCAGCAAACTTCTGATTGAAGTAGCTGATGGAAAATGAATGCCCCAAAGGGTAGCCGATTAAACCATACTTATCCATATCTTTTCACTTTATCACTTTTCACTTTCACTTTTCACCTTTCACTTCTCATTTCTCCCCGAAGTACATGGTGCATATGCCGAATGTCAGCCGTTGGAAGGATGCCTTCCTGAAACCGGCCTTTTTGAGGATCCCCACCATCTGCTCTCCTTGTGGGAAGGCTTCGATGGTCTTGGTCAGATAACTGTAGGCACTGGTGTCCTTACTGATCAGTCGTCCGTAGACGGGTAGTACCGTGTGCGCATAGATGTGGAAGAGCTGTTTCATCGGGAAACTCACCGGTGAGGTCAGTTCCACTATACTCAGGTGTCCCCCAGGCTTCATCACGCGACACATCTCTGCGAGTCCTTTGTCCAGATCGGCGAAGTTACGGATGCCGAAGGCTGCTGTCACAGCATCGAAGGTGCCGTCGGCATAACTGAGATTCAGACAGTCTTCCTTGTCAAAGCTGATGATCTGTTCCAGTCCCTCCTTCTTGACCTTCTGTCTGCCTATCTCCATCATACCCTCACTGATATCAGCACCGATAAGTTTCGTGGGCTTCAACAGCTTGGCTGAGAGGATGGCAAAATCGCCGGTACCTGTTGCGATGTCGAGCATGGTCTGAGGACGGAAGGGCTCCAGTTGTCTGATGGCCTTCTTGCGCCAGCCTTTATCGATGTCCCACGACAACCTGTGGTTCAGTTTGTCGTAGGTGGGGGCTATGTGGTCGAACATCTGTTCCACCTGTTGGGCTTTCCCACCATCGTGATAGGGCTTGATCTCCTCTTGCTCGTACATTTCCCTAAACCTTCTTATAAGCCTTCAGCCAGTCGCTGACGTTCTTCTCGATGCGCTGTGAGATATCCTCGTTGCTCTCCTCGCGCTCGAACTTCTCACCTACGATGTTCTCGTAGAGTTCGATATAGCGGTCGGATACACTTTCTGCATATTCGTCGGTAATCTCGGGCATCACCTGTCCAGGCTCGTTCATGAAGTTGTGCTCGATGAGCCACTGGCGTACAAACTCCTTCGAGAGCTGTTTCTGGGGCTCACCCTTGGCGAGTTTCTCCTCATAGCCGTCTGCATAGAAATATCGGCTGGAGTCGGGGGTGTGGATCTCGTCGATGAGGTAAACCTTACCGTCGCGCTTGCCAAACTCGTACTTGGTGTCTACGAGGATCAGGCCACGTTTGGCAGCAATCTCCTGTCCGCGGGCAAAGATCTTGCGGGTGTAGTCCTCCATCACGGCATAGTCCTCAGCCGATACGATACCCTGAGCGATAATCTCTTCCTTAGAGATGTTCATGTCGTGACCCTCATCAGCCTTGGTCGTCGGTGTGATGATGGGCTCGGGGAAACGTTCGTTCTCCTTCATACCGTCGGGCAGCTTCACGCCACATAGTTCACGGCATCCGTTCTTGTACTCTCTCCAGGCACTACCTGTGAGGATCGAGCGGATAATCATCTCCACGCGGAAGCCTTCACACTTCAAGCCGATGGTCACCATAGGGTCTGGGGTTGCCAGTTTCCAGTTCGGGCAGATGTCTGTCGTTGCATCGAGGAACTTGGCTGCAATCTGGTTCAGCACCTGTCCCTTAAAGGGGATACCCTTCGGCAGTACCACGTCGAAAGCCGAGATACGGTCGGTAGCTACCATGACCATCAGGTCGTCATTGATGTTATACACATCACGGACTTTTCCGTGATAAACGCTTTTCTGTCCTTCGAACTCAAAGTCCGTCTTTGTTAATGCTTTCATATCTTTTAAAAATTTCTCATTCTTTCATTTTCTCATTTTCTCAATCTCTCATTTTCTCATTCTCTCACTTCCTTGTCAAACTCCTCGTAGGCATTGACGATGCGAGTCACGAGTTTGTGGCGCACGATGTCACTTCTGTCCAGGTTCACAACCCCGATGCCCTCTACATTATTTAATATATGCAAGGCCTCTATCAGTCCGCTTTTCTGCGAGTGGGGTAGGTCTATCTGGGTCATATCGCCCGTGATGATCATCTTCGTGTTCCATCCCATACGGGTGAGGAACATGCGGATCTGAGCTGGCGTGGTGTTCTGGGCTTCGTCGAGGATGACCACAGCGTCGCTTAAGGTCCTACCTCGCATAAAGGCCAGTGGCGCAATCTGTATGACGTGCTTCTCCATCATGTCCTGTAGCTTCACCTGTGGCAGCATATCCTCCAGCGCATCATAGAGTGGTTGCAGATAAGGGTCGATCTTCTCCTTCATGTCACCAGGCAGGAACCCCAGTTTCTCGCCGGCCTCTACTGCCGGACGACTTAGGATAACCTTCTTGGCTGTCTTCTCTTTCAGGGCCTTCACGGCCAAGGCTATCGACAGGTAGGTCTTTCCAGTACCTGCAGGACCCACGGCGAATATCATGTCGTTTTTCTCGTAGGCCTCTATCAGCCTCTGCTGGTTGGCTGTACGTGCCTTGATGGGGCGACCCGACATCGAATAGACTACCACTCCCTCCGGAATATCGTCTTTCGAACGCTTGCCCTTCACGATGTCGAGGATGTATTCTTCCTTTAAGGAGTTGAATCTGAGCACATGTTGACGCATTTTCTCCACATTCTCCTCGAAGGCTGCCATCTGCTCCTCATCGCCGAGCACACGGATCACATTATCGCGGGCCACGATGCGCAACTTCGGGTAAAGTGAGCGTATCATCTGTAGATGCCCGTTGCCAACCCCATAGAAAACGACGGGGTCAATGTCCTCCAATACTAGATGTTTCTCAATCAATTTGTATACAAATAATTATTTTTGCGTGCAAAGTTACATTTTTTTTTTGTAACTTTGCCCCCGAAATAGATTTTTCTTTATGATATTGACAAAAAAATCATATTTGCAGGGTTTTGCAGTCGTGGTATTGCTGCTGGCTGTTATCCGTCTGCTCTTTCCACAGGTAGCCGGCTCTCCCGCTCAGGCTGCCGGCACCATGACTCCCGACGTTCGGCCTGCCGTCCGTTCGGCCAAGGCTCATCGTATCTTGTCTGTTCCCAGCTATGCTGAGGCTTTTCCTGATACGAATGCCGTGCAACTGGTGGCTGCCCGGAAGTGGGGTGTCTCTCCGGTCAAGAATCGTGAGGATGCCGAGGCGCGTAAGCGCGAACTGGTCTATGTGGGGGCCAATCCCTATTACCATGTCGACCCGCTTTACTCCAGCATCCCTTATCTGGTGCCCCGGGCCGCTGTGCTGTTGCAGGATATCGGACAGGCCTTCTTCGACAGCCTTTATGTCAAGGGAGTCCCCATGCATAAGCTGATAGTGACCAGTGTGCTCCGTTCTCAGGAGGATGTCGCCAGGCTGCGTCGCCTTAATGGCAATGCCACCGAGAACTCCTGCCACCTATACGGCACCACTTTCGACATCTGCTATAACCGCTATAATACGGTCGAGGATCCCGAAGGCCCAGCCCGTCGTCAGGTGCGTAACGACACGCTGAAGTGGGTGCTCAGTGAGGTGCTGCGCGATATGCGAGACCAGGGTCGCTGTTACATTAAGTACGAGGTGAAGCAAGGTTGTTTTCACATGACAGTTCGTTGATAATCAATTAATTACAATTCAATATTAACTTAAAACGTAAGCATTATGAGATTAGACGGAAGAAGAGAAAGCTCTAACGTGGAAGATCGCCGCGGAATGAGTGGAAAAGCAGTTGCCGGTGTCGGTGGTATCGGTGCAGTAATCGTGGCAGCATTGTTTGCCTGGATGAGTGGAGGCGATCCGCTCTCTGCAGGTCTGCAGGCAGCCCAGGAGCAGATGGCCGCTCGTACAGAGACCGTCGACGAGGCCAACTTTACTGAGGAGGAGCAGGAACTCGCATCCGACTGCAAGAAGATCCTGGCCTCTACCGAAGATGTTTGGGGAAAGGTGTTCCAGGAGATGGGTGGTACCTATACACCTCCTACACTCGTGTTGTTCTCAAATCAGGTACAGTCTGCCTGTGGTAATGCGACGGCAGCCGTAGGTCCTTTCTATTGCTCTGGCGACCAGAAGCTTTACATCGACCTCTCGTTCTTCACACAGATGAAACGTCAGTTGGGTGTCGAGGGTAATACCTTCGCCTACGCCTACGTGATTGCCCATGAGATCGGCCACCATGTGGAGAACCTCACGGGAACGCTTGGCAAGGCCCATCAGGCGATGAACCAGACCGACAAGGTGCAGGCCAATCAGATCAGCGTCCGACTCGAGCTGCTCGCCGACTACTATGCTGGTGTCTGGGCACATTATGAGGACGCTATGAACCACTCGATGGAGTATGGCGATCTGGAGAAGGGACTCGAACTGGCCAAGGCTATTGGCGATGACTGGCTGCAGAAGAAGGCACAGGGTCGCGCCACACCCGAGTCGTTCACCCACGGTACCTCAGACCAGCGTAAACGTTGGCTGAAGCGAGGCTTCGAGACGGGCGATATGCGCACCTCGACCTTCAGTATCCAGAACTACAACGATCTCTAGTTCACCAAAACTAATCAGGCATCCGGTTGGGTGCCTGATTAGTTTTTTTCTGTCATGTATTTCCAGTAGCGGCGTGGCATGTCGCTGAGTTGTTTCTTGGGGTTCATGCGCTCCTTGATGCAGATAGCTTTGAAATACGTGCGCCACAACTGCTGGAACAGCTGGTCGTTCTCGCTCAGGATGTCGGCATCCATCTTTCCGTTCGACAGATCGAAGGGTACTTCTGCCTCGTTTTCAAACGTGATGCGAATGACTATCTTGCCGTCGTAATTATAGCCATAATGCCGTTTCGCATCGTATATCAGCCAGGGCTGGTCGTTGAAACGGTCTGCGAAGTGGTCTGTAATCAGCGGCAGCACGTTATGGTCGGGCGACACCACACCTAGATACGTGCCGTCCTTCGCCTTCTGGAACCGGATGAACTGCTTCATCCTCAACGTCTCGTGTAGCACCCGACGACACGTATTCCTCACGGCCAGCACGTCATCGTCAGAGGCATTCTTGGCAAAGTCAAGCGGCAAAGCCGAGCGGTGAGAGATATCCCGCTTCTGACGGAATACCTTACAAATCATGTTAAACAGCGGCTGATTCAGTGCCCGTTCTTCCGATAGCCAGCTGATGGTGATCATGTGCAAACCCTCTTTCGACAGCTGCTTCTCCAGTCCCTTCCACACACGCTCAGCTTTCTCTGTGTCCGTCACCACCTGGTGCGGCTCGTCGGCAAACAGCGGCAGCAGTTCCCCCTCCGCCAGCAGCGTCACGTCTTGCTGCTTGAGGAAGAAACTGTCGAACACTGCCGTCAACAGTCCGTCGAGCGTATTATCAAACAGGTATATAATCATAGAGCGGTAGCAAATTGGCTCTCCCCTTCGGGCCGCCGAGCTAAACCTTCTTCACAATTCATTTTCTTTGAAGTCGAGGGTCAGCTGAAGCTCCTCTGCCGTGCGTTTCTGTTGGGCTTTCGAGAGCAACAGGGGGCGGAGGCGTTCGGGACGCAGTTCATTGATGCCGATAATGGGCTGCGAGAAGGCCGAGGTCAGTTCGCCGCAAGTGATGAAATACTTCGCCTTCTTCATCACCACGCCCATCTTCTTCAGGTGGTAGGAGGTGATGCGGTTGAAACGGCGCGAGTTCACAATGAGCACGGCCGACTTCACACCAATTCCAGGCACTCGGAGAATGTCCTCGTAGGGAGCTTGGTTGATGTCGACGGGGAAGAACTCGGGATGTCGCAACGCCCAGCCCAGTTTGGGGTCTACGTCGAGGTCGAGGTGAGTATGCTTGTCGTCCACAATCTCGTCGACGCTGAACTGATAGAATCTCATCAGCCAGTCAGCTTGGTACAATCGGTTTTCGCGCACCAGTGGCGGCTGTTTCAAGACGGGTAGGCGAGGGTCGTAGGTGTTCACGCTGATGTAGCCTGAGTAATACACGCGCCGCATGGTGGGCTGCTGGTACATAGCGTTCGACATTTTCAGGATGTCCAGGTCGCTCTCCTTCGTGGCGCCCACAATCATCTGCGTTGATTGTCCTGCGGGTACGAAACGGGGTGCATGGCGGAATTTCTTCCTGTCCTCCTTATTCTCGAGCACACCCTGCTGGATCTGCTTCATGGGCAGGAATACGCTCTGGTGGTCTTTCTCGGGTGCCAGGGCCTTCAGCGACTCCTCCTTTGGGATTTCTATGTTGACGCTCATACGGTCGGCATAGCGCCCAGCCTCTTGCAGCAGCTCCTGTGAGGCTCCGGGAATGGTCTTCAGGTGGATGTAGCCGTTGAATCGGTGTACCGTCCTGAGGTCGCGCACGATGGCCGTCAGCCGCTCCATCGTGTAGTCGGGGTTCCTCACCACGCCACTCGACAGGAACAGTCCCTCGATGTAGTTGCGCCGATAGAACTCCATGGTGATCTCCTCGAGTTCCGAGACGGAGAGCGTGGCGCGCTGGATGTCGTTCGTCCGACGGTTGATGCAGTAGGCGCAGTCGTACATGCAATAGTTTGTCAGCATCACCTTCAACAGCGAGATGCAGCGCCCGTCGTCGGCAAACGAGTGACAGATGCCCACCCCGCCGACGGTATTGCCCACCATGCCCTTCTTGCCTTTGCGCACGGTGCCGCTCGACGAGCACGACACGTCGTACTTCGCCGACTCTGCGAGGATCCGCAGCTTCTCCATCGTCTTTTCCGTCAGCATATCGCCCGCAAAAATAGTTATTTTTTTGCAAAAAACATCATATTACAAGGCAAATAATAAAAAAATGTGTATCTTTGCCCACTGGTTATGAAAAGTGTATTCAATCATTTGGGAATATGAGAAGAATCTTATCTTTTTTGTTCGTATTGGGAGTGTCTGTACTTCACCAACAGATTTTTGCACAGACTGACAGTGGTAATTACGGGGGAATCTCATGGAGTTTGACCAGCGATGGAACCTTGACATTAAGCGGTCATGGTGCAATATCGGACTTTAATAAGTGGAACGGCGAATCGCCCAATACCGGTGACCGGCCTTGGCAGCGCTATCGTCAGAAGGTTAAGAAATTAGTAGTGAAACAGGGTGTCACTCGAGTAGGACATCGAGCCTTGCAGGGATTCAGTCGGTTGAAGAGTGCGCAGTTGGCAGAGAGTGTGAAGAGCGTAGGGCAGTGGGCGTTCCAGAACTGTGAGCAGTTGGAGGAAGTGTCGCTCCCCAAGGGCATAAGGTTGGAGTCTGGGGCTTTTAACAACACACCTGCCGAAGAGGATATCAGTGCTGTGGAGAGCGACGAATATTCCAAGAGTGTCTACTTCTACCGTCTGTGTAGAACCAGACTGACTGGGAGGATGCGAGAGGATATGATCTATATTGCCAAATCGCAAATTGGCTACCATGAGGGTAATAGTGAAGCCGATTATGGTGGTGGAAACACCAGAGGCAATGGCGACTTTTCGGAATATGGGCGTTATTTGCAGAGTAGCGGAAACGCCTGGTGCTCTGAGTTTGGTTCTTGGTGCGTCAGGATGTCGGGGCTGCCCAAACAGATTTTGAAAAGCAGTCGAGGGGCCAACGCGGCTACACTGACCGAAGACACACCGTCGCAGTACTACCGATGGAAGGAAGTGAGTTTTGCTGGTGGTAACTATACGCCCCGACCAGGTGATATCTTGCTCTGGGCATGGGATATGGACAGCCACGAATATGATGAATCGCTGGGACACACGTCGATATTCAACAGGGCGGTGGATAATGGTAATACCGTTACTATCTACACAATTGACGGCAATAATGGTGGCTGTGTTTCTGAAGAAACATATACTGTCAGGAAGGCCGACGGCGTTTTGGCGAAGGGGAAGGGCCGACTGTACTATCTGGTTGCTCCCGACTATGAAAATGCCAGCATCGACACGCATCGGGTGTCTTTTGTTCCTTGTGGCGGTATGGTGGAATATCATAATAAGAAGGTGGCAACTGGCGGTGTGTACGGACCATTGCCCGTACCAGAGAAGGCTGGATGCAAGTTCGTTGGCTGGTATACTAAGCCTGATGGAGGCAAGCGCGTCAATATCTATACGCCAGTAAGAAAAACGACTGACGAGTCGCTTTTTGCGCACTATGAATAAAGTGTGAACCGCAGAGGTTATTCGTGGTGATAGGGTTCGCCTTTGATGATGGTGCAGGCGCGGTAGACTTGTTCGGTGAAGACGAGGCGGATCATCTGGTGGGAGAACGTCATCTTCGAGAGGGAGAGCTGCTCGTTGGCACGGGCATAGACGGCTGGGGAGAAACCGTAAGGACCGCCGATGATGAAGACGAGCCGGCGGGCAGTGTTACGTTTCTGTTCGAGCCATCGGGCAAACTCGATGCTGCGCAGCTCACGGCCGTGTTCGTCGAGCAGGACAACGGTGTCGGAGGGTTGGAGGAGCTTCAGGATCAGCTCGCCCTCGGCCGTCTTCTGCTGGTCCTCGGAGAGGCTCTTCGTATTCTTGAGTTCAGGAATCGTGACGAGCTCGAAGGGCATGTAGTGACTGATGCGCCCGGCATAGTCGCTGATGCCTGCCTGGAAATGTCGGTCGGCGGTCTTGCCAACCAGTATCAACAGCGTCTTCATAGGTCCTTATCTTTTGATGGTTTCTTCTTGGAGGAACGCCTCGAACTGACTCTTGTAGCCGTTGAACACGTTGATGTCGACATCGCCCTGGATACCGGCCACGCGACCGTCTGGACAGAGCTGCCAGTAGGTCAGGCGCACGTCGGGCTTATACTCGCTGTAGCGGGCAATCCACACGCGGTAGTCGCGTTTCAGGTCGGGCTGTTTCGACAGATGGTTATTGACGAACATCTGGTTGACGTAGAGGATGGGTTTGACACCCGTGTGACGCTCGACAGCCTTCAGCCAGACGCGTATCTCGCGGAACAAGCGCTCGGCACCGCCCGACTGGGCAATCTGGGCGTTCGTAGGCTCCACGTCGAGAACGGGAGGCAGGTCGCCGTCGCGGAACAGGGTGTTGCGGATGAAGTAGGTGGCCTGTTCGGCACCGTCCGTGCGGACGGACCAGAAATGGTAGGCTCCCGTGCGGATGTCGTGCTTACGGGCCTGCGCATAGTCGTTCAGGTAGAAACGGTTGCGGATGCTGGTGCCCTCGGTCGACTTGATATAGACAAACGAGACGGGGTAGTCAGCCGTGCCGCTGACGTTATTGCTGCCCCTCTTGCCGATGTGGATGATGCGCAGTTTGTCCCAGTGGATAGGAACGGCTCGACGACCCTTGCCGTGCTGGTATTTCGCGATGTCGATGCCGTAGATGCGCTCTGTGGTGTAACGCATGCGCTCGCCCATGAAGCGGTTCTTGCTCCATTCGCCAGCCTGCAGTCGCGGTTCGTCACCAAAAGGATGGAGTAATTGGACACCGAAGCCCTGACGGAGATCGCCCGTCCAGTGACCCTCCGAATAGCTGCCGTCGGGCTGGTACAAGGCTCCGTGACCGTCGGCCTTCAGTCGGGAGAAGTCACCCATGTAGATACCCGTCGAGTCGGCTCTGATACCCGTCTCGATGGTGTCGGCCTGCCAGGTGGCCACAACGGTGCGCTGCAGGGAGTCGAGACTGAGGACGGTACCTTGTCGCTGGTGACCCTTCCAGGTGCCGACGCTCAAGGCCGTGAGGGTGGGGTCGACGCTGACGTTCAACCGCTGGCCCGAGGCGATGGCAGCCACCATCTCGAAGCCCTCGTCCTGCACGTCGTGGCGGTCGAAGTAATACTTCAGCTCCTCGACCACAGCAGGAGAGACCGCCGAGGTCGTGTCGACGCTGTCGTTGGGCAAGTATTCACTTCCATCCGGTGCTGCCTGAAGCCTCATGCCCACATGCTCAGGCGTACCGACAAGATGGCTGGCACCCATCAGTGCCGACGTACCTATTATTATATATAAAAGAATCCTTTTCATCATTTGACGCTGCGAAGGTACAACATTTTTCCGACCCGTCCAAGTAGAAAATGAAAAATAATCCTAATTTATTTTGCATTTTGCTCACTTAATCGTATCTTTGCGGCATGAATACTAAAACGAACAAGCGATATGATGAAGGATTTTAATTTCTATGCGCCGACACGCGTCGTGTTCGGTCGCGAGGCGGAGGAGAAGCTTCCGCAGTTGATTCAGCAGTATGGTGGTGGCAAGGTGCTGATCCACTATGGTGGTGGCAGTGCCCGTCGTTCGGGATTGCTCGACAAGGTGGAGAAGATGCTCACCGAAGCAGGTATCAACTACGTGGAGTTGGGTGGGGTCGTGCCCAACCCGTTGCTCTCGAAGGTGAAAGAAGGTATCGAACTCTGTCGGAAGGAGAACGTCAACTTCATCCTCGCCGTGGGTGGCGGATCGGTGATCGACTCGTCGAAGGCCATCGGCTACGGTGTGGGTTATCCTGGTGACGTCTGGGACTTCTGGGACGGTAAGGCTGTGCCTCAGACCTGTCTGCCCATCGGTGTGATGCTGACGATACCTGCAGCTGGAAGTGAGATGTCATCGAGTTGTGTGATCACCAATGATGAGGGTATGCTGAAGCGTGGCGTGAACAGCGACATCTGCCGTTGCAAGTTCGCCATCATGAACCCTGAGCGCACCTACACATTGCCCCCTTATCAGACAGCTGCCGGAGCGACAGACATCATGATGCACACGATGGAGCGCTACTTCTCGAAATACGAGGACGCGATGTTGACCGATGCCATCGCCGAAGCCTTGCTGAGGACGGTCATAGAGGCAACACCCGTGGTGCTGAAGGATCCCGAGGATTACAAGCATCGTGCTGCCATCATGTGGGCTGGCTCGCTGTCGCATAACGACCTGACGGAGTGCGGTACGGAGAAGGACTTCGCCTCTCATCGTCTGGAGCATGAGTTGAGCGGACTCTTCGGAGTGACCCATGGTGCCGGACTGGCTGCCATCTGGGGTTCCTGGGCCCGTTACGTGAAGGACAAGCACCTGAATCGCTTTGTGAAGTTCGCCGTGAACGTGATGGGGATTGCTGTTCCTGCCACCGACTCTGCGATGCTGGCCACCGAGTCCGAGGTACAGAATGCCATCGCCCAGCGCGGTATCGAGGCCGTCGAGCGCTTCTTCACGAGCATCGGCATGCCCACGAGCATTCCTGAGCTGATAGGTCGCAAAGCTACCGACGAGGAGATCCAGATCATGGTGGACAAGTGTTCGCGTGGCGGCAAGATCACCGTCGGAGCGATGGAGGTTCTGGGACCGAAGGATATGGAGGCAGTTTATCAGCTGGCAAACGCTTAAAGTAACAAAATGTAACGATTTGAGTAAAAAAAGTGTCTTTTTATTTGTTTGTTTCGAAAATTATGTTTACTTTTGCCCCCGATTTCAAAAACAAAAGAACGTATGAAGAGTCTGAATCTACTTAACGGCCTTATTATTATTCGACTGCAGAGAGCAGCCGGAAGTGACAGGGCGTTGGTAAATTGACAATTGACAATTGATAATTGAAAATCATACGAGCCTTTCTCACTTCCGGGTGTGAAAGGCTTTTTGTTTTGAAAAAGGTAAAAAGGTAAAAGGGTAAAAAAGTAAAAAGGTAAAAGTAAACAAATAAACGCAAAAAGACAATGAACGACAGACTTTACATTTTCGACACGACCCTCCGCGACGGGGAACAGGTGCCTGGCTGCCAGTTGAACACCGTAGAGAAGATACAGGTGGCTAAGGCACTCGAACAACTCGGTGTGGATGTGATCGAAGCAGGATTCCCGATTTCGAGTCCTGGTGATTTTAACTCGGTGATTGAGATTTCCAAGGCCGTTACGTGGCCCGTGATCTGTGCGCTGACAAGAGCCGTTGAGCGTGATATCGACACGGCTTTCGAAGCCCTGAAGTATGCCAAGCACAAGCGCATCCACACGGGTATCGGTACCAGCGACGAGCACATCCTGTATAAATTCAACTCCGACCGCGAGCATATCCTCGAGCAGGCCATTGCCGCCACGAAGTATGCCAAGCGCTACGTCGACGACGTGGAGTTCTACTGTGAGGATGCTGGTCGTACGGACAATGAATACCTCGCCCGTGTGGTAGAGGCCGTCATCAAGGCTGGAGCTACGGTGGTGAACATCCCCGACACGACGGGCTATTGTCTGCCACAGGAGTATTTCGAGAAGATCAAGTACCTGAAGGAGCATGTGGACGGAATCGACCGTGCCATCATCTCTACCCACTGTCATAACGACCTGGGTATGGCTACGGCCAACACCCTGAACGGTGTGATGGCAGGTGCGCGACAGGTGGAGGTGACCATCAACGGCATCGGTGAGCGTGCCGGTAACACCTCGCTCGAGGAGATTGCCATGATCCTGAAGTGTCACAAGTCGCTCGAGATTGATACGAACATCAACACAACGAAGATCTATCCGACGTCGAGAATGGTGTCGAGTCTGATGAACATGCCCGTACAGCCCAACAAGGCCATCGTGGGTCGTAACGCCTTTGCCCACTCGAGTGGTATCCATCAGGACGGTGTCCTGAAGAACGTGCACACCTACGAGATTATGGACCCGAAGGATGTGGGTATCGACGATAACTCAATCGTACTGACAGCCCGTTCCGGACGTGCAGCACTGAAACACCGTCTGCACGTGAACGGTGTCGATCTGGAGGAGGACAAGCTCGACAAGATCTATGAGAAGTTCCTGATACTGGCCGACCAGAAGAAGGAGGTGACCGATGCCGATGCCCTGATGTTGGCAGGTGCCGATATGGCCGATACACACGCCGTTCGTCTCGACTTCCTGCAGGTGACCACTGGTAAGGGTGTGAAGAGTGTGGCCTCCATCGGTCTCGACATCTCTGGTCAGAAGTTCGAGGCAGCTGCTTCAGGCAATGGTCCTGTAGACGCAGCCATCAAGGCGCTGAAGAAGATCATCATGAAGCAGATGACGCTGAAGGAGTTTACCATCCAGGCCATCTCGAAGGGTTCCGACGATGTGGGAAAGGTCCACATGCAGGTGGAATACGACGGCAGTCTGTACTACGGCTTCGGTGCCAATACCGACATCGTGACGGCCTCGGTGGAAGCGTATATCGATTGTATTAATAAGTTTAAGGGAGAATGAGAAATGGGTTTATAATATCATCAGTATGAATACATTATTTGATAAAATATGGGATAGGCACGTGGTGCAGCAGGTGGAGGACGGACCGACGCAACTCTATATCGACCGTCTGTACTGTCACGAGGTGACCTCGCCACAGGCATTCGAAGGCATGAGGGCCCGAGGGCTGAAGTGCTTCCGTCCTGAGAAGATCTACTGCATGCCCGACCATAACACCCCGACGCACGATCAGGACAAACCCATCGAGGATCCTGTATCGAAGACGCAGGTGGACACGTTGGCGAAGAACGCGGCTTACTTCGGACTGACGCACTACGGCATGATGTCGAAGGACAACGGTATCATCCATGTGGTGGGTCCTGAGAAGGGTCTCTCGCTGCCAGGCATGACCATCGTTTGTGGCGACTCTCACACCTCTACTCATGGTGCGATGGGGGCTGTGGCCTTTGGTATCGGAACATCGGAGGTGGAGATGGTGATGGCCTCGCAGTGTATCCTCCAGCAGAAGCCCAAGTCGATGCGTATCACGATCCACGGTGTGTTGCAAAAGGGTGTGACAGCGAAGGATGTGGCCCTCTACCTGATGTCGAAGCTGACGACCAGTGGAGCGACGGGCTATTTCGTGGAGTATGCAGGTTCGACGGTGAAGGCCATGTCGATGGAAGGTCGTCTGACGCTCTGTAACCTCTCGATAGAGATGGGTGCCCGTGGAGGACTGATTGCCCCCGACACCACGACCTTCAATTATATCAAGGGCCGTGAGTTCGCCCCGAAGGGAGAGGACTGGGACAAGGCCGTAGAGTATTGGAAGACGCTGAAGAGTGGTCCTGACGCCGTGTTCGACAAGGAACTCACGTTTGATGCTGCCGACATCGAGCCACGCATCACTTACGGCACCAATCCCGGTATGGGTATCGGTATCACGGAAGAAATACCTCTAATCACTAACCCCTCACCACAAACCACTGGTCTTGAAAAGGCCCTCAACTATATGGGTTTCAAGCCTGGCCAGAAGTTGCTCGGCACGAAGGTCGACTACGTCTTCCTGGGTGCCTGTACGAACGGTCGTATTGAGGATTTCCGAGCCTTTGCCTCTATCGTTGCAGGTCGTCAGAAAGCCAAGGACGTCATCGCCTGGCTGGTACCTGGTTCGTGGGCTGTGGATGCTCAGATCCGTGAGGAGGGACTCGACAAGGTGCTAGCAGCAGCAGGTTTCGAGATCCGACAGCCTGGTTGTTCGGCCTGTCTGGCGATGAACGATGATAAGATCCCGGCTGGTAAGTTGAGTGTATCGACCTCTAACCGTAATTTCGAAGGTCGTCAGGGCCCCGGTGCCCGTACCATCCTCGCCTCGCCGCTAACAGCAGCTGCAGCAGCGATCACGGGTGTCATCACTGATCCACGAGAAATGTAGAAAATGAGAGAATGAGAAAATGAGAAATTAAGAAATTAAGCTGTGAACAATAATTATGTTGAGAGACAATTTGATAGCAGACATGACGGAGAATTTTGCTTTACGTATTATTGAAATGTATCGGTATTTACGGAAAGAAAAGCATGAGTATGTCATGTCTTTACAGATTTATCGTTCAGGAACAAGCATTGGCGCTAATATCTCTGAAAGCAAGAATGCTCAAAGCAAAGCAGATTTTGTAAGTAAGTTAAGCATAGCTTTAAAAGAAGCAGGCGAGACAGAATTTTGGTTGAAGCTTCTCTATAAGTCTCAGACAATCTCAGAAATAGAATATAATTCTATTCAGAATGATTTAAACATTATCATAGGAACATTAGTAAAAATAATAAAGAAAACAAAGGAAAATATGGAGGTTGAGAAATAATATCTCATTTTCTCATTCTCTCATTTTCTCAATTTCAGATTATGAAACAGAAGTTTAATGTTATTACATCGACTTGCGTGCCATTGCCATTGGAGAATGTGGATACCGACCAGATTATCCCGGCGAGGTTCCTGAAGGCCACGACGAGGGAGGAAAGTTTCTTCGGAGATAACCTCTTCAGAGACTGGCGATATCAGGCTGACGGTACGCCTAATCAGGACTTCGTACTCAACGATCCAACCTATAGCGGTTGTATCCTCGTGGCAGGCAAGAACTTCGGCTCGGGATCGAGTCGCGAACACGCTGCCTGGGCCATTGCCGGCTATGGCTTCCGTGTGGTCATCAGCAGTTTCTTTGCCGATATCCACAAGAACAACGAACTGAACAATTTCGTACTGCCCGTACAGGTTAGCGAAGGTTTTCTCGCTGAGTTGTTTGAGAGTATCAAGGCCGATCCGAAGACAGAGGTGGAGGTCAATCTGCCCGAGCAGACGGTGACCAACAAGGCTACCGGCAAACAGGAGCATTTCGATATCAACGGCTATAAGAAGCATTGTCTGATGAACGGTCTCGACGATATCGACTTCCTGGTACAGAATCAAGAAAAGACAGCGTTATGGGAACAGCAGAACAAGTAGGCCATTACAAGAAGTTGCAGCCGTTTGTGGAGATCATGGACTCCACGCTGCGTGACGGTGAGCAGACGAGTGGTGTCAGTTTCCTTCCTCATGAGAAACTGATCATCGCCCGCATGTTGCTTCGCGACCTGAATGTGGATCGTATCGAGGTGGCATCGGCACGTGTCTCCGAAGGTGAGAAGGAGGCTGTGAGCATGATTTGTCGCTACGCCCGACAGATAGACATGCTGGAGCGTGTGGAGGTCCTCGGCTTCGTGGATGGCGGACAGAGTGTGGACTGGGTGGAGTCCTGTGGTTGCAAGACCATCAACCTCCTGGCGAAGGGCTCGTTGCGCCATTGTCAGGAACAGTTGCACAAGACGGCTCAGGCGCATATCGACGACATCATCAAGGAGGTGAGATATGCCCGTGGGAAGGGACTCACCGTGAACCTCTATCTCGAGGACTGGTCGAACGGTATGAAGGATTCGCCCATCTATGTCTACGACATGATGGACGCACTCTGCGACATCGGCATCCGACGGTTTATGTTGCCCGATACCCTCGGCATCATGAACCCCCTGCAGTGTATCGAGTATTTCCGTAAGATGATGAAGCGGTATTCCGACACCCATTTCGATTTCCACGCCCATAACGACTACGATCTTGCCGTGTCGAACTCGTTGGCTGCTGTATTGAGTGGCGTCAAGGGACTACACGTGACGGTGAACGGTCTGGGTGAGCGTTGTGGCAATGCCCCCTTGTCGAGTGTGCAGGTGATCCTCAAGGATCAGTTCCACGCCAAGACGAATATCATCGAGAACAAGCTGAACGACATCTCCCGTCTGGTGGAAAGCTACAGCGGTATTGCCGTCGCTCCTAACCAGCCGATTATCGGTGATAATGTTTTTACACAAGTGGCAGGCGTTCATGCTGATGGTGACAAGAAAAACGGCCTCTATCAGAACGAGTTGGTGCCTGAGCGCTTTGGCCGTAAACGCGAGTATGCCCTGGGTAAGAACAGCGGACGGGCGAACATCGCCAAGAACCTCGAGGAACTGGGATTGGAACTCACCCCCGAGCAGACGAAGCGCGTTACCCAACGTATCACCGAACTGGGTGACAAGAAGGAAATCGTGACGCAGGATGACCTGCCATTCATCGTGAGCGATGTGCTGAAGCACGATGCGCCTGAGGATAAAGTGAAGCTGGTAAGTTATGTGGTATCAACGGCTTACGGTCTGAAGCCTGGAGCAAATATTAAGGTTGAGATTAATGGCCAGGAGTATGAGGCTTCAGCGACTGGCGACGGTCAGTATGATGCCTTTGTGAAGTCGCTCCGTTATATCTACAAGAAGTACCTCGACCGCACGTTCCCCATCCTGCAGAACTATCAGGTGAGCATCCCTCCAGGTGGTCGTACGGATGCCTTGGTGCAGACCGTCATCACCTGGAACGACAACGGTAAGATACTGCGCACGCGTGGTCTCGATGCCGACCAGACGGAAGCGGCCATCAAGGCTACCTTCAAGATGTTGAATTTATTTGAAAAAGAGCAAAATAACGAACTATGAAACTGAAGATTGCGATTTTGGCGGGTGATGGAATTGGACCCGAGATTATGAAACAAGGTGTGGCTGTGCTCGACGCGATAGCCGAGAAGTTTGGTCACGAGTTTGAATACGAGGAAGCCATCTGTGGCGCTCATGCCATTGATGAGGTAGGCGATCCTTACCCTGAGTCCACCCACGAGGTGTGTATGCGTGCCGATGCTGTTCTCTTTGCTGCTGTCGGCGATCTGAAGTACGATCATGACCCCACGGCCAAGGTCCGTCCTGAGACTGGTTTGCTGGCCATGCGTAAGAAGCTTGGACTCTTCGCCAACGTTCGTCCTGTGGCTACCTTCGACTGTCTGCTGCACAAGTCACCCTTGAAGGACGAACTCATCCGTGGTGCTGACTTCGTCGTGTTGCGCGAGTTGACGGGAGGCATGTATTTCGGTGAGAAGTATCAGGATAACGACAAGGCCTACGACACGGACATCTATACCCGTCCTGAGATCGAGCGTATCGTGAAGCTCGGCTTTGAGATGGCGATGGAGCGTAACAAGCACCTGACTGTGGTCGACAAGGCCAACGTCCTGGCATCCTCACGCCTGTGGCGACAGATTGCCAAGGAGATCGAGCCCCAGTATCCTGAGGTGCGCACCGATTATATGTTTATCGACAACGCCTCGATGCGCGTGCTGACAGAGCCTCGTTTCTTCGATGTCATCGTCACGGAGAACACCTTCGGCGATATCCTCACCGACGAGACGGCCTGTATCACGGGTTCTATGGGACTTCAGCCATCGTCCTCACTGGGTGAGCACACACCGCTTTTCGAGCCCGTACACGGCTCTTGGCCACAGGCAGCAGGACAGAACCTCGCCAATCCGTTGGCTCAGATCCTCTCAGCCGCCATGTTGCTCGAGCACTTCGGTCTGAAGAAGGAAGGCGCCCTCGTGCGTGAGGCTGTCGATGCCTCGTTGGCTGCTAATGTCCGTACCCCAGAGATCCAGGTCGAAGGTGGTGCAAAGTACGGCACCCGTGAGGTAGGAGAGTGGATTGTGAGATATATTTTGGGAAAATGAGAAATGGTGAAAATGAGAGAATGAGAAATGGTGAAAATGAGAGTATAAGAGATTGGAAATTACGCGTGTTGATGACTGTCGTATTCCTTTCTCATTTCCTCATTTTCTCATTTTCTCAATCTCCAACTCCCAAGCAATGGCGCGACTCCGTTTCGGTTCTCATTGATGCCATCAACAAGAACCCCAAGGACGTCAATCTGAGGCTGTTGAAGGGCGAGGCCAATATCAATCTCAAACAGTGGGAATATGCCGTACAGGAGTATGGCTACGTGCTCCGTCTCGATGAGAAAAATCTGGCTGCTCTGTTCTTCCGTGCTTTCTGTCATACCCAACTGCGTCATTATGATCTGGCGAAGGTCGACTACGAGACGTTCCTCACTATCCAGCCCGAACATTTCGAGGCCCATATAGGACTGGCCCATACCCTTAGGCAGTTAGGAAGGAAGACTGATACCTTCGACGAGTTGAACCGTATCGTACAACTCTTCCCCGACAGCGCTGAGGCCTATGCAGCCCGTGCTTCCTACGAAGTGGAGCAACGGCTCTACAATGCAGCCGTCTACGACTGGGATGAGGCCTTGCGCCTGCAACCCTCCAATGTGGAATATGCTGTGTCGAAGGTCGATGCGCTGATCCGTCAGGGACGTCGTCATGAAGCCCGCGATGTCCTCGATGCGCTGGTACGTCGAGGCACCCCTCGTGGGGCTCTCAAAGAGTGGTATGATCAGTTGAAGTAGTCGCTTAGTGCAGATAGGGATTGTAGCGCAGTTCCTCACCGATATTGGTCTTCGGCCCGTGTCCGCTGTAGACCACCGTATCAGCAGGCAGTTTCCCAACCACGTTCCTCAGGCTGTTCATGAGATCTTCGTATGAACCGCCTTTGAAGTCCGTGCGCCCTACACTCATCCTAAAGAGCGTGTCGCCCGAGAAGGCCACCTTCTCTTCCTCACAATAGAACACCACGCCTCCAGGTGTGTGACCTGGCGTCTTCAGCACCTTTAGTTCGTGGTTGCCGAAGCGGATGACCTCATCGGCATCAAAGAAACGTCCGGCCTTGGGAAAATCGCGTCTCAGGGGCGCACCCACGATGTCCTTGAACTGTTCGTTCAGGTCGTTGATGAGGAAGGCGTCTTCAGCAGCGATCTCTGGTCTCAGTCCGTAGGTCTGGAAGATGGTGTCGATGCCGAAGTTATGGTCGAAGTGCCCGTGTGTGCAGAGCAGGTGCTTGGGCGTCAGTCCTTCCTGCGCGATATATTGGGTGATGGCTGTGCGCTCCTCTTCGTAGTAGGCGCCACAGTCGATGATGACGCACTCCTTGGTCTCATCGCTCACCACGTAAGTGTTCTCCTGTAACAGGTTACATTGTAAACATTGAACTTTAAACATAATGATGAATGTTAAATCGGCAGATATATCACGTGTTTCCCTTTGAACCATTCTTCTTTGAAGAAGGAACTGATGTCGGTGGTCTGAACGATCTTATGGAAGGGCTGTAGCTCAGCCTGCAAGTCGCCCCCCTTCAGACACAACACCCCATTTGGTAGGGCGTTCCGCTGTGGTTTGGCGATGTTCTTTCTCACAATCTTCACCAGGTCGGGTAGGGGCATGACGGCCCTGCTGACCACAAAGTCGTACTTCCCTTTCTCCTCCTCACCACGCAGATGCTCCGGCTGGCAGTTCTTCAGTCCGATGGCATTCGCCACTTCCTGGGCCACACGGATCTTCTTGCCTGTGCCATCGATCAGCTTGAAGTGGCACTCGGGAAAGAGGATGGCGAGGGGGATACCTGGGAATCCACCACCTGTGCCGAAGTCCAGGATCTCCGTACCAGGACGGAAGTTCACGACCTTGGCAATGGCCAGCGAGTGGAGCACGTGGTGCTCGTAGAGGTTGTCGATATCCTTGCGCGAGATGACGTTGATCTTCGCATTCCACTCACGATACAGCTCGTCGAGGGCCTCAAACTGTCTTTGCTGTTCCTCGCTGATCTGTGGGAAATAGGTTCTGATGATATCTGATGTCATGTCTTTAATAGTCAAATGAGTTCTTGAGGATCTTATCCACGTCGCTATACGGGATGATGAGTTCCGTCGCTCCCATCGTGTAGGGTGCTATCTCGTAGGGGTTATAGTAGAAGGTGATGGTCTCTTCTCCGAGGATGAAATTCTCCGTGGGGAACATGTCCATCGCGTTGAGATAACCCTTTTCCTTCAGCGCTGCGAGGTCTTCAGAGCCCGTCTTCTCCTTCAGGGCCTTCAGCAGTATGGCCGTCAGCTGTTGCTCGTATCCCGTGGCAAAGACGTCCGAGAGTGTCAGGTGCTTCCCCGTCTCCTTGTCGAAGTTCATCACCAGCAGCTCGTTGATACCGTGCGAAGCCCCCTCGTAATAGTCGATGGTGGTCAGATACACGATGGTATGCTCATTGCCTGTCTGCGTCTCCGTCGTGATGATATAGTGGTAGTCATACCAGGCCCGTTTGGTGGTGTCGGCCTTGTCCTGATGATATAGCGGCAGCAGGGTGTTCTTATAGTTCTGGATGTAATTCTGTGTGAACTGCTCAGCCGCAGCCTCTATCGAGATGTCCTGCATGTTGAAGAGTCGCTCCACCAGGTATTCGTTGATCACTTGGGCAGCTTTACCCGATTTCTGTCTGGCATTCTGAACCTTCAGGCTGACACTACAGTTAGGCGAGAGGTCTTCGTCCGTGAGATCCACCGTCTTCTCCATGCTGATCGTCTCGAACCACACCTCCTGATCATCGCCCCCCTTGCAGCTGGCGAACAACCACAAGGAAACCACGAAAAAGGTCAGAATTTTTCCATTCATGATCTTGTTAAAGCTATATTTTGGCACAAAAATACACTAAAATCTTGAAAAAAGCAAATTTCTCATCCAAAATTATTAATTTTGCACCCAAAATTTTTAAGATATGCAGGAAACAAAGTTCAAAGCGGCACTGTTCGACCTCGATGGCGTCGTGTTCGACACCGAGCCCCAGTACTCGATTTTCTGGGGGATGATCTGTCGCCAGTACCACCCTGAGCACCCTGGTCTGGAACATGAGATCAAGGGGTCCACCCTCGTTCAGATCTACGATCGGTGGTTCAGTGGTCCGTTGGAGTCCGAGCGTGCTGACGTGACCCGTCGCCTCGATGCCTACGAGCAGTCGATGCACTACGATTATATCTCCGGCTTCGAAGCCCTGATTGCCGATCTTCATGCCCACGGGGTGAAGACTGCAGTCGTCACGAGTTCGAATATCCCCAAGATGGAGAGTGTCTATCGCTACCAGCCTGCCTTCCGCACGCTGTTCGACGCCATCCTGACCTCAGAGGATTTCTCACGTAGCAAACCCGATCCCGACTGTTATCTCCGTGCAGCCCAGCGTCTGGGTGTTGACATCTCGGAGTGTATCGTCTTCGAGGACAGCTTCAACGGTCTCCGTTCAGGTCGTGCTGCTGAGATGAAGGTTGTAGGTCTGGCCACGACCAATAGTGCCGAGGCGATTGCTCCTTATTCTGATCTACAGATATCCGATTATCAGGATGTCAGTTTCGATACGTTTTCTTCGCTTCTTTCGTAACAGATGAATTCACAGAACACACCAGTACATATCCGTCTCTGGCATCGCGACTTCTGGTTGATGGCCATTGCCAACTTGTTGCTGACGATGTCTGTCTATATGTTGATACCGACGATGCCCCGTTGGTTCATCGATGTCCAGAACTTCTCTCCGTTGGAGACGGGACTGTCTATGGCTGCCTTCGGCTTTGGCCTGTTTGCCTTCGGCTCGTTTGTGTCGTTCCTGGTACAGCGTTATCGTCGTCATCATGTCTGCATGTGGTCCGTCGTGGCGATGGCAGCCCTGCTCTTTTCGCTCTATTATTTCGACAGCCACGTCTGTCAGTTCGTGGAGATCCCGATGGTGTTGCTCCACCGTTTCTTCTTGGGTGCCACATTCGGACTGGCCCAGATGGTGCTCACCAGTACGCTGATCATCGACACTTGTGAGAGTTATCAGCGAACGGAGGCCAATCATTCTGCAGCGTGGTTTGGGCGCTTTGGGCTGTCACTGGGCCCTTTGGCGGGCTTGTTGATCGATCGTTTCATGGGTTTCGATGCCGTGCTGCTGGCTGCTGCTGGCGTTTTGGCCGTCAGCGTGGTACTCATCATGATGGTCAACTTCCCCTTCCGTGCCCCCGCTGACGATGTGCCCACGACGAGTCTCGACCGTTTCTTCCTGACGCAGGGCTTCCCCCTCTATGTCAACCTCCAGCTGGTGTCTCTGGCGATAGGCATCCTGTTGTCGGTGGTCTTCTCCGACCTGTTCTTCGCCATGATGATGGTCGGCTTCCTCTTGGCTATCATGGCCCAACGCATAGTCTTCCGTGATGCCGAACTGAAGAGTGAGGTGGTGACGGGACTGATCCTTATCGCTGTGGCCCTGTTGATGATGATGACGCGCACCCAACAGGTGGTCCACTATGCGGCGCCGATGTTTGTCGGCATTGGTACAGGACTGATCGCCTCGCGCTTCCTGCTCTATTTCATCAAACTGAGCCGTCATTGTCAGCGAGGCACGACGCAGAGCACGTTCATGCTCGGGTGGGAGAGTGGTCTTGCCTGGGGACTGGGCATCGGATTGGCGCTGTCCTATGGCCGTCCGCAACTGGCCCTGATGATGTCGCTGGGTTGTGTCGTCATCGCCCTGCTGATGTACCACTTCGTTCACGACTGGTTTACACGTCACAAGAACAGATAATTTTTTTTAGAGTTTATAGTTTAAAGTTTATAGTTTATAGTTGATTACCTTGCAAGCCATTCTGCCTGTAGAACAAATCATCTATAAACTATAAACTCTAAACTAAAAATCAAACAGGTATTTTATCAATACGTTTCTGATGTCTTCCACCTTCGAACTCGGTGGTGAAGTACTCGTCCATGATGGCACGAGCCGTCTCCTCAGAAATGAAGCGACCAGGCATCACCAGCACGTTCGCATTGTTGTGCTGACGAATCAGGTGGGCAATCTCTGGAATCCAGCAGAGACCGGCACGGATCGACTGGTGCTTGTTGAGTGTCATGTTGATGCCCTCACCTGAGCCACAGATGGCGATACCTGGGAACACCTCGCCCTTCTCGATGCCCTCAGCCAGCGCGTGGCCGAAGTCAGAGTAGTCGCATGAGTCCTCGGTATAGGTACCATAGTCCTTATACTCGTAGCCCTTCTCCTCGAGGTACTTCTTTACGATTTGTTTTAAGGCAAAGCCAGCGTGGTCGCTGGCAATGCCTATGGTCTTAACGTCCATAATTGTCAATTATCAATTGTCAATTATCAATTACGCAAGTAAAGCCTTTACTTGCTTATACACGTTCTCACCGGTGAAGCCGAGCTTTTCGTCGAGCACCTTGTAAGGAGCAGAGAAACCGAAGCTCTCGAGTCCCCATACAGTACCGTCGGCACCTACCAGACCCTCGAGGTTCACGGGCAGACCAGCGGTCAAACCGAACTTCTTCTTACCAGCGGGCAGAACGCTCTGCTGATACTCCTTGCTCTGAGCGCGGAACAGACCCTCAGAAGGAACGCTGACCACGCGCGTCTTGATGCCATCGGCAGCCAACAGCTTAGCACCAGCCTCGAGGGTAGAAACCTCTGAACCTGAAGCGAGCAGGATGACGTCGTAGTCCTCGTCTGAGCCAGCAACCACGTAAGCACCCTTGGTAGCCTGTGTGTAGTCGTTGCCCTCGGGCAGCATCTCGATGTTCTGACGAGAGAAGATAAGAGCCGTAGGCGTATCGATGTTCTCCATAGCCATGCGCCAGCAAACGGTGGTCTCCTCGGCATCGGCAGGACGAACTACGAGTACGGAGTTCTTGCCGTGGTGGTTCTTCAGCTTCTCCATCAAGCGGATCTGTGCCTCCTGCTCAACGGGCTCGTGGGTAGGACCGTCCTCACCAACGCGGAAGGCATCGTGAGTCCAGATGAACTTCACGGGGAGCTCCATCAAGGCAGCCATACGAACGGCAGGCTTCATGTAGTCAGAGAATACGAAGAAGGTACCGCAAGCGGGGATGACACCACCGTGCAGAGCCATACCGATACAGCAGCAAGCCATAGTGAGCTCAGCAACTCCAGCCTCGAAGAATGCACCGCTGAAGTCGCCACGAACGAGGTCGTGCGTCTTCTTGAGGAAGCCGTTGGTGTTATCCGAGTTAGAGAGGTCGGCCGATGCGCAGATCATGTTGGGCACCTGCTCAGCCAGCTGACCGAGAACGGCTGCAGAGGCACTACGAGTAGCGCTGCCAGCCTTCTGCTCAACCTTGCTCCAGTCAATCTTCGGAGCCTTACCGCTGAACCACTCCTCGAGCTGGGCAGCCTTCTCGGGATTAGCCTTGGCCCACTCAGCCTTCTGTGCATAGCGCTCAGCGCAGATCTTCTTCAGTTCCTCAGCACGCTTTGCATAGAGCTCCTGAACCTCTGGGAAGATCTGGAATGGGTTCTCAGGATCAGCACCCAGGTTCTTCATCGTGTTGATGTAAGCATCGCCACCGAGAGGAGCACCGTGAGTAGCGCAGTTCGACTCGTATGAGCTGTTGTCAGCCTTACGGGCACCCTTACCCATCACGCAGTGACCGATGATGAGGCTTGGACGCTCCTTCTCAGCCTGAGCCTTCTTGATGGCCTCACGGATCTGGTCAACGTCGTTACCGTCGATCTTCTGTACATACCAGCCCCAAGCCTCGTACTTCTTGGCGGTATCCTCGCAGGTCACCACCTCAGTCTTGGTAGAGAGCTGAATATCGTTAGCGTCGTAGAACATGATCAGGTTGTCGAGGCCGAGGTTACCAGCGATACGGCCGGCACCCTGAGAGATCTCCTCCTGCACGCCACCGTCAGAGATGTAGGCATAGATGGTCTGGTTCATCACGTCGCCCAGACGAGCCTTCAGGAACTTAGCGGCGATGGCAGCACCTACTGCGAAGCAGTGACCCTGTCCGAGAGGACCAGAGGTGTTCTCGATACCACGCTCAATCTCGCGCTCGGGGTGACCGGGAGTCACTGAACCCCACTGACGCAGGTTCTTCAGATCCTCGAGTGTGTATTTTCCAATCAGAGTGAGCTGGCTGTAGAGCATTGGAGCCATGTGACCTGGATCGAGGAAGAAACGGTCGCGACCCTCCCATGCGGGATTCTCGGGATCGTATACCAGGAACTCACTGTACAGCGTGTTGATGAAATCAGCACCACCCATTGCACCGCCGGGGTGACCCGACTTTGCCTTTTCAACCATAGAAGCAGCCAGGATACGGATATTATCCGCTGCCATGTTCATAACTTTGTTGTCGTTCATAATGAATGAATAATTAATAAACTAGGTAATAATTTATGTGCCTGCAAAGATACACAAAATATCTGAATTGACCAAACTATTTAGACGTTTTTTAGAAATATGTCCAAAATGTTTGGAGTTTCATCCGATTTTTACTATCTTTGCGCCCACATAAGTATTTAACTACCTAACTGAAAGAAATGAAAAAGGGTCTATATTTAATCATGTTCTGGGTGATGCTGCTCTCTGCTGGAGTAGTGACCACGTCATGTAGTTCAGACGACAGTCCGAGTCCCGTCGAGGAGCCGGCCAAGAGTACCCCCGATGTCCGCATTACCGAGACCATCCGCATGGCTGATAAGAAGGCAACGGTCTATAACATCGAATATCCTTCCGTCGACCCCTTCGGCAAACCCGTGACGCTCTCGGGCAGCATCGTCGTAGGCGACGAGGTGGATGCCAACAACAAGAAGGCCGAGGGAATGGTGCTCTATAACCACTTCACCGTGTTCCACAAGAGTGAGTGCCCCTCTAAGGGCGACGTGGGCGTGCCCCTGTTGGTCGTTGGCAGTAAGATGATTGCTGTCGCTGCCGACTACTACGGCTTCGGCGTCACCGAGGACAAGGATCAGGCATACTGCATCTCACGTGTCAATGCCCAGGCCAGTGTCGATGCCCTGTTGGCTGCACGGGAGTTGCTCAAGGAGAAGGGTTACACCTGGGAAGACCGCCTGTTCAACCTAGGCTATTCGCAGGGCGGTCAGACCTCCATGGGCGTGCTGCGCCTGGTGGCCGAGAAATATCCCGACATCAAGGTGACCCACACCGTCGCTGGTGGTGGTCCTTACGACATCGGTGAGACCTATCGCCAGCTCGTCAGCATGGGCGAGAGCACCATGCCCTCCACCGTTATCAGCTCCGTATGGGCCTACAACGAGTACGCCCCCCTGGGCATCAACAACGCCGACATGTTCAAGGACGATATTCTCCAGAAGATCCCCGTCTATCTGCTCTCCAAGAACTATCACCGAGCCGAGATCGAGCAGCATCTGGGCTACACGAAGTTCACCGACATGTTCTATCCAGTCATGTTCGACTTTGGCAGCGACATCTCCAAGAAGCTGATGGCGGCCTTCGAGAACGACAACCTCTGTAAGGGCTGGACGCCACGCAAGACCGAGCGCATCACGCTGGTACACAACGAGCTCGACGGCTGCGTGCCTTATGCCAATGCCACCAATATGGCCGACTTCCTCGAGAAGCAAGGCTTCAAGGTCGACAGAGGCACCACCGACGACAGATACGTGGACGGCAAGGTCTTCCTCTACCATTTCGCACTCCCCGATGGCTTCCTGTTATCCTCACTGGGTGCTCACGAGGCTGGCGCATTGCCCTTCACCATTGAGTTCCTGACGATTGCCTGCCACTATCTCGGTCTGAAGACCTGGTGGTTCATCCCCACAGCCGAGGACATCGAAGCCCTCTGAGCAAATCTTTCATCTTTCATCCATTTCCACCTATTTCTTATAAAATGGTCAATCATGATCACCCAGTGATTTTGTAAGATGATATAAATAATTAAAGCCCCCGATAGACTTAACTATCGGGGACTTCTTTTAAGATTCAGGGAATTAATAACCCATACAACTTGTAGCACCCAGTGCCGTCAGCACAGCTGAGATAATCGAAGCCAATATCTGCAGCGACCACTTAAGCGTTTCCTTCTTAGTCATAGTTCACCTCCTTTCCTAAATTCAGAATTCTTCAATTTTTCAATTCTTCAATTCTTCAATTCTTCATTTAGTTGCCAAGGTCAAATCCGCCGCTTTCGCCACTCTTAGTGAACTGTCTTTTCCTGGTTTCTTGCCGAGCTTCACTTCTCGGCGCTGTGCAATTACTTTAATAGCCATAATTCAATCTAGTTTTGCTTTTGTGTTGTATTAAATAATTTTGTTAATACTCTCAATGTCTCTGAAAGTCACGTTGTGCGAAGGCTTTAAAGGAAAATTTTGCTACTATTAATGCGCGCAATTTCTAGATTTAATGCTCACAATTTTAATCCTTAATGGCCGGCACTCCGATCTTTTCTTTCGACAATGCAAAGGTGCAAAAAATTCAATGTTATTCCAAATAAATTCTCAAAAAAGACACAAAAAAAAAGCACGTTTTGAAAATCGTGCCTTTTTATTCACTTTTTCAGCCGCAAATCTGCTCAATCCGTTGCAGTGTTGCAGTGTTGCAGTTAAAAAACATACTATCCCCAATACTTAGAATTAATTCTATATATATAATATATAGACATATTTTGGGGTAGGTGGAGGGCACAAAAACTAACTGCAACACTGCAACACTGCAACGCAAGACATATATTACCCGATTGTAAGTATTTGAAAACGAGGTACTTATAAATTTCAGACAAGACGTCTATACTTGATTAACCTACTCAAATACCTGAAAATTACCCATCTCAAAATATTAGTGGTGCGATAAATTTTAATTAATTGATATAAATCCATTTGTTAATAAGGGTTCTAGAGCGTTCTTTGATTTTTTGATTTGAAACTAACTGAGTAATTTTGCAGCCAAAAACAGCAAGATTATGAATATCGGTCGCTATATTTTTGCCCAAGTCATGGATTTCCTTCCAAGATATCAGTTTGACAAGGCCGTAGCCAAGTATCGTGGCAACTGGCACGCCAAGGATTTGACATGCTACAGTCAACTGCTGCACTTGCTGTTTGGTCAACTCACGGGTTGTGATTCCCTGCGGGACATCTGTCTTTGTCTTAAGGCGCATGAAGAGAGTCTCTATCATCTTGGTTTTCGCAAAACTGTGGAGCATACCAATCTTTCTCGTGCAAACGAAAAGCGTGACTATCGTATCTATGAAGAGTTCGGCATGTACCTCATCAGCATCGTAAGGCCGTTGTATGCAGATGCAAATGTTCCTGGGATTACCATTGACAACGTACTCTATGCCCTTGACTCCACGACCATATCCACCAGCATCAAACTGGCCGCATGGGCTTTGGGCAAGTACAGCAAGGGAGCCGTCAAGATGCACACTCTGCTTGCATTGCGTGGAAACATCCCTGCCAATATTCATATAACGGACGGCAGATGGCATGACAGTAACGAACTTGATCTGCTTGTCCCTGCAGCTTCGGCATTCTACATGATGGACAAGGCTTATGTGGACTTTGACGCACTGTTTCGTTTCCATCTTGCTGGTGCCTATTGGATAAGCAGGCCTAAGTCGAATATGAAGTATGAAATTATCGGCCACAGGAGTTTGAAGGAAACAGACAGGAAGGCAGGCATCACCGGCGACTTCATCATACGTTTGACACAGGCAAATACGATGTCGCTGTACCCGGAACCGATAAGAGCCGTATGTTACTATGACGAGGAGACTGAAGATGAAATCGTATTCATCAGCAACAACTTCGACATCAGTGCATTGGAGGTCGCTAACCTGTATAGGCACAGATGGGATATAGAGGTCTTCTTCAAATGGATTAAGCAAAACATTGTTATCAAGGCCATGTGGGGATACTCTGAGAATGCTGTCCGTACGCACCTCTGGGTAGCGATAATCGCGTATCTGCTCATAGCCAAGATAAAGAAGGACTATGAAAGCCCGTACTCTATAACAGAGGTTGCGACGCTGATAAGAGTCTCTGCTTTGGAGCGCACCCCACTCAGAGAACTTATTACTCAGCCTAAAAACTCGGTCAATCTCAATCATAATCTCACGGAATTAACTCTATTTGATGATATGGAATAATTAACGCGATTTTATCGCACCAGTA
>JAFSNR010000126.1 GCA_017443345.1 Prevotella sp.
CTGGTGGACGCAGGGTATCATCTGAACAAGAGAGATGGCTTGCGTTATCCGTCGTATGTGCGTACTGACAGTGAGGGCAGACGGGTGCGTGGTGATAAGTTCATTGTCACGCAGAATGGGAAATGTTGCTTCCAACCACCGCAGCAGAAGGTGTATAATGTCATTTCGTTCATCAAGGAGCATCCAGAAATGTTTTCAGAGAACAAGGTGGGAATGTCTCCTGACCGACTCGTCAACCTCGTCTGCAACCGACTGCTCAACCAACCCATAGAGGACAGACCATCGAAGATTACAGAACCAAGAAAGGACGGAAAGCCATTCAACCTGAATGACTACGACATCCACAAGTTCAATCCGCAGGACAGGGAAACGCAGAAAAGGTTTTATCCCTATTTTAAGTTCCGAGGCATCGACCTCTATACGCAGTATGCTTTTCATCGGCATTTCTGTCTGGCTACTAAGCATCGGACGGATGGACTTACCTTTGCCAACCTTGCCTTTCCGCTTGTACTGCCCAAGACACCCGACAAGACTGTGGGCTTTGAGGAACGAGGACGACCGAAGATGGACGGTAGCGGCGGTTACAAGGGCAAGGCAGAAGGAAGCAACAGCAGTGAAGGACTGTGGATTGCCAACCTCACGGGCGAGCCGTTGGATAAAGCAAGCGAAATTGTATGGTTTGAGAGTGCCTACGATGCCATGGCAGAGTATCAGATAAATCCTGTAAAGATGGTGTATGTATCTACGGGCGGCACACCCACCGAGGGACAGATGCGAGGACTTCTGTCCGTTACTCCCAACGCACGGCACTATTTGGGTTTTGACAAGGACGATGCAGGGCGGCAGTTTGTTGCAAACTTCAGGAAGGTGGCAGCAGAGATGGGCTTCCGTCACGAGCATGTGCAAGCCTATCATCCATTGGGTTGCTACAAGGACTGGAACGATGCGCTGCTCAACAAGAAATCAGCAGAACTGATTGCCAAGGGCGAACCAGATACCTTCGACTATGCCGAGTTTATCGCAGCCGGCAAGGCAGAGAAACAAAGGGAAAAAGAAGAAAAGAACACATATCATAGAAGCGTATGAGACAAGAAGATAATAGCATCATCACCTTGTGCCCCAGCATCGGACAGTTTTTCATCAACGAACTGCCTCTGTTGCTGTTGTGCGTGGCAATGCTCCTAATCGGAGGATTGCCCGGTTGTGCATATAGTACCCTGTTGCTTGTCTTCAGCCTCCTGTTCTCCCTCTGTTTACTCTACCGATTCATCTATCTGAGGAGTATCCGCTACCATATCGGGAGCGAGCAACTCATCTGTGAGCACGGAGTGTTTCAGCGGAGCGTGAACTACATGGAGTTGTACCGAGTGGTGGACTTTGCCGAGCATCAGACATTGATACAACAGTTATGCGGACTGAAAAGCGTGACCGTGTTGTCGATGGATAGAACGACACCGAAACTGGAAATGACCGGCATCAGCAACAGCTATGACGTGGTGAGTGTGATACGAACAAGAGTAGAAACGAACAAACGAAGAAAGGGCGTATATGAGATTACGAATAGATAAGATTTGGTTCATTGTCGTGGCATTGGTACTGAGCGTGCCGTCAGCCCATGCACAGATTGTGACTGCCAACCCTTTGGAATGGATGGCATTAGCAGAGGGCAACGAAGCCATCAACGGTGAGATAGAGAAGGAAATCAAAGGTCAGACCAAGACTGCCCTGTTGCAGAATACCATCGCCGCAGAGTTCACCAAGATACACGAATGGGAGAAGAAGTACAACAGTTATCTGAAAACCGCCAGTGGTTATGCCTCTTCCCTCAAAGCCTGTACCTATCTGTACGACGATGGAGTGAAGATATTCATCACCTTGTGTAAGATGCGCAAGGCCATCAACAATAATCCGCAAGGCATCGTTGCCACCCTCTCGATGAACAACCTGTATATGGAGACCGCCACGGAATTGGTGTCCGTCTTCACACTGCTGAAAGATGCAGTCGCCAAAGGAGGCAAAGAGAACATGCTGACTGGTGCGGAAAGGAGCAAGACGCTGTGGGCACTGAACGACAAGCTGAGTGCCTTCAGCAAGAAGCTGCATCGTCTTTATCTGTCTATACGATATTACACC
>JAFSNR010000127.1 GCA_017443345.1 Prevotella sp.
ACGCTGCCTTTCACGGTTACGCCTTTCACCACATAGCTGTCGCGCTGAAGGCGGATGGTGCCCATATCCTCTTGGGTGCAGAGGCGGTAAATGGTCTTGTAGCCGATGAAGCTGATGCGGACGAGGATTTTGTGTTGCTCGTAGGGAACGACAAATTGGCCCGCCTCATTGCTGACCCCACCAGAGAGAAGAGTGGAGTCAGCAGGATTGAGGACGGCAATATTGGCAAAACCCACGGGCTGGCCCTGTTCGTCGATGAGGGTTCCCCTCAAGTGGCGCTCCGTCTTGTGGGTGCACTCCACGAAATACTTGTCGCCATCCCTGACAATGCGGACGGGATAGAAGCCTACGACCTTCATCAGCGCATCGTTGAGACTGAGGCGTTCGAGGGTACAGGTGACGGTGAAGTCCTCAAGGTCGTTGTATACGAATGATATCTCGTGGCGTGTGGTGGCGGCATTCAGGTCTTCCAGCACTCGGCTGAGCGACTGGTCTTGATAGCTGCGGGTAATCTTCTGTGCCATGGTGCCGTTGACTGCTGCGCACAGTAACAGCAGGAGAAATAGCTTTTTCATTGTTTGCTTCACAGGGGTTAAGGTTTCACAATCAGTTTATCATCTTCGATGGCGAGGCTCACGCGGTCGAAATGGTTCAGGTCGTCGACGACGCTTTCAAGTGCGTCCTTAGGCTCCCACTTGTAGTAAAGGCGCAGTTCGTGAGCCTCATCGCTCTGGATATCCGCCACCTTATTATAATAATGGGCTATCTCGCTTACCATCTCGTCGAGTGGTATATTCTCGAAGATACGCGTCTGTGGGATGCTGTCAGCTGTGAGCGTCTCGCCAGCTGCATCGTTTTGGGGTGAATTCAGATTCTGCACTTCCTGCGTTGTGGCTTTATCATCCACTCCTGCGCTATGGCTGATGATGTGTACAGCAGCGTATGCGATGCCTGAAAGCATCAGAACACCGATGATGGAAGCAGCGGCTTTAAGCCAACGGTGTGAAGAGGATTGTTCCGTCCGTTGGAACTTCTGCCAAGCGGCATCTACATCAGGCAGACGATCGAGATCGTCCATCATGGTCTCTATCTGCTCTTCTGAGTACTTCTCGGGATGTTCCTGCATGTCATGAAACATCTGCTTTTTTTTGTCTGGGGTTTGCATAGTCCTTACTTGTTAAAATGGTTTCTGATTAGGTTCAAGGCGTGGGAAAGATGTTTCCATACGGCAACACGACTGATACCTTCGGCGGTGGCAATCTCTTCATAGCTGAGCCCGTCGGAGAAACGGTGGCGGAAGATGCGTTGCTCTTGTGCGGAAAGATGGCTTGCAATGAACTCGTCTATGTCTGCCAACCGTTCGTCTTCTTCTTCAGAATCGTCGGTTTGTCCAGCATAGCCGCTCGCAGCGATGGGAACCGATGTATGGCGCAACCTCTTGAGGCAACGGTTGCGGACACTTCTCAAAAGATAGTTCTCCGCTGTCTCAGGCATCAGAGCCACATGTCCGTGAAGCAGGCTTGCAAAGATGTCGCAAACCACATCCTGGCTCTCCTGCTCGTCGTAGAGGATAGTGCGCGCCACCCTCAACATCTTGGCATAGTGCTGCATGAACAGCTGCTGAATCATTTGTCTTTCCATCACGTCTTTTATTATAATACCCTTAAGACGATGAAAATGCTAACCCCAATACAAATTTTATTCCTGATTACAGCCTCTGCCTTCCACATCACTATGCGGAGCGTCTGCTATTTGGTTTTGAGTTCGTAAGCTTTTCCACGATCTGATTCGATTTTTAGGTTAGAATGCTCCTCTATTATCGGCTTGATGCGACGGATGAGTGTGTAGAGCGTCTCGCTGGCATCTGGTTTCTTTGGCCAAAGGGCATTGCAGATTTCTGTTTTTGTAAGTGAGTGCGTTGATGAACGGAAGAACATCTCCATTAATTGGTGCTGCATGGGAGTGAGCTTAAGAAGCTGGCCTTGATGATCCAAGAAACGCCCATCAGATTCTGAAAAACTTAATCCACCATAATGAGTCATATTAGCCAATAATGGCACGATCCTTTTTCTGCGATACAAACAGAAGGCAGCCCATATGATTGTCATAGCCCAAAGGACAGCTGCAAATCTCTGATCTGATATGGCAAAAATCGTTGCTTCTGAACAATGGGCATATGCTTTGAACTTCTGTCCACGGGTGTCAACTGCCAGAGTAGCCTTTCCTCGCAGTTCAGCTATCTGCAAGTGGTTATTAAATGTACGGATAGTGTCTTGACTGATGACATCGCTCTGCTGTTCCTCCAAGGTCAGAGCAAGTGCCCTATCCATATCCTCGCTTACCATCCGACTTGTAGAGCTGTAGCTACCAACACTCGTCAGACTCGAAGCGATAATCAGTGCAAAAAGCACAACGACTGCATGTCTCTGTTGTTTCATTCTTCTCAATTTTAATATCCCAACATAGCTGCTGGAGTTATTCCTAAAGTGACACAAAGCAGACGGGCGATCTTCAGCGTAGGCTCTGCCCTACCTGAAACATAGTCGCTTATACGTGAAGGACTAACCCCGATCTCTGTAGCCAGCTGCTTCTGACTCATATTCTTCTCTTCCAAAGAAAGCTGTATCAACTGAGCTACGGTAGGTTTGCCTATCGGATAGTGCTCCTTCTCATAGTCAATGACAACATCCGACATCATTGTCAACTCTACTGCATTCCTGTCGTTGGAAGGCGTGTTGTCATCCACTACCGGCAACAGTTCCTCTATCCGTGCCAATGCGAACTCGTATTGTTCTTTAGTAATCTTTGCCATATTTGTACCTCCTATATTATATCGTTGAAACGTCAATCTTATCGTATTCACTATGAGTACCCACAAATCGGATGAATATATGCCCGATTGTGAACTTAACAACCACGACTAGACGGTATTTATTGCCCCTGATGTCAAAGACATAATGTTGGTTCCCAACGTAGTCTGTTGTGGGGAAGTCTGCCTTTATATCCGACAGGTTCTTCCACTCTGCCTTTTCTGCGATGTCATACCATCGTTCAAGTGCAGCCTGAGCATCTCCATGTCCTTCCGAACTATAGAACTCAACTAATCGTCTGTGTGACACTATTCTCATTTCGGTTGCAAAGTTACAAATTAATTTTGAATTTCAAAAGAATCCGATAAAATATTTTTGATTTTCAGAATAACTAGTAGCGTCATTTGTTCTGCATAGGCACTCCAACACTAGAACATACCGCATCATTGTGCACAAGTGATGCTGTATTGCTGCATGACACAAAGGTAACAAGTAGAGGTTTTAGCAAAATTCCAAATCTCATCAAACATTAATTACATTTTCTGTGTCAGATGTCAGTAAATTGAATGATTTTATGTAAATGGTTGGCTATTCAAAAAAAAAATATGTAACTTTGCAGCCAGTAATCATTCATCAAATTCACTGATATGAAATCTAAAACCCTAAGTATGATTGTTGCAGCCAGTTGCTCGCTGATGGCTGTATCCTGTGCACAACAGGTAGAGACCAAGAAATCAGAGTTGACCACCGTTGGTAATCCCTACATGCCCCTTTGGGAGCATATCCCCGATGGTGAGCCCTACGTATTCGAGGATCCAGACAATCCTGGAAAGCAGCGTGTATATGTCTATGGATCGCACGACAATCTGAAGACGATGTACTGCGGACGCGACCAGGTGGTTTGGTCGGCTCCTGTGGAGAATCTGAACCAGTGGCGCTACGATGGTGAGATCCTTGTGGTCGACAAGAATGCTAAGGGTGAGCCTTTCGATTCGGCAGGTACTGCTGACGTACTTTTTGCACCAGATATAACGATGACCACCGACTCAACAGGTAAGAAGACCTACTGGCTCTTCCCCAATGACCAGACTGGCTTCCGCAACGCTCTGATAGCTAAGAGCGACAGCCCGAAGGGTCCCTTCGAGGTCTGCAACTGGAACGCTGAGGATCCCAACAAGGTAGACGGTATCTATGGCTTCGACCCTGCTGTGTTTGTGGATGACGACGGAAAGATTTACGGCTATTGGGGCTTCGGCCACTCGATGGCAGCAGAGATCGATCCTGCGACGATGTGCACAGTGAAGCCAGGCACGAAGATAGTCGATGGCATGATTCCCGGCTTCCAGGAGCAGCCAGGAAACGTGTTCCGCTTCTTCGAGGCCTCATCCATCCGTAAGATCAAGGATAAGTATGTCTTTATCTACAGCCGCTTTACTGGTGAAGGTGAGTTCGGACTGCCTACAACCAACTACACACTCGCCTATGCTTATAGCGACCAGCCTCTGGGTCCTTGGACCTATGGCGGCACGATCATCGACGGTCGTGGACGCGAAATCAACGAACAGGGCGACACCATCGCCTCAGGCGTGGTTTCAGGTAACACGCATGGTTCGATCTGTGAGATCAACGGTCAGTGGTATGTATTCTATCATCGACAGACGGGTACCGACGAATATGCTCGTCAGGCAATGGTGGCTCCTATCGAAGTAAAGGTACAGGAAGGTGCTGGCGGTAAGGTGGAGATCTCTGAAGGTGAATTCAACTCAGAAGGCTTTGCCCTTGACGGTCTCGATCCATTGGAGCGTCACTCTGCAGGTCTCGCCTGCTGGCTGACGGGTCCGAAAGTCACCATTCACGAATGGCCCAACAATATCTTCTATGGCTCGTATGTAGAGGCAGCTTATGGAACAGAGACCAATTTCGAAGAGCCTTACGATCTGAAGAACAACACGAATCGCGTGCTGAATAATACCGACGGCTCTATCGTGGGCTACAAGTACTTCAACTTCACGAAGACCAACGGCAAGCAGGATGTTCAGTTGTTGCTGCGCCTCATCCCCGAGGGCATCGACGGCACCATCACCATCTTGGCCGACCGTCCTTGGACATCGCAGGGCGGTAAGGTTCTTGGCACCATCGAACTGAAAGCAGATATGCCACAGACATCTACCGAGATGAACGTTTCACTTCCTGCCCTTGCTGAGCTTACGGGTAAGCATGCGCTCTTCTTCGTCTTCACATCTGAGACCAAGGAGAAATCCATGTGTATCCTCGAAGACTTCGCCTTCGGCTTTTGAACTGAGAAAAGGATAAATGGCAAAAGAACAATCGGCAACCAGAGAAAGGCAACGGACTGATCTGAGGGAGCCTCGACGCTATAAGGTGACCATCTACAACGATGATTTCACCACCATGGAGTTTGTGGTGAAGATACTGACATTGGTGTTTTTCAAAAGTGAGGCTGAGGCCGAGGCGCTGATGTTGCAGGTACATCACTCCGACAAAGCCGTAGTAGGCATCTACAGCTATGATGTGGCGACCTCAAAAGTGAGGAAGGCTACCACTATGGCTCGTGAAGCAGGCTTTCCGCTTCGTCTGACCGTTGAACCTGAAGGTCACGAATAAGACAAGATTATGGCCGAGATTAAACAGACGGAACGTGCAGCCAGAGTATTGAAGGACACCATGAGCTGTTGCAAGGAATACCGGCATGAGTTTGTCATGCCGGAACACCTGCTTCTTATGTTGTCAGATGAGTTTACTTTTAGCCAGAGGCTCAGCATCTTCTATCCGATTGAAATGTTTGTAGAGCGTCTGGAAGAAAAGTTGGAGGAAATCGAGACCGTACCAGAAGGTCAGGACTACGATCCTGAGGCCTCGACCCAGATGGGACAGGTGATAGAAATCGCCTGCGGTCAGGTCATCAACAGCAGTGCGAAGGCTCTGGACCTGCCCCACCTCGTTATGGGTATCCTACAACTGAAGGAATCGTGGGCCTGCTATCTGCTAAAGGACGCGTTAGGCGATAATGAGAGTAACTTCATGAGCCAACTGATCAATGGCTATGAGTTCGAGGATCATCTGGAAGAAGAGACGGGTGAGCACCAACACGAGGCAGCCTGGAGACGACTGGTTACCTGCATGAACGACCTCTACCAGAACCATAATCCACTGATTGGTCGTGAGCAGGAATTGGAGCGCACCATACAGGTGCTCTGTCGACGCGACAAGAACAACCCGTTACACGTGGGTGAGCCTGGCGTAGGCAAGACGGCCCTCATCTGGGGTCTGGCAAGGATGATTGAGGAGGGACGCGTGCCTAAACGTCTGAAGGGAAGTCGTATCTACCAACTCGACATCGGCACGCTATTGGCAGGTACACAGTATCGTGGCGACTTTGAAAACCGCATCAAGCAGATCATGGACGGCATTCAGGAGGAGAGCGACAAAAACATCGTCTACATCGACGAGATACACACGCTCGTAGGAGCTGGTGCAACAGGGGAAGGCTCTATGGACGCATCGAACATGCTGAAGCCCTATCTGGAAACCGGTTCCATCCGTTTTATCGGTTCCACGACCTACGAAGAATACAACCGCCACTTCTCGCGCTCAAAGGGGCTAGTACGTCGATTCCAACAGATCGACATTCCTGAACCCACACCAGAGGAGACAAAACATATCCTGCAACAGTTACGTGAGCAATATGAAAAGTATCACGGTGTGACTTACGACGAGGCGGCACTCGACTTCGCTGTGGATGCCAGTTACAAGTTCGTGAACGACCGTTTCCTGCCCGATAAGGCTATCGACCTGATAGACGAAGCAGGCGCAGCGATGGAAGTGAAAGATGAAGAAGTGAAAAGTGAAAAGTCAGTGACGAAGGCTGATATCGCCAATGTGCTGGCGAAGACCTGCAAGGTCGATGCGATGGCCATGAACGAAGACGAAGACAACAGCCAGTTGGAGACACTGGCACCCCGACTATTGTCGAAAATATACGGTCAGGACGAAGCCATCCGTCAGGTGGTGGAGGCTGTTCAATTGTCGAAAGCAGGCTTGCTCGATGATAACAAGCCGCTGGCCTCTCTTCTGTTTGTGGGACCAACGGGCGTCGGCAAGACTGAAGTAGCCCGTGTGCTGGCCAAGGAATTGGGCATCACCCTATTACGCTTCGACATGAGCGAATACACAGAGAAGCATACGGTAGCCAAACTGATTGGATCGCCTGCGGGCTATGTGGGTTACGAGGATGGAGGACTATTGACGGATGCCATCCGTAAGACCCCCAATTGCGTGCTGTTGCTCGACGAGATTGAGAAGGCTCATCAGGACATCTACAACATCCTCCTTCAGGTGATGGACTATGCCCGCTTGACGGACAACAAAGGTCGCAAGGCTGATTTCCGCAATGTGATTCTCATCATGACCTCGAATGCCGGAGCTCAGTTCGCTGCCCAAGCCAATATAGGTTTCATTGGTAAGGTATCACGCGGTGAAGCCATGCTGAAGCAGGTGAAGAAGACCTTCAAGCCCGAGTTCATCAACCGCCTGACAGGTACAGTGGTCTTCAACGATATGGATCGAGAGATGGCAACCCTGATCCTACGCAAGAAGTTGGGTGAACTGCAAGAGAAGCTCTCAGCCAAACAAGTGACAATGACACTGAGCGACGAGGCGTTCGCACTATTGCTCGAAGAAGGATTTACCCGTGAATATGGTGCACGCGAGATGGATCGTGTGATTGCCCAGCGTCTGAAACCACTGCTGATGAAAGAGATTCTCTTCGGCAGACTGAAGAATGGAGGCAACGTTGAGATAGCAACAAGTGATGGCTGTTTATCAATTAGATAAGAATCTCTGGTTCCCTGATCCGCATCTGGGTGAGGAAGATGGGCTGGTGGCTGTTGGCGGTGACCTCTCCGTAGATCGTCTTTTGTTTGCCTACTCCTACGGTTTCTTCCCCTGGTTCTCGTTTCGTCATCGGGAAGAGCCTTTGTGGTATTGTCCACTACAACGCTTCGTGATATTTCCTAATGAGATTCATGTGAGTCACTCCATGAAACAGCTGATCAGAAATACCCATCTAAGGCCTACCATCAACAAGGATTTCGAGGGGGTGATCAAAGGATGTGCCACAGCCCAGAACCGCAACCAAGAGGAAGGAGCCTGGCTCGGACCCAACATGATCAAGGCTTACACTGAGCTACATCGCCAAGGCTTTGCTGCCAGTGTGGAAATCTGGGAGGAAGAACGATTGGTGGGCGGCCTTTATGGCGTGAATTTGGGTAAGGCGTTCTTTGGCGAGAGCATGTTCTCGTTAGTCCCGAATGCTTCGAAGCTGGCCCTGATCCATCTGGCCCGCATGTTTGAGACTCTTGGTGGCGTACTTATCGACTGCCAGTTTGAGACGCCTCACCTACGTTCGATGGGGGGTAGATATATTCCCTATGAAGAATACATCAGTATCATCTCCAAATAATAATCGATTTGTTTTGCTTTTTGCATGTTTATTTGTAACTTTGCACGCAAAATACTTAAACCTATCATCAATGAACAAGAAACTAAGACGTGGTACGCTTTGCGTACAGGCAGGCTACAAAGCCAAGAACGGTGAACCAATAGAGTTGCCTATCATCCAGTCGACAACATTCAAGTACGATGACTCAGACGAGATGGCAAAGTTGTTTGATCTGGAAAAAGAGGGTTATTTCTATACCCGACTGCAAAACCCGACCAACGACGCTGTGGCAGCAAAGATTGCAGCCCTCGAAGGTGGTGTGGGCGCTGTGCTCACTTCCTCTGGTCAGGCTGCCAATTTCTATGCCATCTTCAACATCTGCCAGGCTGGTGACCATTTCGTGACCTCTAACGAGATCTACGGTGGTACCTATAACCTCTTTGGCGTGACATTGAAGAAGTTGGGCATCGAGAGCACATTCATCTCACAAGATGCCAGTGAAGAGGAGATTCAGGCTGCCTTCCGTCCGAATACAAAGGCACTGTTTGGCGAGACAATCTCAAACCCAGGTTGTGCTGTGCTCGACATCGAGAAGTTCGCCAAGATCGCTCATAAGAACGGCGTACCTCTCATCGTCGACAATACCTTCGCCACACCAGTGAACTGTCGTCCCTTTGAATGGGGTGCGGACATCGTGACCCACTCCACCACCAAATACATGGATGGACTGGCTACCCAGGTAGGCGGTTGCGTGGTGGATAGCGGCAACTTCGACTGGATGGCTCATGCAGAGAAGTTCCCTGGACTCTGTACACCTGACGAGTCGTATCACGGTCTGACCTATGTAAAGGCGTTTGGCAAAATGGGCTTCACGACGAAACTCGTAGCCCAACTGATGCGCGACCTTGGCAGCATCCCCGCTCCGCAGAATTCATTCCTGCTGAATCTGGGATTGCAGACACTCCACCTGCGTATGGCCCAGCATTGCAAGAACGCCCAGAAGGTGGCTGAGTTCCTGAACAGTAATGAGAAGGTGGCATGGGTTCACTATTGCGGACTACCTGGCGACAAAGCCTATGCCCTCGGACAGAAATATCTGCCTAACGGAAGCTGCGGCGTCATCGCATTTGGATTAAAAGGTACGCGCGAGACGGCCATCAAGTGGATGGACTCACTGGAGATGATCAACATCGTGACTCACGTAGCCGATGCCCGTACTTGTGTCCTCCATCCCGCATCGCACACCCATCGCCAGCTTAGCGACGAACAATTGCGCGAAGCTGGTGTTGCTCCCGACCTGATTCGCCTCTCAGTAGGTATCGAAGATGTGGAGGATATCCTCGACGATATCAAGCAGGCTTTGGCCCAGATTTAACAAAATGTAACTTTATAAGAAAAATATTCGGTACTTTCCTTGGATGGTACCGATTATTTTTCTATATTTGCACCATCATTAATAACATTTTGGTAATAAACTAGAAACCATTGAAGACTATGGAAGTTGAAAAAATCATGCAAGCCCTGGAGCAGAAACATCCAGGCGAGTTAGAGTACTTACAGGCTGTAAGGGAAGTACTTGAATCCATTAAGGATGTGTATAACCAACATCCCGAATTCGAGAAAGCAAAGATTATCGAGCGCATTGTTGAGCCCGAGCGTATCGTGACATTCCGCGTTCCCTGGGTCGACGACAAGGGAGAGGTCCAGGTGAACCTTGGCTACCGCGTTCAGTTCAATAGTGCCATCGGCCCCTATAAGGGCGGACTGCGTTTCCACTCGTCAGTGAACCTTTCCATCTTGAAGTTCCTCGGCTTCGAGCAAACCTTCAAGAACGCACTGACCACATTGCCCATGGGCGGTGGTAAGGGAGGCTCTGACTTCTCTATCCGTGGGAAAAGCGACAATGAGGTCATGAAGTTCTGTCAGGCATTCATGACAGAGCTCTACCGTCATATCGGTCCAGATGAGGATGTACCCGCTGGCGACATCGGTGTAGGTGCCCGTGAAATCGGCTACCTCTTCGGACAGTACAAGAAACTGACCCACCAGTTCCAAGGCGTACTCACAGGAAAGGGTATGGAATGGGGAGGCTCTATCCTCCGTCCAGAGGCCACCGGTTTTGGCGCGCTCTATTTCGTACATCAGATGCTTGAAGAGCACGGCCTCGACATCAAGGGTAAGACCATTGCACTCAGCGGTTTCGGAAATGTGGCCTGGGGTGCTGCCAAGAAGGCTACCGAACTCGGTGCGAAGGTGATTACCATCAGTGGACCTGACGGTTATATCTACGACCCGGCAGGTCTCGACGCAGAGAAGATCGAGTATATGCTCGAACTACGTGCTAGCGGCAACGACGTATGCCAGCCGTACGAAGAGGAGTTCGACGGTGCCACCTTCTTCCCCGGCAAGAAACCATGGGAGCAGAAGGCCGACATCTATCTGCCCTGTGCGACCCAGAACGAGCTGAACGGTGCCGATGCTGATGCCATCCTCGCCAACAAACCGCTCTGCGTGGCTGAGGTTTCAAACATGGGCTGTACAGCAGAGGCTGTGAACAAGTTCATTGCTGCCAAGCAGCTCTTTGCTCCTGGCAAGGCCGTCAATGCAGGTGGTGTGGCAACATCAGGTCTGGAAATGACTCAGAACTCCATGCGACTCTCTTGGAGCAGCAAGGAGGTCGACGAACGTCTGCACCAGATTATGTCCAACATTCACGGACAGTGTGTCAAGTACGGCAAGGAAGGCGACTACATCAACTACGTGAAGGGTGCTAACGTCGCCGGCTTCATGAAGGTCGCCAATGCCATGATGGCGCAAGGCATTGTGTAAGACTCGGCGTAAGGCAAGGTCTTCGCTACGATGCCTCCGACATTGTATGATTAAAAGATTATATATAGTACTTTTCGTGATTACTCTAAGCTTTACCGCTCTCGCACAGACTGAGAGGGGTAAAGCTTCATATTATTCAAAGAGCTGGACAGGACGCAAGACCGCTGATGGCGGCGTATTACACCACGATGCACTAACGTGTGCACACAAGACATATCCCTTCGGCACCTTGCTCAGAGTAACAAACCCCGCCAATGGTCTCAGCGTCATCGTAACTGTGACCGACCGCGGACCTTATGTCAAGGGCAGAGTGGTCGACTTGTCAGTGCGCGCTGCCAAGGAACTGGGTATCCTGTCGCAAGGCATAGCCCCTGTCATCGTGGAACGTCTTAAGTTTACCCCCATCCCCTTCAAACCTGAAGATGATGTCGATTTACCCGAACTTGATTTGGGAACGAATGACGGTCCTATGGAAAAGCCCATCTGGCAAATCTTGCGCGAACAAATGAAACAAAAAGAAAACGGTTCTGATTGAAATCTGCTCAGAACCGTTCTTCTTTAGCGTTTGCTGGTCTTAATTGGGAACTCCTGTGACTGCGAGATAATCTCTTTATTACTTTGGAAGACGCCAATTCTGAATACAGCATCACCATCCTTCAGATGGTTATCGGCCTTGATGACAGCCGTATAACGAATACCACGACCAGGCATTATGCTCTCCACAAGCACATTCTCAGAAACGCGAATATGCTTGTTCCCTGTTATCTCAGCCACTGATGGCATCACGCGGTAGGCAGGTTTGGTGGAAGTATTGAAGATCTCAAACACCAGACGGGCCTCTTCGCCTCGTGTCAGCACTCCATCACGGTTGGTATCGATAATCTTTGGATTGCGGATCTCCAGACTGGCTGATGTCGGAATGCTCGACTCAGTTACCTTGCTTGTGAAATCCTCGCCAAAGCCATAGAGACGATCATCACCACTGTTTGTTGCATCAAAACCGCTGTCGGTCTGATTACCACGCCCATATTGAGGATATTCTGTTACCCTTTTCTCACGAGAAGCCCGATAGTCTTCATAGCGCTGGCGTTCAGCATTGTCAGCCGCTGCGCCTACAGCAGCACCCACGGCAGCACCACCAGCCATACCTATCAGCGTTCCGATGTCACTACCACGATGACCACCTGCAATACCACCGATTGCAGAACCGATAATCGATCCAAAGCTACCGCCGGTATAAGCACCCATACCAGTATAACTTCCGCAGCTGCTCAACAGCAAAAGTGCACTTACAGATAATACCAATGTCTTCTTCATAACCGTCATATTTTAATATTCACGTTGCAAAGATACATATTCTCCCTGAAACAACAGAAAGGAATTTCCCCAAAACGATGTAGGGGAAACCCTATTCATGAAACATAGGGCTGTATGATAACTAAAAAAGAGTCCACATCGGAATAGATGCAGACTCTTCATATAGAGAATAAAATGTTTATTCAGCCTTTGCCTCTTCTGCAGGAGCAACAGCGGGTGCCTCCTCTGCGGGAGCCTCTGCCTTTGCCTCCTCAGCGGCAGGAGCAGCAGCCTCAGCCTTAGAAGCAGACTTACGTGAACGGCGGGTGCTCTTCTTCTTGGTATCCTTTGCCATTTCGGGATCGAAGTCTACCAATTCGATGAAGCAAACCTGAGCAGCGTCACCCTGACGGGTACCGAGCTTGATGATACGGGTATATCCACCGGGACGATCACCTACCTTCTGTGAAACCTCACCAAAGAGTTCCTTGATGGCTTCCTTGTTCTGCAGGTAGCTGAATACTACACGACGTGAGTTCGTAGAGTCCTCCTTAGCCTTTGTGATCAGGGGCTCTACATACTTCTTCAGGGCCTTAGCCTTTGCGACGGTCGTAGTGATTCTTTTGTGCATAATCAGAGAGATAGCCATGTTTGCAAGCATGGCACTACGGTGAGATGCAGTACGACCGAGATGGTTGAATTTCTTACTATGTCTCATTTTGTTTTCTTTCTTTTTATTGGGCGCTGAGTCTTACAGACGTAGTCTGCAGTTACTCCTTGTCCAGTTTATACTTTGAAATATCGGTTCCAAACGACAGATTCAGACTCTCGAGCAAATCATCAAGCTCGGTGAGCGATTTCTTACCGAAGTTGCGGAACTTGAGAAGGTCGGTCTTGTTGTACTGTACCAGATCGCCGAGTGTCTCAACGTCGGCAGCCTTCAGACAGTTGAGGGCACGAACCGAGAGGTTCATGTCAACCAGACGTGTCTTGAGCAACTGGCGCATGTGCAGGATCTCCTCATCAAACTCCTGATTGTTCTCCGACTCAGTATTCTCGAGTGTAATCTTCTCATCAGAGAACAGCATGAAGTGATAGATCAGGATCTTGGCGGCCTCCTTCAAGGCATCCTTCGGGTGGATGGAGCCGTCCGTCGTAACCTCAAGCACGAGCTTGTCGTAGTCGGTCTTCTGCTCAACACGATAGGGCTCAACAGCGTACTTCACGTTACGTATCGGAGTGTAAATAGAATCGATTGCTATTACATTCACATCGGTGCAGAACTCGCGATTCTCATCAGCGGGTACGTATCCACGACCTTTGTTGATTGTAAGATCAATCTGCATCGAAGCCTTGGAATCTAAATGACAAATCACCAAATCGGGATTCAGCACCTCAAATCCAGTCAGATACTTGCCTATGTCTGCGGCTTTGAATTCGGTAGAATTCTCGACCGTGATACTGACTTTCTCGTTCTCGAATTCTTCTACTACTTGCTTGAACCTTACTTGCTTCAGATTCAAGATAATGTTGGTCACGTCTTCCTTAACACCAGGTACAGATGAGAATTCATGCTCAACACCGGCAATGCGGATGGTGTTGATAGCATAACCCTCGAGTGATGAAAGAAGAATGCGGCGAAGGGCGTTACCAATGGTCACACCGAAACCAGGCTCCAAGGGACGAAATTCGAACTTGCCGAACTTGTCGTTGGCCTCCAACATTACGACTTTATCGGGTTTTTGAAATGCTAATATCGCCATTAATTTAAATGATTTTAGTTCTTAGAGTACAACTCAACGATTAACTGTTCCTTAATGTTCTCGGGGATGTCAGCACGCTCCGGCTTGTGCAGGAACTTACCGCTCTTTGAGTTCTCATCCCACTCGATCCAAGGGTACTTGCTGTGGTTAAATCCAGCAAGGGCAGCTTCAATAACCTCGAGAGACTTTGACTTCTCACGAACCGCAACAACCTGACCAGGCTTAACACTATAAGATGGGATATTAACTACCTGACCATCAACAGTGATGTGCTTGTGACCTACAAGCTGGCGGGCAGCTGCACGTGTAGGAGCAATACCCAGACGGAACACTACATTGTCGAGACGGCTCTCCAGCAACTGCAGCAGCACCTCACCGGTGATACCCTCAGCCTTAGCGGCCTTCTCGAAAAGGTTACGGAACTGGCGCTCAAGTACTCCATAAGTATACTTGGCCTTCTGCTTCTCTGCCAGCATGACTGCATACTCCGACATCTTACGACGACGGTTGTTGCCATGCTGTCCCGGGGGGAAGTTCCTGCGGGACAAAACTTTGTCAGCGCCGAAGATGGGCTCTCCAAAACGGCGTGCAATTTTTGATTTCGGTCCTAAATATCTTGCCATAATTAAATATAAAAAAATGTCTTGAAAAAATTATACGCGACGACGCTTCGGGGGGCGGCATCCATTGTGGGGCAGTGGAGTAACGTCAACGATCTCCATTACCTCGATACCTGCACCGTGGATAGCACGGATAGCAGACTCACGTCCGTTACCGGGACCCTTCACATAGGCCTTTACCTTGCGCAGACCAAGGTCATAAGCAACCTTTGCGCAATCCTCTGCTGCCATCTGAGCAGCATATGGAGTGTTCTTCTTAGAACCACGGAAACCCATCTTACCGGCTGAAGACCAAGAGATGATCTGACCCTCGTCGTTAGCCAGCGAAACGATAATATTATTAAAAGAGCTGTGTACGTGGAGCTGACCAATAGCGTTCACTCTCACGTTTCTCTTCTTTGAAGTGACTGTTTTCTTTGCCATAACTGTAAACTCTAAACTTTAAACTCTAAACTTTACTTCGTAGCCTTCTTCTTATTAGCAACAGTCTTCTTCTTTCCCTTACGGGTACGAGCATTATTCTTGGTGCTCTGACCGCGAACAGGAAGACCATTACGATGACGGACTCCACGATAGCAACCAATATCCATCAGTC
>JAFSNR010000128.1 GCA_017443345.1 Prevotella sp.
AGGTGTGAGCTACACTAAGTTGTTCGCCCCATATATGGAAAGTGCCAACGAGATAACGGTGGAAGACCCCTACATCCGTGCGCCTTGGCAGGTGAAGAACTTCATGGAGTTCGTCACCATGCTCATAGACACACGTCCTGTAGATGACCTGAAACTTCATCTTTTCACCAACGAGGAGGAAGAGAAGATACCTGACCTCATTGACCGATTAGACGAAATCAAGGACGATCTGACAGCCTACGGCATAGAGTTCGACTACAAGTTCCGTGATTTCCACGACCGCTGTATTAAGACCGATACAGGCTGGACGATTACCCTTGGCCGTGGCTTGGATATATTTGAGAAATACAGTCCCTACTCCGTCGAAGCCCTGCGCCAAGACAAGCGCAAGTGCAAGGAGTTTATGGTGACCTATATGAAAACCAAAAACGCATAACACCATGACGAAGTTGAGTAAGAAAGCATTTGCTATCATGGCCATGTGCGAAGAGACGAAAAAGCCCTTCGGCATCACTGTTGACCCCAGAGAGGGATGCTATGCGTTCACATGGGCATTCAAAATCAATCCTGACCAAGCCAAGCGTGAGGGCTATGACAAGACCCATGTTCGCGGAGCGGTGATGTATGATGCCGATTTCAACGGCTGCCCTCATTGTGGTGCAAACCAGTTCTACATCTGTAACCGCTGCAAGAAGGTAGTCTGCTATCATGGACAGGAGTATGTCACCTGTCCTAACTGCGGTAATTCAAGTTCGCTCAGACCGGCAGAATCAGTCGATTTGTCGGGCGGCGGTTTCTAAACAATCATCTAAATACGACACTATATGAAAGAACTAAAGCCCAATGAATCAGTCAATTTGACTAACGGCTCCAAGGCGAAAGTCATCAAGGAGCTTGGTAGAGGTGGTCAGGGCATCGTCTATCTGGTGGAACTTGCCGGACAGAAGATGGCCCTGAAGTGGTACATCAATCCGCCTGACAAGAAGTTCTACAAGAATTTGGAAGAGAATGTGGCTAAAGGTGCTCCTTCAGATGCTTTCCTTTGGCCAGAGTATCTAACAGTTTTGAAGCCGAAGAGCAGCTATGGCTATGTGATGAAGCTCCGTCCGCAAGGCTACTACGAGTTTGGACAATACCTGCTTGCCAGGGTGCAGTTTAAGAGCGTGGAAGCCATGATTAACGCCGCCATGAAGATATGCGAAGGATTCAAGTCGCTCCACCTGAATGGCTACAGCTATCAGGACCTGAACGACGGCAACTTCTTCATCCATCCAGAGACGGGCGATGTACTCATCTGCGACAATGACAACGTATTCCCCCAGGGCGACAAGTCTGGCATCATGGGCAAAGCCCGCTACATGGCACCAGAGATTGTCGGCGGCAGCGTGCCCGACAAGTTTAGCGACCGCTTCTCCCTGTCCGTCATCCTCTTCTTGCTGTTCTACGGCAACCATCCTTTGGAAGGTGCGCGAGTATTGGCTTGCCCCTGTATGACGGAAAGCTACGAGAAGAAATTCTATGGCAGCGAAGCCATCTTTATCTACGATGAAAAAAACAACACCAACCGTCCTGTAAGGGGCGTACACAACAACGTGCTGCGCCGTTGGATGGCATTCCCTGCTGTGCTGAGAGAGACTTTCAAAACAGAGTTCAGCGAAGAGTGCCTGAAGAATCCTCAAAAGCGTAAGATTGAGGCAGAATGGCAGAAAGTCATCCAGCAACTTCGAGACTCTTTGGTGGCCTGTCCTGTGTGTGGCAGGGAAACCTTCATCGAAGATACCGCTTCGCCCAAGTGTATGGACTGTGGCAAGCCGTTTACTTTGGCTGGTATCTTGCGTATTGGAAGCAGAGACATTCTGCTTACTCCCAATACGAAAATCTATGTCGATTTGGACAACAAGCCCGACATCCAAGTCATCAACTTACCAGGCGACAAGTACCCCGTACAGTTGCGTAACATCACGTCAAACAAGTGGACGGTTGAGACTCCAAGTGGCAAGTTGAAAGCTATCGAGCCGAATATGACTATGCCTGTAAAAGCAGGTTTGAAGGTCAGCATTTCTGGCGCAAGCAAAGGTGAAATCATATAATCTTTTCAATAATAACTTCTAAAATCAATTCATTATGGGACTCTTAGACAATGAAAGTATTCCAAGAAGAAAGATGACGTTGTTCTTTGTGATAGACACGTCTGGTAGTATGGTCGGTTCAAAGATTGGCAGCGTGAATGATGCCATCGAGAACGTGTTGCCAATGATTGGCGAAATCTCCGATGAGAATCCTGATGCAGAAATCAACGTGGCTGCACTGGAGTTTTCCACAGGAACGCGCTGGCTTTACGATGAGCCGAAGGATGCCAAGGAGTTCATCTGGCAGCAGGTGGAAGCTGACGGTCTCACCTCTTTAGGCGAAGCCTGTGAGGAACTGAACAAGAAGCTGTCACGCAGCGGCTTCATGTCCTCTCCGAGCGGTTGTTTCGCACCTGCCATCATCCTCCTCTCCGATGGTGGTCCTACGGACAACTTTGAGGGCGGTTTGAAGATTCTTCAGGGCAACAGTTGGTTCAAGAACGCTATCAAGATTGCCATCGCCATTGGCGACGATGCCGACAAGAACGTGCTGAAGCAGTTCACTGGTTCGCTGGAAGCCGTCATCACCGTTCACAACATCGACGCTCTGAAGAAGATGATCCGCATCATCGCCATCACCTCTTCACAGATTGGCAGCAAGAGCACATCGGCTACTGACGCTACAAAGCAAGAGCAAGTCATCGAAGAAGTCAACAAGGCCGCTGCCGACGTACAGGGCGCAGAGACTGCTGCTGCACCGGCACCTGCCGCAGGAGACTCCTACGACGAGTGGGACTAACGCCTTAACCCGAATGCAATATGAACAGTATATGTCATTATTGCCAGGGGGAAAGCCATAAGTCCACTAACAAGCCGTGTCAAGACTACGCATATGCGGAAAGTTCCGAAATGCTCTCTATGGCCATTGTCAGCGATGGTCATGGTGGCGAAAGATATTTTCGCAGTCAATATGGCTCAGAGATGGCGGTCAAGGTGACGAAAGAGGCTATCCGTGTTTTCGTAGAGAACATGGAGCAATCTTCATTTACGCCACAAAGGAAACGTTCTGTTTTTGAGGACACTCCTTTTACCGCCTACAGCTCAGCCACAGCTACGGAGCAACAGGAACATACCAATGCGCACAAGGCACTGACATGGCTGTTCTCGCACATCATTACGCAATGGAATCAGTCTATTGCCCAACATGCCCGTGAAAACGACCTTACGGAATGGGAACAGGAACATGTGGAGCAGAAATACAAAGACGACTTCCTTGTCATGCGAGAGTCGGAAGATGCCTCGTTCGAGAAGACGTATGGCTGTACGCTCATGGCGTATGTACAGACACCAGCCTATTGGTTTGCTTTCCATCTTGGAGATGGGAAGTGTGTTTCCATGCGCATCGCAGACAACAAACTTGTCTGTGAGCAGCCAATACCTTGGGACGAAAAATGCTTCCTCAACAAGACCACATCCCTATGTGACTCCAATGCCATAGAGGAGTTCAGGTATTGTTATCAGGGGAATGGCGAGTTCCCAAGGGCTGTTTTCCTCGGTTCCGACGGTATAGATGATTCGTATGGAGATGGAGAAATCCTCAACAACTTCTACATCCAGCTCTTCAAACTCATTATCCGCAGGGGCAAAGAGTCGGCAGAGAAGGAACTGAAGAAGTCTTTACCCATCATCAGCCAGAGAGGAAGCAAGGATGACATGTCGGTTGCCTGTGTCTTTGATGACAGTGCGCTCAACGCTATGCACCAATACCTAACTGCCTACCAGCAGAATGTATTGGAGCAAGACATGGCAGCCATAGAGGAAAAACGTCAGCGTCTCGAACAGAAGATAGCGGACTTTGGCAATCCCGAAAAACTGGACAAGCCACAGCTCATCAACCTGGAGTATGCGAAGAAAGACTTGGCCAAAGCCGAAGAGCAAGCTAAAAGATTGAAAAAGCGGTTGGCATCGCTGAAAGGTGAGATAACAAAATTCAACAACCAGATGCAGAAAGACATCCTTGCGGATGACGAGCCGCAGGATGAAATCTCTCTGTCATCAGAATCGTAAATGGAGGTATATGAGTACATGCAAGTATTGCGGCAAAGATGCCGGTTGGTTCTCAAAAGTCCACAAGGAATGTGAGGACAAGCACCAGCAGGGTCTGAACGATTTCAGTGCCGTGTTGAGTAATTATTTTACACAACGAATATCATCCGCAGAAGTCGTGAAGGAGAAGAAACGTATAGAGGCAGACGCATTCCTCTCTGAGGAGGACGTGTGTCAACTTTCCGACCAGGCCATCCGACAATACACTGCAAGTATTCATCGACCCTTCTCTCCTCGCTCCATGCACCTGATGGACGAGTTCCTGAATGTGATTGGTGTGTCATACAGCAAAATCAATGGAAATGGCGCGGTGGATGAGTTCACCAAGAAACTCCTTCGGGGGTTCATGGTAGAGTATTTCACCGACCAACTTGACCTGCCCACAGCCCATTCTCGGTGCGAAAAGGTGCTGACCCGATTCCCGATGGTGCCGAGCAACATTGAGGATGCCTATCTCTATGTGCTGAACAAGGCTGCAACCAACTTCCTGAAGAATGGCATCCTGACCGACGATGAGCAGCAGAAGATAGACGAGTATGTCAGCTATCTCTCATTGCCCGTCAACAATCTCCCTGCGTCCTATCAGAACAGTGAGATAAGCAAGCTGGGCCAGGTGTCCATCATCAAGAGCATCCAGCGAGGTGTCGTTCCCCGTAACAATCTTCCTGCCCCAATCATCCTTGGCAAGAACGAGTCGATATTGTGGACGTACAACGGTGTAAGTCTATATCAGGAGAAAGTCACGAAGGAATGGGTAGGACGCTCACATGGCGTGTCGTTCCGTGTGATGAAAGGAGTCTATTACCGTGTCGGCGGCATGAAAGGTCATCCCGTAGAGCATAGCTCAATGGAATTTCAAGGCAATGGCTCACTCTATGTGACCAACAAGAACCTGATATTCTACTCTCAGATGAAGAGTACGAAAGTACCCTTCAACAAGATTGTAGGCATCACCCCTTATTCTGACGGCATAGAAGTCCATAAGGACGGTGCCAATCAAAAGAGAATGACCATGCAAGGCTTTGACCCGTGGTTCATCATGAATCTGCTGTCGAACATAAGCAACCTTTAGCGAATGGAACTATACAAGGCCATACATACCGTCCTCAAAGAATACGGCAGGGACTTGATAGCCGAGGAAAGGCTTTTGAACTTTCTGGCAGACTATCATGCCTTTGACGTGAGAGCTACGCGCCGTGTGATGCAGACCTTCCTCCAGATGGGATATGGCAGACAGGTATTGGAACTTGACGCGCAGGATGCAGCTGACAAGCAATTGAAGGTCAGCAACATCTCCATGCAGCTTGCCCAAGAAGGATTCCAGAAGAAACACGTGGCATACGTCCTTGACTGCGTATGCTATGGACTGGGATGGCAGGGAGAGTTGCCGGAAGAACTTGATGATGAAGAAGAAGGCGAAGAGGCCATTGACAAGCATTATGTCACCGTTGGCTCCACCTCCTTTGCCATGGTGCATGTAACGGGTGGAAGTTTCAATATTGGTGCAACGCCAGAGCAAGGAGTATTCGCTGCCTTTGACGAGAAACCTTCGTTCCATGTCACAGTCAGCAGTTTCTTTCTGGCAGAAGTGCCCGTTACACAAGCCTTATGGAAAGAGGTCATGGGTGACAACCCGAGCCATTTCAAGGGCGACAACCTGCCTGTAGAGCGGGTCACTTGGGAAGAATGTCAGGAGTTCATCCAGAAACTGAGTCTACAGACACACATCATATTCAGGCTTCCGACCGAAGCCGAATGGGAATATGCTGCCCGTGGTGGGTGTCGCTCCAAGCATCTGAAGTATGCCGGTGCGAGTGACAGTGACAAGAACGATTTCGTGTGGTTCAAAGATAACAGCCAAGGCACAAGCCATGAGGTCAAGTCGAAAAGCCCTAATGAGTTGAAACTTTATGACATGTGCGGCAACGTGTCTGAATGGTGCAGCGATTGGTATTTCAATTCCTATGCCAACAACGGAGAACGCATGAACCCGAAAGGCCCTGCGACGGGAACGGCGAGGGTCTATCGTGGTGGCAGCTGGGATGACAAAGCCATGAACTGCCGTGTCAGCAAACGGTTCAGTATGAACCCTATCTTCAAGAACAAATTGGTTGGATTACGATTAGCGGCAAGCAATATATAGCAGTATATGAAGACTTACGACAAAGAACAGTTGAAGGCAATCAATGCCAGTGGTGGTTACTATCTTGTGCTGGCTCCTCCGGGATGCGGCAAGACCGACATCTTGTCTGAACGTATAGTCAGGGCGAAAGAGCAAGGTGTCGGCTTTGAGGATATGCTGTGCCTTACGTTCACCAACAGGGCTTCGAGGGGTATGCGAGACCGCGTGAGGCAGAAGGTCGGAGAGGATGCCTGCAATATCTTTGTCGGCAACGTACACAGGTATTGTTCCAACTTCCTCTACAACAATGCCATCATCCCTGAGAACTCCTCCATCATTGACGAAGACGACCTGGCAGACATACTCCTCAGTTTCGACCCCAACCTTTTCTTGAATAAGAAAGGAACTGCCGACAAGATGAAGGTTTCGCTCGTTGACAACATAGATGCCTATATCAGCCAGCGTGAATTGGGACAGCCTGAGACAGCCCTGTTCCTTCCAGACTCTTTCGACCGATACTATCAGGTGGCGAAGAATGCAGGATTCGACCCAAACAAGGTGGACTATCTCAATCAGATGGTCAAATATGCTCTACTCTACAGGCAATACAAGAAGGAACGCAACATCATCAGTTTTTCTGACATCCTGATACTGGCCTACGAGGGCTTGCGCAAAGACACGGCAAAAGAATACAAACGATACCGATGGATTCAGGTGGACGAGGTGCAAGACCTCAACGCCCTGCAAACGGCCATCATCGACGAACTGCTTGATAAGTCAGGAGCATTCACAGTCATGTATCTCGGCGATGAGCAACAGGCTATCTTCTCTTTCCTTGGTGCCAAGTTAGGGCAACTGGAACTGCTCAAAAAGCGGTGCGCAGGACATATCATGACATTAGGCACCAACTACCGTTCCCCGAAGTATCTTCTTGACATCTTCAACACCTACGCTGAAGAAGAACTGGGAGTTGACCCATCATTGCTGCCACAGTCCACCCGTGACATCGAGCATGAACGCCTTGACCTTATCCTGACGGGGAACCCATCGACGGACGAAGAAGAAGAACGTGTCACGAAGATGATCAACTACTATCTCGGCTTTGACGATGAGAGAGTGGCCATCCTTGTTCCCACAAATGACGCGGCAGACAGAATCAGCGAAAAGCTCAACGATGAGGGCATCACCCATTTTAAGATTTCTGGAACGGACATGTTCAAGACGAAATCGTACAAGACTCTTTCCTCTTTCTTCTGCGTCAATGCCAACGACTTCAACAATCTGGCATGGGCAAGGCTGTTGCACGGTATAGGTGCCATCAGGACGGGAGCAAGCGCGAGAGGTTTCCTCGCCAAGCTGAAAGAACTGATGATGACCCCAAGCGACCTGTTCCATGAGCAGTCGTATGTGGAGCGTTTCAACGAAGCCTACATGAGACAGGAGTTTGTGTTCTTCGACACCGAAACCACTGGTTTGAATGTACTTGAAGATGACATCGTTCAGATAGCGGCTTTCAAGGTCAACAAAGGTCAGCGTGTCCCAGGCTCAGACTTCAACATCTTCCTGCATACAGACAAAACCATTCCAAAGAAACTCGGCGACATCGACAATCCACTGATAGAAGCATACTCAAACAATCCCCACTACAGCCGAGAGGAAGGGCTGCAACTCTTCCTTGACTATATCGGCGACTGTCCGTTATTGGGGCATAATGTCAACTATGACTACAACATCTTGTGCAAGAATGTGGAGAAGACGCTGATGGAGCAAATCTCCTTTGACATCTACGACTCGCTGCACCTGATAAAGTGCGTAGAGCCGAACCTGCGTATGTACAAGCTGGTGTTCTTGCTGAAAGAACTTCATTTAGAAGGCAAGAACTCACATCTTGCCGACGAGGACATTGCCGCCACCAAGGCTTTGGTGGATTACTGCTACAACAAGTCACAAGCGGCCATACCGCTTCAGAAAGCCTTCGTGTCGCAGATAAAGGTGAAGAATGTCATCCAGAAGATGATGCCGTTGCTTCCGATGTTTGAAAATCTGCAAAACCACATTTACCAGCCAGTCGGGGCCACGGGCAGGACGATAGCTGACGAGTTGAAGAGCCTGTATGATGATATGGTGGGAATGAAAATGATTTCTGACCTCGGTGCCAAGTTCAACGTTTTCCTACAGTTCGTGCAGTCGGAATGGGTGGACTACGAAAACGAGCAGACCATCTTCGACCAAATCAGCACCCATATCAACGACATGACGGCCAGCATCAGCGAAGGCGACCTTGTTAATTCCGAAGACCTTATTCACGACAGGATATTCATCATGACGGTCTATAAAGGCAAGGGCCTGGAGTTTGATAATGTAGTCATCTTGCAATCTAATGATGGAACATACCCATTCTATACCGTCAACAAAATTCTTGCTGCCCCCTACCGCCATACGCAAGAGGAGGTGGCACAGGCAGAGATTGACCGTAGGGAGGATGCCCGCAAGTTCTATGTGGCTTTGTCGCGTGCCAAGAAACGTCTGTGCGTCAGTTACACCTACAGAAACTCATACGGTTTTCAGACAAAGATGACCCCATTCATGGAATGTATTGAGAGTTTCTTTGCGACAGGACGAGCCAACCCCAATCCCCGACCTCCAAAACCACAGCTGCCAGTTTCTCCTACATCCAAGACGAACAAGAACATCAATGGCTCTGACCTGACCTTTGCTCAGGATAAGTTCATTACCTTTGAAGAGGACAGCCATACATACAATGTCATCGGTGCAGGAGAGATGCGTCCCGTCAGCACGGTCATCGGTTTCTTCTTCCCTCCTTTTGATGCGGAAACCGCGAGCATTCACAAATGTAAGGGCGATCTTGTGGAAGCGGCCAAACTCCGAGAGCAATGGGAATCCAAAGGTGCATTGGCAAGTCAGGCAGGAACATACCTCCACAAACAGATTGAAAACTACCTGAATGACAAGACGGAGCCACAGTCGTTCAAATGCGACGTGGAGTACAACGGCAAATACCTACAATTGAACAAGCGTGTGGATATTTCCAAGGAATGGTCGTTCTTCAAAGCCTTTGACGCTGCCACAGACTATCAGTCGTTCAGAACGGAATGGTGCATCTACGACAAGGAGGCTCGCATGGCTGGCACCGTTGACCTTATCTGCTCACGGCCAGACGGCACATACGAACTCTACGACTGGAAAAGGAGCAACAAGGTTGACCCGAAGGAGAAGAGCCAATGGTCATCAGGTATCAACGGCTTGGAGCATCTGACAGACACGTCGTATTCCCACTACTGTCTGCAACAGAACCTCTATCGCTATATGCTGGAGAAGAACTACGGCATCAATATAAGCCGCATGAACCTTGTTGTCCTGCACCCAGACTTCTCGACATATAAGGTAGTTCCTGTGCCTGTTATGGAGAAAGAGGTGAATATCATTGTAGAATATATCAAAAAGAATTAAATACTAATAACGATATTATCTATGGACGATATTATATTAAGAAATCTATTCAAGAACGTTAATCTAACATTCTTGAACGATGCACAAAAGGTTCTCACATTCTATAAGCTGGCAATTGAGCTGGAGCGAATGAAAGAGCCTGATATACGGGAATATTATGAATATCCCATCAATTATCATGCGAATCCACGTATTATGCTCGTTGACTTTCCCTGCAATGAGGAGTTCAACAAGCTATTTGAGAAGAATCGCAACAGAGTAGAGACCAAATTTCCCTCAGACCTATATGTTGGTTTGAAGATAAAGATTGGTGATGATACCTATCGTCTTCTGAATATGGTCATAGATTTCAATGACATCAAGACCATACACATAGAAGAAGAGTTGCTGCCCATCAGAATTTCTGATTTTGAGGTCAATCTGAAAGAGGCTTCACGGCTTGAACTTCTGCCTGACAAGATTGACAGTATCAATGAAGGCATTAAAGCTAACCCTACTTGGCAAGGGATTATGGAATCACTAAGGAAGGAACTGTCTGACGACGTTACCGTTTCCGACAATCTTTTCCTCGCGCTAAGTAGCAAAAGCATTGAGTTAAGCCAAATCTATTCAGAACTTAACAGCAAGCACTTACAGGTAACGGGGCATAGCCTGTTGGAATCTTTCTTGTTGAATGAACCTATCAACAATGCTATTGAAAACGTCGATGTGGATAGCCTACTTTGTGTAACGAAATTGGATGACTCCCAGAAGAAGGCAATAGCAGAAGCATTGGGGGCAAGAATTTCCGTGATTACAGGAGCACCTGGTACGGGAAAGACACAGGTCATTGAGAACCTGTTGGCGAATGCCTTGATGCGAGGAAAGAAGGTACTCGTTGCCAGTAAGAACAACAAAGCCGTTGACAATGTAAAAGACAGGTTTGATGTAATTGACCCGTCTGGATATTTCTTGCGCTTTGGTTCACGGCAAGTCGTATCAACAAGTACACTTCCTGCTATCGAGCGTATTATCACTGAGATAGGTAGGCTTGAAGATAATACAGACAAGTACAATAGCCTCATAAGGCAATATAAAAATGCCGTTAGTAGCATACAGCAAGGCAAACAGCAAATCTTCAGAATAACCCAACTCCAACAAGAGTTAAGCAACCTTGCAACGCAGAAAACCACTGCACAGCATACGCTTCAGCAGATAGAGCCAGAACATATCACAAGGGTGGCTAACATCAAGCAAAAACATGAGTCTATGCTTCCTATGGCGGACTGTTCTGTAGATGAACTAAACAAATGCTTATCAGCCATCAAGACCCTTGACAATAACTTGACCGCTAAGTTTACTGGCTTCTTTGGCTTCTGGCACAGGGCATTTTCGGTTAAGAAAAATGCCGCCCTGCTTCTCAACGAAGTGGAGCGATTCCCGTTTGCTGTCAAGTCATATTCCTCAAAGTCCCAGTATGAGTTATGTTCCGAGATGTCAGATTTCAAATCGCACGAAGTGTTGTTTGGACAAATAAGGAAATGGAAAGACTTGGTGAACAAAGGCTTGAAATTGAAGCAGGAACTCTGCAGTGAAGATAACAGATATGTACGTGAAAAGAGAAATGCCGAACAAGCATTGAGCCAGATAGAGAATGAGGAGCAACAGAAGACCAATGAACTGAATGCCTTAAACAACTCATTGCCAACCATTCAATCAAGTATCGAAGGAGGCAAGCGATGGATTCGGGAAAACAGTCTCAATATGGTAGCAGCCTTTATTCATCACAACAAGAAGAAAGAGGGAGCCGTCCGCTCTATCACTGCCTACAAGAACTATTTGCCCGCCCAGATTCCTTGGAAAGACGATGAATACATAAGGTTTACGCAGCAAGCAAAGGCATTCCTGGATGCTTTCACGTTATGCTCTGTTACCAGTCTCTCAACAAAGAACGCATTCCCGTTGACATCCGAGCTTTTCGATATGGTCATCATTGATGAAGCCTCACAGTGCGACATCGCATCTGCATTGCCGCTCATCATGCGCACAAAACAGCTTGTAGTCATCGGCGACCCGATGCAGCTCAGACATATCTCTGCCGTTAAAATTGAGGAAGAGCAGGCTATAAAACAAAAACTTGGGTTGGCGAACAGGCAATATGTCAAGTATGCGGAATGCTCCTTGTACGATTACTGCAAAGACTATATCAGCAATGTAACCGCTGGTCTTTCCACACCGTATATGCTGAATTACCATTATCGTTGTTTCCCGTCCATCATTGGCTACTCCAACGATATGTTCTATGGAGGAGTTATGGGTCAGCGTCTTGAAGTCAAGACTGATGTCAGCCGTTTGAAGGGAAATCCACAAGGCATTGTCCTGGTCAATGTTGTTGGACGGCAGGTGAATGACAACGTGAATATCAATGAGGCTGAAGCCAAGAAAGCCATTGAGTTGGCCGTTCAAGCTGCGCAATCATATCCAGACGTAAGCATTGGCATTGTCACTCCGTTCAGGCATCAGGCAGAGAAGATCAATTCCATGATACCAGCCAACTATGCCGACCGTATAGAGGCCAATACTGTTCACAAGTACCAAGGTGATGAGAAAGACATCATGATTTACAGCCTTGTGGTTACATCAAACTCTCCAGATAGGAAGATATATTGGATTGACAACAGTGTGCCGAATCTTGTGAACGTCGCTGTCACCAGAGCAAAAAGCACTTTGTATGTAGTAGGCAATCTTGATTACATCAAGGCACACTCGAATGCAAACAAGCCATTAGGCTATTTGGTTAGGTATAACAATTAAACCATTTACGAATTATGATTTACGACGATATACAAAGAGCTATTGACACAGGTGCTATCATAGAAATAGCTTACACGAAATATGACGGTACAGCATCTGTCCGTCGTCTTAGTGAAGTCCAGTATTCCGATGAATTTGGCAGAACGCATATACAGGCATATTGCCATAAACGAAATGAGCAAAGGACGTTCAAAATAAGCAGAATCAGTCGAGTTACATTCATCAATTCCACCGAAGCTGCTGATGAACAGGCAGTGCTTATCAATCCCGCCAACGTCAAGATGCCATATCGGTTTAACAGGAATAAGAGAGTATTTGAACTATATGGTATTGATTACAATAATTAAACGATACCATCCCATTCATCAAGTTTCGTCATTGCAGAATGTTATATTGAGTAAAGACTATGAATAGACTACTGATAGTAATCCTTACAGCCTTGTTAATGGTGGCTTGTGCCGATACAGACGAGAAATTGCGTGAACGCGCAACAGAGCTCTGTGCTTATATTCCCGACCATGAGTTGTTGGAGAAATCCAAGGACTATATGACCGCAGACTTCTATGCCGTTCTTGATACAATGTTCAACCACTTGCCTGAGTTTGAAGCGATGGATCATGAGTGGTTGTACTATTTCGTAACGGGCAACGGTGGAACGATAGCGGACTATGAGGTCAAGGGCGTGGAACTGACAGACAAGACCCATGCCGTGGCTACCATCAGCGTGAGGCAGAAATGGGAGGACGGCACGTTTGATGAATCGACGGACGTAGAGGAGCATCAACTCTCGATGGAGAAGGTGGACGGCGAATGGATGATAGCCGACTTCGACGGTCATAAAGAGGACTGCATCCGACATATCGCCCTTAATCGTAAGGAACAAACTGTCCGTCAAGCCATCAGCAACTATCTGGCAAAAGAGATAGGTGAGCATTATGCACATGACGAGGGGGACATCTGCGTACCGACGTTGACGATGGTGCATGAGGAGGATGAAATGTTCATGGGTGACTTCTGGGTGTATTGGTACAGACAGGTGGGTGATACGTTGAAATGTGTCTCAGGCGGCAACCATGCTGGCATGATGACGTTGAAAAAAGATGATAGCCATTGGGCAGTCACCTCGTTTGAGCAGACTGCTGACGGTGCAGGAAACTTAGCCAGCAGCCGCAGAATATTCGGTGACTATCATGACGTGTATGAAGGCATCCACTCCAATGAGCGCATTCGCGAGGAGGTGCGCAAGAGTCAGCTCCGTTACTATGTCAAGGAACATGGTCTGAACGTAAAGTTTTACCAGGACTACGGTTGGCCAGCGGTAGAATTATAAGGAATTATGACGAGGCAACATATAGTATTTCTGACAGGTGCAGGGGTCAGCGTAGAGAGCGGACTTAGCACCTTCCGTGGGAAGGATGGGTTGTGGACGAATGAGAAGTGGGCTTATCTGGCCAGCACGGATGCCCTCTATAATGACACACAACGATGTCTGGACTTCTATAACTTCAGGCGCAAGAAGTTGGCAGAAGTGGAACCTAACGATGCACACATAATGATAGCTGAGTTGGAAAGGGAGCATGAGGTGACGGTCATCACCCAAAACGTGGATAACCTGCATGAGCGAGCCGGTTCTTCCCGTGTCATTCATCTTCATGGAGAGTTAGGTAAGGTTTGCTCTATGGACAACCGCACTACCTGCGTGAAGGAATATCCTCTGACCATACCTATCATGCTTGGCGACAAGGCAGAAGATGGTGCACAGCTTCGACCATACATTGTCATGTTCGGCGAATACATCGACAGTATGAACGTGGCTGTTGACATCGTAAGTAAAGCCGACATCTTTGTGGTGATTGGCACATCACTCAAAGTATATCCAGCGGCGGGATTCATCCGCTATGCTCACCATGAAGTTCCTAAGTTTGTCATAGATTCAGGCGACATGGAACAATGCACAGAACTTGGCTTCACCCATTTCAAGACTACAGCCTCAGAAGGAATGAGGCTACTGTTAGAGGCGTTTAAGAAACTGTAATATGTCATACACATACAAATATCCAAGACCGGCAGTCACTGCCGACTGCGTGGTCATCACGAAGGAGGCAGAGCCAAAGGTTCTGCTGATTCAGCGCGGCGGTGAACCATTCAAGGGATGCTGGGCATTCCCCGGTGGTTTCATGAATATGGATGAAACCACGGAACAGTGTGCCATCCGCGAACTGGAAGAAGAGACGGGGCTACAGGTCAGTAATGTGATTCTAATCGGAGCATACTCCAAGGTTGACCGTGACCCACGAGGAAGAACTATCTCTGTGGCTTATCTTGCCATCGTGGACAGCCCGTTAGAAGTGACTGGTCAGGATGATGCTGCTAAGGCAGAATGGTGGCCGTTGTCTGCACTGCCACAGCTGGCTTTCGACCATGAGGAAATCATGCAGGATGCCATAGCTGTTTTCAAAAAAATTTAGAAAGGGGTGTTTGCGTATGCCTTCGATTGTAACCGATTCATTTGACTACAACGACATCATTCGGGTGATTGACCAGGATGA
>JAFSNR010000129.1 GCA_017443345.1 Prevotella sp.
CAATCAGTCAGTTCACAGTCAGTTCACACCACCAGCCGATGTGTCGAACTTAGGACGTTTTTAGTAGGGCAGATTCCGTTTACACTTATTAACAGTCGCTCTGGAGAGGCTGTTGATGTTTGCCGTAACTTTGCATCACATTTAAGCTTTAAAGTTATGCCAAGAAAGAGTAAAGACATGATGAAGAGCATCTGCCAGTTTCAGATGCTGCACGAAAACATCCGATGGAGCAATGCCATCGTAGATGCGCCAGTGGTGTATAGTCTGTTGGAGAGGCGTACACTCTATTTCCTGACAGGGGAAGTGAAACACAAATATACAGAGAAGAACCTCGGAGTACCTGAAAACTGGAAGGAACTCTATTTCCACCTGACAGACAAAGACCTGGGTGTGATTGGCGGCAAGAACAATGTGCTGCATACCTACGAGGCATTGAGCGAGTTGGGAAAGAAGTTCATCCCTGTCTCGTTCCGCAACGAGAAAGGACAGTTGATAACGGGAAAGGTTCACTGGGTGGATTCCTTCTTCTACAACGAACAGACGGGGCTATACGATGTACGTGTATCGCCAGAGATTATGCCTTATTTGATAGACATCAGCAAGTCGTTCACCACCTTCGACCTCGGTACAGCCATGCTGCTCAGATCGAAATATACTCAGAAGATGTATGAGCTTTGCAGTCAGTTCTGTGGTGACTTTCGTTTCTGCAGCCAGACGGAGGAAGATGCTGGCAATATCTTCAAGAAACGGGTGCTGCCCATACAGATGACCGACTTCCGGCGCATCTTCAACCTCGATGAGATACGCGATCCACGGACAAAGCGCATCATCACCCCTGCCAGTTATACCAGTTTTAAGGACATCAAGACGAGAATCCTGGACGTGGCACAAAAGGAATTGTTTGAACTCTACGGCTGCTATCACTCAAACCTCTGGTTCGACTATCAGGAAGGAGCCAAGAAAGGACGTGGTGGTAAGGTTTCATCCATCTACGTCTATATCTATACCAGAGACTTTCCAAAAGTGGGCAAAGAATCGCCTTGGACGAAGGGTGAAGAACCGCTTTGCCCTTATGAATTGGTGGCAGAAACCGAAGAAGAGCACCTGACACCACAACAGAAAGTGAAGAATAGCCCTTGGCTCAGTATGCCGAAAGATAATCAGGAAACTGCCGTTGAAGCCCTGCTGCGTCGATATATGAAGGATGAAGAGGTCTGTTACTATATGCGCCAGATTCGCCAGAAGGCTCAGAACCTCTACGAAGGTTATGTGCAGGTGATGGAGGTCATCAAGGAGAAGGAGGGGCAGCCCAAGTTCCAGCGGGCTACACCCACCTACAAGCACAACAACATCGTTGACTATGCCCTGAAAGTGAATCTGAAGAACTACTTCGGATGGTCATTGGAACCGATGGAGAAGGGACAGAAGAAGCCTGTGGAGAAGGATTTGTTTGAGTAATGGAAGCAGCAATGAGAACAAACGAAATGGTCTTTTGCCGTCAGTTGGCGGCTTGTAAAAGTAGCCAAACTCGGTGTGTCTCATACACCCTAAACCCCAAATTTGGATAGTTTAACAGTCCGATTTCAGCCCAAAGACACGATTTTTCCAAAAGGGGAAATGTTAAAATGGTGCGTTCCACGATGCTGAATGAGGGTTGCCGATACCCGATGCTCATCCTTGATTGTATGAGCTGTCAGTTCACCAGTAGTTCACAGGACAAATTCTAAATAACGAAAAAGGAGTTGCGATTTCTCGTAACTCCTTGCTTTTCAGCCTTTTACGTGGCGCTTCAGGATGGGCTTGAACCAACGACCCCCTGATTAACAGTCAGGTGCTCTAACCAACTGAGCTACTGAAGCAG
>JAFSNR010000130.1 GCA_017443345.1 Prevotella sp.
AGGCGGCACTGGGGGCCAGGCCCTTGGTATCGTTGCTGTATGGAGCGCAGATGCTCAGTACACTCAGCCTATTTCCTACAAACCCGGCTACTACCTCGTATCCGCTCGCATCAACAATGCTGGTGGCACCACCGCCACTGCCTCCAATTTCTTTGGCGCATGCGTGGGTGAAACCAAATATTTTGCTGCCAATAAGACTTATGAGGTTGGCGTATGGACCCGTGAGAACGTGACCTTCCAGGTGGAAGCCGCCGCCGAAGGCTATATCTCATTGGGCTATAAGGCTACCAATGCCGGCAATGCCTCACAGCAGCACCTGTTCTATGACGGTGTCATCGTGAAGGTGTTTGAGACAGAAGAAGCTCGTGCTACTTTCATCGAGGAACAGGTAGCAGCTGATGAAGCCGATGCTGCGGCTTATGCTCTTTCAATGGCACGCGAGAAAAAGCGTGACGAGTTAGCCTCTCTCCCAATTGGAGATGCACTCTTCCAGTATAACGCAACTGCAGTCCTCGAAGCAGGTCTGGCTGTAATGGCCGCTGAGACGATTGAGGCTGTCAATGCTATCCAGCCTGCGCAGAACCTTCCCGATGCAGAGAAGCAGTATACACTCCAGCAGAAGGCTTCAGGCTTGTACATGTCGCTCAGCGATGGAGTTAAGCTCGCAGCTAAGGCTTATCCCTTGTCTTGGGTAGCTACCGAAGGTGGTTGGTACATCAAGAACGAGGACCTCTATGTAGGTCTTGCTGGTAGCGACAACTGGACGATGTCGACAGATCCCGACAAGAAGCTGGTCATCACTCCTGCCGTTATCACTATTGAAGATGCTGTTTACTACACTCTCAACGAAGTGAAGGGTATGATTGCTTCTGATGGTACAGATGCCGGCTCTGCTTGCTACACTGACAAGAGTGTTGCAAAGAGTGGCGACAAGGCATACTGGACTATCGCCGAGTATGTAGCTCCCACATTGTACACTGTCTCCATTGCTGAAGGCATCCAGAATGGTACGGTAGCTGCCGAACCCACCAGCACAGAAGCCGGTGAGAAGGTTCAGCTGACCGCTACTCCCGCCGAGGGCTATGCGTTGGAGAGCTACTCTGTAACTTGCAAGACCATCGATGAGGTTGTGCTGGTTGCTGAGGATGGCACCTTCACGATGCCCGCAGACGATGTCACGGTTTCCGCTACCTTCGTTGAGGCTGCTCCTGTTTCTGGTGTTACACTGGTGGCAAGCGAAGGTGCTTATGCTGCAAGTGCTAACAACTATGTCAAAGAGTGGATCTCGAACACCAATCCTATTGTGACAGTGACTACTGGCGCCAATAATATGGACAAGCGTGTCACCGAGACTTTCCAGTGGCATAGTGGCTCAGCCGGTTCTAGTACCTATACGATTTCAGTCCCCATCAATTACATCATCACTTCCTGCACGATTACTGCAAAGGGTAGGACTGAAGAGCAGACAATTACTGCAGGTGAGGCTGTAAAGACATTTGGCACGGAAGACTATGATGAGTTGGTGATTTCCGATCTCTCAAATTCCTCCACTTCCTTTACTCTTACTGGAGCAAACGCTAGTGGTTTGCAGATTCAGAAGATTGAATTGGGCATAGCTCCGAATCCCAACTTCAACATTAGCAACGACAAAGCTTACGCGCTGACGACTCCTCGTGGTTCTTTGGGCGTTTCTGAAGGTCAGCTGGTTTCTACAGCCAAGGACTTCACCGCGTCCAACTTCGCTATCATCTCCTACAATAGTGCTTTCTATTTGTGGAGTGTTGAAGCAGGCCGCTTCATCCAAGATACGGGTGATGCCTCGAACTATGAGCCCACGCCCATCAACCTCGTAGCACTGGATGGTGGTAAATACCAGATTCGTTATGGAAACAATGCCATCAACGTCAGTGCTGGTTATACCCCAGGCCTGGTTATTAATGCTTGGACTACTGTTGATGAAGGTAATGCTTATACGATTGAGGCTGCAGCAGATTTCGATGCTACAGAGGCTCTCGCTATTTTGGCAACCCCCATCACATTCACCAACAAGGTGACCGACTTGGCAAACCTCAGCGATGCGAAGGCTTATGCCATCAC
>JAFSNR010000131.1 GCA_017443345.1 Prevotella sp.
ACTGGCAGTGGCATTCGCTTTGAGCTGGCTGATAACAAGCACATCACCCTCGAATGCTACTCCTGTGGGTGTAGTGATTTCTTCGTTGATGCCTGTTGTCGATCGCTTGTCGTAAGTGAAGCGCAGGACATCGGCAAGGGCGAAGCTGACATCGCCTGTCGTAGCACTTACCTTGAGGTTGACACCTTCAAAGGTGACTTTGGGTTTATCTTTCAAGAAGAACGTGTTTTCAGAGCCGTTCTTCATCTGGATGATAAGTGTCTCCACTTCATCGACTGCTTTTGATTCCTGTGGTATCAATAGCAGGAATGCCAAAAGGGTTAAAACCCAAGTTAGTTTCTTCTCCATAATTAAACAGTGATTAGTTATTATTTTTGGCAAAGATAGGTAAATATTCTGTTTCGTCCACTTACAAATTTTGAAAAACGACTATCATTGCAAGAATTGTTAGTCGATTGCATAGAGATTGCAGCTCTCAGTCTTTCCTGAATTTGTATTGGTTGGGGGTCAGACCTGTGAGTGCCTTGAAGACACGGAAGAACGACGTCTCGTTGGCGAAGCCTGATTTGATGTAGACCTCGGTGATTTTGATGTCAGGACTGCTTTTGAGCAGTTGTTTGGCGTACTCGATGCGATAGTTGTTGACCAATTGGACGAAGGTGATACCCTTTTGGGTGTTGATACAGTCGGAGATATATCGTTTGTTGGTACCCAACTTGTCGGCGATATCAGCCACTTTCAGCTCACAGTTCAGATAGAGTCGCTCTTGTTCCAGCAGATTGCAGATGCGTTGTATCAATACCTCGTCTGTATCAGTTGACAGTCTGAGGCCTTTTGCATTTTCGACGACAGGTGTCTGCACTGGTTCCTTGATGGGTAATGGTTGGGGGATGCGACGACGTCTGAAGTCTTGGAAAACCACTAAAGCCAGAATCAGCAGTATTGCCAGCGTCAGTCCTATCCAAAGCCAGTCGGTCTTGCTTTCCTTGACAGCGCCTTGGGTGCCAAAACGTATCAGGAACACAGTCTTAAAAGGTGTAAAGTCAGAACCAGAGACACCTCCAATCAACATCAAGTCGCCCTCAGCAGTGAGAATCACGCGTCCATTTCCAGCCTCAGGTAAAGGAGTCGTATAGTAGAGGGTCAGTGGGGCGCTCTTGTCGTCAATGGCTTTGGCGTATTCGATGCAGAGCACATAGATACGTCGATCCTTGTCGCGACCTATCATATAACCTCGTTGGGCCTGTTGGTCAGTGAGTATAGGCGAGATATACTCGATATCTCCCCAATCAGTCTCAGTAGGGATGGGGCAGGAGGTGGGCAACAGCGAGAAGTCAAGTCCCTGTACCTTGATGATGGCAATGCGCCCATCCTTGTCCTCGGCAGGCATCAGATAGGCATAAACATGTTTCGATTCATCGCCAATGAAACTCTCCTCAGTGTTGTAGGATAGTTCGAAAGAAAGGGGATGCCACAGGTTCAACAAGGGGACAGGAAACGATTCGCCCTTCAGACGATCAGCCACAATGCTGTCGATTCGATGTCCGTAAGAGTCGCATCCTCCCAGGATCACGGCATCGTCAGGGGCTGTACGAAAGATATAGGGCAGACGACGGTCTGTTGTGACTTCCTTGACGAACGTGAAGTTACAATCGCCATCGAAACACTCTATCTCATCTCCTTCATGCCAGTTGCCAGTGATGAAGACGTTACCGCTGTCGAGTTCGACGGCGGAGGCAAAGGTGCGCTTCTTGTCGAGACAACCGAAGCCCTCGAAACTACGTGTCTGGGGATCGTACATCTCAGCTACGAAGGTTTGTCCGATGCCCACATGCTTCTCGAAACCTCCAGCCAGCAAGACCTTGCCTGTCTTCATAACGAGGCTGAGACCTCCGTCGTGATCATAGACGGTGGGCATCTGGGTCCACTCATCATCTTTATAGTATTCAGCCGTTTTTACAGGGATGAATCCTAAGGTGTGACCTCCCACCACAACAATCTCTTGTCCTATACGGAAGACGCTGTGCCCAGAACGGGCTGTCGTCATGTCTGAGAGTTGCTCTGCTTCGATATTGACCATTGGACATGCTGTTTGTCGACTGTTCTCTGAAGGAACAGACGTCTGAGCTGTCGTTGGAAGGGATGTCAGAAGACAGCATAGTAGTGTACAATAGATGATATGAATCTTCATACAAGTTTTGCAAAAGTAGCAAAAACAAGTATTGGTAAACTTGCAATTTAAGAAAAACGACTAACAATGCAAAAATTGTTAGTCGTTTTGTGACAGCCACTCTTTGGGGGTCATGTTAGTGAAGGCTTTGAATGTTCTGAAGAAGGTGGTGTCATTGGCAAAGCCTGATTCCCAACTGATGGTTGTCATTTTCTTTTCCGGATTCTGACGGAGGAGTTGCTTGGCATATTCGATGCGATAGGTATTGACGAAATATGAAAAAGCACAGCCTTTATGGAGCTTGATACAATCGGAGACATAACGCTTGTTGGTGCCAAGACGCTGGCTGATGTCAGAGACTTTTAACTCGCTATTGAGGTAAAGCCTCTCTTCGTCCATCAGTCGACATATCCGCTGGAAGAGTTCTCTGCTTGCTGATGCACTTTCAGATGTCTGCTCTTCGATGACTGGATTTCGCTTCTTATATACAAATAGGTATATGATACAAGACACTGCGATGAAGCCAACCAGGAGTGAAAGAATCATAACCCATATGGGAAGTCCTTCTGCCTCGCTGCCAAAACGGAACAGGAAGACGGCGCTGCTTGGACGGAAGTTTCCACTGGCATTGAGTTGGATCTTCCCTCCTGCCAGCATCAGATTGCCATCAGGGGTGAGCATGGGTGTGGTGTTGTGCATCTCCGCAGTAGGATCGGTATAATAGAGTGTCAGTGTGGCTGGCGACTGGTTGTAGTCGATACAGAGGATATAATGACGATTGGTCTCGCTGAGCCTGTCGTCAGTTCCCAGCATGTAGCCTCGATGCGCTTTCTTGTCTGTCAGGACTTGAGAATAGTACAGGATCCTTCCTTCTTGAAAAAACATGGGGACTGGATAGTCTGTGGGGAGCAGAGAGAAATCCATGCCTTCGCATTTGGCAATGGCTACCTGACCTTCCTTGTCCTTAACAGGGAACAGGTATGCGTATTGGCCTGCTTCCTTGTTGCCTATGAAACTATCGTCGCTACGCTGATTCAGTGGAATGAATAAGGGTTTCCAGACATCGAACAGCGGATGGGTGAAGGGCTCACCTTTCAGACGGTCGATGATAATCGTGTCGAGCGTGTTGCCTTTGATGTCTGTGCTGCTGAAAAAGATAGCATCGTCTTTGGCTATCTGAAAAATGTGGGGGAAGTTGCGCTGGGTGGATACGTCTTTGACGAATGTGAAACTGGCTTCGCCATCGAACAGCTCTATGGCATCGTCGTGATACCAGTTGCCTGACAAGACGACATGTCCGCTGTCGAGCTCCAGTCCTGTGAATTGTGTCCGCTTCTGTTCCATGCAGCCAAACCCATCGAAGGTGTGGCTCTGTGGGTCGTACATCTCAACAGCATGGGTCTGGCCTATGCCCAGATTCTTCTCGTAGCCGCCTGCCAACAGGACCTTCCCTGATTTAAGGAGTACGCTGCAGCCTGTATCGTGAGGGTAGACCATCTGAAGGAGGTGCCACTTGCCGTCTTTATAATACTCGGCTGTGGCTGTAGGGATAAAGCCGGAGGTGTGGCCTCCAGTTACTGTCATCTCGCCATTGGCACAGAAGATGGCATTTCCAAAGCGGGGGATGTTCAGATCGGCCAGTCGTTCTGGTTCGATCTTGATAAAGGGGCATGCTGATTCTGTGGGATGATCTGATGTGGTTTCCTGTGCCGCTGCTGAAGACAGGGCAAGGAAACTGATCAGAATGAGTACGCCCCTTTTTATCATGATGGTGATTAGAAGGCTGATGCTTTCAGGCGGAGGCCTGAGGTCTCGTCGAGGCCAAACATGAGGTTCATGTTCTGGACGGCCTGGCCAACGGCACCTTTTAGGAGGTTGTCGATAGCAGAGGTGATAAGCAGTTTGTTGCCGTACTTCTCGACGTGGACAAGGGCCTTGTTGGTGTTGACAACCTGCTTCAGGTCGATGGGCTTGTCGCTATAGTGGGTGAAGGCAGCGCCGGCATAGAACTCCTTGTAGGCTTCGATGACATCCTCCACTGGGGCTGGTGTCTTGACGACGGCTGTGCAGAAGATGCCTCTGGCAAAGTCGCCACGATAGGGGATGAAGTCGATGTCGGCATCAAGATAGCCCTGTACTTGCTTCAGCGACTGGCGGATTTCCGCGATGTGCTGATGCTGGAAGGGCTTGTAGATGCTCAGGTTGTTGTTACGCCAAGAGAAGTGGGTCGTGGCGCCTGGCTTCTGTCCTGCTCCAGTAGAGCCCGTGATGGCATTGACAGCTACATCTTCCTTCAGCAGATTGAGATAGGCTGCTGGCAGCAATGCTACCTGAATGCAGGTGGCAAAACAGCCTGGATTAGCGATGTGCTGAGCTTTCTGGATTTCCTCCTTATTGATCTCGGGCAGGCCGTAGACATAATCGTGATTGCCCTTGATTCGGAAGTCCTGTGCCAGATCGATGATCTTCACGTTCTCAGGGATGGTGTGCTCCTTGAGGAAGGCCTCGCTCTTGCCATGTCCGAAACAGAAGAATACGACATCCACCTTATCAAAAGGCATCTCGTCGGTAAACTTCAGATCGGTCTCGCCAATGAGTCCTTCGTGGACATCGCTGACAAGGTTGCCTGCGTTGCTCTCTGAATTGGCAAAGACAATCTCTGCCTCAGGATGGTTAAGCAGCAGGCGGATGAGCTCTCCGCCTGTGTAGCCTGCTGCACCTAATATGCCTACTCTGATCATCGCTTCTCGTCTTTGTGGATGCCGTAGTAAACGCGGAGAGGCGTGCTCGACACCTTGATGAAGCCCTTGGCCTCGTCGGCTGTCCAACCCGTCTGAGTCTCGCCGTATTCGCCCAACTTAGACTTCGTGAGGTCGTTGGCAGAGTCGATGCCCACGGTCTCGAAACCGTAGGGACGGAGCTTCAGGATAGAGGTACCTGTGACGTTGCGCTGGCTGCTGGTGAGCATGGCCTCGATATCGGGCATGACGGGCTCCAGGTACTGACTCTCGTGGAGGAACATGCCGTACCAGTTGGCTACCTGGTCCTTCCAATACTGCTGCCACTTGGAGAGAGTAGACTTCTCAAGCAGACGGTGAGCCTCGATGATCAGTTTGGGAGCAGCGGCCTCGAAGCCTACACGGCCCTTGATGCCGATGATGGTGTCGCCCACGTTGGCATCGCGGCCAATGGCGTAAGAGGCACCAATCTCCTCGATCTTCTGGATGGCCTTGATCTTATCGTCGAACTTCTCGCCGTTCACGGCCACGATCTCGCCCTTGTCGAAGGTAATCTTCAGCAGTGACTCCTGCTCAGGGGCTGTTACGTGCTTCAGATAAGCGTCCTCAGGCAGTCCCTGAGTGGGATCGAGCAGTTCGCCACCACAGATGCTGGTGCCCCAGATACCTACGTTGTAGCTGTACTTCAGCTTGGCGAAATCGGCATTGAATCCGTGCTCGTTCAGATAGTCTACCTCTTCCTTACGGGTCAGCTTCTTATCGCGAGTCAGGGTGATGATCTCAATGCCAGGAGCCATCACGAGGAAGGTCATGTCGAAGCGGATCTGGTCGTTGCCTGCGCCAGTAGAACCATGCGCGATGGCATCAGCGCCAATCTCCTTGGCATAGCGGGCGATGGCGATGGCCTGGAAGATGCGCTCGCTGCTGACGGAGATGGGGTAGCAGTTGTTACGCAGCACGTTTCCGAAGATCATGTACTTCAGCGACTTCTCGTAATACTCGTGCGTCACGTCGAGGGTCGCGTACTGGACAGCGCCCAGTTTATAGGCGTTCTCCTCGTTCTTCTTCAACTGTTCTTCGCTGAATCCGCCTGTGTTGGCACATGCAGCATATACATCCCAGCCGTCCTGGGTCAGTTTCATCACGGTGTAGCTGGTGTCGAGTCCACCTGAAAAAGCTACTACAACTTTCTTGTTTGCCATATCTTATATTTTTTTACCTTTTTACTTTTTTACTTTTTTACCTTTACTATTTCCCGTCGATGATGCGGATGCGCTCGAGCACATCGTCGGAGAGCTTGGCGGGCAGGTGCTCTGTGGGGTCATAGAGCATGGCCGTACAAATGCAGTATTTCCTGCCAGTGCGATGCAAAACGTCGACGTTACAACAGCCTTCGCAGCCTTTCCAGAAGGCTTCGTCCTCAGTAAGATCTGCAAAGGTTACAGGTTGATAGCCCAGGGCTGTGTTCATGGCCATCACGGCAGCGCCACTTGTCAGTGAGAAGATCTTGGCGTAAGGCCAACGGGTTCTGGCCAGCGTGAAGGTCATGTCCTTGATGCGCTTGGCAACGTGGTGCCCTCGGAAGTCGGGATGAACGATGAGTCCTGAGGTCGTCACGTATTGCTGGTTCTCCCAGGTCTCGATATAACTGAATCCTGCAAAGCGCCCGTCCTTGGTCAGGGCGATCACAGCCTTGGCCTCTAGCATTTTCTTGGTCAGATACTCGTGGGTTCGTTTGGCGATACCAGTGCCTCGCACTTTTGCAGCCTCGGCAATCGTGTCCAGGATTGTATCTACATAAACCTCGTGCTCTGGACCTGCCACTAAGACTTCAATTTCAATTTCTTGTTCCATTAGTCTATAAACTATAAACTTTAAACTATAAACTATCCATTACCTCATATTAGGTACCACGTCGCTCAGGGCTTCGATCACTTCCTGATGCTTGATGCCTTCTTTGATGACTATAAATATGGTGTCGTCGCCAGCAATGGTTCCCAGAATCTCGGGGATCTCACTGTTGTCGATGTTCCAGGCTATCGAACTGGCATAGCCCGGACGTGTCTTGATAATGCCCATGTTGCCTGAGAAATTGATGCTCACGAAGCCAGGCACCTTCATCATCTCGCGGATGCTGTTGGGGGTGCTGACGCGTTTGTACATCGTCTCGTTGGGCAGGACGTAGACATAGTTGCCACTCATGGAGGCAGCCTTGGCTACCTTCAGCTGTTTCAGATCACGACTCAGAGTGGCCTGAGTGAGTTTGAAACCTTCCTTCTGGAGGGCGCTTAACAGCTCGTCCTGACTTCCCAGCTGCTGACTCGAGATGATGAGCCGAAGTGCCTCTAAACGGTTGTTCTTTACTTTCATCGTGGTATATTTATTCAAAATCGGATGCAAAATTAAATAAAATATTGCATCCGACCAAATATTCCTGCATATTTTTGCAAAAATATCATCGCTTCATATCAAAGCCCACGCGTACACCGTCGTAATTCTTGCTTAAATCGCCAATAGTCTGGAGGTCCTTATTGCCGCTTATTGCAGACATGGTCTGTAGGATGGTCAGCAGTTTGTTGGCCTCAAAAAGTAGGGAGATGCCCACGTATTCTCTCTTGGTGTAACAGGTCACGCTCAGCAGGAGTCCTTTCAATGTGATCTTCTGCGTGGCTTCATCGAATGTATATCGCCCGTTGAATGGTGTACCAGCAATTTTGGAGGAGAAGGTGCCATCCTCATTGAAGGTGACGATGGTATTGCTCGACGAGACGCCTACCTGTTGATAATAGGGCAGTAGCTTCTCTTCTATCTTGACAGCGGCCATCTCGCCACCCGCCTTTGCCAACAGGTTCTCACTGGTGAATGCGCAGCCTGGATTGGAGTAGCTCCATGTGCCAATCAGGTTCTGGGCTTTTACCTTGTCGAGGCCAATGACGCTCTGGATAGCATTGACTGCTCCAGTCGTACTCATCATCGCACCCAGGTTTCCGCAACTCACAAGAATAAGGCAACATGCTGTCGCCATGATTAACTTCATTTTCTTCATTTCTGTGTCCTTTGTTATATTTCTGCGTGCAAAGATACGGCTTTTTCTATCACCTGCCATCGTTTTATCAGAAATTAACGTAGCTCTCTATATTATATATAATAAGGTGTATGGTGTTTTTGTAATTGACAAGAATCAAGAGCGTCGAAAAAGATGCGTAAAAACTGAAAATTTCTTCTGAAAAGTTTTGTTGGTTTGCGGAAAAGTTGTACCTTTGCACCCGCTAAACAAGAAACGGTGTTTCGAGTGAGGCAAAAAGAAAGAGTTCTTTGAAAGATTTACATAGACAGAAGTAGTAC
>JAFSNR010000132.1 GCA_017443345.1 Prevotella sp.
CCGTTCGTCAACTTCTTCGACGGCTTCCGCACCTCTCACGAGTATCACAAGATTGAGCTGCTCGACCAGGAGGATGTTCGTCCTCTCGTTAAGGAAGAGTACATCAAGCGTTTCCGCGATCGTGCTATGTCTCCTGAGCGTCCTATCACACGTGGTACCGCTGAGAACCCAGAGACATTCTTCACACACCGTGAGGCTTGTAACCCATACTACGATGCAGTACCTGAGGTTGTTGAGAAGTATCTTGGCGAGCTCTCTAAGATCACTGGTCGTGAGTATCACCTCTTCTCATACTATGGAGCTGAGGATGCTGACCGCATGATTATCCTGATGGGCTCTGCTACTGATGCAGCTCGTGAGGCTATCGACTATCTGAACGCTAACGGTCAGAAGGTTGGTATGATCTCTGTTCACCTCTATCGTCCATTCTCTGTTAAGCACCTGCTGGCAAGCGTTCCAAAGAGTGTTAAGCGTATTGCTGTTCTCGATCGTACTAAGGAGCCAGGAGCAAATGGCGAGCCTCTGTACCTCGACGTTAAGGATGCTTACTACGATGTAGAGGATCGTCCTCTGATCGTTGGCGGACGTTACGGTCTCGGTTCTCACGACACCACTCCTGCTCAGATCATCAGCGTGTTCAACAACCTCGCTATGCCAGAGCCAAAGAACCACTTCACCATCGGTATCGTTGACGATGTTACCTTCACCTCTCTGCCTGAGGTTGAGGAGATTGCTCTCGGTGGTGCTGGCATGTTCCAGGCTAAGTTCTATGGTCTGGGTGCTGATGGTACCGTAGGTGCTAACAAGAACTCAGTTAAGATCATTGGTGACAACACCGACAAGTACTGCCAGGCTTACTTCTCTTACGACTCTAAGAAGTCAGGAGGTTTCACTTGCTCTCACCTGCGTTTCGGTGATACACCTATCCGCTCTACCTATCTGGTAACAACACCTAACTTCGTGGCTTGTCACGTTCAGGCTTACCTCCACATGTACGATGTTACACGTGGTCTGCAGAAGAACGGTCAGTTCCTGCTGAACACCATCTTCGATGCCGACGAGCTCGAGAAGTTCATGCCTAACAAGGTAAAGCGCTACTTCGCACAGAACAACATTACTGTATACACCATCAACGCTACCAAGATTGCACAGGAGATTGGTCTGGGCAACCGCACCAATACTATCCTGCAGAGTGCATTCTTCCGCATCACTGGCGTGATCCCCGCTGAGCTCGCTGTTGAGAAGATGAAGGCTGCCGCTCTGAAGTCTTACGGAGCTAAGGGTCAGGACGTTGTTGATAAGAACTATGCTGCTATCGACCGTGGTGGCGAGTATGTTCAGCTGACTGTTAAGCCCGAATGGGCTAACCTGCCCGACGATGCTGAGAAGGCTGACAACGCTCCCGCATTCGTTAAGGAGCTCGTTCGTCCTATCAACGCTCAGGCCGGCGACCTGCTGAAGGTTTCTGACTTCGTTAAGCACAACACCGTTGACGGTTCTTGGGAGGTTGGTACTGCCGCTTACGAGAAGCGTGGTGTTGAGGCCTTCGTTCCTGTTTGGAACAAGGACAACTGTATCCAGTGTAACCAGTGTGCTTACATCTGTCCTCACGCAGCTATCCGTCCATTCGTTCTCGACGAGAATGAGATCAAGGGCTTCGCAGCTGCTGATGATACACTCGAGATGAAGGCTCCTGCAGCTATGAAGGGTATGCACTTCCGTATTGAGACATCAGTTCTCGACTGTCTTGGTTGCGGTAACTGTGCTGACATCTGCCCAGGTAATCCTAAGACAGGTAAGGCCCTCACAATGGCTCCATTCAACCCAGATGCTGCTGATATGAAGCAGGAGGCTAAGAACTGGGAGTACCTGGTTAAGGAGGTTAAGTCTAAGCAGAACCTCGTTGACATCAAGAGCAACGTTAAG
>JAFSNR010000023.1 GCA_017443345.1 Prevotella sp.
AAGGTGATGGCCGAAAGTGTAGTTCATTTGTTGTTGTCGTTAGCACTGGCAGCCTTGTTACTCTATGCTGCAAAGGATGTTGTGGAGCAGTTGACGTATGCACCGCTGCCAGTGCTCCTGATGGCAGGCAAGAATATGTGGATGATCGGGCTCACCTGTCTGTTGGTGCTGCTTATTACAGGTATTGTGCCAGGATATATCTACACCCATATCCCTGTGACTGCTGCCTTCAAGAACTATAGCCAGAGCCATCGTCTGTGGAAACTCCTGCTGTTGGGCTTGCAGTTCGCATCAGCCACATTCCTCATCGTGCTGCTGGCGGTTGTAGGACGTCAGTATCAGCTGATGGTCAACGACAATCCTGGTTACGACTACTCGACACTGGGTATGATTAAGACCGACGAACTTACTGGCAAACAGCGCCAACTTATCGTCGATGAGTTGAAGAAGCTATCGTCTGTCAGGGGTGTTACGATTGCATTCGCTAATCTAACGAATTACCAGAGCGGTGACAATATCTATCTGCCTGGCGATGACCACGAATACATGAATATCGCCGATCTCTATTGGGTGGGTAATGCCTACTTCGACGTGATGGGTATTCCCGTCGTATCTGGCCGTACCTTTACGGAGCAGACAGATACCCTGTGTGAGGTGATGGTCAGCAGGAAGTTCGAGCAGAAGATGCACGAGTTGGCAGGCTGGGACCAGGCTGTGGGAAAACAGATTATCGTGACGTCGTTCCGTGAGCCGCACACCATCGTCGGTATCTATGAAGATACGCGCTTAGGCAGTATCACCAATGCTGATACCCGTGCCAGCGTGCTCTTCTATAGTAAGAATCCTGATTTGATGGCAAATATCCTTGTCCGCTTCCAGACGATGGACGGCTTGGAGACTGCCAACAAACGGCTGAAGGAACTGGTGACTGATAATCCCGATATCGCCATCACACCCTATAGTCAGATGGTGGTCAAACTCTATACTGATTCATACAACTTCCGTACCACCGTGATGATTGGCGGCATCGTGGCTCTGCTCATTGCCCTTATCGGACTGATAGGCTATCTGGCAGGTGAGATAGGACGCCGACAAAAGGAGATTGCCATCCGCAAGGTGAACGGTGCACGGACGGCAGATGTACTGCGTCTGTTCAATATCGATATTCTGCGTGTGGCCTTGCCCGCTGTCCTTATTGGTGCTGTAGGAGCATGGTTTGTGTCCCGTCTGTGGCTGGAGCAGTTCAGCGAGAAGGCCGTCCTTTCTCCCTTGCTTTTCATAGGCTGTGCCATATTGGTGCTAGCAGTCATCCTGAGTGTGGTGTGCATCTGCTGCCATCGCGTTACAACCTCAAATCCCGTCAACTATCTCAAGACAGAATAACATATAAACATTATAAAACTATGATTAAGTTAGAAAACATTCAGAAGGTGTTCCGCACGGAAGAGGTGGAGACCGTAGCCCTTGGGGGCGTATCGTTTGAAGTGAAGAAAGGTGAGTTCGTGGCCATCATGGGACCCTCGGGCTGCGGTAAGTCTACCTTGTTAAATATATTAGGCTTGCTCGACAATCCCACCAGCGGCACTTATCTGCTGGATGGTGAGAACGTGGGACAGCTGAAGGAGAGCCAGCGCACGAAGGTTCGCAAAGGTCAGATTGGTTTTGTGTTTCAGAGCTTCAACCTAATTGACGAACTGAACGTAGAGGAGAATGTAGAGTTGCCTTTGACTTATCTCGGCGTGCCCAAGAAGGAGCGCAAGAATCGTGTAGAAGAGGTGCTGCAACGGATGGCAATCTCGCATCGCGCCCACCACTTCCCCCAGCAACTCTCGGGCGGTCAGCAGCAGCGCGTAGCCATTGCCCGCGCCGTCGTGATGAATCCCAAGCTGATCCTTGCCGACGAGCCGACGGGTAACCTCGACTCGAAGAACGGACTGGAGGTGATGCAACTGCTGACCCAACTGAACCAAGAAGGCACCACCGTGCTGATGGTGACCCACTCCGAGCGCGATGCCGGCTACGCCCAGCGAATCATCAGCTTGCTTGATGGTCAGGTGGTTCCCGAAGTGAGACTGTAAAACGTTCTCTCGTCGTCGCTCTGAACCAGATCGTCTGAAAGACTCCTCTCATGGCGAGATAAACAATCATGGCCAGCCAAAGGCCATGATTGGTTTGTGACAGACAGCAGACAACAAAGAATATCACTGTGGACAGGAACGACGATACCAGCATGCCACGCGTGGCAGTCATGCCGATGAAGACCCCGTCCCAGATGAAGGCAGCAGCCCCCGCAGCCGGGATGAGCCATACCCACCACAGATAATCGCGCGAAGCGGCAAGCACCTCGGACTCATCAGTCAGAAGACTGACAATCCATGAGCCACCCCATACGTATATGAAGGTGTAGGCAGCCGTAACGATGAGCGCCCACATCCAGAGCCTGCGCAGCGTCTCACGGAAAGCGACACCATTCCCCGCTCCGTAAGCCCTGCCGCACAACGCCTCTCCTGCGTATGCGAATCCATCCATGAAATAGGAAAAGAACAGATAAAGCTGCATCAGCACCGTATTCACCGAGAGGATGACGGCCCCGCTGCGTGCACCAGCCGAGGTGAAATAGAGGTTGACAGCCACCAGACAAAGCGTGCGGAGGAATATATCACGATTCACGCGGAAGAGCCTGCCCATTGCCTCGCGGACAAACGTGCCCTTCAGCACCAAATAGCTGCGCAGGCGACCGTAATAACGGAGCAGCAAGCCTAAGGCGACCATAAAACCCGCGTATTGGGCAATCACCGTTCCCCATGCCACACCCTCGATCTTCATGCCGAAACCATAGACAAGGGTCAGTGAAGCCAGGATGTTCACGACGTTCTGCATGATGGAGACAAACATCGGAATCCGCGTATTCTGCATGCCGACGAACCAGCCCGAGAGACTATAAAGCCCCAACACCGCCGGCGCACCCCAGACGACAATGTAATAATAGGTGGTGGCAAAGGCCGCCACGTCTGCCGTTGGGCCAATCAGGCGGAACATCAGCCATTTTATCGGAATCTGAAGCACAATCAGCAGCAAGGCGATTCCCAAGGAGATGGCCATCGAACGGACCAGGACACGAGCGACCTCCGTCAGATCCCTGCGCCCCAAGGCCTGCGAGGCCAGTCCGCTGGAACCCATACGCAGGAAGCCAAAGAGCCAGTAGACCAGATTGAAGATCATCGAGCCCACTGCGACGGCACCGATATAGACAGGACTGCCCATGTGGCCCACGATGGCCACATCAATCATCCCCAACAGCGGCACGGTGATGTTCGACACTATCGAGGGCAGGGCTATCTGCAATATCTGTCGGTCGCGGATGTTCATAACCGCTGCAAAGTTAGCGAATTTTTTGGTTTGTGCAAAAAAAATGGCTAACTTTGCACCCTGTTATGACAATACTCATCACCGTCCTGGCCTATTTCGCCATACTTTTCGCCATCAGCCGCCTGACGAGCAGAAAGGCAGACAACAATACCTTCTACCGCGCCAATCGTCGTGCGCCTTGGTACATGGTGGCTTTCGGTATGGTTGGCGCCTCGATATCCGGTGTGACTTTCATCTCCGTACCAGGTATGGTGCTCGCTTCTCAGATGACCTATCTGCAGATGTGCCTGGGCTTCATCGTGGGCTATCTGGTCATTGCCTTTGTACTCCTGCCATTATACTACCGTCTGAACCTCACCACCATCTATACCTATTTGGGACAACGGCTTGGGCAACGCTCTTATCTGACGGGAGCCAGCTTTTTCCTTTTATCGAAGATGACAGGTGCAGCCGTGAGGTTCTATGTGGTTTGTATCATACTGCAACAGTTTGTCTTCGATCCAGCTGGCATTCCTTTTGCCGTCAATGTCATAGCGATGGTCCTGCTCATCTGGCTCTATACCCGTCGAGGTGGTATAGGCACTTTGGTATTCACCGATTCTTTCCAGACGCTATGTCTCTTCACGGCTCTTATTCTGATCATCCTGTCGGTCATATCCCAGCTGCATCTGTCTGTTGGCGAAGCCATTAGGGCCGTAGCCGCCAGCGACCTGAGCCGCATCTTCGTTTTCGACGACTGGCTGTCGCCCCACCACTTCGTGAAACAATTCCTCAGCGGTGCTTTCATTGCCATCGTGATGACGGGACTGGATCAGGACATGATGCAGAAGAACCTGACCTGTAAGACGCTGCACGATGCACAGAAGGACATGTGTACATATAGTCTGGCCTTCGTTCCTGCCAACATGCTCTTTATGGCCTTAGGCGTGTTGCTGACCATGATACTCGGCACCGGACTCAAGGGCGACGAGCTCCTCCCTGCCTATATCCAAGGAGCCGCTAACTCCCAACTGCTCATCATCCTTTTCGCCATCGGCATTGTAGCCGCCTCCTTCTCGAGTGCCGATTCTGCCCTCACCTCACTGACCACCTGTTTCTGTGTGGATATCCGACGTCAGCCCGACAACGAGACATTAAGAAAAAGGACACACGTCGCCATGTGCCTCTTCTTCGTGCTGTTTATCCTGCTGTTCCGACAGATCAACTCCACCTCACTCATCGATGCCATCTATATCTTGGCGAGCTACACCTACGGACCACTGCTGGGACTGTTCGTCTTCGGACTCTTCACCCACCGTCAGCCCAACGACCGTCTGGTGCCCTGGATCTGCATCGCCTCACCGATTCTCTGCTACGCTTTGGACACTGCAGCCCAATACCTTTGGAACTATCGTTTCGGCTATGAGCTGCTGATGTTCAATGGCCTCTTAACCTTACTCGGCCTCTGGCTGTCGTCTAAGCCATGTGTCCGTCAGAACTGAGATCGATCAGCGTACGGAACTGTTGGATACCCTGATGGTTGTTGTCAAGGGCCTCCACCTCTTTCAGGTATTTCAGAGCCTTCTTCTTGTCACCCATACCGTAATAGCCAAGGGCGAGCATATATTTGCAATGGATCTCGTTCTTTACGTCTAAAGAGTCCTCCCAGATCAGCAGGTCTGGCAGGGAAACTGCGAAGTAGTCCATCACCTGTTTCTCGAACACATGCTGCTTACCGTAGTTAATCAGCTTGTTAAAGAGACTACGGGCCTTGTCCTCACGACCTAAGGCACGATAGCAGAGTCCGGCATAGAAGATCTTATCGGGTTTGGCGTCATTGTAGTACATCGCTGCGGTAGGCTCCGTGGGTCCAGCTGTTCCCTCTTCGTAACGTCCAAGGAAGTAGAGGATGTCATTGTCCTGAGCACCGTAGAGCTTACCCTCTCCCAGATGCGGAGGATAGACAAGACACTCCTCCAAGAGGCGTTTGGCCATTTGTTGAGCGGTAGCAAACTTTTCACTGTTCACTTTTCCCTTTTCACTTAGCAGCCATTTTGCCTGCTCAATACGACAGATCTGATACTGTGCAGGCACTTTGCCTTCGCCACCTTCCCAAGGATGGAACTGATGAGCGTCGAGCTTCTGCATGGCCTCCTCATAACGCCCCAACTGGTTCAACAGTGTGATCTCTTCAAGCACAAGGTCATCGCGCTGCTGGATCAGCTCAGGATACTGCTGCAAGAAGTCGAGACGCTCCTGATGAGGTTTGTGCAGACGTTTATAGAGCTGGTCAAGTTCCATCAGGATACGACTATCCGTCTCGTCGAGATGAAAAGCGCGCTCCATATACTCCAATGCTTCCTCCTGACGGTCCTGTTTGTTGAAACGGGCCAAGGCGAGGTTTCGCCAGACGGTAGGGAATTTGGGATCGAGCTTCGCCGACAGCTCCCAGTTCTCTACGGCCACGTCATATTGTCGTTTGTCATAGTAGAGACAGCCGAGATAATAGGGCAGACGTGCATCCTCGACGAACGGCAACAGGACCAATGATCCAAGGATCTCGGCATCTTCCAGACGGTTGGGGAAGCAATAGTCGGAACTGGCGGCAGCAGCCTTTTCAAAGTATTCAAAACTATCTGACAAGATATTCCAATAAGCCAGATAATAATAGGTGAGCGGTGACTGCTGCACACCATTGTCGATAGCTGTCTGTAACACCAGTGTGGCCTCTTCCATCTGTCCTGCATGGGCATAGTCGAGGGCCGTCTCGTGGTAATTATAGATATTGTCGTGCATCAGTTCGACCATACACTCCAAGGGTTCTTCGCTATTCGTCAACAGATGTTCCTCCATCATACAGACATAGTTGAAGGGATCAATCTTGTAACTCTCGAGAATCCAACTGAGCGCTTCCTCCTGACGTCCGAGTTTTCGCAGCGCAACAGCTTTCAGGGCACGGGCCTGATGGTTATGACTGTTGCTGATAAGGGCACGCTCGAGTTCGTCGAGGGCATCCTCCCAACGTTCTTGGTCCATACTGATACAGGCGGCCTCATAATAGCCGGCATCGGCCCAGGCCTTGTTCCACGTTGATTTCCAGAACAACTCATAGGCTTCTTGCGACTGATGACGGAACTTTTTGACCACGCCGAGATAGAACAGCGGCTCACCATCATAAGGATTAGGATTACGCCTCTTCAAAACCTTCACTGCAGTCTGAAGATACGGCTCTGCTTTCTCGAAACGAGCGCGACGCAGGTACCAGAGTCCTATCTGCATGTTACAACGATAGTCCAGCGGATCACGACGCAACGCCTCCTCATAATAATCGAGCGCACTCCAGGTCGCATGACGGTACTGTTCCAGATGAAGTCCCGTCATGTACAATTGATCGATAGTCTTCGTTTTTTGCGGAGAGACGGCAGCCTCAGCAGCATCGGGAATCGGACGGATCTCATCAGGTTCAGCATACCACTCTAACAATGGGATCCTCCTCGGATTCTCTGCCCGTTCAATGGTCAGACGAAGATCGCCAAGATGCTCCTGGCCCGTCTCCACCGTCTCAACAAGCACCTCCTCAGGGCTTAGCGTCACCACCTTATTATAATATTCCTCACCATCCTCACCATCGAGTATGATCCTCACCGTCTTCTTCGAAGTAGCCAGGATCTTAAACTGTACCTGACCGTCGGCAATCTCCTCGATATTCATCACAAAATCTTTCGAGGCCTGCTTCACGATACCGATTTCGCGATATGGCATAAAATACTGCACGAACTGTTTCTCTTCGTAAGGCATCAACCACGTAAAGTCGGGTTGATTTTCTGTATATACACCTGCCATCAACTCGATATATGGACGGAATCCCTCGCGATCAACGCCCCACTTCTTAGCCTCCACAGGTGTTGCCTCGTCCGTCAGGTTACGATCCCATGCCCTTCCGAAATCACCATTTCCCCAGGTCCACTGTTTCTTGCCTGGCGAGAAATGGTGGCTGGCCACATGCAACATACCTGCCTTAGTATCGTTCTCGTAGCCACCCTCGAAGTCGTATTTCGAATTGACGGCCATATAGCTGGTAGGCACATAGATATTCTTATAGTTCGAGATATCCACACCAGCAGAATAGTCCATCTTATAATAGGTACCCGTCGCAATGGGGAAGCTCGACACAGCACGCTTACCATGATCGAAGACCGCATTCACATCAGGTGGGAACACACTCTGGTAGGCATCGTTCACCTCAACGGCAGGGTTAGCCCACCAGAGGAAGGTCTGGGGCAGGTTCGTACGGTTCGACACCCTACCCTGAATCTCCAGATAAGCACATCCAGGACGGAGCGTAAAGCCCGCCATACCCTTCTGGTGGAACATCCTTTCCATCTCGTTCACCCACACTGTCACACTTCCATCCTCATTCTCAACGATGGTGGAGTCCACAGGCAGATACGTGCTGGGACGATGGTGCTGGGGCCAGTTAAACTCAATACCTCCTGAGATCCAAGGACCTGTCAGTCCTACGAGGGCAGGTTTGATCACATGGTTGTAATACACGAAATGACGCTGTTTGATCTTATCATACGCCATCTGGATACGTCCGCCCAGTTCTGGCAGCACCATCACCTTGATATACTCATTCTCAATATAGACGGCCTTCCACTCCTTGTCAACCTTCTCGTCAGAGATCGATTCAATCACAGGATACGGATACACTACACCGCTCGAACCCTGATACACACGCTTCTCCAAAAAGATAGGGTTCTTCTCTGGCTTTCCCACCTCATAAGTAGGAATAGTTACGATTTCTCTCCAAGCTTTTACCATTTTTCTTTGTTTACAGTTTACAGATGATTACTCTGCTATTTCAATTCTTCAATTTTTCAATTCTTCACCAGTTCTTTTTCTAAATCTTCTAAACTCTTGCCTTTGGTCTCAGGACAGCTCCTGAACAAGAACACAAAGGCACAAATACAGATGGCGCTGTAGATCCAGAACGTGCCGCTACTGCCTAAGGCAGCATTCATCGAGGGGAACGAGAACGTCAGCGTACAACAGCCCACCCAAAGGGCAAATGTACACGTCGCCATCGCGGTACCTCTCACACGGTTGGGGAAGATCTCTGCCAACAATGTCCAGGTTACAGGTCCCAGTGTCATGGCATAGACAGAAATCGCCGCTACCACCAGCATCACCATCATCACGCCCTTCACCTCGAAGAAATAACAGGTGCCGAGTGTCAAATAAATCAGTCCCAATCCACCAGCACCAATCAATATCAGTGTGCGACGGCCCCATTTCTCGATGGTGTAAAGCGCCACGAAGGTAAACAGCACGTTGGCAATACCCGTTATCACGATGTTGATAAACATACCGTCTACGTCGAAGCCTGCACCAACGAATATCTCCTGAGCATAGTTGAAAATCACATTGGTACCGCACCACTGCTGAAACACAGCGATGACCAGACCCAGCAACAACACCTTACCATATTTATTCTGGAACAGTTCACCTAATCCAGCCTCAGCCTTCTTCAATCCTTCAATTCTTCCATTCTTCAATTCTAAAAACACAGGACTCTCAAGGATGAAGAAACTCATCACGAGGAAGAGCGCAGCAGGTACCGTCTCTGCCCAGAACATCCAGCGCCAGCCCCATTCTATGTTCCATGCCTGACTCTCTGCAACTGTTGTATCTCTGGCCAACAACATATTGACGATCTGGGCAGAAAGGATTCCAAGCACGATGGTCATCTGGTTCAGGCTCACCATCCTGCCACGAATCTCCGTTGGACTCACCTCAGCGATATACATAGGTGCCAAAGCAGAGGCCACACCAATACCGATGCCTCCCACAAAACGGGCGATATTAAATAAGGTGAAGTCGTTGAAAAGACCCGTAGCGATAGCAGACACCGTGAACAGTACAGCTGACAACATCAACAACGGCTTACGCCCCCACTTGTCGGCAGCCGAACCAGCCACCATCGCACCGATCAGACAGCCGATCAGCGCCGTCGACATCGCCACACCCTGCAATACGGGCGAGTCACTGATGCCAAAATAGAGTTCGTAGAATGGTTTCGCACCGCCAATCACCACCCAGTCGTAGCCAAAGAGCAGTCCGCCCATGGCCGATACAGCGCAGATGAAATACAGAAATCCTTTACTATAGTTATTCATTGTCGTTTAGAATTTGATGCTCAGTTTATATTCTGGTATCACCTCAACGTTCTTGATGTCCACCACGTCGCCTTTGGAGAAATCAGGGATGGTCTCCTTGCGCAAGTCACACAAGAACGGAACCGAAGACTTCAGCGGACGGAAATAGAAGGTCATGGGCACCGTCTTCAGATCTTCTGCATAACGCTTCAGTCCAATCTCCCAAGGCTCACCATAATAGAAAGCATCCTGTACCAACTGATCCTTGACAAAGGCCATCGCCACATCACCAATATAATCGATATGCAGGAAGTACTCCTGAACCTGTTCTACACTTGGCAGGTTTGTAACATTGACGCTCATCCGACGAGGACCTGCTTTCTTGACCTTATACTGCGGCATCGCCGTTTCTACACTGACCGTTTGTTTTTTAAAACCCTGTTTCGAAGGATAAAGTACATAATCGACCGTATGATTTCCAAGACATAACAGGTCAGCACCATCAGCTGACGGCAGAACTGTGGCATCAGCTATCAACAGCCTTCCGTTCACTTTTACAGCGTTCAGGGCTTGCTCACGTGTCAGCGTCGTGATCTTGATTGTCTTACCTGTCGCAGTCTTTACACTAAAAGTAGATTGATAACCTGCTACGGGCTTGAAAATAATCTTTCCCTTGATTGTCGTCTTGTCAAACAAGTACTCAGGCTTCATACCCTCAGGCGCAAAGAAGAAATAGTGGTCTGTGCCACAATCATCAATCTTCATCAAAGGCTGGGCTGTGGCATACTTCAGTAACGCACCATTTAGTTCCAGGTTGAAGGGAAGTATCACACTTTGGTCTTTCGGCAATGTGAATGTTCCGTCTTCTGGTATATTAAGGGTTTCATGATGTAGGTTTAATCTGATTTGCAGACCTGTCTGGTCATGACGCAAGGTGTCGTGGTCTTGGGCATTGATCATGAAGAGAAATCCCCTGTCATCTTTCATGCGAGCCGCATAGCGCAGATCGTCACGGTTCTCTGGCGTCATCTTCTCCCATCCCTCAGGCAAAACCGTCTCCATCGGAGCCAGACAATCACCATACTCAGCCAAGAAAGCATGCAGCAGACGCAGATGACGATAGACGGGCTTTTCAAGACCGAACTCTCCGATGGGAGCCTGGAAATCGTAACTGATCTTGGGCACGCCCATGGGCTCGTCGGCAAACGTCCCTACACCACCTATCATCTTTGGTGTCGATCCGCCGTGATACATATAGTAGCCAATACCATTGCTGCCACTACCCAGACAACGCACTATCATAGCCTCTGCACTCGAGGCGTAGCAGTAAGGACGGCGGTCGTAGGTCATCTGAATGCCTGCACCCATCTCGGCACTGAACGAAGGGTAGTCCTTCGGCTCATAACGAACGGGAGAATAGTCGGGCGTTCCCTGCATATCCTTAAACAAGAGGAAGGGTGACATGTGAGGTTTCGTCCAGGTGGCGTATGTATAGGCAGCTGTCACAGGCAATGTCTCATTGGGAATCACAGCAGCATTGCCCCAACCTGTTGCAGTATAGAACGGGGTGATGATACCAGCTTCCTGCGCCATCTGTTTTAAGGTACGCATATGCTGTTCCCCCTGTTCGGCATGGGTAGCTTTCCTCGACTGCACATCCACACCGATACTCGCCTCTGCCGCATTATAGCTGGCGGCCGTATGGTCTTTGGGCTCATTAGGATAGCAGATAGCCCAGGGTGCCGCAGAATGCTGCATCTCGTTCTCAAGCTGACAGCCAATCACAGGACCACCATCCTTATAATAGAATCCCTTCATCTGTTTGGCAATCTCTGTATAAAGTCTGCGTACATATTTCAAATACTCAGGATCATTCGAACGCACCTCAAGAGGCTTGGCAAAGAGCCAGTCAGGGAAGCCACCACTACGAATCTCACCATGACAGAACGGACCGATACGGATAATAACAGGCATATCATGCTTCTGACAGAGTTCTAGGAAACGACGCAGGTCACGGTTGCCATCCCAACGGAACTTACCTTCCTCTTCCTCATGAATATTCCAGAATACATACGTTGGCAATACATTGATACCGCCTGCCTTCATCTTTACAATCTCTTCTTCCCACTGATTTGCAGGATAACGCGAGTAATGAAACTCGCCCATCACTGGAATGACAGGCTTACCATCTATCGACATATAAAAACTATTGACGGCAATACTCCCACCCGAAGGTGAGGTGCCACCCATCTTCAGATGCCCCTCCTTGATGGTTTTCTGCTGAGCAGGCACCGTCAGTTGGAAAACCTTCTGTGCTTGTATTGTCCATGTCAGACACAACATTGATACTATAAATACGATTCTCTTCATATCTTGTCGGTAATTATTATATTCGTTTTCGTTTGCAAAGGTACAAAGAATCCTGCTTCCCTCATATAGAAAAGCAGGAGAAAATGCATGGACAATCTTACGTTGCCAAATCTGTTAGAAATTCTTTTCAGTTTTTGTTTTCTTGATATAGGCTGACGGTGTCATGCCAAAGGCCTCCTGGAAACACTTTGAGAAATAGCCTGATTTGGTAAAGCCCACCATATACATCACCTCAGATATAGAGAATTTGCCCTCGCGAAGAAGACGAGCTGCCTTTTCCATGCGGATATTCCTGATATACTCTACAGGTGTAACTCCTGCAATCTGCTTAACCTTACGATAGAGTAGCTTCTGACCAATGCCCACCGTCTCCTGCAGACGGGTGACATTGAAATCGGAATCAATCAGATTGTCTTCAATAGCCATCGTGATTTCGCGCATCAGTTTCTCGTCCTTTTCACTGATCATCTCTTCTGGTTCTATTGTATCCGGCTCCATCTCTATCTCAGTAGCGACAACATTTTCTTCATGTGGAGCTACGATATCTAGTGCATCGAAGGTCATAACAAACGTCGTTCCTTGCATCTCCACCGATTCCGCACGAATCTTTCCACCGAGCTCGTCCACATAGTCCTTCACCAGATAGAGATTGTTTCCTATTTCATTCAGATCCATTCCCTCTTTTGACTGGATAAACCGTTGGAACAAATAAGGCCGCAGACTCTCGGGTACATTCATTGAACTGCTGCTAAGCGCTATGCGCACTTTCTTTTGGAAAGGATCCGCCCTCAATACCATTGACAGATCGCTGTGATATGTCGCATGTCTCAGCATATTCTGAATAAGGATAGACAATATGGAATCAAGCCGAAGTACCTCAGTATCCATAAATATCGCCTTATTATAAGTCTCAAATCTCACATTGACATTCCTTTCATCCAACAAGGGCTTCATACCGTCGAGGGTCTCTTTACAGAATTCTACTACATTAATCCTACTTAATGTCATTGTCTGTTGACGCTGCTGAATATCGCCCACATCAAAAGCCTGGCGAATCAGCGAATTGATCTTTGTGGTCTGCATCCTGACGGACGACAAAGCTTTGTTCGTCTCAATATTCCCACTCTTAGCGATCACCTCTGCTAAAGGTGCCATCACACCATGTAAAGCCTGGCTCAAATTCTGCGACATACTGTTATAAAAGTCCATACGTACCTTAGACTGCTCCATGATACGTCGTTTCTCGCGTTGCTCTCTAGCCAGTTGTTTGCGTACCATCAAGAAACGATTGAGCCAAAGGGCAATGCCAACAAGGAATAGGATGTAGAAAGTCTTGGCCCACCAAGAGAGATACCATGGTGGCAAAATCTGGATATGTGACATGAATACTTCATCCTCATCCCCATAACTGCTCTCGATGGTTTTGATTCTCAAGGTGTAATTCCCTGGAGGCAAAGCATTATAGACAAGCGGCTCACTAAGAGACGGTAAAAGATGCCATGTGTCTTCAACACCTTCCAACTGGTAGGCATACGAAACAGAAACTTCACCCATATAAGGCAAATCCGAAAAGAATAATTCTATCGTATTTTCATTATACGGCAGTTCGATATGATGATCCTGCAACTGACGCTGCTCGCCATTCACCAGAAAATCGGATAGCAATAAGCGACGTCGCTGGCCACCTGTACTTATTTCCGAAGGGAATATCGTGATCAGACCATCCTGACCACCAATATACAGGCACTTGTCTTCCTGAGCATAATAAGCCCCATAAGCATCAACAACCGGGATGCGCAACCTTCGATTGTCATCGTTACCGATAAGTATGCATTCATCGGCCGTAACCACCCATATCTGCCCGTTCACATCAGAAACAGAGACTGCCTCAACTTCTGACTGTTTGACACCATAGGAATATGACTGAGAGTTCTCCAAATCAGTATAACATAAGAGCTCGCTCTGATTAGCGACCCAGATGTTGCCTTCCTTGTCAGAAGTCATGAAACTGGGAGCCGTATTCAAGATATTCCTGACCTTCCGTGAAGTGATGTTTACACAATCAAGACCATAACGAGTACTTACCCATATGTTTCCCTTTGAATCTTTTTTCATCTGACGCACCCACAAGTCACTAAGACCTCCACCTTTCTGGTCTATATGCTTATCGGCTACAATAAAACCTTCTGTTTTTATCAACTTATCCTTATCAACAATAAAGATACCACCACTGAAAGCAGCCACCCAGAGGTTTCCCTTACCATCTTCTATGATATCATAGGCCCAGCGGGTATTGTACTCTTCCGTCTGGTCTGTGATGACGATATTACGCATGCTTCCACTCCTTTCATCGTAGAGATTAATGCCGTTGTCGGTAGCAATCCAGATATTCCCCGTCAGGTCTTCATAGATACAGCGTATGCGGTTATGCGTGATAGGATAATCCTTATCTACCTGTCGGAACCATCTGGTTACAGCCCCGTCTTTCATAACAAGACCATTACTGCCTCCTAACCACATACGGTGCTTGCTGTCTATCAGCAAAGAACTGAACTTATTACCATCACTTTGTCCTGTCAGCTGACTGATAGGCAGATAGGCGAAATAAGAAGCGGCGTTGATGACCGACAGTCCTCCATCTGTTCCAAGAACGATATTACCCTTATAATCAATCAAGGTACTCCATACGACGTTATCGCCTAATGTATGAGGGTTACGTGCATCATGTTTGTCCAAGCTGAACTGGCCATGATGGTAGGTATAGAACCCGTTGTCTGTGGCAATATATAATGTTTCATCCTCAGCCAACGACATCGCTTTGACGGATACACCTCTCATCTCCGACATTTCCGTTACCTGCCCATTTCGCAAGTCATACTGATAGAGCATATCGCCAGCACCCACCCATAGGCATTGACGCTGATCATCAGTTAACAGGGCGTTGATAAACGGATGCTCACCTTCACGCAAGATGATTTCCTGTGAGGTTCCCTTATCATAGCGAAAAAGCCCTTTAAGTGTTCCCACATAAGACGTTCCTGATACTTCCTGCAACGAGTAAATATTCTTGAAGGAATCATCTACTAACCTCATTTGGGATGTCTGGATATCATACTCCCAAAGTCCGTCAGGCAAACCTAGCAGAACCGTCTTTTCTTTGACGGCGAGGGCTCTCACCTCCGTTTTCTTCTGCTTTGGCACCTGACAGGCTCCAGTCCGGGTATCATACACATAGAACCCCTCTGCTGTTCCTACATAAAGATCGTATCCATTGGCCTGCATACAATAGATCGTTTCACGCATAGCCTCTGCCAATGCATACCGCGGAATGCTCCTGTAACCATCGTAACTGTATAACCCACTCCCTGTTCCTAGCCAGATTTGTTTACTCTCATCTTGAGCCAGACAGCGGATAGGCGTGTCATTCACACGAACATTATTATAATAATGGGCAGCACCATTGACAGACCAGGCGAGCACCACGAGCAGAAATACGGTTTTTAGTCTCATATTCATCCTATTGATGTTTCACCGGCAAAGATACAACTTTTTAACGAAACAGCGCACTAAAGTTCCCAATTATTTGCAGATTATTCTACAATCAGGGGCATCAAGCCACATCGTGTTCTCTTTTGACGGATCGAAGGGAGCCCATGTTGGCAGTCCGTCGGCATTAGGATTGCCAGTTCGTGCAAAGTTGATAAGCGCACTGCTCATTTTGTCTCCCAGCTTAAATCCTTCCTCGGTAGCACCCGTCATCTGGGCACTCTTCAGTACATTGTTGAAGAAGAAAGCGATGTCGGCATTATGGCAGGCATGGAAATCACCGTCCATCGTAGGTAGCTGATAGGCGAACAAATAGACATAAACAGGAGCTGCACCGTTACCTGTTCGCATGGTGGCCTGTCCGATTACAGCCTGGCGCACCATCGTATCGATCTGAGGTGGATTAAACTCATTCAGCGTAGAGCCGATGATGAGAGGAACCTCACTGGTAATCTTCTCACACCCATTCTCGAAGATGCCTGGCAAGACATCACCATCGGCAATTGGTCCCCACATCAGTCTGCCATGATAACCGTTGGTTGCCTTGTTCTTGTCTGCAACATCTTTAATAGCCTTATCGGCAGCAGCCATCAACTGAAGATAGGGCACCCTCTGTATGCTGTCGATGGTCTCCTGATTCAAGCCCAACAATTCTGCTGTGCGCTTGCCTACCTCACGGGCCACACCTTGTTTCATGCCCTTCATTCCTGAGCCACTCATAATCATGGCACGATGGAAAAGCCCTTTTGCAGAAGGCATACAAAGCAGCGTAGACACCTTGCCGCCACCACCGGACTGGCCGAAAATGGTCACACAATCCGGATTACCACCAAAGTAGGCAATATTCTCCTTCACCCATTTCAGTGCTTCTACGATGTCAGTCATTCCAACACTCCCTGAATACTTGTACTTCTCACCGAATGCCGAGAGATCCAGATAGCCAAGTGCATTCAGACGATGGTTCAGGCTGACAACTACGACATCGCCCTTGTCAGCAAGGTTCCGACCGTCATATCCAGGATGGTCCTGACCATTTCCAGAGAAGAATCCACCTCCATGAAGCCATACCAGCACTGGACGCTTCTTGCCGTCGTTAAGTCCTTTTGTCCAGACATTCAGGCGCAGACAGTCTTCATCCTGATAGCCTTCATTCCACTGATAGAAGAAAGCGGTCTTGTCGTTAGTCCAATCGTAGCGGTACTGCGGACAAACGGGTCCCCAATGCCTGCAAGAACGAATGCCTTCCCAAGAGTCAGGCTTTGCAGCTGGCATAAAACGCAGGACTTTTCCGTAAGGGATACCCTTATAGGTATATACATCCCTCTCGATATAACCAGCCACTTTTCCATACTTGGTTTGGGCCGTGGTAACCTTTGTCGAACTGTCGAATACTTGTGCTTGCGCACTTGTTGATATCAGCAATGCCAATAATAAAATTTTTGTTTTCATTTTGTTTGATAGTTTGAGGTTGTTTGTATGTTGATTAAAGTTTCTCCCATCTCGCTTCTCACCTTAAGAGTAGCTTCTCCCGTCATGTTCCTGATGGAACGGACAACAGCTAAAGCCTTACCATTGAAAAGCGACATCCTACTGCCTTTCAGACAAAGCGTATCTGCTGCATTTCCATTGTCTACGCCATAGAGTTCTCCAGAGCCAGTTACCTCCATTTCCAATTTGAGGTCTGCTGTAGGCACAGGAACTCCATGTTTGTCAAGAGCCTCAATAGTTACAAAGCTCAAGTCATAGCCATCAGCTTCAATGACTGGTCTATCGGCAGAAAGGCGCAAACACGTAGCCTGGCCTGCAGTCTTAATAGTATCTCGTGCCACCTCTTTACCATTCTTATATGATATAGCCAGCAACTCTCCTGGTTCATAAACCACTTCAGGCCAGAAAGCATGCAGCCGTTCTGATGTCTTTGCACTCCGTCCGAGAGAATGGCCATTCAAGAACAGCTCCACTTCATCAGCCTGATTATAGTATGCCCAAACATCAACCTTGTCACCTTCTTTCCAATTCCAATGAGGATGCAGATGCAGTACTGTTTGATTGGTCCATTCTGCCTGATACATATAATACGGATCCTTGGGAAATCCGGCCAAGTCTACGATGCCGAAATAAGAACTGCGGGCAGGCCATCCATAGGCGGTAGGCTCTCCAAGGTAGTCAAATCCTGTCCACACAAAGGTTCCTGCCACAAAATCATGGTCACGAACAACCTTCCAAGCATCCTGATGGGTACAGGTCGTGTCCCAGAAGGCATGACACATATCATAGGCCGTACATTGGAATGTAGGCTCTCCCACCTTCTTGACACCTATCTGTGGGAGGATGCGCATCTCTGTAGAAGGTTGGTAGTAGACACCTCGGCTATTCAATGCGGAAGCGGTCTCTGAAGCTACAATCGGCAATGTGGGATGCCATATACGGAGGGAGTCATAGCCGAAATCATGATAGTTAAGGCCTATCACGTCGAGACTATTACTGTTGATGATGTTATTCTCTCTGAATACGGCATGAGTGCCAGAGGTTACAGCCCTGGTATCGTCCATTTGTCGCACGAGCTCTGCCAAATGGGTTGTAAGCTGACGATTGGCCTCCTGTTCTTCAGGTGTATCACCAGCCTGCTCATAGATCTCGTTGCCTATACTCCAAAGGATGACTGAAGGGTGATTCCTGTCACGACGTACAAAGTCTTTCAGATCACGTTCATGCCATTCGTCAAAGTAAGTGGCATAATCATATTTGGCCTTATGATGCCGCCAAGTATCAAAAGCCTCATCCATGACCAGCAAGCCCATCTCATCACATAACTCCAACAATTCTGGTGTTGGTGGGTTATGAGTCGTCCGGATAGCATTAACACCCATATCCTTCATGATGGTCAGCTGACGTTCAATGGCCCTGCGATGTACGGCTGTTCCGATGCATCCCATATCATGATGTAGGCAGACGCCCAATAACTTAACGGGGCGTCCATTAAGGATAAAGCCTTTGTCTTTGTCCCAACCAGTAGTACGGATGCCAAAAGGCGTATCATAGCGGTCCACCACTTTATTTCCAACCAAGACCTCTGTTGTAAGAGTATATAAATAAGGTGTATGGATATCCCATCTGTGCGGATTGGAAATCCTGAGCTTTTGTCCATCATCAGCTACAGCCACCTGACGTCCATCGGCATCCTTGATGATGTTCTTGATCTGGTAGGATGTTCCCTCAGGAGCCTCAATGTCTATCTTGACATCCACGATTGCTTCTTCGTCAGATATTGTAGGTGTCGTCACATATGTTCCCTGCCAGGCCACATGCACCAGACCTGTTGTCACCATCCTGACATTGCGGTAGATACCACTGCCAGAATACCAGCGCGAGTTAGGCTGCTGAGAATTGTCAACACGTACAGCAATGACGTTATCCTCGCCCTGAGGACGGAGGAAAGACGTGACATCATAGCTGAAGGAGCTGTATCCATATGGCCTCGTCCCCACCTCCTTTCCATTCACATAGACGGTACTATTCATATAGACACCGTCAAATTCGATGAATACCCTTTCAGCAGAAGGAGTTATGAAATGCTTACGATACCATCCGATACCCCCTGGCAAGGCACCACCCCAGATACCAGCAGGATGCTTGTCGGAGAACTGTCCTTCAATAGACCAGTCGTGAGGCAGATGCAGCCTGCGCCAAGTACTATCATTGAATGAAGGCTGAACCCATTCCTGATTATCGCCCAGGGAAAAGGTCCAATCGAAATTGAAGTCACTGACCGTCCGAAGATTTGTGTCAGTTGTACAAGAAACCATCAGCAGTAAGATGGATTGCAAAATAAGTATTCTTTTCATAGACTGTATATTTGTTCTTGGTTTCAAAGCCAGCGACCTTCTCAGGCCACTGGCTTGTTTTGACACCTATTGAAGATGTTCCTAATCTTACTAACTCTAACTAATTATTAACTCTACATATACGTTATTTCTGTGGGCCATCATAATTATCACGAGTGAAATACTGAGTCAGGTTCTTGCCACTTGCCTTGGCCTGATCTACAGCGTAGTCCGGCAATGGGAAATACTGGCTACTGGGCTCTTTGCCTGCCTCTTTCATCAGTGTGTAGTACTTATTGAAGCGGATCATATCAATCTTACGACATCCTTCGAAATAGAGTTCGTGGCCTCGCTCCATCAGCAGGGCATCGAGGAAAGCTTCTACACTGGCTGTTTTGTCAGCAGCAAGATCATCGAGCCCAGCACGGTGACGTACCTGATTCACGCAGTCAACAGCCGATGCGGAAACAGTATTATGGGCACGGACATCAGCCTCTGCATAGAGCAGCAGAGCATCAGCCCAGCGAGCCAGAGGAATGTCTGTTCCCTGGAAGGAGGTCTCGGTCTCGATGGGATATTTATTAATTATGAAGCCATCCCATACGCTACCGAGATGCTCCTCTGTTACCCAGTAGCCGAAAACATGATAAAATCGGGTTTCAATAGTCTCTGCACGAAGATCCCCCTTCTCGAAAGTGTCGTAGAAATGCTTTGACACGTTGAAGGTCTGTCCCCAACCACCACCTTGCTTCACAAATGGGGTGGGATTGCCTTGGTCGTCATATTTCGATACCTCCCATGAGAGGGCATACCAAGAGAACGGGTTGAAGTTTCCCTCTGGACCGCTACCTGTGGCATTAGAGTTACAAGATACGGCCATAATGGTCTCGCAATTGAACTCATTGGCAATCTTAAACTGATCTGCATAAGGATTGGCACCATCCTGGAAGAGTGCATAGTTGCCCTTGAACTGACTGAACAGATCATAGGCCTTCTGATAATAGCCATTGACGTGGTAGCCTTCGTTCAGATAGTGGCGCATCAGACAGAAACGGGCATAGTCGGCTGTATAGCGACCTTTTTCAGCCTGTGTTTCTGGCATATGACTCACGGCGTATTCCATGTCAGCAGTTATATACTCCGTCATTTGGTCGAGAGTGGGGCGCTCCAAAGCTGCCTCGTACGCATCATCGCCCACCATAGAAGCATCCAGAATAACGGGCACAGGGCCATACATGTGGAGTAGATAATACATCATCATACCGCGAAGCAAGTGTGCCTCTCCGAGGAACTGCTGCTGTTTCTCTGTGGGAAGGATGGCAGGATCGGCTTTCTCGATGTCACTGATAATCTGAGTGAAACGGGTTACCTCACGAATCTTCTCATAGTGGTTTGATGGCACTTTGCCGCCACGCCAAGCATATTTCATATCCTCAAACTGAGCCTCACCATAGTATGTCCATGGGCCACCCCACGATCCGACTCTCCAAGGAGCACTTTCATCTGAAGGCATGTCAAACACACGGTTCAGTCCACCCTCGGACACGTAGAAGTTGTGCTGCTCAGCACCTGAGAGATTATACTCCCAATTCACAGAGAAGGGGATATAGCAGTCCATCAGATAACCCTCATAGTCTGCTTCTGTAGCTGGGAAGTTGGTTGTAGACAACTGTCCGTAAATCTGGGCATCGAAATCATTTTCACAACTGGCAGTCAGCAGGCTTGCAGCTAATAATGCCGAATATATATATTTCTTCATAACCTTTTACCTTTTTACTTATCACTTTTCATTTTTCACTTTTCACTTCTATCAGAACGTTGCTTTCAGGCCGAATGAGAATGTTCGGGTCATAGGATACTCAGCCTTACCGCCTTTATAGCCACCACCTGTCTGGACCTCTGGGTCGAAGTTATCAAAGCTGGTGATGGTAAATGGATTCTGAGCGTCAGCATAGAGACGGATGCTCTGTATGTATTTACTCAGCGAACCCAAGTTACGGGCATCGAATGTATAGCCCAAGGTGATGTTGCGAACACGAAGGAAGTCAGCATTCTGATAGTAGACATCCGTACCAGCATTGCCTGGCAGTGAAACGTTCGACAAACGGAAGGCGATACCAGGCAGACTGCCATTTGGATTGGTCTGCGAGTTATAGACGTCGGCAATGATCGTACTCTGGTTCGTGGTCTGATTGGCCAGTTCGCGTCCGTCACTCCAGTCATAAGAATAATTGTACTTCTTCAGACCAAGTTGAGAGTAGATGAAGATGTTCAGGTCCCAGTTCTTATAGTTGAAGGTGTTGCCAAATCCCCAATAGAGGGCAGGAATGACGTTCACCATATCTACATCAGAAGTCGTAATCTCACCATCACCGTTCAGATCCTTGATGATGGGACAGCCTGGATATTGGAAGTCCTTGGGCTGATGGGCTGGCATGTTTGACTTTTCAGAGTTGATGATGCCATCTGTGCGATAGAAATAGAGCGCATTGACGGGCTCATTCTCCTGCTGGCGATATTCCTCGAAATAGGTATTGGGGAAGTGCTCTTTCCAGATGGAGTTATAGTGTGAGAGTGTGAGCAGCGATGTCCAACGGAAGTCTGGAGTTACCACATTGACAGTATTCAGGGTCGCATCCCAGCCATAACGACGGATGTGTCCGCCGTTAATGGGGCGAGAGGCAAACATCGAAAGTCCTTCTGTGGCTGCATAGCCCAACATATCCGTCACATCGTTCCAGAAGTAGTCGAACGAACCATAGATGCGATCCTTCAAAATCGAGAAGTCAAGACCGATATTCTTCATGATGGTCTTTTCCCAAGTCACATCGGGATAATCTTTTGAGGAGAGATAGTAGGCGACATACTTGGTGGCATTGTTGTCGAAAGCCACTTGATTGCCAGAGGCACTATAGGCACCATAAAGCGTTGAGCCAAGGTTGTCGTTACCCGTCTGACCATAAGAGCCACGAAGCTTCAGCATGTTCACCCACTTCACATTCTCCATGAACTTCTCATTGTAGATTTTCCAAGCTACAGAAGCTGAGGGGAACCAGTTGTATTTCTTGTCCTTAAAGAACTTGTCGGTACCATCGCGACGCAGTGTTCCTGCAAGCACATAGCGGTCGAGGATGTCAAGACTGAATCGTCCGAACTGAGAGCGTTTCTCATTCGACCAAGCATTCGATGACGGCTTGATGTCGCCTGATGCAGCAGCGATATTGTCATTGCCGATAATGTCGTTGATTTCATTGTAGGAGACACCCAGACCACTACCATTGCTGAAATAGCGACCCATACCGACGACGGCGTTCAACGAGAGTGCATTGTTCAGGAACGAGTGGTCGAAGGATATCATCGCCTCCAAGGTGCTGTTGTCGCGTTCGATGTTCTGCAAGCTACCACGTGCCTTGTACATCTGGTCGAAATAGACATCCGAGGGGATATAGACATCGCGCTTCGCGTGTTCCTTATTATATCCATAGAGGGCACGAGCCGTCAGCATTCCAGGAATAATCGTGAAGTCAAAAGTAAAGTTGGCATTGAATCCGTCGCTATACGAGCGGTTGGTCATAGCCAGCATACCCACGGGATTGGGGATGGTTGAGAAAGCATAGTACTGACCGTCTTCATTTCTCAGTGGCAGGTTACTGGGGTAAGAGAGTGCCGCCGTCAAGGCTCCTGAAGCCTGAGCACCACGACCTGAAGAGGTTCCACCAACCAGTCCGTTGTTGTTATTGTTCTTATTGTAGTTCAACGACGTCGTTACCTTCAGCCATTTGAATACCTGGGCACCGATATTGGCACGAAGTACGAAACGCTCATAGGCCGAATTGGCCACTGTACCATTCTGCTGATAGTAGTTGCCTGAGAGGTAATATGTCAGGCGATCGGTACCTCCCTGAATCGTCACGTTATGGGCAGAGATGCTACCATTCTTCAGGATATAGCTGGCCCAATCCGTGTTCTGGGTACTGCTGATCTGTGCAGCTGTGTAGGCATCGTCGTTGCCTCCGTCATAGGCATTAGGTCCGTAGGGAGCCATCTGGTTGTTATAGAGATACTGCTCCTTTTTGAATACATTGACATAATTCATGAAGTCAGTCGCATTCAGCTGCTCCAGATATTTGTAGTTGCGCACCATCGAGAGCGAACCCTCATAGCTGACCTTCATCTTGCCCTTCTTACCACTCTTGGTAGTAATCAGGATAACACCATTGGCAGCATTGATACCATAGATGGCGGCTGAGGCATCCTTCAGCACTTCGATACTCTCAATGTCGTCAGGATTCAAACCAGCCAGACCAGAACGATTCACACTACTCGGCATCACCGTGTTCGTACCACCTGTAGAGCCCTCCAAAGCATCGGCAGGCATCACGACACCATCAACGACATACAAAGGCTCACCGCCACCACGGATATTGATGCTCACACCACCACCAGGCTGTGCACTCGACATCGTAGCCTGCAAACCAGCAGCACGTCCCATCAGCATCTGCGACATATTGGTGGTACCAGTCTTGATGACATCATCACCTTTCACCTTATCAATAGCCGTCGTCAAGTTCTTACGCGAAACGGCACCATAACCAGTGGCGATCACCTCGTTCAGCACATTGGCATCCTCAGTCATAACCACATCCATTGTCGACTTGCTGACTGCCTTCTGCACTGTACGGAATCCGATGTAAGAGAACTGCAAGGTCTCGCCCTTGGCCACATCAATCGAGTAGTTACCGTCGACATCGGTTACGACACCTTTCTGCTGACCTTTTACCACTACACTGGCTCCGATGACAGGTTCACCCTGCGCATCGACCACGCGACCTGTCACCTTATTATTCTGTGCATATGTCAGAGATGTGCACAAAAGGAACAGGGTTAAGAAAGCCACTTTCGTCAAGAGACTTCCAAAAGATTTTCTTGTTTTTTGCTTCATAATTGTTTTGTTTGAATTAATAGTTTGATGATAGATTGAATCTGGCTGCAAAATTAATGTCTATTATTATCATATCGAGTCTCATAATGGACAACGCGAGCCCCAAACTGGATGTTTGTCCACTATGGGACTCGCAAAGTCTAAAATGTGGCCTTAAACGAACACCACATAAATATTTTACCCCCTATTGCGACAGATTTTTGGCCCATGAGCCAAGTTTGTCGCAATATCGTTTTCGTGTCGCTACAACTCAAGATAAATTTAAAGAAAAAACTTGGAATGAGCCGAAAATCGTCTTACCTTTGCATCGTCAATCAGAACAAACAAGACTTCTGAGCGACAAAAAAAAGAGAATTTAAAAATCAAATAAAGTATTAACAATTTAAAATTAAAGAAAGGAAAAGAATTATGGCAAAGACTCCAGTTTTGATGAAGGTAGCAGATTACAAGGATCGTGAAGTACTCCAGGTATCCTACGAGTTTGATCAGGAGACTGATCGTGAGGGACAGATGACAGGTATTCCCCGCTTCCAGATGCTCCGCGTTCGTGTAAAGGCTCTTAACGACGGTACCCCTGAGCTGATGGCTTGGATGTGCGACCGCTTCCTGAAGAAGGATGGCTCCATCCAGTTCCTCGAGACCAAGACCCTGAAGGTGATGAAGG
>JAFSNR010000133.1 GCA_017443345.1 Prevotella sp.
CCAAGACGTGTAGCAAAGGAGAGGGACGGATAGAGATTCCCATAACTGCGGCTCTGCTCTTCCACAAGGTTGTCACTTTCATAATAGTCGAACTTCACGTGTTCATAGCGAAGCCCAGCCCGCAACATACCAATCTTGGGTAACATCTTGGAATATTCCACATAGGGGCTGATGCTTTGCTCTTTCAGTGTGCTGTAATTGGAGGCGACAAAGTTCTGCGGATTCGCATAGTCATCCTGTCGGTCAGTATTGATATATTCTGCGCCAAAGTCCAGAGAACCTCCAAACAGAGGATAGGTCATCGTGAGTTTCGTTGCGAACATATTGTTTCTCACCCTGTTCTCGGCATCAATCAGGCGATTGTCTTGTATTTGACAAGTCTCTTCAATCTTACTTTGCTCGTTGTAGCCACTGCGCAGATAGTCAAAGTTCCAGTCAACGTCCAGCTTTCCAATCTTGCCTAAATAATAAGCATTCATTTTATGACCTGCAATCCCCTTGGTCTGCTTGTTGGTCAAGTTTTTCCATTTGTCGTAGAATTGGCCGTTTGCCATTACATCGCTTGTCAGTACGGTCATTTCATCAGAAGTGGATGGTAATGTCACATCGTACTTCATACCGAAACTGTGATGCTCGTTCAGCATGTAGTTGAAACCGCCTTCAATGCTATATTCACGGTTGACAATATCCGTCTGCATCTCATTCTTTTGCTGCCATAGCGTATCGCTCTGTACTTCTTGCGTGAGTGCCGACTGTTGCAGATACTTCCCTTTGCTGACCCGTAGAGAGGTAAATATGTCAAGTCCATTGTGACGATAATTCATGTCAAGCGAGGCGGACTTCTGGGCTTTGTGCCCCTGTCGCCAGCGTCCCCACGTGTCTATGCTGAAACCATCGCCAGCCCTACGAATGGTTTGAATCTTTACGATGGCTCCCACGGTTGCATCATACTTTGCACCAGAATTGGTGATAAGTTCTACGCTCTTGATGTCAGTGGATTTCAATTGCTCCAGTTCTTTTTTGTTGCGCATTTTTCTGCCATTGATGTAAATGATGGGCGAGCCTTTGCCGAAGACTTCGTAAACTCCATCCTTGGCTATGATGCCAGGCACGTGTTTCAGCACATCGTCGGCAGTACCTATCTGGCTGAGCGGCGTGTTTGTGACATTTGTCACGAATCCCTCTCTGCCCATTTGGAACTGGGGGACATGACCTTTCACCACGACCTCACCGAGTGTCTGCGTATCAGGTTGCATCTGAATGTCACCTACGTTGCCCTGTCGTGCGTCGATATACTTTGTTATATATCCTATACTCGATACTTTCAGCAGACCATCTTGCTTATCGGTATTGATGCTGAAAGTTCCGTCATCCTTCGTTACGGCTCCAGCAATGAAAGCGGAATCGGCACGGCTGACGAGCACAACGTTTGCAAATGGCATCGGCTGGGTCTGCTCGTCAGTCACCCGTCCGCTGATGTCCTGTGCAGTCAAGGCTATCGCCACGAGGCACATCATTGAAAATAGAATCAGTCTTTTCATACCTTTTACGAGTTTTTGCCCGCAAAATAAATGAGACGACCAAATAAACCTACTACCCAAATGGGTAATTCTGCATCACGGGGATGAAAAATTACCCATTTGGGTAACAAAATATGTTAAAATCGTGGGGGGGACGTCATTTCCGACGTGCCGTCGCCTACCAGTAGCCTTTCAGACGAGGCCGTAATTGGTAGCAAGGGCGAGGGCTTCGGTGATGTTCTGCACGTCGAGCTTCTCGAAAATCTGGCGGCGGTAGAACTTCACGGTGTCGAACGAGCGGAGCATCTTCTCGGCTATCTCCTTCATGGTGTAGCCCTGGGCTGAGAGCGTCAGGATCTGCTTCTCTTCGGGCTTCAGGGTGATGGTCTCGCGACTCTTCCATCGGTGTGCCTGCAGAGAGTACTCGCGCTTCTCGCCTGTATGGAATTGGAAGAACTCGATGTGTCCGGCCTCCTTGTGGGGCGAGAGCGAGACGGTGCAGAGGGCGAGCCAGACGCGGCCTTCCGTGGTCATGGCAAGGGGCGTAATCTTGTGGTTGACAAGCAGCAGACGGTCGCCGTGGGTGATGTGGAAGTCGTAGGACATCATGCACTGGCGTCGGTTCTCCACAGGTTCGTCGTAGAAGGCGCGGAAGCCGGAGCGGTTCAGCTCAGTGAGCATCGGCACCTCGTCCTCAGGCACGTGGCTCAGGTAGAAGCCGTAGCCCATCCGGTGCACCTCGTCGGCAGTGTGGCCGCAGAGGAAGAGCGGATTGTCCGACACGTAGAGGAAGTTCTTGCGGAAGTAATCGATGATGTAGATGCTCTGGTAGGTGGTCTGCGCAAAAGCCTGCGCCGCCTCCACGTAAGGCTGCGCACGCTGGTAGTCGGCATCGGTGATGCCCTCCACGCGGTTCTCGTACATAAAGAAATCGTCTATCTGTGCCATACTGGATAGAGAAAAAGTTTTGTATGTTTCATCATTACTCTAAAATGTGATTATCAAAATACAAATCAAAGGTGTCTGGGTCGTCTGCCATCCATTGCACTACCTTTCCGTCGGGAGCAATAAGCACATAGGTTGGATATGACTGAACTCCATAGAGTTCTGCCACATCGTTCGTCCCCTCTCCATTCAAAACGTGTAACCAAGGCAACTCATGGCGCTTCACTGCAGCATTCCACTTTTCTTTAGTGTCATGACAGGCTATGCCCACAACTTTCACTTTGTCACGGTGCTGCTCACGATATTCTTTCAGATGTGGGAAGGACCTGATACACGCTCCACACCATGACCCCCAGAAGTCGAGCATGACATATTTACCTCGCAGCGACGATAAAGTCAGCATGTTGCCGTTGATATCCTCCAGTGTGAAATCTGCAGCCTCCTCCCCGATTTTGATGGCCTTGGCTGTTATCGAGGTGAAGGCATCTGATTCGGCTTTTGCAGCAATAAAGAAATCATAGAGTCGTTTCATGACACCTTGCCTTACCCGTTCAGTTAGTACAGGCAGGCATTTATTATAATTTATCATACCCGAAAGGTATCTCATCAAATATATGGAGCCGTCGCTATCGGGATGGCTTAACACGTATTCCACAATGACACGATGTTTAGTGGGTTCGTCAGTGATTCCCTTAACAACTGATTCCGCTTCTTGGAGTTGGAGAAATGTTTTGGAAGTCTTGCTGATGGTTATGGTATCAATGGGCTGATAACCATAATACACAACGAAAGTTGTATCCGCTTGTTGTGCAGATACGGTCAGCGTTACAACTGCTGACAACAGTGTAAGGATGATTCTTTTCATATCGTTATCTGTTTCTAATGACTCTGAATGTAAATGTCTGACAGCCCATCAGTCCTGTGCCGTCGATAGCCTCCACGATGCCAATAAACTCGGTATTGACATCTGACGCATTAAAGGTTATTTCCGTTTCTCCCTTCTCATTGGTCAGCACAGCAGGCTGCCATTGTAACAGGTTACGGGGATCAGGCATTGGGGAGGTAAGTTCAACAGGGTCTGGCTCGTAGAACTCACGCTGGGGATAATAACCCTGAGCCTTCCACATTCCATACATCCGCAGCAGTTCTTCCTCAGTGTATTGTGGCCCGGAATACTTGACACTTGAGATGTCTGTCACTATCCAACTGCCATCACTCCCAACAGGCTCATACTTAATCAGTTCGTAGTTCTCACCTCGTTTGGGCATAAGTCGCTTACCTGAATAGGTGGTAGCTGAGCATCCATCAGGATGATGGGAATAGCCTTTATAGTTGTTCAGGTAATGTGATGCCTGACCAGCTTTACACTCACAAACCCACTCACCACTTGCCATTGTTGCCAGACTGTCAAGATAGCCCGTCACTTTGTCGCGATAGGGTGAACGCCGTTTGGCCGTAACATAGATATCTTTCAGAACTACCGTTCCAAAACCATTGGTAATAGCCCGTTCTCCGTTGGCTGTCTCATAGATATAGTTCTGCGGTAGGTTTCTTGGTCTGCCTTGCTGATAGAAATTAATGCTGTCGAACGGATTGATAATTGTCAGTTTTGCCTTGTACTTTTCGCTCAGCAGTGGCTTCAGGTAGATATTTCCGCGCATAGTCATCATCTGGTCTGGCGTAATTTCAAAGCATCCAATGGAATCCGTCAAGATGAAGCAGGAATCACTCCGGAGCGAAAACGCACTGATTAGTTGCATTTTGTTGGTGAGTTTGTTGCTGGTTGTTTCTTTACCATACAACCCGTCCGTCAAAACTTGTCGTCCTTTTATCGGCTTCTCATTCCAGACATAGGAACGCCAGCCTTGCGTCATCAGTAACAGGTCAAGTGCCTGTAAACGGTCTTCGTTCCGTTCGTCAAAATAGTAAGTAGGGTTGAAGATGTTACC
>JAFSNR010000134.1 GCA_017443345.1 Prevotella sp.
AACAAACTCAAACCTAAAACTTATGCATGTATGAATCATATTTCTGGTGCAAGGACAGTGCAAACCGAATGCAATCAAAGCTTGCTTTAGATTGCTGAGGTGCAGCCTGTCTTAGCGAGAGCAAAGGTACGGGGATTATCGTTTGATTCCAAATAATCTGCCAAAATCTTCTTCAACTTGTTGCGACAGGTTGCCCGATTTGCGACAAACTGGCGACAAGGCCCTTTTTCCTGTCGCAAAATTGGCAGAATGAAATATTATTTGTATCTTTGCAGGCATTATGGCGAATACGAAGGATTACTCGATGAGGGAGATGGTGCTGGACCGTTGTTTCAGCACAGGTAAGGAGTTTACGCGCGAGGAACTGATGGCGATTGTGAACAAGGAGCTGATGCAGAGGGACATGCTGCCCGTCAGGTCGCGTAACACGTTCAGCTTAGACATCAACGAGATGAACAGCAAGTTCCATAAGCTCTATGGCGTCAACGGCATCGTCTTCGAGGATCGTGGGCGCAAGCGTTACTATCGTTATCGCGACGGCATCGAGTCGATCTACAGCCGAGAGCTCACGGCCGAGGAGGTAGGGAAGCTGCACGAGGTGCGCAATCTGCTGCAGAGCCTCCGAGGTATGGTCGATATGGACTGGCTCGACCAGATGACGGCTCGTTTCGATCAGAGAGCCATGGGGTTCAGCCATCCGGTGGCCAGTTTCGAAGACGTAACGGCTGGCGATGCGAAGCACTTCCTCTCGTTGTTTAATGCCATCACGCAGAAACAAGTGATGACGATCGAGTACCAGCGCTTCGGACTCGACTCCAAGGAGCGCATCATCTACCCTTACCATCTGAAGCAGTACCGCCGCCGATGGTATCTCTTTGCCACGATTCTCGACCATGAGTATATCACCTGTTTCTCGCTCGACCGCATCTTGTCGATTGCCAAGAACAACACGGTTCCTTTTCTGGAGAGTACGGTGGACTTCAATCATTTTTTCGACGACATCGTGGGCGTGTCGCATCCCGACAATGAGCCGGTGGAGCACATTGTGCTGAAGGGCGACCGTTGGGTGGAGGATTACCTGCGCACGCTGCCCATCCATCCGCTGCAGCAGTTGGAAAGTCTGGGCAATGAGGGTTGCAGGGTGACGCTCGACCTGATGATCAACAACGAACTGATTCAGGAGCTGGCGTTCTATGATGATCATCTTCTTGTGGAGTCGCCCCAACGGCTGCGCGACAAGATGATAAAGAGAGCCCAAAGAAAGCTGGATGACTATCGTCGGATGGAGGATTTCGGCGATAATCTGGATAAAGAATAAAAATCTACGCATTTTTCTGAAAAAAAATCGACCTGTCCGCTTTGGTAGGACGGATTGCGATTATCTTTGCAGCCGAATAATTAAAAATTGAAGATTATGGCTGGATTGTTTTTCATGTTTGTAATAGCAGTGGTGCTCGTCAATATGATGAGTGGCTACTCGGAGACTTTATCAAATAATTAATAACCGTTTTATATTAAAGATTAAGAAAATGACTAAGAAAAAGAAAAGTGAAGAGGGTGGCTGGGAGCCATACGTGATGACACCGGGGGAGGCACTGGCCTTCCTCGACAGTAAGGGCATCAAGTACGAGATTTGCGATACGCCCGTGCCTGTGTTAGGAAATAAGGTGAACTGCGGTTTGCCGTTGGATTCGGGTGAGCAGATGGTCGATGATTATTATTATCTGCCCAAGTCGGTTGTTGGCTTGTCTCCCACGGTGAACATCCCGACGCGGGGTGATTCAATGATTGATGCTGATATCCATGAGGGCGATCTGTTGCAGTTGGAGATTGGAGCTGTGGCACACGATGGAGACATCGTTATAGCGACCATCGATGGGGAATGCACCGCGAAGGTTTTCTTCATCGACGATCAGAAGCGTAAATGGTTGTTGCCAAGGAATAAGAACTACGATCCTATCCTGCTCAGTGCTGACAAAGAGACGAGAATCACGGGTGTTGTGCGTAGTATTGTGAAGAAGGCTCCCCGCATGTCGTTCAGTGAATGCGCAGCCATCGTGAGTTTCGCTAAGGCAAAAAAGTGCCAGGAGGGTGATGTGTTCGAGCGGCTGTCGAAGGCGATGAAGGGTGGCTGTCCTCTGTTCTGGGCTGCCTCTGCGTGGGCTGTGGCTTATGGCGTGGTTCGTGACTGTTGTGGCTATGACGAGAGCATGAAAGAGTTTGAACGTAAAGCCATGAATATGACTCTGCCGATGAATTTCAAGTTTGTCTGCACGATGGGTACCGTTCAGCGTACCATCAGCAACCATCCCTACATGCGTCTCCATGTAGACAAATGGAAGGAGAACGGAGCCTCCACTCGTGAGATCGTTTTAGCAGGATATCTGAAAAACTTACTGCTTTAGTTTCTGCCGTGCAGAAAGTTTAACCCCTAAAGTTTCTGCTTTCTGCACTGACTTTCTGCTTTAGTTTCTGAATGCGTTTCAAGAGATTGGAACGCATTTTTTTTATGTCTACCTTTGCAATGTCAACGAACGGAAACGGGGTTTGACAAGCGATCTCAAACTTATTGATACAAAGGACACGGCGGGAAGGCTCGCTGAAAGTGGTTATTCACACCTAATATTAATAAATTAAAAGGTCGCCTAAAAGGGGGCGACGTAAAAGAAAAAAACGTTTATGAAACAAGAATCAATTAATACTCAGGAGATACGTATTCTGGTGAGTGATGAGGAGGTGCTCGACGAGGCCAACGATATCCTCGCTGAGAAACTTGAAGAACTGAATCGCCGCAGTAAGTACTGCTACACGGCGACTGAGATTGGTAAGGAGTTCGGAATGGACGGAGCCGATCTGAAATCGTTCCTGGCCGACAAGAAGGTGATCTGCAAGGTGCGAGGCAAGTGGCAGCTCATGAGACCTTTCTTCCACATGGACCTCACGGAGAAACGTTACAGCTACTACATGGGTGGTGACGGTCATCTCCGGTTGAAGTCTTCGCTCGTCTGGACCGAGCAGGGGCGCGAGTTGATCAGGGAGTTGGTCTATGGTAACTAATCAATATCATGTTCGCGTGAGGAAATGGTGCGCCTCGTGCGAGCATAAGGAGATAGAGAACGACGGCACCAGAGTTTGCCAGAAGATGCAGCTGAAGGTTCCGCAGAACTTCATCTGTCCGAAATGGCAGATGAGCAAAGGGCTGCAGAATGCAGGTCGCAGATGATTTTAAACTATAAACTAAAAATAACAACCGAGTCGGAGGAATGAGCGAAGGTGGGAAAGTATCCGGATAGAAATTGAGCTCAACTGAAAAACACAATCGCTTTCCGAAAGCTCACAAATTCGACAACATTATGAACACAAACATTAACACAAACATTCAGATTTTCAATCATGAGATGTTCGGAGATATCCGAACCATGACAGATGAGAAGGGTGAGACCTTCTTCGTAGGTAAGGACGTGGCAAAGGCGCTGGGATATGCAAAGCCGCACAATGCGTTGGCAACCCATGTAGACAAAGAGGACAAGAGCACTGCCCCGATTCAGGGCACTGCCTATGAAACCCGAGTTACAATCATCAACGAGAGCGGACTCTACGCCCTGGTGCTCTCCTCGAAGCTGGAACAG
>JAFSNR010000135.1 GCA_017443345.1 Prevotella sp.
GATACAAGAACTGCTGCACAGCACAGAAACCTACCGGGTGGAGCGAACCGTGTCAACTGGCGACATGGATAAGTTCCAGGAGGCCATCTGTGCCTTTGCCAACGACCTGCCCAATTCGCGTAAGAAAGGCTACATGATACTGGGTGCTCACGACAATGGCACATTGTCTGGCCTGAAGGTAACCGATGACTTGCTGAAGAAGATTGCTGCCATACGCAGCAACGGCAACATTCTGCCTATACCTGTTATGAGTGTTGACCGTTTCCAGTTCCCTGAAGGTGACCTATTGGTGGCTGAGGTCAGTCCGTCTGACTTGCCTCCTGTTCGCTACCGTGGACGTACTTTTATACGTATCGGTCCCCGTCGCGACATAGCAACGGAAGCAGAAGAGCGCATCTTGGCAGAACGGAGGATGTCATTCATGGCCACCTTCGATACGATGCCCTGTCTGGCTGCCAAACTGAATGATATCAATACAGACTTGCTGCGCACCAAGTATCTGATACCTCTGTTAGGTAATGAGATGGTGGAGTCAGACACTCGTCCCATCGAGGAACAGATGGCCGCTGTAGGCATGTATGACACAGAGCACCAATGCCCCACCTACGCAGCTGTCGTCCTGTTTGGCTGCAGGCCACGCCGTTTCATGCCTGGGCTGTACGTGCAGTATGTACGCTTCAAGGGAGAAGACGTGACCAGCGAGGTAGAAAACGAAATGCAGTTGGAAGGCAATTATTGCGAACTGCTGCCACGTCTGGAGTCACTGCTGGAGTTGTCTGTCATCAAGAAGAAGCCGGTGTTTGTTTCCATCCTGCGCGAGGAGATGGTCAGCAACTATCCCTACACGGCCATTCGAGAGCTGCTTTTAAACGCCTGCATGCACCGCGATATGCAGAGCAACACTCCGCTTCGTTTCTATGAGTTTGCCAGCCATTTGGAGATTCTGAATGCCGGTGGCTTGTATGGCAATGCCCGTCCTGAGAATTTCCCCAGTGTGAACGACTATCGCAATCCTCTCATAGCCAGCGCCATGAAGACGATGGGCTATGTCAATATGTTCAACCGAGGTGTAGGACAGGTACAGGCGGACTTGAAAGAGAATGGCAATCCACCCGCAGAGTTCAATGTCAATCTTATCACGGCATTCAAGGTAGATGTGAAAGTCGCCCAAAACTATGTAACCGATAATGGCGGTAATGTTGGCGGTAAAAATGACGGTAAAGCTGGTGTAGATACTGTCGCAGAAAAACTGACTGAAAGACAGAAAGATATCTTAGCAATTCTACGCGATGTCGCAGCAAATGTCGCAGTAAATGTCGCAGTAAATACTAAATATCTTTCAGAACGGATGCATGTGAATAGAAAAACCATTCAGCGGGATATAGTGGGTTTACAAGAGCAAAACCTAGTACAGTGGGTAGGCTCTGACAAGAATGGCCATTGGGAAATCATTAACCCTGAAACATGAAGTCTGCGAGTAAGCGAGAGCAATAACAAGCTCGTTTGATTATTGCCGAGCGGAAGCAGACTCGACCGAAGGTCAATCCTGAACCCTGAAACCATCTGTGGCTTATACCTTCGGAGATGGCTCGACAATGAAAGAAGGAAGATAGAAGATATAATGAAGTAAAAAAGAAACGATATATGCCAGTAGATAAACAAGTATTGTTGCGGTATCAGGTTCTGAACAAGTGCTTCAGAAACAGATATAGGGAATACACCATCGATGACCTCGTTGATGAGTGTAACAAAGCTTTGCGCCGTATGGACAAGCCAGATGTGTCTAAGCGCACCATTCAAAATGACATCAATATCTTGGAAGCGGATTATGGCATTATGCTTGATGAAAAGCTAAAGCAAGGCAAGAAACGTCTCTATCGCTACGTTAATACGAATTATTCGATACCTCTATTCCGCATCAACGATGAAGAGCGTCACAAACTTCAGGATGCCATCCGCGTATTGGAGTATTTCGATGACGTGATAGGCGTAACGGTACCAGAGAACGATTCTGAAGATGTCGTCATACGCATCAGCAAGCCACGCTTTGAGTTTATCCGCACCAAACCACTCCATCTCTCTCAGCGCATCGTTGAGGAGAACGACAACTTTGCCGTTGTCACCATCAATGTAAAGTTGAATAAGGAACTCGAAGCCCTTGTTCTCTCCTATGGTAGCGATATGGAAGTACTCTCTCCAGATAGTTTCAGGGCAAGAATAGCGGATAAGATCAAAATACTGAATCAGCAATACACAGGAATAAAAGACAACGATCAATAATAACATGATAACGAAAGAAGAGATACAAGAACTGCTGCACAGCACAGAAACCTACCGGGTGGAGCGAACCGTGTCAACTGGCGACATGGATAAGTTCCAGGAGGCCATCTGTGCCTTTGCCAACGACCTGCCCAATTCGCGTAAGAAAGGCTACATGATA
>JAFSNR010000136.1 GCA_017443345.1 Prevotella sp.
AAACATTTCCTTTACACCAGTAGAATAAAAACGTAGAGACCACCCCATCTTTTCACGTTGTGCCAGTGTGAAACCTCGCGGTTTTTTGCTACATTTGTAGCGATTTTCTTATTATTATCTTAACTGTCACGACTATGAAAGGAAATGTATGTGGTCTCGACGTGCACAAAGATAATGTATTTGTGTGTATTCTCAAAGAGAACGGCGAGAAAATTTTGCAGAGAGTAGGTATTTTAACACCAGAGTTGGATGCCTTGCGTGATATGCTGGTGTCCCATGGTGTCGGTGAGGTGTGCATGGAGAGCACCAGCATCTATTGGATGCCTGTGTGGCGTGTGCTGGAGTCCGACTTCCACCTGTGGCTGGTCAACCCGCTTGCCATCAAGCAGTTGCCAGGCCGCAAGAGCGACGTGAAGGACGCGGAATGGATAGCCACCTGCCTGAAGAAGGACCTTGTCCGCGGGAGCTATGTCCCGGAAGAGGTCATCCAGCAGCTTCGCCAATACAACCGCCGGGTGTTCGACATCAACAAAGAAACGGTATTCCTGCACAACAAGCTCGACGCGGCCCTGCAGCGTTGCAACATCCGGCTGAGCAACTACGTGTCGAATGTTGACACAAAGGCTTACCGGGAAGTGGTTGAAGATCTGTCGAAAGGAGTCACAGACCCGGGCACGCTTCTCGGGCATATCCACAAGCGTACCAAGAACAAGTGGGGCGAGGATGTGCTGCGTTCCGCACTCACGGGCGTTGTCTCCGAGGTGGACACCGAGCTGATAGGCATGTACAGGGAAGAGCTTGAACTGCTCCGCACCCAGAAGGCCAAATGTCTGTCACGTATGCGGGAAATATGTCAGAAGCACTTCCCCAAGCAGATGAAGGACCTCCAGACCATGCCCGGAGTCAGGGAGCAGTCGGCCACGCAGATAATCGCAGAGATAGGAGTAGACATGAGGACGTTCCTCACGGCAGCCATGCTGGTGGGATGGGCAGGGTTCAAGCCCCGTAACGACGAGAGTAACAAAAAGTTGAAGTCCCGGAGCATTACTCATGGCAACAAATATCTCAAGAAACTGATGGTCGAGTGCGCCTGGGGGGCTACCAGAACGCAGGGATGCTTCTATAGCCAATTCAGCTACCACCAGACACAGGTGCGGAAGAAAAATGCCATGAAGGTGAGGGTTGCCGTGGCCAGGAAACAACTCGTAGGCATCTGGCACATCCTCTCCGAGGGATGCACCTACAAGGAGTATTCCGAAAAGAAGGAGGAAGGAAAATCCTGATTATACAGATTCCGAAAGGAACCTCTATAATATACCATCTGCTGTAAGGTAATCCGATTTGTAGTGGTCACACCCTGCTTTCCCAAACATGCTGACGCTTCAGATGGCTTAGGACACCAGTATGAGGACATAGAGCCCGAAGAGGAAATTTATACGTTCTTGGATAATAGTAACCAGGCAGAACTTCCTGCTTGGGATGGGATTTATGTCACTTCAATGTGATTTTACCCTTTTGTAAACGCGAAAAGATGGGGTGGTCTCTACTGTTTATAGAGGAAATCGGT
>JAFSNR010000137.1 GCA_017443345.1 Prevotella sp.
AACAAACTCAAACCTAAAACTTATGCATGTATGAATCATATTTCTGGTGCAAGGACAGTGCAAACCGAATGCAATCAAAGCTTGCTTTAGATTGCTGAGGTGCAGCCTGTCTTAGCGAGAGCAAAGGTACGGGGATTATCGCCAGATTCCAAATAATCTGCCAAAATCTTCTTCAACTTGTTGCGACAGGTTACTTGATTTGCGACAAACAGCCGTCATAGGTCTTTTCTTTGTCGCAGAGGTCGATTTTTTGCGAATATATTAGGTAGTTTGACTGAATTATATTATCTTTGCAGTCGATATTCCTTTATTATTCACTTAAATAGAATGCTTATGAAAAAGAAAAAAGCAGTAAATTGTGTAAAATCGGGCAAAATGCTTGGTAGTGTCGAACTTTTTAACTACTTTTGCCGATGAGTACGAGACGCGAACGGGCTAAAGCCCCCAATCGTGCTTGACCCCATCAGGCAAGAATTGGTTGCGTCAGAATAATATGTTATAATACACATTTGACCTCTTATAGCCTCACTGCCTCAACAGGTGGTGGGGCTTTTCAAACCCTAACGATATGAATACAGGCCAGCAATTCAAGCATAGTGTGTGGATCGCGAACACGCTGAGGCAGCGTAGCAAGCTGACGCTCAGTGAGTTGAACGACCCCTATGGAGCATGTCGTTTTGAAGGCATACGGAAAGATGGCCAATCTGATACGCACGCTACCTCTTCGCGCATCCAGGCGGCGACGCTCTTTTGCATGCGCTGCTTGAAGGCTGTGCTGAAGGTGCTGTAGCTATGGTAGCCGCTCTCTTTGGCCAGATGCTGGGCGACAATGGGCTCATGTGCAGCGGCAAGCTCGCGGTAGCGGGCTATGAAGTGACGGACTCGAAGGTCGTGGATGTAGGTATAGTAGCTTGTGCCCTGACTGGCGAAATAGGCGCCGAGGTAGGTGCGGTTGGTGCCGATGGTCTGGGCAAGTCGCGTTAGGGTCAGGTCTGGCTGCAGGTAGATCTGCGTGTCCTCACAGTGCTTCGCCAGCAGTTGGCCGATATAGGATAAAGCATCACTAACAGGGAGGGGCTCAGGGATTGTCTCTGCCTCCGGCAGGATGTCGTCCTCGCGCTCTGCCGCTTCATCCAGCTGCGGCAATGTCTCCACGCGCCATAGCAGGAGACCCGCCAGCGGGAAGCCGGTGAGGTGGGCGATTGTGGACATCACGTAGTTGTCGGTATATTCAAAGCTCATGAGCAGTATCATGAGGCCGATGAGCAGCGTAAGGCTGAGCCACACCTCCTTGTGCCCCAGGTCGGCGTAGTTCATGCGCAGCCACCGCCCATATTGCCGCACAGCCACCACCATATATATAATGAAGGCCACGGCGAGTACCAGCCCATAGATCATGTTCGGGGTTGTGAGGTCGATGGATGGCAAGGCTGTCTGCAGCATTGCGATCACCGCGCAGGGCGTCATGACGACGAAAATGGGCCACAGCGGTCGGCGGCGGTCCTGCAGCATGTTCAGCAGTGTGCCGACGAAGACGGGTGGCAGCACCATGCAGTCCATTGCGACGAGCAGCCCGTAAATCACCGAGCGTGTGTCATTCGAGTATGTGTAGAACAGCATCCACCAGACGTGGACCAGGGCCATGATGCCGAATAAGGCCGCTGCCCAGCGACGCAGTCGTGCGGGCGGCGTGATGTCGGGCGCGATGGCCTTGCCCCGACACAGCAGCAGGTAGAGGAACAGCACGACGCACACGGCTGTTCCTGCCCCGTGGAGCTGGAGATACAATACCGACAATGGAGTTATCTGTTCAGGCATATCGTTCTTATTATTCCTTTTGGAATGCAAAATTACTACTTTTTCAGTGAAATCAGGTAAGTTTTCAAAAAAAGTTTTGTTATTATTTGCCTGTTTCACCGGGACAGACTCTCAGCTAATACAAAAAAGTCTCAGCTAATGCAAAATCTTCGCTCGCGGCGATTTTGACCTTGCAAGTTTCGGTTATTTTGAGTACCTTTGTCGTGACAAATATTAAATAACATTAACAAACAAGTAACAATTATGAAGAAAATGATGATGATGCTGATCATGGCAACAGTTGCCCTGACAGCCAGTGCTCAGAACACATTGCGCGAGACAGGCGCTTTCACGCTCCAGCCTAAGGTCGGTATTGGCCTGGGCCACATCTCCGGTTCTTATGACGGCGATTTTGATCCCAAATTCAGAGCAGGCTTCGTTGGTGGCCTCGAAGGCGAGTGCTATGCAGCTCCATGGCTCGGTATCGCTCTGGGTGTAAACTACGCTCAGCAGGGCTGGAAGATGAAGTCAAAAAGCCTGAACACCACCCTTACTAACAAGCTCGACTATCTGAACATCCCTCTCGTAGCTAATTTCTATGTAGCAAGAGGTCTGGCCCTGAAGGCTGGTGTCCAGCTGGGAATCCTGTTGAAGGCCAAGACTGAAGATGTCGATGTGAAAGATATTTGCAAGTCTACCGCCTTCGCTATCCCCATCGGTATCTCCTACGAGTTCTATAATGTGGTGCTCGACTTCCGTTACAACATCGGTGCCTCTAAAGTCAACAAGGAAGGTGACGCTCAGCGCGGCGACCTGCTCCAGCTGACCGTCGGCTACAAGTTTGAACTCTAAGCGCCCGGGGCGCGGATATCCCCCTCCCTTTGCCGTCGAGGGTTCGACTCCCTCGGCGGTAACAAACGGCTCGGAAGGGCCTGACATGACTATAAAATTTAAAACTAAAATATTATGGCAAAAATCAACATGACCTTGAGGGGCGTACTCCATTATGAGGAGCCCGACTTGTCGAAGGCGACAACCGACGACATGACGCTCGCAACAGAACAGACCTCGTGCGACATCTACTGCCAAATAAAGGATGGCGACTCGACAATCCTCAAGTTCTCGCTTGCGCTCAAGGAATTCAGTTTCCACAAGAAGATGTACCAACCGACGGAGGTCCTCGCCCTTGTCAACATCACCAAAGCACAGGGCGAGAATTACACGTACCAGCGCATCGGCTGGACCATGCTCGACAAGATGTTCAAGCATGCCAAGGTCAGCCTGACCGACGGCGACTTCACCATCGGCGACGACTACTACGTACACGAGGTGCTGCCTCATTATCAGAAGGACTGCATGAACATCATCCTGAAAATCTACAGTCTCGACAAGCTGATGACCATCAGGCAGGCCAGCCGCACCTTCGTGGCCAAGAAGCTGTTCGCTGACATCCTGGACATAGAGCGCATGAAGTATGTGTTCCCATGGGTCCCTGGCCGCAAGAAGGACAATGCCGATAACTCCAAGGACCTCCAGATAACCGCCGGTTCTGCCGCTGGGATCTTCGAGCAGATCAATAAAAAAGCTAAAGAGCAAGCGGAAGAGCAAAAGGAAGCGAAAGCGTTTGCTGAAGAAAACGGCATCAAATGCGAGGCTGACAATATGAAGATCCTGTTGTATGTTGATAAGGATACGAAAAAGAAGATGGAGCACATCTTCCCCTATCTGGTTCAGTATAATGAGAGTTTCTACGACATGCTGGCCCGAACGACCAACCGCTGGGGCGAGTTCCTGTTCTATGAGGACAACAAGTTGAACATCGGCTATAACGCCACCGAACCCGTTGAGGTGGACGAGAGCGAAATCAACGACATCGCCATCTTCGATGCTGAGACGAAGCAGCTGTCGATCGGCACTGACGGCCAGTACGACTACAGCGCCAACAACAGCGGACTGGCCGGCAAGCCGGTACAGGGGTCGCCCTATATCGTAAAAGCTCAGATGGGTGCTTTCGGCGGCATGGTCGATAAGTGGATCATCAATCAGCTTTCTGCTGTCTTCAAGAACGAGAAGAACCTGCCTACCTTGATTGGCAACCTGTTGTTCGACAACCTGTTTAACCTGGGAAAGGAAAAGGCAAAAGTAGCCAAGCTGAATTCTGATTTCGATAAGAAATATAAACTCGACAATATGCCTCAGAATGATGCCCAGTATGGCACCTTCAACTTCGCCAAGAAGGGCGAGGATGCAAATGAAAAGAATGCTTTCCAACAGTTCACTGAGCTGGATACCAAATACGACGACGACAAATTAAAATACGACGACAAGAAATATGAATACATTGTGGAGAAGGAGCTGACCGTCGGGCAGAAGGCCATCCATATCGACTACGACACGACCCACCCGAAACTGAAGCTGGGAAGCATCATTTCCTTCAACGGCATGAACTTCATCGTCGTGGAGATCCTGGGTGTCAAGAGCGAGTCCAACGATATGACATTCCAGCTCGTGGCTACGGCTCAGGATCCCGTTGATAAGATATTCTACCCGTCGGTGATTCCGGCAGGCCACGTCAGATATGCCCATCCGCAGCCGGCTACCATCACTGACGCTAACGACCCCTCTCCCAACAGGAACCGTGCCCGCGTGCTGTTCGCATGGCAGAATAAACTGTTGCAAAAGGACGGGGACGACAAGATAACGAGCGCTACCAAGGAATTATCCTCGCCTTGGCTGAACTTCGCCTCCAACCAGCAGGGTCACCCCATCCTGGGTAAGCACTACGAAGGCAATCCCGTGATGGTGGGATTCGAGGAGGGCAACGTGGAGCGTCCTTACATCATGGGTGGTATGGGCGATGTAAGTGGCAAACCCAACCAGGACCTGACCCTCTCGAGCCCGGGTGAACACATGCTGTCGCTTACCGACGGTACTGGTGCAGGTATGCAGGCCTTCCTTGCCGGGGCATTCTCGCCGCTGTTCAAGAACTTCACGCAGTTTATGCCCAACACTGTTCCTACCTTTAATTGGGATAAGAACAAGTATTTCGAGGGTGGTTTCGAACTGACAGACCGCTATGGCATGTACAAGGTTTCGGGCTCTACCGACGGGCGTAACGTCTCCATCGCTTCCAACTGGGGCGACGTGAAGATCGATGCCTTCACAGGTATCAGCATCTCTGCCCCTAACGGCGATGTGAAAATCTCTGGCAAGAACGTGACCATCGAGGCAGGCAACAACCTGAACCTCGTCTCAGGCAAGAACGTCAACTACAAGTTATGGAAATCGGGGAAAGACAAGAAGCAGACCGCTGCCCAGCTGTTGATAGAGGTGACGGCACAGGTGACCAAGAGGTTAGCCCAGACCATTATGGACGTCATCGACCTGTCGCTCATCAGATCGGTCGTTGAAATCTTCTTCCGCCCGGTGGAGGGAAGCCTCACGTTGAAGTCCAACAGATTCCTGAAACTCGAGGCAGGCAATAACGAGTGTAAAATGCCGACAGATGCCTTTAAACCTGAAGTATCGCAGAAGAAGCAGGAGGCTATTGACAAGAAAGCGGTTAAGGGTATCGAGGGTATCAGCGACGGAATGATAAAAGTCTTCGAAGTTGTAGCGGCATTAGCCCTAAAACACATACAATACTTTAACAACAAGTATAATTCGTGTATTGATGATTTGAAAAAGGTGGATGATGCGATCAAATATTTGAAAAATTTTACGAATAAAAAATCTACAGATAAAGATCCTATAAAAGTATGTAAGAATTATATGGAACTGATGGATGATTTATGGGAACAAGAGAAGGATGAGGATTGGAAAGAAGACAAGTTTGAATTCAACAAAGATCAGCTGCCTATCAAACCAGATAATGATAAATATGATGAAGAGCAATATAAAAAGATTATATCGGATGAATTAATTCAAAGATTAAAGCCAAATATAGCTTTTTATTTCATTGCTCTGGCAAAATCTGATAAAATAGCACATTATGATGATATTAATAATCAACGTAAAGATGCTATACAGAAGGTTGTTAAGGCATATAATAATTTGAGAAAGAATATTTTTGAACTGTCACACCGTGTGCTAACGGAAAAGGATATCAAGACGGAGTTCGGTCATCTTAAATTGCCGACAATGCCGAAGGATTATCAAAAGAAAGTATTAGCTGCATTTGATCCAAAGAAGCTTGAGAATGTTCCTTATTATACAAAAGAGATTGCCTCAGATCTTAAAGATATGGAACATAAGGTTAAAATTGAGCAATATTGGGCTTTGGTCCTGCGACGATTAGCCATGATTAATCTGTTAGAGGAATTCGGATTCAAGGACGATACGCGAAGGAAATTAACAGAAGGTTATCCTGATCCAAAAGGAACTGTTCCAGAGAAGCCTACTGTCGACACCCTAACTGATGATACATGGGCAGTTTATTTGAATAGCTTAAGCGGTGTTCCGCCTATTGATGCGCTCAAGGAGTCCACTTTCGGCAGTGCTTTGAAGGGTGCCTTGTCAAGTGCCTTGGAGGATCAAAAGGACAAGATGAAGTTCTGGAAGGGTATTTCTGAGCGGAAAACGTGGGGCGATGGCAAAAACGGGCAGATATTGTTTGCTTCAAGTAAAGATACTTTCTGTATAAATGATAACGGAATTGGAGTATTACCATCTCCTATCGAAGCGAGTATCTCTAAACCGAGTGATGCCAACTTGGTTCTTGGTGACAAGGAAAAGGAAACACTCGAAGGATTTGTTGAAAAATTAAGAGGGGCTTTGAGAAAATATTAAAAGACAGTTATTATGGGATATATATTTGACGATTGGAAAAAGCTGCTTGACAACTTCCAGAGCAGCGTGGAGAAGGATCTGGAAGAGATCCATCAGCAGAAGTCGGAGGTTCAGCAGATCAAGGCTGACCTGATCCAGCGGTTTGAAAAAGGCCACTATTATCGCGATGATGACACCGTGATCATCTCGGCCCCGAACATCGTGATCGGTAACGTCGATAAGAACGGTGACCTGCTCAGTGGCGGCATCGGCAATGTGACCATCAAAGGCAGCAATGTCGCCCTCGAAGGTGTCGGCGACGGGGGAAGCGTGGTTACCCGTGCCTCCAGCATCCGCCAGACAGCCGTCGACCCGGGTGTCGACGGTGTGGAGAATGTGGTGCGCAGCACGTCGGAGATTGTCTCTCAGGCTGGCAGCATCGTGCTCCACAGCAGCGAGGCCAAGGATGCCTTCTCCATGTCGGCCGTGCCCCCCCTTAATGGCGGTATCACCATCCATGCCGACCAGACGCTGAACCTCGAGGCTGCCCTCTCGGCCGATGGCCGCAAAAAGCAGATTGAGGCTACCGTGAAGGGACTCTCCAAACAGGCTGAGGAGCTGAATAAGCAGATAGAAGAGCAGAAGAAAAGCGTGGACGACTGCTTCAAGAAGATGTCGGACCTGCTCGATCAGGAAGACAAGCATAATAAGGAGGACGACTTCCTGAACCGCGTAGATCTGAAAGAGATCTCGCTAACCCATGAGGGTATCGACGACCTGACGCCCGTGCTCTACCAGGCCACCCTGCAGTATATCCACCTCGTGTCGCAACTCGCCGAGGTGAACCGCCAGAAGAAGGCGCTGGAGGCTGAGAAGGGAAAGATCAAGACGGGCGACGACTTCAAGAAGAAGTCGACGGGCGCCTCGATGAACATCGTGGCAGAGCGTATCGATGTGGCCACCGCCGACGGCGACGGCTACCTGCATACCCAGCCGGGAGCGGGCATCAGCGTCAGGACGCCGAATGTCAACATGAGCATGATGGATGACGAAGGGAAGCTCGTCGAGTATGGCTGCTTCAACGTCAATGCCCAGAACATCAGCCTCTCGTCTGTCAATCCCAAAGAGAAGGAGCTACCCGTCACTGGAAATGTCAGCATCCACTCGAAGGAGATCAGCCTCGAGGCCGTCGACTATCAGACGGACGACAAGGGCGTCAAGGAGAAGGAGCTGACCAAGGACGGCAAGATCATCATGACGGCGAAGACCGTAGAGGTGGCAACGACCAACCCGAAGGACATCGAGCGCGACGACAAGGGCAAGATCACCAAGGGCGAATATACCGCCGAAGGCGACGTCATCATCCGCTCGAAGACCTTCGCTGTGGAGAGCCTCGACTACGAGGTGAAGGACGGCAAGCTGGCTACAAAGGCCCTGACGAAGGACGGCAAGCTCAGCGTGCGCGCAGAGAAGACCGACATCCTCGCTGCCGATGCCGAGGGCAAGGCCACAGGAGCCATCAACCTGAATGCGAAGGCCGTCAGCGTGAAGTCGATGAATGTCGACAAGGAGAAGCTGACCGACGACAAGCTGGCCGAAGGCAGTACGATGACCCTCGTCAGTGAAAAGATGTACGTGGGTGCGAAGTCGAAGGACATCAAGAGCAAGAAGATCCAGGCTGTGAGCGACGAGATAGGTGCCTTTGCCGACAAGACGCTGGAGATACAGCAGGGCGACGGCAAGGCGGTGGTACAGCTCGACGGCGGCAACCTCTCTGCCGGCGGCAGCAAGACACAGGTCTATGGCGACACCACCATCGATGCCAAGACGGAGATCAAGGGCGAGCTGAAGGCTCCCAAGGCTACTATCGACCATGTGGAGGCGAAGACGTCGTTCAAGTCTCAGAACATCAGCGACGGTATGCCCGGTGCCGGAGGCGGTGGCGGCGGCAGCCTGAAGGCGAAGCTGAAGACGGAGGATGCGCCAAAGGAATAATAAATAATTAAGAATTTAGAATTAAGAGATATGAAAAAAGCTGTTTATAGAGAATTCGACCAGTATGGTGAGGAATTGTCAGGCCATTGCGCCAGATTCGCCTATCGGCTGATGAACTTCTGCGTGAAAGCCGAGGAGGTGTCGCTCCTGCCTGTCGAGGCATTGATCGACGGCGATCTGGTAAAGCTCGACGACTGTAGTATCGTAGGAAAGAAAGATGAATACACCTTCATGGTCATCCCCAACTTTGCAGAGGATATGGCGGCTATCGCACAAGGCGTCATGATGGAGCATCCGGAGTTCAAGCAGAGCATGGAGGAGATGACCCTCGACACGGTCGACGAGGAGGGGCAGTCCATCAAGAAGAATATCCACTACCTGCTGCTGAAGATGCCAGAGGTGGACGACGACCGCTACAAGGTGCTTAAGGACGGTGTGAAACTGGTCTACAACGATTGTAAGGCTGCGATGGAGCTAGCCAGTACCAAGGGTGAGGCGAACATCGCCCCGCTGCTGGTAGGCGAGACCGAGGAGGACATTGAGAAACTGAAGAAGGTGCGCGACAAGGTGAACGCCGAGTGGACCGACCATCGCGAGAAACTCTATCAGGATAAACTGCAGGAGATTGAGGATGCCCACAACGAATGGATGGCCGACCGCGTGGAGGATACGCTCACGCGCATGCAGGAGGATGCAGCCCACAATTCGTATTCAGACCGTTCGATGAGGCTGGATAACAATGATGATGAGTAGAATGGAATATAAATAAACAGATTGAATCATGGTAAGAATATCAATTAGAGAAGTCGAGGACAAACAAGTTGTCAGGTTGGGAGGTTATCTCGACACGCCAACGACACCCGAGGTCGAAAAGGCGTTGGCGCCCCTCCTGGAGAATGTTGACAAGGACGTGATCATTGACTGCATTGAACTGGACTATATCGCTTCGAGTACGTTGCGCCTGTTGCTCAAGATTCTGAAGAATGCCAAAAAGGACGGGCACCATGTGTATATCAGGAATATCGATCCCAACATCCGTGAGGCATTCCAACTGACTGGATTCATCAACCTCTTCGAGGAGTTGTAGTCATACGCGAGTGGAAGAGTATTATCAATCTTTCGCCAACAGGCTGACCCGAAAGGTGATGCTGGCTATGCTGGTAACACTGGTTGTCATTGCGGGCATCATCATCGGTATCACATTCAGTGCCATCAAGAACACGACAGACGATCGGTACGAGTCTGTCATGAACATGATCGACGAGAAACTGGAAAGGATTCTCGCCACTGAGGAGCTGTGTGCCAGGAATGTCATCGACGAGGTGTATTACTGGTTGGACTCGCCCGAGATGATGATGCAGTCGCTGGAGAACGAAATCAAGCTGAACAACTATATCGAGGGCTACTTCATCGCCTTCGAGCCTAACCACTACCCCCAGTACGGACGATGGTTCGAGGTCTATATGAACCAGAATACGGACGAACATGCGAGGAACATCGGCTCGCCCGACCATGACTATCTGAACAAAGAGTGGTATATCAAGGGCAAGGAATCGAAGAACGGCTTCTGGACGGATCCATATTTCGATGATATCGGCCAGAACGACAATATCTGCTCGTTTGTCATGCCCCTTTATGACAAGAGAGACTCGATCGTGGGCGTCTTCGGCGCCGACATGTCGCTGAAATGGCTCGCAAAGGAGCTGGAGATCATCAATACTGACAGCTATCATACGGGGGCGCTGAGGAACATAGCCAGCAAGGATTACGGCTTCTATATCTTTATTATCAACCGCGAAGGCACTTTCATCGCGCATCCCCAGTGGGAAAGGGTGATGAAGGAAAACGTGCTGTCATACATCGACCAGCACAACGAGCGCGATATGCAGGTCATTGTCGACATGATACAGGGTAAGGAGGGAAGGACCTCGATGGTGATCGACGGCTTATGGGCGAACGTGTATTACTCGCAATTGGAGACGACCAACTGGTCGGTGGCCATCGTCGTACCCAAGAGGGCCATCTGGCTGCCAGCACTCCCCCTGATCGGTCTGATGCTGCTGGTCATGGTCATCGGAATGGTGGTCATCTATTTCTTCTGCCGCTCGAATATCCGTCAGGTGGTCAGTCCATTGAATGCGCTGGCCGATTCAGCCGACGAGGTGGCCAAGGGAAACTTCGATGCGCCCCTGCCCGATATCGAGCACAAGGACGAGGTCTGCAAGCTGCGCGACTCCTTTGCCGCCATGCAGCAGTCGCTCGAACAGTATATGCAGGACCTGAAGGAGCAGACGGCCAAGGAGGCTGCCTTCAATTACGAGCTGAACGTGGCCGGAGGACTGCAGATGTCGATGATACCCCACACCTTCCCCAAGCGCAGCGACATCGACCTCTATGGCTATCTGAAACCCGCCAAGAGTATCGGCGGTGACCTGTATGACTACTTCATCCGCGACGACAAGTTGTTCTTCTGCATCGGCGACGTGAGTGGCAAGGGAATTCCGGCAGCCCTGCTGATGGCAGCGACGCACTACTTGTTCCGTATCACCTCAGGGCATCAGAACGACCCGAAGCGGATCGTGGAGATCATGAACGACCTCCTTTCCGCAGATAACGACGCGCTAATGTTCTGTACCTTCTTCCTGGGTGTGCTCGACTTGAAGACCCACCTGCTGAAGTACTGTAATGCTGGTCATGAATGCCCCATACTCATCACCTCAGAGGTCAATATGATTCCCGTAGAGTGTAATCTCGCACTGGGACTGGGTGAAGGCTTCGCCTACAAGTCGGAGGAGATGCAGCTCTCGCCTGGCAATGTGCTCCTGCTCTCTACCGACGGTCTGAAAGAGGCCGCCAACGAGGAATTGAAACCTTTCGAGAAGCAGCGTATGAATGCCTCGTTGCAACAGATCGTTGACAAGGGCCATACTGCCGCTGCTGCCGACTATGTCCATCAGCTCGTCGACGATGTGGCCGCCTTCGTAAAAGACGCTCCCCAGTCGGACGACCTCACCCTGATGGCTATCGTCATTAAGACTACAATTTAAAATACGACTAACAACAGAACGCAATGAAAAGAATTTCTACCTTATTCATGTTACTTGCAATGGGAACAGCTCTCTTTGCAGCACAAATCAGCCAGAAACAAGCGATGGAGCAGGCTCGCAGTTTTATAAACAAGATGAAGTCCGGCAACCGGGCGATAAGCCGTGCTCCGCTGAACGTAGAGTTTCAGTCGGTCTTGCCCGATCAGCAGCTCCTCTATGCCTTCAACATCGAAGATGGAGGTTTTGTGATTGTATCGGGCGACGACCATACGGTGCCTATTCTGGGCTACAGTCTGACAGGAACGCTGGATGCAGACAACATACCCGACAACATGCGCTCGTGGCTGAAGGCCTGCGAGCTGGGGATTGCAGCCATGAAACATTCGAATGGCGCTGCAACACGGACAGAAGACACATCGTTAGCTGCCATAGAGCCTATGCTGAAAACCACCTGGTATCAGGCTGCACCCTATAACCTGATGACGCCCATCTATAATGGGAACAATGAAAAACTGAAAGGTAAGCATGGCGCCACAGGATGTACGGCAACGGCAATGGCACAGGTGATGTATTATCATCAATGGCCCAAAGAAGCTACCCAACCCGTTCCAGAATACCCAGTAGAAAACGACAATGGCAAAATAGAGTATATAGAGAGTCTCCCTGCAACTACTTTCAAGTGGGACAAGATGCTGCTACATTACGACTCCATCAACCCCGGCACTGAGGAAGAGCAACTTGCCGTTGCCGAGCTGATGAATTACTGTGGTCGGGCTCTTAAGATGGAATATGCCCCCAATGGTTCAGGAACATTAGGCCCACTCATAGCTAATGCAGTACGTCGTTACTTCGACTATTCCAAATCTACACGCGTGGCTTTCCGTCAGGACTATTCCATTGACGGATGGAGAGATCTGCTGTGGAACGAACTGAAGAACAATCGACCCGTCCCCTTTTCCGGTGCAACTACAGCTGGCGGACATTCGTTTGTTATTGACGGATACGACGGAAAGGGATTGTTCCACGTCAACTGGGGATGGGACGGAAGAAGTGACGGATACTTTGTCATTGGCCAGCTGGATCCCCAAAATACGACAAGTATAGGTGCTGCATCTGTTAACGAAGCATATGTAATAGACCAAACAGCCATTATCGGCATGGAAAAGAGTACAGGAACCGAGGAGGTGATTCCCGAGGTGACAGATACTGTATATCTGGCTCATTACCCGACTGTTAATGAGCGGTCGTTCGGATATGCAGTCAGGTATTATTCATATGATCTTGTTGATGGGCACTATTATTTTGGCTGGGGTGAAAAGAATGCCGACGGCACATGTACACCCTTTATTGAAGGTAATGTAGAAACTGTAATAGCGCATAGTAAGATAGGGACGCATTCGACGTCTTTTTCTGATATTAGTAATTACAATCTCAAAGACGGTACATACAAGATTTATCCTATGGCTAAATTAGCCAATAAGGACGATGCGACATGGAAAATTATAGGTAATGACTACCAGTGCCTTAATGCTGCCGTCAAGGACTCAAAAGTAGAAATTAATATACCGTATAAACTGGCTATCATAGATGCTTATTTTAAGAACCCTGATGTCAGGCCTTTTGATCATGACAGTTTATATGTCATCGTGGAAAATCAGGGAGATATTGATGTGAGCATGTTTGCAATGGCTATGTGGCAGGATGTAGAATCAGCATCGGGAAGTACAAGATCAGCCTCGACAGCCAAAAGCAGTACACGTGGTGGTTTTACAGATGATGCAAACTTGGGCCCCTTCTCGCTTCGTCCAGGAGAGAGAGATACGCTGAAATGTTACATAGTAGTACCACCAAAAGGAAATAAAGATATTTGCTTGACAGATGACCAAAAGGAAACGATCTATGACCGAAAGACCATGACTATCAACAATGATTTTGTTTCTTATGATGTAGAGTTTACTGACTATCGTATTGAATATGCAGCAGATGGTAAGGTCAGTCTGACGGGTACTTTAAAGAACAATGATACACGTAATATGTTATACGACGTCAGTTTCTCTATGGATGACGGAACTTATTATTCAGAAGACTTCTATTCTGATTATCTTGCGGCTGGAAGCTCGGTAGTGCTGGAAAAAGAATTCTTTAAAATGTTAAATGTATTAGAATTGGATCCGGATGATTTGAACAGCTTACTTTTTACTGTAGAAATTGTATTGAGCAGGGAACAAAAGCAGAGACAGAATATACTTACCATTACTGTCGAGCCTGGCACTATTGTAACGCCTGAAGGCTCTACTCCTACTGGCATCAAGGCTATACAAACGAGGGAAGAGAGTGATCATGCAGCATACTATGACCTGCAAGGAAGGCGAATTGGGCAAAAGCCTCAGCAGAAAGGTGTGTATATCTATCAAGGTAAGAAGACTGTCGTCAAGTAACAACAAAGAATGTGAATAAATAGAGAAAACTTCTTCAACAAAAAACAAGGCTCGCATCACTGCGGGCCTTGCTGCTTTTTCATTACTAACAATAACTCTAAACTATTCAATCAAAATGGAACTAATAAACAACAAACTCAAACCTAAAACTTATGCATGTATGAATCATATTTCTGGTGCAAGGAC
>JAFSNR010000044.1 GCA_017443345.1 Prevotella sp.
ACAATCGGCTCTGGCCTCTTCGGTGCCATCAAATATAATGCCGACAAAGTGAATGAGGGTAAGGGACAGTTGCTTGATACCAACAAGATATTCAACGATGGTACTGGTAAGGTTGACATTGTTCAGGCCATGCATGACTTTGAGCGTCACATGCCAATGCAGATGCGCACGGAGAAACCAGTCATCCACATCTCACTCAATCCACATCCCGATGACAGACTGACAGACAAGGAACTGACAGAAATGGCTCATGAGTATATGCAACGTATGGGCTATGGTGACCAGCCGTATATCATCGTGAAGCACGAGGACATCGACCGTCATCACCTGCATATCGTATCTGTCCGTGTGGATGAACAGGGCAAGCGCATCAATTCTGACTTTACCCATAAGCGCAGTCTCGCCATTATTCAGGACTTCGAACGACGCTACAACCTGCACAAGGGTGAGAAGTGGGAGAACAAACTGCAAAATCCCTTGCATCCAGTGAATCCAGATACAGGGGACATCAAAAAGCAAGTTGGGAATACCGTCAAGGCTGTGTTCCGTGACTACCAGTTCCAGACAATAGGGGAACTAAGGGCATTGCTGTCACTATATAACCTGACAGTAGATGAGGTAAGGGGTAATGCAAAAGGAGAGGACTATAACGGGCTGGTCTATTCCGTTATTGATGCTAATGGAAATAAGGTCGGGAATCCTTTTAAGTCTTCACTCTTTGGCAAGACTGTCGGCTATGAGGCACTTCGGCGTAAAGCAGCATTCTCCAAGAAAAACATCAAGGAGAAGAATCCCACAGAGTCGACAAGAAGAACATTGGAGTATGCCCTTCGTCGCACATACGATAAGGATGAATTGGTACAGATGCTGAAAACCAAAGGTATTGACTGTGTTTTCCGTTACACGGACGAGGGCAGACTATATGGTGCGACCTTCATTGACCATCGTACACATTGTGTTCTCAATGGTTCACGCATTGGCAAGGAGTTCTCTGCAAACGCACTCGACAAACACTTCAACACACCGATTGAAGAGCAGCATCCATTCCGTGAACACGAAGGTAACGAACAAGAGCGGTATCATGACAGCGATACAGATACCGAAAGCAGCAGGAGGCAGACACAACAATCATCTGATGACAGCGGTACTGAGTACCGCCACAGCGTATCGGGTACTGCGTCCTTCCTTGATGCCCTTGACTTCCTCAATACCGACAACCCTGTTACGGATGCAGAAGAAGAGGCATTCAGACGCAAGCAGCAGCGCAAGAAGAAAAAGCGTCGTGGCCCAAAATTGTAATCACAATTTATTCAATAACAACAAAATTCAAAAGAACTATGCAACAAGAAGATGATTTGAGAGGTCTCGCTAAAATCATGGAGTTTATGCGAGCCGTGAGTATTATTCTCGTAGTGATGAATGTCTATTGGTATTGCTATGCCACAATTTTAGACTGGCACATACAGATGGGCATCGTTGACCGTATTCTCACTAATTTCGACCGAACGGCAGGACTGTTCCACTCTATCCTCTATTCCAAACTGTTTGCCGTATTGCTACTGGCACTCTCCTGTCTCGGCACCAAGGGTGTGAAGGAGGATAAGATGACGTGGCCACGTATCTGGACGAGCCTTGCTGTAGGCTTCATCCTGTTCTTCCTCAACTGGTGGATTCTTGACCTACCATTTCCGTTTGCGTTCTGTACGGCACTCTATATCCTCACAATCTCCGTGGGCTATATCTGCCTGCTAATGGGTGGCCTTTGGATGAGCCGACTGTTACAGAACAACCTTATGGATGATGTTTTCAACAACGAGAACGAATCCTTCATGCAGGAAACCCGTCTGTTGGAGAACGAGTATTCCATCAACCTTCCTACACGCTTCTACTACAAGAAGAAGTGGAACAAAGGTTGGATTAATGTGGTCAATCCGTTCCGTGCCACAATAGTTCTTGGCACTCCTGGTAGTGGTAAATCCTATGCCGTAGTGAACAATTTCATCAAGCAGTCCATTGAAAAGGGCTTTTCAATGTATATCTATGACTACAAGTTCAGTGACCTCAGTACCATTGCCTACAACCACATGCTGACACACAAGTCAGGCTATAAAGTGCTGCCAAAGTTCTACGTCATCAACTTCGATGACCCGCGCAGGAGTCACCGATGTAATCCTATTCATCCTGACTTCATGACCGACATTTCTGATGCCTACGAATCAGCCTATACCATCATGCTCAACCTCAACCGTACATGGGTACAGAAACAGGGTGACTTTTTTGTAGAATCGCCTATCATCCTGTTTGCTGCCATCATCTGGTTCCTCAAACTCTATCAAGGAGGTAAGTACTGCACCTTCCCTCATGCCGT
>JAFSNR010000138.1 GCA_017443345.1 Prevotella sp.
GTGCCTTCATGGACTTCATGGCAAGTGTGGAGGCATTCTTCGACGGCATGGCGGAAATTGCCAAGCAGTTGGAGAACAAGGAAGTCAGCGAGTGGGTGGACACAGCTGACGTGTGCAGGGAGTTGAAACTGAGCAAGCGCACCGTTCAGACGCTGCGCTCAACGGGCAGGCTGCCTTACACGAGGTTCAACCACAAGACGTACTACAAACTGGAGGACGTGATGAAAGTTTTGGAGGAGCACAAGGCGCTCGTCCGTAAAGACGGAAAGGATGGTGCAGCAGATGATGAATGATGAAATCCTGACCAGTGACTATTTTGACGGAATCCTGCGGAGGATGCACAAGGTATCGGATGCGCTTGCTGACAGGACGAAGGACATCAAGCCGATGTTTGGAGGGACAAGGCTACTGACAGACCAGGAAGCCTGCGCCATCCTGAAAGTGGGCAAGCGCACGATGCAGGAGTACCGCACCAACGGCATCGTGCCGTACTATCTGATTGCAGGAAAGGTGCTCTACCGTGAGCAGGACTTGGAGGAACTGCTGCAACGGCACTACAAGAAGCCGTTTGCAAGGAGATGAACGCACAAAGGTAAAATGAAAGAAACCCGTATCAGGCAAAGTGCTTGGTACGGGTTTCTTCGTGATGAGAGGTCTGTCTATCGTGGCAGTTCCACCATCAGACAGACGTTTTCGTACATTGGTCTGCCCATCAGTCGGTTCATGATGTACTTGCGGAACTTCTGGCTGTTGTGGCTGTCGATGGCGTATGCCAGACGGATAATCATTTCAAGGTTATACACGTCGATGTTCCAGTTTGGACGATAGGGGAACAGTCGGAACGAGCCATGAGTATTTTCCTCTCGCGCGATACTATTATTATATATAGAGCGTATCGTGCGGAACACGACGGCTGACGGGACGAAAAGCATGTCTGCTATCTCGTCAACCGTCATCCAAACGTCCATGTCGGGCATGGTCACTATACCGCCCTCCGTCATTCTGATGATGCCTCGCTCAAAGACATCCTTGGGAATCATTGAAAAGTTTGCCATAGTCGTTGTATCGTTTTAATTGTTATTGCTTCAGTGTACTTGCATCAAGTAGGATTGCCGTGTTCCTGTCAAGATGGGAAAGTCCCTTTTCCTTTCTGCGCTGTATCAGCCTGTCCATATCCTTGCCGATGTTATCATCGGTAATCTTGGCGTATGTCTGGGTGCTGCGGATATTGCTGTGGCCCATCATTTTGGCGATGCTCTCTACACAGATACCTTCACTTACCAGCATCGTACCGAAAGTATGCCTGGCCTGGTGTGGCGAGAGATTTTCCTCACGACCGATGGCAAAGCCTATCTCATGGACGTGAAACCATGCCTCGTCACGGCTCGGCAAGGGGAACACGGGCTTGGTGTCATCCGTAGTGTTGTAGAGGTCGATAATCTGCTCTGCTATCGGGTGCAAGGGGATGAATGCTTCCACCTTGGTCTTCTTTCGGTTGATACGGATATACCTCCGACCGTCTGCGGTCTTGCCTATATGGTGAGGGTACAATGCTGCCGCATCCACGTATGCCAGTCCCGTAAACATCGAGAAGATAAACCACCGACGGATAAGCTCATCGCGTTCTGTGTCCACCTGCAATGCAAGAATCTTCTTCACATCCTCACGGGTGACGAACTTGTGCTTAGGCTCCGGCTTCTTGAAGTATTCCACGTCCTCCAATGGATTGAAACGAATGACCTCCATATCTACGCCGAGGTAGGTCAAGCGGTTGAGCCAGCGCAGGGCATGGTTCATCTGCGACGGGCCTAAAGCCTTCTTCCTGCTCAGATAGATCTTGTACTCATTGCCAAAGTCGGATGTCACGTCTGCCAATGGCCAGTCCTCCTTGCCCTTCGAGACAATAAA
>JAFSNR010000139.1 GCA_017443345.1 Prevotella sp.
CTGGTACGTGCGAAGTTGATTTCAGAACTGAAAGTGAAGTAGAATCGGAACAAAAAAGGAACAAATGAAGAAACTATTGATGATTGGAGTGCTTGCCCTGACTATGGGGCAAGCCTCCGCACAGCGGTGCCTGCCTAAGATGCAGGGTATTGAGTTGAACGGTGGATTTGTGGACGGCAAGTCGCTGAGTGCAGCCTTTAGTGGCGGTGTAGCTCTTTCCACCTATACGAAGAACGGCAGCAAGTGGGTATTGGGCGGTGAGTACCTGCAGCGTGAGTACGGCTATTCGGACACGGCTATCCCCGTCGCTCAGTTCACGGCAGAGGGTGGCTACTACAAGAAACTGCTCACGGATGCCAGTAAGACCTTATTTATATATGGTGGGGTCTCGGCATTGGCAGGCTATGAGAGCGTGAACTGGGGTGAGACGCTGCTTAATGACGGTGCGCGATTGACGGATAAAGATGCCTTCATCTATGGCGGTGCGCTGACTCTGAATATCGAGGTCTATCTCTCAGACCGACTGGCACTGATGGGAAACGTGCGTGAACGCTGCCTTTGGGGCAATGATACGGGACACTTCCATACTCAGTATGGCATAGGGCTGAAACTGATAATCAACTGAGACGACGGTATGAGTATCGAAGAAATCAGAGATATGCCCATCACCGACTTCATGCATAAGCTGGGGCTGAAGTCAACGAAGAAGCGAGGCTGTGAAGTATGGTATCATGCGCCTTATCGCTCTGACAGGACACCATCATTCTGCGTGAACTCGGAGAAGAATATCTGGAATGACTTCGGAACAGGGATGGGCGGCGACATCTTTACTCTTGCAGGGCTGATGATCAACTCCAACGACTTCATGGCACAAGCACGTTATATCGGTGAGGTGACGAACAATCCCATTGATTGCTCAAAGCCACCGAAATTTGAGTCTGTACCTGTGGAGCCTCAGTTTACCAATGTAGAGGTAACCCCATTGAGCCATCCCGCGTTGCTGAACTATCTTCGAGAAAGAGGCATTCCTTCAGATATTGCCACTGCCAACTGTGTAGAGATTCACTATAACCTGCACGGTAAGAACTACTTTGCTGTCGGCTTCCCAAACGAAAGTGGCGGCTATGAGATTCGAAACAAGTTCTTCAAGGGCAGTATTCCGCCAAAGGCTGTGTCGCTCATCAGGAATGGAAGTACAACAGTCAACGTATATGAGGGATTTGTGGATTTCCTTTCGGGACTGACGCTCGGCTACGGCAGAACGGAGGATAATCTGGTACTGAACTCCGTAGCCAACAGGGAAAAGGCATACAAACATCTGGACGGTTACGAGGCCATCAAGTGCTGGCTCGACAACGACGAAGCGGGCAAACTCTGCCTACAGGCACTCTACAGACGTTACGGCGACAAGGTAAAGGACTTCTCGGTAGTGTTCCAGCCCTGCAAGGACGTGAACGAGTATCTGCAGCAACAAATCAGTAATAACAAGCAACAAACCAATAAAACGATATTGAAATTATGAAAACGATTTTGAAGAAAGTGATGATGTGCGCCA
>JAFSNR010000140.1 GCA_017443345.1 Prevotella sp.
AGTCTTGGTTTCTCCACCAGGAACAGTGATAGTAACATCCTGGAATTCGATATCCCACTTAGCAGGCTCGACAATCTTCTGATAACCAGGGATTACGAGAGCATGATCTGCAGGTGAGCAAACCTTCTTCCAGAAGAACCATTCATTTGTCTGCTCGACCCAGCTCCAAGTTGGAGGGAGGACAAGTTCGCCTCTCCAGTCGACAAGCAGTCCGTCAAAGTCGAAGTCGATAACATCACCGCCGGTCTTAGCGTCGATCACTGACAGGCCCTGAGGCATGTTCAGAGTGAGAGGACGGATAAAGTTGACCATGAAGCTATAGAGGGTAACCTTATCACCGGACTCGAGGGTAGCTACATAAGCAACCTCTGCCTGGAGACCCTTCTCGCTGTTGAGAGCAACCTTAACGGCCTCATCCTGCTTGTTCAGAGCGATAGAAACCTCATCATTGTATTCAGAGATGTAAACACCCTTAGATGACTTGCCGTAAGCAATCTTCTTACCATTCTCGTAAACATTGACGATTACGAATTCGGCATCCTCGATACAGAGCTTGTTCTTAAGGTCGATATCGAACTTATCCCAAGGCTGCTTCTCGATAGGAGTGTTGAACCAGCAGTTAGGAGCAATGTCAACAACAGAGTTAGGACGGTTGACATTAGCCTGGAGAATACCATCCTTCCAGAAGATATCCTTAGGAACTACATCAACAAATGCAGTGATATCAGGGAGAGTATAGTTGAACTTGAAGGTGAAGGTAACATACTCAGGATAGGTTGAAGAGTTGGCAAGCTTATTATGGAGCTTGATGGTAGCAACCAACAGTGCACCGTTACCGATTACACCAACCTCGTCATCATTGAAGGTCCATACGATTTCCTTGGTAGCAACACCCTGTGATGTGATACCGGAAACAACAGTAGGAGGAGTTACAAGAACAACATTCTCTGGCTTAGTACCATTCTTGTAAACAACAGAGGATTCAACCTCATAGGTGTTCCAGAATTCCTCGTGGCTGATGTTGCAGACACGGTAGACAGCAGCACGCATAGTCTCGACATCGATCTTCAGAGTGTGATCGATACCGCAACCTGCAGAACCATAAACATAGTTCACCTGATCTTCGACAATGAGGATATCCGGCTGGTGGACAACAACGATCTCAAGCTTAACGAATGCGCGGGTAACAACCTGGTCACCATGCATAAGCTCGATCTTGACGATAGGGGTACGTCCGATGGACTCCTTGTTGTACTCAGTCTCAGTTCCGTCAGTATACTTACCGGTAGTCCTGTAGATACCATTGACCTCATCAACGCACTTGATGTTGGTCTGCTGGTTGGTAACTGTCTCAGCAGAAGTAATCTCATACTTGCTGGAAGCTACGGAGAACTTGTAGTAAAGTCCGAACTTAGCAAGATCAAGCTGAGTGTGCTTACCCTTGTTGACGCAGGTAGCAACGAGTTCGCCAAGGTCGAAGTCCTTATCGTAAGCCATTTCGTAAACAACAGGGCCAGCAACAGCAGCGTTGAAGGTCTTGGTGTACTCGTGGAGCTTAGAAGCCTTCCATGCAGAAGAAGCAACGGTAGGATACTTAGCTGCGTTGGTTACAAGAGCAGTAGAGTCAGAGATAGCAAGATCCTTAGCATAGATGATGTCCTCGTCAACCCTCTCGTACTCGGAGAAGACAACTGGCTTCTCTTCAGCCTTAGCCTCAGCATCGGTCAGACCCTTCTTGAGGGTAGCCTTGAGAGCAACGATGTCAACCTTGTTGCCTTCCTGGAACTGGACGTTCTCCTTCTTCTCGACGGTGAAGACAACCTCACCGGTCTTCTCATCGTACTTAGGAGTACCGACGATCTGGATAGGAGCCTCAGGAGCAACAACCCTGGTCTCAGCGACATTGCCGACGAAGTCGAAGTCAGCGCAGTCGAGACCGACAGTCTTAGGGCTGAAACGATACTTTGCAGTGGTCTCTGCGGAAACGTTGAATTTATACTTGCTTACAAGACCGCTCTGGTCTTCCTTAGCAATAGCGTTCTCATTAGCCTCGAGGCCGTTGTATGCGAGGGTCTCGAAGAGGATAGCGTCGATTCCGTCAACATAGTACTGAGGAACGAAGACGATGCTGGTAAGACGCTCTGGGAAGATACCGTTGATCTTAGCGATCTCGCCCATAACCTCGGTACGGAGTTCAGTGATCTTTCCA
>JAFSNR010000141.1 GCA_017443345.1 Prevotella sp.
TCAGCAACTACGGGCGTAACGTGAACAAGTCAATCACCAAGAGCGGCGGCGCACTGAAGAGCGGTGCCCTGTGGTTGGCAAAATAGAAAAGTGTAACAACTAAAATTGTAACGACTAAAGAAAAATGGAATTCAAGTCATTGAAGAACATCGAATCATCATTCCGGCAGCTTCGGCTGTTCGGAATGATCTTCCTGGCCGCTTGTACGGTGGTCACGGTGTGGTCGGTGTGGAGTTCGTACTCATTTGCAGAGAAGCAGAGGGAAAAGATCTATGTGCTTGACGGCGGCAAGTCGCTGATGCTGGCACTATCGCAAGACCTCTCGCAGAACAGACCAGCGGAGGCGAGGGAACATGTGCGACGCTTTCACGAACTGTTCTTTACGCTGGCCCCTGAGAAAAGTGCCATTGAAAGCAACGTGAAACGTGCGTTGGTAATGGCCGACAAGAGCGCCTACAACTACTACCGTGACTTTGCGGAACAGGGTTTTTATAACCGCGTGATAGCCGGAAATATCAACCAGACGGTGAGGGTGGACAGCGTGGTATGCGACTTCGACAGCTATCCGTATCAGGTGAGGACGTTCGCAAGGCAGACCATCATCCGTGAGAGTAATATCACGGAGAGGACACTGGTCACGGAGTGCCGTCTGATGAACTCAAGCCGTTCGGACGACAACCCTAACGGCTTCCAGATTCGGAACTTTACGATTATCGAGAACAAGGACATCAGGACGGTGAAGAAATGAAACAGGAAGAAAGGAAGCCATCCCTTCTGAGGGAGGTGAGGCAGAGAATGGCAGAAGGCATCAGGTCAAGGCTTGACGCGCTCTCGCCTACGGAGAGACTGTATGTGGTGCTTGGGATGCTTGCTGTCATGGCGGTACTGCTGCTGTTCAGCATCTGGCAGACGGTGAGGGAGATTGCCGACGGGAAAGAGAACGCTACAATCGTGATAGAGCATATCGACCAGCCGATTGTGATAACGAAGAAGGATTATTCACTAACAAACGAGAACGGAAATGGAGAAAGAAGAAATGAAGAACCAGGAGCAGGTGCAAGGCGGGGCCTTGGCCAACTCATCCCCGGAGGGGCAAGACAGTGAGGAAACGGCTGCACACCCAAAGGAAGAACGGAAGCCGAAGCGGGAGATGACGGAGGAAGAGAAGCAGAAGCGCAACAAGATGATGGTGCTGGGTGTTGCCGTCATCGGTATCGTCGCCATCTTCTACTGGCTGTGTACCTCTCTGACAGGCAACGATGACGGAAACGTCAAGGGCAGGAACGGCTTCAACGTAGAGATGCCCGATGCTGACCAAGGCAGCAGCAGGATTGCCGACAAGGACAAGGCGTATGAGATGGACGGCGTGAAGAAGAACCAGCAGGCACGGCATGACCTCGGATCGTACACCATCGGGGAATCGGACTCCGTGAAGGTCGGTGACGAGATGAGCCTGATGGCAACTTCTGAGCCGAAGAATGACGAGACCACACCAGCCAAACAGAAGGTGCAGCAGTCGGCAGAGGCATGTAACGCACTGAGCCAGACGCTTGGCAGTTTCTATCAGCCGTCGGGTGATGCTGCCAATGAGGAACTGAAGAACAGAATAGCGGAACTGGAACAGAAACTATCTTCACAGACTACATCAGGAGGCAGCAATGTTGATGACCAGTTGGCCTTGATGGAAAAGTCGTATCAGTTGGCGGCAAAGTACATGCCGACGGCACAGAACGGCGACGGACAGGTGCAGTATGCGGGGGCAGGCGAACAGTCCTCATCAGGCAGTCAGCAGGGAAAGAAACGCAAGGTGTCACCCGTGCAACAGGTAACGAAGACGGTGGTCTCGGCACTTGGTGGGCAGTGTATGGATGATGAGGATGATGGCGGCTTTACGTTCCAGTCCTTCAATACTGCTGTCGGCTCTGGTGGCGGTGTCACACGGAAGAATACCATTTCGGCATCGGTCTATGGCTACCAGACGGTGACAGACGGACAGACGGTAAGGCTGAGATTGTTGGAACCAATGGCGGTGGAGGAAAGAATCATCCCAAAAGGCTCTATCATTGTCGGGGCTACGAAGATTCAGGGTGAACGACTCTGCATCAACATCACCTCAATAGAGAACGGCAGGATGATTATCCCCATAGAGTTTTCGGTCTATGACACCGACGGGCAGGAGGGCATCTTTATTCCAAACTCGATGGAGGTGAGTGCCGCCAAGGAGGTTGCCGCCAATATGGGCGGATCAATGGGAAGCAGCATCAACATATCGTCGGACGCGAAGGCACAATTGGCCTCGGACATCGGCAAGGGGCTGATACAGGGGACGAGCCAGTACGTCGCCAAGAAGATGCGAACCGTAAAGGTGCATCTGAAAGCAGGGTATCAAGTGCTACTATACCAGAAGGAGAACTAACACTCATTAGCAAGAACGATTAACTAACAAAAAAAGGAAAAAATGAGAATGAAGAAAGTAATGATGATTGCTTGCACCCTGCTTATGGGTGCAAGCGTAGTAAGCGCACAGGAAACGACATTACCCAAAGACGGTGACCTCTTTCAGGGACTGACGCGCAGTATCACTTATGACCGCATGATTCCGCCTCACGGATTGCAGGTGACGTTCGACAAGACGGTGCATATTATCTTCCCTGCTGCCGTAACCTACGTGGATCTGGGTTCTGGCAACATCATGGCGGGCAAGGCCGACGGGGCGGAGAACGTCATCCGTGTGAAGGCCACAAAGCGATGGTTCAAGGGCGAGACAAATATGAGTGTTATCACGGAAGACGGCTCATTTTACGCATTCAACGTGAAATATGCCAAGGAGCCGGACAAACTGAACATCGAGATGAAGGACTTTATTCACGACGGTTCGGCGGTGAACAGGCCGAATAACTCGATGGACATCTACCTGAAGGAACTTGGCTCGGAGAGTCCCGTGCTGGTGCGACTCGTCATGAAGAGCATCTGGAAGCAGAACGAGCGCGTCGTAAAGCACATCGGCAGCAAGGGCTTCGGTATCCGCTTTTTGCTGAAAGGCATCTATACGCACAACGGCTTGCTTTATTTCCACACGGAAATCAAGAACTCCAGCAACGTGCCGTTCGACGTGGACTACATCGTCTGGAAGATTATGGATAAGAAGGTGGTGAAGCGTACCGCCATTCAGGAGCAGGTGATCCAGCCCCTGCGCACACAGAACTTCGTACTGAACGTGGGCGGTAACACATCTGAGCGTACCGTCTGGACGATGGATAAGTTTACGCTGCCCGATGACAAGTGCCTCGTGGTGGAACTGGCAGAGAAGAACGGAGGCCGTAACCAGCAGTTCGTGATAGAGAACTCAGACCTGGTACGCGCGAAGTTAATCTCGGAACTGAAAGTGAAGTAGAAGTAGCAGAATCGGAACAAATTAGGAACATTACAGAACTGACAAGAAGACAATGAAGAAACTATTGATGATTGGAGTGTTTGCCCTGACTATGGGGCAAGCCTCCGCACAGCGGTGTCTGCCTAAGATGCAGGGTATTGAGGTAAGCGGTGCTTTCGTGGATGGCAAGTCACTGAATGCAGCCTTTAGTGGCGGTGTCGCTCTTTCCACCTATACGAAGAACGGCAGCAAGTGGGTATTCGGCGGTGAGTACCTGCAGCGTAAGTATGGCTATTCGGACACGACCATTCCCGTCGCTCAGTTTACAGCAGAAGGCGGCTACTACCAGAAGTTGCTAACGGATGCCAGTAAGACACTGCTTGTCTATGGTGGTGCCTCGGCATTGGCTGGCTACGAGAGTGTGAACTGGGGTAAGACGCTTCTTGATGACGGTGCCAGACTGACGGATAAAGATGCTTTCATCTATGGCGGTGCGCTGACACTGAACATCGAAGTCTATCTCTCTGACCGCCTTGCACTGCTCGGCAATGTCCGTGAACGCTGCCTTTGGGGCAATGACACGGGGCATTTCCATACGCAGTACGGCATAGGGCTGAAACTGATAATCAACTGACGGAGGCGGAACATGAGTATAGAGGAAATACGGGACATGCCCATTACGGACTTTCTACATAAGTTAGGGCTGAAATCAACGAAGAAGCGAGGCTGTGAAGTCTGGTATCATGCGCCATATAGGAGTGACAGAACACCATCCTTTTGCGTGAATACGGAGAAGAACATTTGGAATGACTTTGGGACAGGGATGGGTGGTGACATCTTTACCCTTGCCGGGCTGATGATCAACTCCAATGACTTCATGGCACAAGCCAAGTATATTGGTGAGGTGACAAATAACCCCGTTGAAAGGTCTGCACCTCCGAAGTTTGAACCATTGCCAGTAGAGCCTCAGTTTACCGACGTAGAGGTTAAGCCATTGAGCCATCCCGCATTACTGAACTATCTTCGAGAAAGAGGCATTCCTTCAGATATTGCCACTGCCAACTGTGTAGAGATTCACTATAGCCTGCACGGTAAGAACTACTTCGCTGTCGGCTTCCCCAATGAGAGTGGCGGCTACGAGATACGCAACAAGTTCTTCAAGGGTAGCATCCCACCAAAGGCAGTGTCTCTCATCAGACATGGCTCAACAATGGTGAATGTATATGAGGGATTCATTGACTTCCTTTCTGGTCTGACGCTCGGCTACGGCAGAACGGAGGACAATCTGGTATTGAACTCTGTCACCAACAGGGAGAAAGCATACAAGCACCTCGACGGCTACGACCTCATCAAGTGCTGGCTCGACAACGATGAAGCGGGCAAACTCTGCCTACAGGCACTCTACAGACGGTACGGTGACAAGGTGAAGGACTTCTCGGTAGTGTTCCAGCCCTGCAAGGACGTGAACGAGTATCTGCAGCAACAAATCAGTAATAACAAGCAACAAACCAATAAAACGATATTGAAATTATGAAAACGATTTTGAAGAAAGTGATGATGTGCGCCA
>JAFSNR010000142.1 GCA_017443345.1 Prevotella sp.
CAAACCAAAGTTACTGGTACTGTATTCTCGCAGGAAGACGGTCAGCCGATCATCGGTGCAGCCGTTAAGGTCGTAGGAACAAGTACTGGTATGTTGACTGACGTAAATGGTAAATTCACTTTGACTCTGCCTCAGGGAAAGAATCAGCTCGAGATTACCTATCTGGGCTATGAGTCTAAGACCGTGAATGCCAAGAACGGCATCCGCATCTTCCTGAAATCCGATGCCAAGACTCTCGACGAAGTCGTGGTAACCGCCATGGGTATCAGCCGCGACAAGAAAGCCCTGGGTTATGCTTCTCAGGAGCTCAACGCCGAGGATCTGAACATTGCTGGTACAAGCTCACTGGCAAGTGCCATGCAGGGTAAGCTGACTGGTGTCAGCATTCGTCCGTCATCAGGTGCTCCTGGTGCTTCTGCACAGATCGTGATCCGTGGTGCCCGTTCATTCGACGGCAACAACGCTCCACTCTATGTAGTCGACGGTATGCCTATCAGTTCTACACCTGACTTCTCGACAGGTAACTCAGTAACAAATGCCGACTTCACCAACCGTAGTATTGATATCAACCCCGAGGACATCGAGAGCATCAACGTCCTGAAGGGTCAGGCTGCATCCGCACTTTATGGTATCCGTGCTTCTAACGGTGTGATCGTCATCACCACCAAGCGTGGCAGCAAGTACACAGCCAAGCCTGTGATCACTGTCTCTACCGACATCAGTGCCCAGACCCTGACTCGCAAGTACAAGCACCAGGATGTCTATGCACAGGGTAGCAGCCCCAGCGCTTACAACCCCAGCTCTTCTTCTACATGGGGACCCAAGATCAGCGAGCTGCCCAACGACCCCAGGTACGGAGGCAACACTGACAACGCCTATACACAGGCTGACGGCATGCACAATGGCATGTACTACAATCCGAAGTATGCCAGTGCAGGTCTTAGCGGATGGGCTACTCCCACCACTCACGACAACGTGAGCGACTTCTTTAAGACCGGTATCACTCAGAACGCTACGCTGAACATTTCACAGCGCGTCAACAACATGAGTTACTCATTCGGTATCAGCGACACTTATCAGCAAGGCGTCATTCCTTCTACGGGCATGATGCGTACTGGTGCTCGCGGTGCTGTCGACTGGGAGATCAACAAGCAGTGGAAGACTGGTTTCTCTGCTAACTACAGTTCTACCAGAATCAAGTCTGCACCTGGTGCAAACAATGGTGTGGTAAACGTCGTTTACGGTGCTGCTGCCGAGTACGACCTGAAGGGCACTCCTACACACGTTCCTGGCGACCCCACCAAGCAGATCTCTTATCGTGCCACCAACTTCAACAACCCATACTGGTGGGCAGACAACGATCAGTTCAAGCAGCACACCAACCGTGTGTTCGGTAATGCATACGTAGAGTTCTCTCCTGACTTCGGTTGGGGTGAGGATTACAAGCTGACCTTCCGTGAGCAGGCCGGTCTTGATGTCTACACGACTGATAACATGACGATTGCAGAAGTAGGTTCTGCCTATAACACGAAGGGTGAGGTTGACGACTTCGGCGTACAGCATAATATCTTCAACAACCTGTTCACCATCAACTTCATGGCTAAGTTTGGTGCAAATAAGGAGTGGGATCTGGGTGTTATGCTCGGAAACGAGTTCAACCACGACTACGAGCGTCGTTGGGAATACGATGCATCTTCACTCTCTTGGTATGGCCAGCCCGTCATCGAGAATGCCGCAAGCATGGACTACTGGAGCATGTACCACACTCAGGAGCGTACAATCGGTTTCTTCGGACAGCTGACAGCCAGCTGGAAGAACATGCTCTACCTGACTGTTACAGGCCGTAACGACAAGGTGTCTACGATGCCTCGCAACAACCGCTCGTTCTTCTATCCCTCTGTATCAGTGGGCTGGATCTTCACAGAGCTTCCCGGTCTGAAGGATAAGGACTTCCTCTCTTATGGTAAGCTGCGCGCCTCTTACGCTCAGGTAGGTCAGGCTGGTACTTATCGCGACAACTACTACTATACACCTTCTTATGGAAGCGGTATGTATGTCTACACGCCAATCAGCTACCCGATGGGCGGTGCAAAGAGCTACGTTCCCTACTATGTAGCATTCGACCCCAACCTGAAGCCTCAGAACACGACCAACTATGAGTTTGGTATCGACCTGAACTTCTTCAAGAACCGCCTGCGTCTGGAGTATACCGCCAGCTATCAGGACGTAAAGGACCAGATCTTCGACGTTCCTACAGCAGGTTCTACAGGTTATCAGTATCTGCGTACCAATGCCGGACGCATGACCACATGGGCTCATGAGCTTGCTCTGAATGGCGACATTCTCCAGCACAGAGACTACAACCTCTCACTCGGCGTGAACTTCACGAAGATCAAGAACAAGGTTAAGGAGCTGGCTCCCGGCGTTGAGAGCATTATGCTCGGTGGATTCGTTGAGCCTCAGGTTCGCGCACAGGCTGGTTACACCTATCCTAACATCTACGGTGTTGCCTTCAAGCGCACAGAGGACGGCCAGCTGCTGCTCGCCGACGGTCTGCCCCAGGGATCAAGCTCAAGTGAGAACATCGGTGAGTGTGCTCCAGACTTCAACATGGGCTTCAACCTGAAGGCCAACTACAAGAACCTGTCACTCTCTGCAACTGTTGACTGGCAGAAGGGTGGTAAGATGTACAGCGGTACCATCGGAACCATGAACTGGTTCGGTGCTTCTATGGAGTCACTCGACTACCGTGAGGGCACCATGATCGGTGAGGGTATCGACGAGGCTACAGGCCAGAAGAATACCATCGAGGTCAGCAAGCAGGATTGGTACATGGCTTACAACGACATTACCGAGGCTATGATCTTCGACACCAGCTTCTGGAAGCTCCGTGACGTGACGCTCGGCTATCAGATCCCCAGATTCCTTGGTATCGACATCAACGTCTTTGCATTCGCACGCAACGTACTGCTCTGGGCTAAGATGCCAGACCTCGATCCTGAAAACTCTCAGGGTAACGGTAACATGAGTGGTTACTTCGAGCGTTTCTCTGTACCTAGCACATCAAGCTTTGGTGGTGGTCTGAAGATCACATTCTAATCCGAGGATGAATTAAGAGTATCAATCAGAAAAAAAGAAGAATATGAAAATAAAATATTTGTTTGGTATTGCGTTGGCCACGATGCTGATTAGTTCTTGTTCTGAGGACATGATGGACTCCATCAACAGGGATGAGACCAGCAAGACCGCCGATAAAGTAGGAGCAAAGTTCCAGCTCACAGACGCAGAGGTGGCTACTGCCTATTCAGTAGTGAACGGCGCATACGCCTGGTATGTGTCTTCTTACACAGAGCAGCTCTTCGGTACAGGTAACAACCAGCTGCTCAAGATTGAGCAACGTACCGTTTCTGAGGTTTCAGGTGCTACCACCTTCAACAACGAGTGGAATGCCACCTACTCAAACTTGATGAACCTGACTCAGATGATCCAGAAGTGCTCTGCCGGTGGTATCGACGAGGGCAAGTACGACCTCCTCGGTATGGCTCAGCTTCTGGCAGCCATCAACTGGGGTGTACTGACCGACCTTCACGGAGACATTCCTTTCAGCGAGTGCTTCACAGGCAACTCTGCCCCGAAGATCGACTCTCAGGAGAGCATCTACACCGCTATCCTCCAGTTTATCAACGACGGTATTGCCAACCTTGAGAAGGGTGGCAGCAATGCTGGCGAGCAGGATATCATCTACGGTGGCGACACCAGCAAGTGGATTGCCCTGGGACACGCCCTCAAGGCCCGTTACCTGCTCCACACCTATGGACGCAACAAGAGCGTCATCAGCCAGGTTGAGAGCGAGGCAGAGGCAGCTATCGCCGCAGGCTTTGCAGGATTCTACCTCGATATGTTCAACGGTGTGACAGCCGACAACGCATGGTCAGCCTACCAGTGGAGCCGCTACTACATCGGTTCGAGCAAGACTGTCGACGACCTGATGCTCGAGCGTGAGGACCCACGTGAGCCTTACTACAACTTCGACGCCCTCGGTGGCGACGTGGTTGGTATTCCTGGTAACACAGAGCTGGCATCACTCACTGAGACTGTCAACGAGCCTATCTGGCTGGAGAACGGTGCAGCTAACCTCGCCATCATGAGCGAGTCAGAGCTCTACTTCATCCTCGCCGAGGCACAGGCCATCCAGGGCAAGGACGCTCAGGAGGCCTTCGAGGCAGCTGTAAGAAGCAACATTGCTGAGTACTTCGCTATCTGCGGCGACGAGATCGACGATGCTGATATCGATGCCTATATCGAGAATATCGCTCCCCTCTTCGAGGCTGACGCCCTGAAGGAGATCCGCATCCAGAAGTACCTCGCTCAGACACGTGGTGAGATGATCGAGACTTACAACGATATGCGTCGTATCATGTACACCGATGGTTCATATCCTGTAACGATGACCAATCCCAACAACATGAGCGGCACAGGTAACCGCTGGCCGCTCCGTCTGCCTTATGGTGACAGCGACGTCGTATCTAACCCCAACGTTGCAGCAGCCTTCGGTTCAGGTAACGAGGCAGGTATGTACATCTTCACAGAGAACGTATGGTGGGCAGGTGGTTCTAAGTAATCAGAACCTCTGAAAAACCAATCTCATACAAACCGGCTCCTCTACCCTCTCGTAGAAGAGCCGGTTCTCGTTTTTTTTATTTTTTCAGTAGCAGTTCAGATTTTTTCATTAACTTACAAGAAATAAAGTCTTAACTGGTTTTATTATTTCTCTTAACAAATTTTAAAGAAAGTCTTTACAAAAAAGAATTTTCCAGTTAAGAGTTTTTGATTTTCCAGTTAAGTGTTTTCGATTTTTTAGTTAAGAGTTTTTAAATTTCTGGTTAAGAGATTTTTTCTTTTTACCGGGCTATTTCTTGATTTCAGTAGCGCTGTAGTTGATGCGGAGGGCGTAAGAACGCTGGAGGGTGCGCTTCACCTGATTGATAATGCGCATGGGGGCCTTGCGATCGGCACGGAAACTGATGGTCAGGTGCTCGGCATTCTCAGGAGCCATTCCACTGCGGATCTGTTCGATGCGGGACGTGATGTCCTCAGGGCGCACGATGTCGCCATTGACCTGCACCTGCCACTGGCCGTCGAGCTGGCCTATGTAGACATTGACGACGGAGGGACGGTTGGCGAGCTTCTGAACCTCAGTGGCCTGAGGCACCTGGAGGCGCACCTTCACCTCGTCGGAGCGCATGTGGGTGACAATCATGAAGAAGAAGAGGACGGTGAAGATGAGGTCGGGCATCGACGCCATATTCAGCGAAGGGACTCCCTTGTCGCGCGTCGAGGAACGAAACATACTCTGCATCGGCTTCATGGGCGACCTCCTTCCTCCGCCAGCGACTCGCTGATGCGCTGGGGATAATAATCGTTAGCAGCGGCTCGTTCTTCACTCGAGCAACGGGCATAGTCGCGTCCATAGTGCTTGAGTGTGTACTGGCTGCGCAAGGTGTGATAGGCGCCTGCAATGGCATCCTGCATCTGGAAATAGGTCTCATAGGTGGAGGCTGGATCGGCCTCGATGGAGATGACGTGCTCCTCGCGGTTGACTGAGGCGAGAGCGATCACCTTCTCAGCGAGCTGCTGGGACGTGACGGCCTCATCGTCGCACAACAATTGGTTGTCGGCATTGATGGTGACACGCATGACGAGATCCTTCTGCACATCCATCGGCTGCTCGTGCTCCAGGGGAGGTGGTGCCATCTGGCGCATCAGTCCCTTGTCCGTGTCCATCGATGATGTCACGAGAAAGAAGATGAGCAGCATGAACGAGATGTCGGCTGTCGACGTGGTGTTCAGCTCCGGAATCTGCCTATGATTGCGCTTACGAAACATCCGATGAGCAGGAGGATTGAGGTGTAGATAAACATATCGGTGGCCTTGAGCCAGAAGACATCCGCGAATCGTTCACCATTGGTGACGACGGGATCGGACGACCCCAGAAGGAAGGTGACAAGCAGACAGAGGACAAAGCCCACGGCCACACACCAGCCGATGCGGCCTGCCGGAACACCATTGATGATATCGTCGCCCTTACGACGGTTGCGCAGTCCATGCCACACACTATAGGCCGTCACCAGGATGGCAATAGCCAACACGATGTACATCAGCCAAAGCATCAGGTCGGCAAAGAAAGGCGTTACGATACTGTTCATTTTCTGTTTACTGTTACAGTTTACGGTTTACAGTTTTCTCCTCTCAGTTTATAAGCTGTAATGAGATCGAGGAGGGTGATGGCGCTCTCTTCCATCTGGGAGGTGAGACGCTCGATCTTTGAGAGGATATAACTGTAGAACAGCTGCAGGATAAGGGCAACCACGATACCGAAAATGGTCGTGATCAGCGCAACCTTCATACCTTGGGCCACGATGGTGGGACCAATATCACCTGCCTGTTGGATCTGGTCGAAGGCCATCACCATACCAATGACAGTTCCCAAGAATCCCAGTGAGGGGGCCATGGCGATGAAGAGCTTGATCCACGAGCAACCTTTCTCGAGATTGGCCGCTTGCAGACCTCCGTAGTTGGCAATGCTGCGCTCGATGGCGTCCATGGGTTGGTGGATATGGAGCAGTCCCTGATAACAGACACTGGCCACTGGACCTCGCGTGTTGCGGCAGAGGGTCTTCGCACCCTCCACATCGTCGGCCTTCAAGCGACCTTCGATATCCTCCATCAACTTGTGGGCCTTGATCTCGGAGAGTGTCAGATAGATGATACGCTCGATACAGAAGGCGAGTCCCAGCACCAAGGCGAGGGCCACGAGCGACATAAAGCCTGCGTTGCCATCGATAAACTTGGTCTTAAGCTGTTTGTGGAATCCACCCTCCTCGTCAACGAGTTCTACGTCTTGTGGAGTGACGTCTTGCGCATGGATGGTTTGCGTAATACTGAGCAAACCAATCAGTGAAAACAGAATAATTAGTCTTCTCATAATTTTGTTTTACCGCTTAGCGGAGAGAACAGGATTCGAACCTGCGAGCCAGTTTTGCCGGCTACACGCTTTCCAGGCGTGCCTCTTCAACCACTCGAGCACCTCTCCATTTTGCGTTAGGCGGATGCAAAGGTAATACTTTTAAGTGAAAAGTGAAAAGTGAAAAATTAATATTCTTTATAACTTTATGCCGAATACGCGAGCCACATTGGCATTGGTGGCGGCAGAAACCTCCTCCTCACTGACACCATAGACCTCTGCCAGACGGCGACGCACATGGGCCACGAAGGCTGGCTCATTGCGCTGGCCACGCATGGGAACGGGCGCCATATAGGGGGCATCGGTCTCGAGCACGATACGGCTGAGGGGAACGGCCTGGGCGAGTGTCTCAGGGAGCTTGGACTTCTTGAAAGTCAATACGCCACCAATGCCCAGGACGAAACGGTCGAAACTGAGCAGCTCGCGCGCCTCGATCTCATTACCCGTGAAACAGTGGAACACGCCTCCTGGCAGATCGTCCTTATACCTTTTTAATATATATAAGAGTTCGTTCTGGGCTTTTCGACAGTGAATCATCAGGGGCAGCTGCAGCTCTACCGACCAGCGTACCTGCTCCTCAAAGGCCTCAAGCTGCTCGTGCTCAAACTCACGGCTCCAGTAGAAATCGAGACCCACCTCACCGATGGCAATACACCCTTGCAATGAGGGATAGATTGCCTTTAGGACCTCGCGCCAATCGCTGCGGACTTCTTCAGGATGTAGACCAAGCATCGGATAGCAGTAGCCCGGATATTGACTGCAAAGCGCAGGTATTGTCTCGCAGGACTTCAGGTCGATACCTGGCACGCCAATGGCCACTACCCCAGCCTCACGGGCACGGGCAATCACGGCCTCGAGATCCTCGCGGAACTCTTCACCGTCCAGATGGCAATGGGTGTCAATCATGACTGGCGATTCATCAAATCGGCAGCGTAGGCCTTCAACTCAGCCTTGCGCTCCTCAGCCACACTGACCTTCGACAAATAGCCAAGGGCCTTGACGTAGCACTCTTCCATCTTCTGCTCGCAGAGTGCACGGATACCGATCTCGTCGTACAGACGCGTCACAGCTGCCACCTTCTCCTCACGATTGAACTCCGTGGCAGTAGTCCACTTCAGCAGTTCTGCACGCTGAGTCTCGTTGGCACGATTAAAGGCATTGATGAGCATATAGGTCTTCTTGTTGGACGTGATGTCGCCACCGATGTTCTTGCCAAACACCTTAGGATCACCATAGACATCGAGGAGGTCGTCCTGCAACTGGAAGGCGAGACCGATTTGCTCACCAAAACGATAGATATTCTCCTGATCCTCGTCAGAGGCACCAGCAAGGATAGCGCCCAACTTCACGGCACACGCCAGCAGCACACTCGTCTTCAGTCGGATCATCTCGATATACTCCTCTTCGCGCACATCGTTACGGGTCTCAAACTCCACATCGAGCTGCTGACCCTCACCAATCTCGAGAGTGGTTACCAAAAAGGTGCGGAAGACCTTGTTCAACTTGTCGTTGTCGCAGTCGAGCACACGCTCGAAAGCCTGCAACAACATGGTGTCGCCCGAGAGAATGGCCTGATTGGCATCCCACTTCTTATGCACGGTCTCATGTCCACGGCGCATATCGGCATGATCCATCAGGTCATCGTGCAACAGGGTGAAGTTGTGGTAGGTCTCCAGACCGATGGCAGGCATCATGATACGCAAAGGATCGTCCTGATAGAGGTTGTAGGCGAGTAGCATCAGTACAGGTCGCACGCGCTTGCCTCCTATCGAGAGCACGTACTTGATGGGTTCATACAGGGTAAAGGGCGTGCGGTCGTAAGCTAGCGAATCGAGCGCCTCGTTGACCTTCTTCAATAATTCGTCGGATGTATACATATCTATAAACTTTAAACTCTAAACCGTAATCTGTAAACTGTAAACCGTAAACTACATATTAAACACAATCGGAATGCAGACTTTCGTCCTGCACGGTTTGGCATTCATCACGCCAGCCTGCCACTTGGGCATCATACGGAGCACACGCAGTACCTCACGGTCGCAGGCGGCATCGAGATGCTCCACTAGCTCAAGGTCGGACACGCTGCCATCGGTATTGACGATAAACTGTGCCACCACCTTACCCTTCACCTTCTGGTGCTGGGAAGTGGCTGGATACTTCAGATTCTTCGTAAGCCACTTCATGAACTCGGCAGCGCCACCAGGGAATTGAGGCAGATCCTCGACCACACGGAAGTCCACAGGCTCGTCGTACATATCGACCACCTCGGGCTTCTCCTCCTCCGCCAGCTTCTCGGGCTCCTCCACTTCCTGAGGCACCAAGGCTTCAGGCGGTAGTTCCACCTCATTCTCCACCAAATGGAGTTCTTCGCTCTGCTTCTTCTCCACCTTTTGCTCCTGAGGCAGCATCATGGGTATCTGATCAGGTTCGCGCTTCAGCGGCGAGAGTTCCATCTCGGCATCGAGGTCGTCGTCATCGTCAAAGAATGTCCAGCTACTTTCACTGCTGTTCCACTCCAAAGCCACGAAACAGGCCGCGAGCACCACAATCAGTCCCAGAAGGAACCCCTGCACACGCCGCTGCTCCAAATCTGCCTCACGACTCTTCTTGACTTCCATACTATAATAAAAACGCTTTTTTGACGTTATTTACTTATAAGTGAGCACAAAGGTACAAAAAATATAAAAGGTAAAAGAGTAAAAAGGTAAAAAGGTCAATAAATTAAGAATTATTTCGTAATTTTGCGCCGAATTTGGAAAAAATGGGAAGGGAAAAGAATAAAAACGTTTCTAACGATTGTCAACAGGGGGCATCAGTCATGTCCCTTCTGTTCCTTTTATCTTCCCTTTTTCTTCCTTTTAACTTCCTTTCCATTTCCGCCCAAGAGAGCCAAACAGCCTACAACTTCCTGAGGCTGCCTGTCAGTGCACACGTGGCTGCCGTGGGAGGCGACAACATCACCCTCACGGACGACGATGCCACCCTCATCTTCCACAATCCTGCCCTCATCAACGGCGTGAGTGACAAAACCATCAACCTGAACTTCATGACCTACATGCAGGGAGCCAAGACGGCCAGTGCTGCTTTCGTGAAAGGTGCAGGCGATCGTGCCACATGGGGCGTGACTGCCCAGTACATGGATTACGGTACGATGAAGCAGACCACCAGCAACAATGAGGACCTAGGCACCTTCTCTGCCCGTGACATCGCAGTGGGAGGAACGTTTGCATATGCACTCACCAACAGCCTCAGCGGTGGTATCACTGCGAAATTCATTTCCTCGCATATCGCAGGTTACAACTCCATGGCCGTAGGCGTAGACCTCGGACTGAACTATTACGACGAAGAGCGCTACTGGAGTCTCTCTGCCGTCGCCCGTAACCTGGGAGGACAAGTAAAGGCTTACGATGACGAGTTCGAACGAATCCCCCTCGACTTGCAGGTGGGCATCAGTAAACGTCTGATGGCTGCTCCTCTTCGCTTCCATGTCACACTGAGTCGACTGACGGAGTGGGATCAGGGCATAGGACGTCACTTCGCCATCGGTGCCGACCTGTTGCTGGGGCAGAGCATCTACCTCGCGGCAGGCTATAACTTCCGCAGGGCATCCGAGATGAAGATCAGCGACTCGGATGGCTCCTCAGCCCACGGTGCAGGCTTGTCGCTAGGAGCCGGACTACAACTGGAGCGATTCAAGCTCCATATCGGCTACGGCAAGTATCATGTCAGTGCCTCATCAATATTGATTAACATATCATACGCATTATGAAAAAAATAACGATTGCCATCGATGGTCACAGTTCGTGCGGAAAGAGCACGATGGCCAAGGATCTGGCCCGCGAAGTGGGCTACGTCTATGTCGACACGGGTGCGATGTACCGCAGTGTCACCCTCTATGCCCTGCGCAAGGGTCTGTTCAACGATGACGGTAGCGTGCGCGAGGCAGAGCTCCAGGCGGAAATGCCCAATATCCGCATCAGCTTTAAGTTCAATGCCGAGACTGGGCGCCCTGACACCTACCTCAACGATGAGTGCGTGGAGCAGGAGATCCGCTCACTCGAAGTATCTAACCACGTCAGTCCTGTTGCTGCCATCGCCTTTGTGCGTGCAGCCATGGTGGCTCAGCAGCAACAGATGGGTAAGGACAAGGGGGTGGTCATGGACGGACGCGACATTGGCACCACCGTCTTCCCTGATGCCGAACTGAAGATCTTCGTCACTGCCTCAGCACAAGTACGCGCCCAGCGCCGCTTCGACGAGCTCAAGGCCAAGGGTATGCCTGCCGATTTCGACGATATCCTGAAAAACGTTGAGGAGCGCGACTATATCGACTCCCACCGTGAGGTGTCACCCCTGCGTAAGGCTGATGACGCCATCGAGCTCGATAACTCGCACATGACCATCGCTGAGCAGAAGCAATGGCTGCTGGAACGCTTCAAAGAGCGTACAGCGTAAAGAATTTTGTTCCGTTTACGTGATTTTCTCGTCATTTTTTCGGTTTTCTGCAGTTTTATTACTACCTTTGCACCCTGAAACTGTTAGAATCGAATAAATGATGAGAAAATTATTATTTTCAGCGCTCTGCGCCATGACTTTCGCCACCACCGTCCAGGCTGGTGGACTGATGACCAACACGAACTATCACATCGCCTTCGACCGCATGTTTGCACGAGGTGCCACTACAGAAATCGATGCTGCCTACAGCAACCCCGCTGGTCTCGCATGGGGCCACGAAGGTTTTCAACTCTCTCTTAACTTCCAGAAGCCCTGGCAGAACCGTGATATCGAAACGACCATTCCCAACTTTCTGGCTAATCCACAACTGGGGTATAATGGCTACGATATCAACCAGAAGTTCAATGGCAAGGCCTCTGCCCCCATTGTGCCCGCATTTTTTGCATCGTATAAAAGGGATAAGTGGGTATTCTCTACGATGATCGGTATCGTCGGTAGTGGTGGCTTCGTCAAGTATGAAGAGGGTATTCCCATGTTCAATGTGATGACAATGGGCAAGATCTATGAGAAGTCTGTCGCTGCCTACATGGCCAATCCCCAGAGCCCTATCATCACCCCAGAGATGTATGCCATTAACTCAGAAGTAAAGGGTAAGCAGTATATCTACGGCGGACAGATCAATATCACCCGCAAGATCGGCGACTATTTCTCAGCAGCCATCGGACTGCGTGCTAACTACTACGACGGCTACAACCGTGGCTACGTCAATGCCACCACTCATCAGCAGTTAGGTGGTCAGCAGCTGATGGATCTGCAGCTCGACGTCACCCAGCGCGCATGGGGTTTTGCACCTATTGTCAGCTTCGACTACCACCAAGGTCCCCTCACCATCGCAGCCCGTTATGAGTTCCGTGCGAAGATCAACACGAAAAACGATACCAAGGCTCTGAGTGTTTCGATGATGGGACAGACGACTGACATCAAGGCGATGGCAGAGCAGATGGGCAATGAAGCCACACTGAAGGCACTGGCTACAGCGATGGGCGACCAGATGGCAGACAAGATCAAGAACTACATGCCCGATGAGCACGTGCGTTATGATATGCCCTCACTCTTCGTCGTAGCAGCAGGTTATGAGTTTACTCCGAAACTGCGTGCAGCCCTGGAGTATCACTTTTTTGACGACAAACACGCCATGATGGCCGATGACCGTCAGAAGACCTTGGATCACGGCACACACGAGATCCTCGCAGGTATTGAGTATGATATCAATGACAAATTCACTATCAGCTGCGGTGGACAGCGTACCGACTATGGAATTACCGATGAGTATCAGCAGAACACCTCTTTCGCCTGCGACAGCTATTCTGTAGGCCTTGGTGGTGCGTGGAACATCAACAAGAAAATGCGCCTCAACTTCAGCTATTTCTGCTCACTCTATAGCGACTATAAGCACAACCAGAAGAACTATCTCGGTACCCCCTACCCTGGTCAGGATATCTACAGCCGCACAAACCATGTGATCGGCGTCGGTCTCGACTACAAGTTCTGAATGGCCTCGCTGCATTGTTCCATAAGCCAGCGGGGGGTGGAGGTGGCACCGCAGATGCCGACAGTCTGGATGCCTTCGAGCCACTCTTTCTGGATCTCCTGAGGATCCTCGACGAGGTGGGTATTGGGGTTCACGCGCAGACACTCGTTGAAAAGCACCTTACCATTCGAGCTCTTGCGGCCACAGACGAAGAGGATAAGATCGTGCTTCGTAGCGAATTGCGAGATATTAGGCATACGATTGGCTACAGAGCGACAAATGGTATCAAAGCTCTTGAACGTGGCATCGGGGGCGATGTGCGACTGGATATAGTCGATGATGCGGTGGAACTCGTCGAGCGACTTCGTAGTCTGCGAATAGAGGTAGATGTCGCGCGAGAAGTCGAGACGCGTGACCTCATCGAAATTCTCGATGACAATCGCCTTTGATTCGGTCTGTCCCACCAGTCCTAACACCTCTGCATGACCTTTTTTGCCGAAGATGACAATTTGAGGACTGTTCTCACTCCACGCTCCACACTCTTCACTCCTCGATTCATCGTACTGCTTCTTGATGCGCTTCTGGAGCTGAAGCACCACAGGGCAGGTGGCGTCGATAATCTCGATGTTGTTACGACGGGCGAGTTCATAAGTCTCGGGGGGCTCACCATGGGCGCGCAGCAGCACCTTCACATCGTGGAGCTCGCGCATCTCATCATGATTGATGGTGATGAGTCCCATCTCGCGCAGACGGTCGCACTCCATGCCATTGTGTACGATATCACCCAGACAGTAGAGGGGGCGTCCCTGCGCCAGCTCTTCCTCGGCTTTCTTAATGGCGGTGGTCACTCCAAAACAGAAACCACTGCCTTCATCGATCTCGATTTGAATCATCTAAACAATCAACTTTTTAATAACGTAAAATATTCATCGAGTAGATCCTGGGCGGCAACGAAACTCGTCTTATGCCCTTCGAGGACAGTGCGCTCTGCAGCGGAGAGTTGCGCCTTGATGGCGGGGTTGTTGTAGAAGTTAAGCCGCAGGTGCTCGTTAATACTCTCGTACATCCAATATTTCGACTGTTCGTTGCGACGGTAGTCGAAGTAGCCGTTGGCTTTCACGAAGTCGATATACTGGTAAATCATATCCCACACCTCCTTCACGCCAGTGCCGTAGAAACCGCTGTAGCAGAGCACCTTCGGTGTCCATCCGCTCTCGGGCATGGGGAAGAAGTGGAGGGCATTGCGGAAGTTCGTGGCGGCCATCTGACAACGGTCGACATTATCGCCATCGCACTTGTTGATAACAATACCATCACTAATCTCCATAATACCACGTTTAATACCCTGCAATTCGTCGCCTGTACCTGCCACCTGAATAAGGAGGAAGAAGTCGACCATCGAGTGACAAGCTGTCTCGCTCTGTCCGACACCAACGGTCTCGACGAAGATCTTGTCAAAGCCTGCGGCCTCACAAAGAATGATGGTCTCACGCGTCTTACGGGCCACACCTCCCAGAGAGCCTGCGGAAGGACTAGGACGGATGAAGGAGTCAGGATGCTGAGCGAGCTTCTCCATACGAGTCTTGTCACCAAGGATAGAGCCCTTCGTACGTTCACTGGAGGGGTCGATGGCGAGGACGGCCAACCGTCCCCCCTTCTCACGGAGCACATGGACGCCGAACTCATCAATAGAGGTGGACTTGCCTGCACCTGGCACACCACTAATGCCCACGCGCACAGAGTTACCGCTATAGGGCAGACACTTGTTAATCACTTCCTGTGCACGAGCCTGATGATCAGGATTGACACTCTCGATGAGGGTCACGGCCTGCGAGAGCACGGTGACATCGCCCTTGAGGATGCCTTCAACCATCTCGCCTGCCGTGAGCTCACGACGACGAAAACGGCTGCGCTTCATATAGGGGTTGATGATGGAAGGTTGTTCCACGCCACTGTTCACCTGTAGTCCTGCATATTCTGAGCTATTCTCGGGATGTTCCATAAACCGTAAACTGTAAACTATTTATTAATATTAATAACCACCTTGGAGTGATCGGGGTCATTGGTAATCATGAGGATACGAGGACGTTTGCGCACCTTTTGGAGATCGGAGGCGATACCCGTGATCTTCAGTGTGGTGGTCTGTCCCGGATCGATCTCACGCGATTTAAGGGTTAGCTTCAGACCGCTGGTAAACATCTGCAGCGATGAGATGACGAGCGGAGAGTGACCCGTGTTCGTCAACGTCACTTCGACCGTCTTCTTCGATTTATTGTCAAAATTGGTAAAGTCGATGTCCGTCGAGGAGATCTGTAACTGTGGTGCCTGATCCTTGTTCACATTGGCGAAAGCCGAGAGATCGGGCAGGAGAATAGCTGAGACTGGCACCTCGATATCGGCATTGACCTTATCACCCAGATGCTTGCCCAGATAGACATTGGTCTGCGTCAGTCCATAGTCGCGCAACTTCTCAGAATGGAGGGTGACTGTAATGGTGGCTCCATGTCCTGGCGAGATGGTCTCGGGCACAACCTGAGCCGTCAGATATGGTGGCAGGTGCATCAGGTTGGGCTGCATCACGTCAGAGCCATTGTTATAGACATGGATCTCCTGAATGATTTCATCACCTTTGTTCACATCGTCAAACTCGAGTTCATTCTTATCGAGCAACATGGTACCCATCGACAACGGATAGTTGCCTGCATAGTCGAGCACCTCAGCGAGTACCACACCCTTCATCGTCAGGTAGAGGGGCTGCTCGGAGGCATTGCTCTTGATGGCTGCCATCTTGTGGAAATGGCCAAGCTGACGAGCATCATAGGTCATCTTGATGGTAAACTTATCGCCTGCGCCCACCTCCTTGGGGAAGTCTACGGCCGTACAGCCGCAATCGGTCCTGACGCTCTCGATCAGGAGTCGGCGTTTGCCTTTGTTCTGGAGTTCATACGTAGCGGTAACGGGCTGTTCATAGCCTACACGTCCGCAGTCGATCGTAGTGTTGGTGACAACGATGCGCTGAGCCGATGCAGGGAGCATCATCAGCGCCATCAGGGGTGTTATAATCAGTCGTTTCATTGTTTGATGTTAAGTATTTGCGAATGGGTGACAGCACGGAACTCAGGTGCATAAGCGCACTCTACGACACAGCTGCCCGTGGCGTAGGTTCCTGAGCGGTCGATGAAATATTCGTTCTCTATGACATGCTGGCCTTTCGACAGGAAGTCGAAATAATAGTTCGTCGAGTAATCCTTCGGAGTACAGTAGGAACCATTGTGCCAGCCACTGAGCTGACGGACAGGTTCCAGACAGGCAGCACGCTTGTCGAGCACCTGTACGAAGTCGTAGTCGCGATCAGCGGTGATAGTGATACGGATGCGGATACGATCGCCGACCTTGAGGCTAGGAGTACTAGAATTACTAGAATTACTAGAATTACTAGTATTACCAGCTTTGACAGGAACAAGTTCACGCTTCACGGTGATGCCGCTGCCGGTATCTGCAATGTTCTTCGACGATTGAGTGAACTGTGCGTAAACAGCGCCCCAGGAAGTGCCCTCGGAGGTCTTCTCGATAGCAATCTCCTTACTTTCTGGAGAGACAGGAGTCTTCACGTAGCCCAGACCTGCGGTGGCCTTGGGTAGCTCCATAGGCTTACCGTCAACCTTCACGGTAGCGTTCTCTGCGGAGAGTGAGAACTTTTCACTTTTCACGACTCCCTTTTCGCCTCCACAGAGGAATGCATAGACTGCATTGACGCTGTTAATGGGAGTATCCCAGGCCTGTGTGCGCTTCTCTTGAAGCAGCCAGCGTTGCATCTCCTCAATAGTCTGCTGGTCGTTGGGTGTCAGACGCTGCAAGGCCTCGATGGCCACAGTCTGTGTGGGTATCTTATAGTCGTACCAACTATAGCCGGCACGTGGGGTGTCGTAGTAACGGCCCATGTCCTCGCGATAAACGGTGTACTCCTTCAACGACTGGGCATATTCGAGGGCACGTTTAGGCTCAGGCGTCGAGAGAATGACAGCTGTGAGAGCCTTCTCATAGATGCTCTGGTTCTTGATGTCCTTCTTGAGCAACTTCAACAGGTATCTGTTGGCCTCCTGCACATCACCCGGGAGCTCGCGCCCGTCGAGCGTGCATAGGTAGAGCCACTCAAGAGCCTTGAAACTGGGGAAGCTGGGCTCAATACCGTATTCTTTTGCCTGACGTTTGATCTCCTTCACCTCCTCAATGATCTCTTGTCCCATAAAACTGAAGGCACTTGTAAGCATATTACGAGTCTCGGACTGTTCACCAGCCATCGCATTGAGACGAACAAACATCTCACTGATGGCCACCGTCATATAGAACGAGCCGGGCATATCAGGCCACCATGACCATGATCCATCGGCACTCTGAAGACGGTTAAGTTTCGAGATGGCATCATCGAGGCGACGCTGCATGAGGTTCTCGTCGAAGAAGTCACCCATGCGCTGTTTCTGCTCTGTCTCACGCTCGGCATCCATCACCCAAGGGGTCTCGTTGAGCACGAGGTCTTTCAGATCTTGATTCTTCGCGAGCGCACTGGTCAGCGAGTTGCCGTCTGCCTCCTGTTTCCAGAGTTCGAAGGCTGTCTTGGCCTGTGGATTCCGAGCAAGGATATAACGACCCAAAGAGTTGGCATAGAACGAGGCGGCCTGTGAGATGGCATTGTCATCGCAAGGCGTTCCAACTGTTGGCAGAGCCTGTACCATCAGCCATGCAGGCTGGTTGGTGTATTCGAAGACGAGTTTGCTGTTCTTTGCATCGGCAGGTATGAGCTTCTGCACATCAACGGTCTGTATACCAGGTTGATGCTGTGTGAGGGGAACAGTCACAGTGACACGCTCCGTACAGGGCAGGATGGGCAGATAATGCTGCTCACCATCCGAGAAGCCCTTGCCACTGACGGTCATCTGACAAATGAGCAGGCTACTTTCCACATGGGTCATGTCTACAGGGAACGTAACAGCAGCAGTGCCTCCTGCCTTCAGACTGACGGGCTGCGACTGTTCGAGGACAATAGCATCCGTCTCGGGATCGATGAGTTTCAGACGAGCCTGACCCGTGAGGGTCTTTTCTGCGGTACTGAAGATACGGGCAGAGATGGTGGCCTCGTCACCATGACGCAGGAAACGAGGTACATTGGGCTGTATCATCACGTCCTTCTGGGCCACGGTAGTACCCTCAATGCGACCGTAATGCATATCGCGCGTATGAGCGACACCCATGAAACGCCAGGTCGTCAGACTCTCAGGCAATGTGAACTTCAGGGCAATCACGCCCTGCTCGTTGGTCGTCAGCTGGGGATAGAAGAAAGCTGTCTCGTTGAGGTTCTCGCGCACCTGTACATCCTCGGTGCCCTGTTGCTCCTCAACGACTGAGCCTTCAGCCTCATCAGTATCGTTGGCGACAGCGGCCTTCGACATCATCACCTCCTGATTTGCCATCATCGGAGCTTCTTCCATTACCATCATATCGTCCATGACGCCACGACTCAAGCCCTTGCCTGCCATGACAGCGCCACGTCCGAAACCATGAAAACTACGATAGTAATAAGATGGATAGATGCTATGGTCGAAGCGACTGAACACGAGGTCCTTGACGCTGAGCGGCGCCCAACTTCTGGAGCCTGAATCCCTCAGACGATGATGACTGAGGAAACGCCAGTTGTTGCTGGGCAAAGGCAGGTAGACGTAGGGCGAGAGACTCCACTGGTGAGGCACGATCATATCGAGACTCTGATCATAGAGAGTTGCCATCAGTTGGGCATCTACTGGCTTACCCTCTGCATCGCGCACCGTAAGGGTCCACTCCTCCTGCTGTCCTGGTTTCAGACGGTCGCGGAAGGTGCCCCATTCCAAAGTGAGATGCTTATCAGGCAAGGGACGACGGATGGTGGCCGTATGGGTATAGCACTGGCCGTTCTTCACCCAGGCAAAGTTGAGCAACAGCCCATTGCCGTAACTCTCCTCGTAGGTGATCTTCAGGTTCAACAACTCGTTGCTCTTGTCAGCGGTGCCTCGTTGAATCAAACGATTATCAGCGAAGATACTGTAGACCATATGGACGTCCTTGGCAGAAGAACCTACCTGGATCGTCACAGGACCACCATCGCGTGGAAAGTCGGAGGCCGACTGATAGAACCAGTCTTCGGTCTCTGTAGCTGGTGTGGTATCATCGAGCGAGAAGAGCACGAACTCACGTTTCACCGTGTCGCCTTCACAGATACCCTCCAACGTATGCTTACCACTCTTCAACTGATAGTCGGCAATGGCGATAGGGGCATTGGTCTTGGTCTTTTTCCAGACTCCTTCATCGATACGATAATTCAGCTCGGCATCAAGCTTCTGACCTGCGGCATTCGTCAGATGGAAGGTAGCCGTTGGCTTATCGTCGAGCAACATTTTCTCTGCCAGTTCCACACTGAGCGCCTGCTTACGGTTACCCAAGGGCAATGACAGCAGGCCGTTATGCGTCTCTCCTGCACCATCCGTCACATCAGCAGATACCTCGAAGTGGTAGAACATCGGATGATCGGTCTCAGGCATCTCCAATGGCATGATGACCTCAAACGTACCATCATCGCCCGTGGTGGCATCACCTCTGTAGACCTCGACACCATCACTGCGGTAGTTCAGCGCTCCCGTGTCCCAGTAGCGACTGTAGGACCACCACCAGAAGGCTGTGCGACGTACCACCTTATAGCTAACCTTGGCACCCTGTACAGGTACGCCTGCGAAGCTCTTGGCCTCACCCTTTACCGTCAGCGTATCACCTGCCGCATAGGCTTGCTTTACCTCTGGGAAGTCGACATGGAACGTGGGGCGTTTGTATTCCTCCACACGGATATGATGACGCTGACCGTCTACCGCGATGGTGAAAACACCCGTCAAACCTGATTCGGGCAAGGTAAACTCCATGGCAGCGACACCATAGGCATCGCTTTTAACATTTTCCTCAGCGACCACTTTACTGTTGGCATCACGCAGCATGAAGTGCACGTAACGCCCGTCAACCACCTGGTGGTCCAGGCCATTCGTCACCTGATAGAGGAGCGCTGAGGCAAAGACCTTTTGTCCTGGACGGTAGATGGCACGATCGGTGTAGATACAGATCCGCGTACCGTCGTCAGGATGATTGGGCGAGCCGTAGCGAGAGTTATCACTCAAGGGCTCACAGAAGTTATCCGTATCGGTATAGGCCCAGGTTTCCAGTCGATGCAAGGTACCTTCGTGTTCGAAGATATACTCACCCTTCGCGTCGGTCTCGACCTGAAAATCCTTATAATCCTTATAGGTATGATACACCCTGATACGCAGATGGGCACCAGCGATGGGCTGTCCCGTCGTGGCACTGACCACCACGTAGCGCATGCGCTCATTCCCAGGCTGTGGCTCAGCGATGGTAAACACGTCCGTCACGTGCAACAGACTGCGCGAGAATCCCGTGCTCTTGTCTGTCTGGAACTCCACCATATAGATGCCCACAGGCAGGCCTTCGAGCGTCATCGCGTCCTCGAAGATCTCGTAGGGTGCCTTACCTGTGTAGGTATGTGTCTGTTCGCTGATCACTTCTCTCAGATGGGGTTTCACCTGTGCATAGCCCTTGGGATAGTTGGGCGTTTCACGGAAGTCGCCGTCGAGCGTGGTACGATACACACGCATGGTCAGCGATCCGATGTTGCGCAACTCCGTCAGTTTCACCTCCTGCGACTGCTGGGGAATGACCCGCTGACGCTCGTAGGCGACACTAAACTGGGGATTAGTCATACGTATTTCCTCATTCTCAAAGGTGTGTTTCATGCGTTTCCAAGAACTCCACTTACCCATAGCCTCGTGGATATAGGCCAGTCGGGCACCTTTTTCGAGATAAGAGATCTTCTGGTATCTCAGCATAGCCAACTCTCCAGCCTCCGGCAGATCCTCATAGACCTTAATCACGGAGTCGAGTTCCTCCGCCGTAGCGTATTCGTACACTTCTCTGGCGGTGATACAGGCAGCCCTACGGTTACCCACCTTATTATAATAGGCATGGATATTCTTGAAGTCGCGGTCGAGCTCATAACCCACCACACTCAACAGATCATTGTCGAAGATATCCGCGTTGATACCTTTCACGATAAAGGGCGCGTAGGCCTTGTCCTTCACCTGGGCCAGCTGTTCACAGAGCTCAGGCGTCAGTTCTGGTGCCTCTATCCCGAGCTCCAGCATGCGATTCTGCAGGCCGACTCGGTAGAGCACAGTCTGATACACGGTCTTGAGCACCACGTCATCAGTGTTCTCATAGCGTTCGATGATGCGCTCCATGGCTGGTTTCAATGAGTCTGGAGAGATCCCGGCCATCACCTGGGCACCCTGCAGTTCAGCCTTCATCAGCTGACCGTAGTCCTTGTCCTTCGCGGCCTTCTCCACAATCCGCTGCAAAACCTCATACTCGGTCTTGGGCAGATCCTTCTTCTGAGCCTCTGCCACTTTCTTCCATAAGGAAGCATACGACTGTCCGAAAATAAACAATGGCATCATCAATGCGAAAAATAAGGTGGTACTTTTTTTCATTTTTTACCCACTTAAATGGTTTTTACTATGCAAAGGTAGTATTTTTTCTTGAAAAACCTTTGGAATTTATAATTTATTATATTATCTTTGCATCCATGATTAACCAACAACTATTAAATCCTAAGAGCATCGTCGTCGTTGGCGGCTCTAACAATGTGCACAAACCAGGTGGTTCCATTGTGCGCAACATCATCAGCGGAGACTTCAGCGGTCCCCTGCATATCGTGAATCCCAAAGAGGACGAAGTACAAGGCATCAAGGCCGTACACGACGTAAAGGACATCCCTCAGACGGATCTCGCCGTTCTCGTGGTGGCTGCTAAGTTCTGTCCCGACTATGTCGATTACCTTTGTGCAGAGAAGGGGGTACGCGCCTTTGTCATCATCTCTGCCGGATTCGGAGAAGAGACAAAAGAGGGCGCGGTGCTTGAACAGCGTATCCTCGATACCTGCGAGAAGTTTGGCGCTGCCTTGATTGGTCCCAACTGCATCGGTCTACTCAACCGCAACCACCACAGTGTGTTCACCCTACCCATCCCCCAACTCAATCCTCAGGGCGTCGACTTCATCAGTGGTTCTGGTGCCACAGCGGTCTTCATCCTCGAGAGTGCCGTCATCAAGGGTCTCCAGTTCAATTCTGTCTGGAGCATTGGCAACGGCAAGCAGATTGGCATCGAGGATGTACTCATGTATATGGACGAGCATTTCAACCCCGAGACCGACTCGAAGGTGAAACTGCTCTATATCGAGAATATCTCCGACCCCGACAAGTTACTGTTCCATGCCTGCAGCCTGATCCGTAAGGGCTGTCGCATCGCGGCCATCAAGGCGGGATCGAGCGAGAGTGGTTCGCGCGCGGCGTCTTCCCATACAGGTGCCATCGCCTCCAGTGACTCAGCTGTCGAGGCTCTTTTCCGCAAGGCGGGCATCGTGCGCTGTTTCTCACGCGAGGAACTGACCACCGTGGGGTGTATCTTTACCCTACCGCCGTTGAAAGGGCGCAACTTCGCCATCGTCACTCATGCGGGTGGCCCTGGTGTCATGCTGACGGATGCACTCTCGAAGGGGGGACTCAACGTGCCACACATCGAAGGGCCCTTGGCAGAGGAGTTGAAAACGAAACTCTTCCCGGGTTCCTCAGTAGCCAACCCCATCGACTTCCTCGCAACAGGAACCCCCGAGCAACTGGGTACCGTCATCGACTACTGCGAGAACATGTTTGATCATATCGACGCCATCGCTGTCATCTACGGCACACCGGGACTCACCCAACTCTACGAGGCCTACGATGTGCTCGACAAGAAGATCCGTGAGTGCAAGAAGCCTATCTTCCCCATACTGCCGAGTCTTCACACCGCTGGCCCTGAGGTCGAGGAGTTCCTCAAGAAGGGGCATGTGAACTTCAGTGACGAGGTAACACTGGCCACGGCTCTCTCACAGGTCATGAACACGCCACCGCCTGCACCACCTGAGGTTCAGCTTTATGGCATCGATATCCCCCGACTCAACAAGATCATCTTCCGCGAGACCAACCGTCTGAAGTTCGAAGGTCTTCAGAGCGGCTACCTCGCCCCCGACACAGTGCGCGAGATACTCACTTGTGCAGGCATCCCCCTCGTGCCCGAGATGGTATCCACCTCGAAGGACGAGTTGACGGCCTTTGCACAAAAAGTGGGATTCCCCGTCGTAGCCAAGGTCGTAGGGCCTGTCCATAAGAGCGATGTGGGTGGCGTGACGCTCAATATCCGCACACCTGAGCATCTTGCCCTCGAGTTCGACCGGATGATGCAGATCCAGGATGCCACGGGTGTCATGGTACAGAAGATGCTCAAGGGCACCGAACTCTTCATCGGTGCAAAATACGAGGAGCGTTTCGGGCATGTGGTACTCTGCGGACTGGGCGGCATCTTCGTCGAGGTTCTCAAGGATGTGTCGTCTGGATTGGCTCCCCTCTCCTACGACGAGGCTTATTCGATGATCCGTTCGCTCAGAGGCTATAAGATATTAAAAGGTACGCGCGGTCAACGGGGCATCAACGAACAGAAGTATGCCGAGATTATCGTGCGTCTCTCCACCCTCCTGCGCTTCGCCACGGAGATCAAGGAGATGGATCTCAATCCGCTACTTGCCAACGAGAACGACATCGTCGCCGTCGACGCACGTATCCTCATCGAGAGGGAGGATTAGGGCTGAGAGTTGAAAGTTGAAAGTTGAGAGTTTAAAGTTTATAGTTTATAGATATGGAACAACAAAAACGTTACGGTCATTTTGATGACCAGCATCGCGAGTATGTCATTACAGACCCGCAGACACCTTGGCCTTGGATTAACTATCTGGGCAACGAGGATTTCTTCTCACTGATTTCCAACACCGCTGGCGGCTACTCTTTCTACAAGGATGCCAAGTTCCGCCGCATCACCCGCTATCGTTACAACAACGTACCGATGGACAATGGTGGTCGCTACTTCTACATCAAGGATGGCAACACCGTCTGGAATCCGGGATGGAAACCCTGTAAGACGCCGCTCGACTTCTACGAGTGCCGTCATGGTATGAGCTATACGCGCATCACGGGGCGTAAGAACGGTGTAGAGGCCTCTGTACTCTTCTTCGTACCCTTGAAAAAATGGTGCGAGGTACAGAAACTGACGCTGAAGAACGAATCTCAGGAGACTAAGACACTGAAACTCTTCTCGTTCGAGGAGTGGTGTCTCTGGAATGCCGCTACCGATATGGAGAACTTCCAACGCAACTTCTCAACGGGTGAGGTGGAAGTCGAGGTGCCGAATCTCGGCATCTCAACTTCGAACAATAGTTCGAAGATTGAGGGTAGCACCATCTACCACAAGACGGAGTATCGCGAGCGTCGTAACCACTACGCTTTCTATCATGTGAACGCTGAGATTCAGGGCTTTGATACCGACCGCGAGACCTTCGTTGGCCTCTACAACTCATTTGCCGATCCTCAGGCTGTCCTCGAGGGTAAGCCCCGCAACAGCCACGCCCATGGCTGGAGCCCCATCGCTTCTCACTACATCGAGGTCACCCTCGCTCCAGGCGAGTCGAAGGACTTCATCTTCCTCCTCGGCTATATCGAGAACGAGCAGGACGATAAGTGGGAGAGCCTCCAAGTCATCAACAAGAAGAAGGCTCATGCTCTTATCGCTGAGCTCGATACCACTGAGAAGGTCGACAAGGCCTTTGCAGAACTCTGCCAGCTCTGGGATGCTCTCCTTAATATATATAAGGTAAAGACAGGCAACGACAAACTCGACCGCATGGTCAATATCTGGAACCAGTACCAGTGTATGGTGACGTTCAACTTCTCGCGAAGTGCCAGCTTCTTCGAGAGTGGCGTAGGTCGTGGCATGGGTTTCCGCGATTCGAATCAGGACCTCGTGGGCTTTGTTCATCAGATTCCCCCACGTGCACGTCAGCGCATCATCGACATCGCCTCGACGCAGTTCCCTGATGGTGGCTGCTATCACCAGTATCAGCCCCTCACCAAGCGCGGCAACAACGACATTGGTGGTGGATTCAATGATGACCCATGCTGGCTCATCTTTGGTACCGTAGCTTATATCAAGGAGACGGGCGACTTCTCGATTCTCGACGAGATGGTGCCCTTCGATAACCAGCCTGGCTCTGAGGTCACCCTGTTCGAGCACCTGAAGGTGTCGATGGATCATGTCATCAAGAACCTCGGTCCCCACATGCTGCCACTCATCGGACGTGCCGACTGGAACGACTGTTTGAACCTCAACTGCTTCTCTTGGGATCCCAACGAGAGCTTCCAGACCACAGAGAACGTCTCTGAAGGCACCAAGGCAGAGTCGCTCATGATCGCAGGTCTCTTCGTGGTTACTGGCAAAGATTATGTAAATCTTTGCCGGAGGTTAGAGGTTAGAGCCACTAACCCCTCACCACTAACCCCTGCATTCTTTGCTGCAGAAGCAGCAAGAATGCAGAAGGCTGTCGACGCTATGATAGAGGCTGTGAAGAAGCATGGCTGGGATGGCGAGTGGTACCTCCGCGCCTACGACTTCTATGGTAACAAGATTGGTTCTAACGAGTGCGATGAAGCCAAGATCTTCATCGAGTCTCAGGGCTGGTGCACCATGGCTGAGATTGGTGCTGAAGATGGTATGGTAGCCAAGTCGCTCGATTCTTGTAAGAAGTACCTCGAATGCGAACATGGTATGGTACTCAACAACCCTGCCTTCTCGAAATACATCTACGAATATGGTGAGATCTCCTCTTATCCCGAGGGCTACAAGGAGAACGCCGGTATCTTCTGCCACAACAATCCTTGGGTCATCATTGGAGAGTGTCTCGCAGGTCGCGGTAACGATGCCTGGAGCCATTACGCCAAGATCCTCCCATCATACGTTGAAGAGAAATACCAGACCCTCCATAAGGTGGAGCCTTATGTGAACTGTCAGATGGTAGCTGGTAAGGACGCCTTCAAGCCTGGCGAGGGTAAGAACTCATGGCTCACAGGTACCGCCGCCTGGATGTGGTACACTGTTTCTGAGTTCATCCTCGGTATCAAGCCTGACTATGATGGTATCCGTATCGATCCTTGTCTGCCTGAGACAGCTACTGACTATACCGTTCAGCGTAAGTTCCGTGATGCCGACTACGATATCACTATCCATCCGAACGGACAGCAGAAGGGAGTGAAGAAGATTGTCCTCGACGGACAGCCCATCGAAGGCACTGTCATCCCCTACTCTGCCGGCAAGCACACTGTAGAGGTGACAATGTAAGCACATAAAATCAATCACTCTATGATTCAAATGACGCGCCGACGCACCTTAACGTCGACGCGTCATTTTTGTTTGTTTAGCAACTCATAAGGGCGTCGAGGGACTCTTGCTCACCTACGACCCAAATGATGTCGCCAGGCTGGAACTTGCGCGTGGGGACATAACGGGAGAGGCTCTCCTTGCCTTCTTCGAGGCCAACGACCATACAGCTGTAAAGGTCTCGGATGCCACTCTCTATGAGGCTCTTGCCAACAAAGGGGCTGTCCTCACCGATGACGAGTTGACGGAGCTTCATCTCTCGGTTCTCCCAGTCGTAGTCCTCGCCAAGCACTTCCTTCTCGAGGGCTTCGCGGAAGGCGGTGAACTGCTCATCAGAACCGATGACCTGAAGCACATCATAGGGGAAGATGACATAGTCGCCATCAGGGATGTTAATACGCATGCCACCTCGCATGATGCTGCTGATATGGACACCGTACTTGCGGCCAAGGTCGAGCTGCTTCAACGTAGAACCCATCCACATGGAGTTAAAGGGCACTTGGAAATCAGCGATGTGGATATCGCGGTCTAACAGACGACCCTCGTAGAGAGGGCGCTTCTTGCCATGCACCTGGGCTTCGATATCGCGCGAACGGAGGTTCTGGACGAACAGGCGTTCGAGGGTGATGCTGCGACGCTTCACTGCGCGCGAGACGACAATCAGGGCCACGACGATGACACCGATGGTGATCATCAGGGCATTGGTGAAGTGGCTGAGTTTATGACAGATATAGAAGATAAAGGCGATGGCGATGACGGCACGCACGATAATAGTGAAGATGAGGGGCAGACGGTTGCGATTGCTCTCTGCCCAAAGGGCGCGCCACTCCTCGCTGCGGTTCTTCTTCATGACCATCGCGCGCAAGAATGGTGCGATGATGATGACCGTGACGATTCCCACGATGGCATTGGCATAGAGGTTGTCGCCTGCACCTGCCAGCAGCTCGCGCATGAAGGGCAGGAAGAAGGTGAACATGACGGCGATGGCGGCCATGGAGAGGATGGAGTAAATGAGCGTGTTGACACCCATCTGCATAAGCAGTTTCTTCCACTTGCTCTGCTCATGGGTGGGAGCGTTACTCATCGACAGGCGGTTCAACGACTGGATGAGACGCTTGGGCAGATGGCGCTCAAGACGACTGTAAACCGGGGTGGCAAGCCGTATCATGTAAGGTGTGAGGAATGTGGTTATAACGGATACAGCCACCACCACCGGATAGAGGAAATCACTGATGACGCCTAGCGAGAGACCCAGCGAAGCGATGATGAAGGAGAACTCACCAATCTGAGCCATGGAGAAACCGCAGCGCATGGCCGACTTGAGCGACTCACCACCGAGCATGAAGGAGAAGGTGCCAAAGACTGCCTGACCCACGAGGATGGTCAGCACAAGCAGGGCGATGGGTCCTGCATAGTCGACGAGAATCTTGGGATCGACGAGCATACCGACTGACACGAAGAATACAGCTCCGAAAAGGTTCTTCACGGGCTCGACGAGTTTCTCGATCTTCTCAGCCTCGATGGTCTCAGCCAGGATGCTACCCATGATGAAGGCACCGAAAGCAGAGCTGAAGCCTACCTTCGTCGAGAAGACGGCCATGGCACAACAGAGGCCCAGCGACACGACAAGCAGCACCTCGTTGTTGATGAGCTTACGCACCTGCTTCAGGAACAGGGGAACGGCGAAGATGCCCACAATGAGCCAGAGGATGAGGAAGAAACCGATCTTCATGATGGAGCCGAGCATCTGACCGCCATCGGGGTTGTTGCCACTGGCAATAGCACTCAGCATCACCATCATGACGATGGCCAGGATATCCTCGAGAATCAGCACGGACATGACGAGACCAGCAAATTGCTGCTGACGTAGTCCCAAGTCGTCGAAAGCCTTATAGATAATGGTGGTCGACGACATGGCGAGCATACCGCCTAGGAAGATGCAGTCCATCTTGCTCCATCCGAAAGAGTAGCCCACGAGCACACCCAGCATCGACATACAGAAGATGATGGTACACGTGGAGATGACAGGCGAGGCGCCCATCTTCAGGATCTTCTTGAACGAGAAGTCGAGACCCAGCGAGAACAGGAGGAACATCACACCGATATCAGCCCAGAGATGGACACCCTCATGGTCGACGACGGAGGCCGTATAGGGCATGTTGGGACTGACGAGGAAGCCTGCCACGATGTAGCCCAGCACCAGCGGCTGTTTGAGTTTCTTGAAAATCAGGGTCACAATACCTGCCACAACCAGCATCAGCGCCAGGTCCTGAATCATTGAAGGAAGTTCTGCCATAGTTTATTGGTTTTTGATTATATCTTAATTCTTAATTCTTCATTCTCAACTCCCCTAGTACCACTGTACGGCATTGGAGTAGCTGGAACGCTTGTCATACTTCAAGGCATCAGCCAACGTGGAGGCATTACACCTGAACGAGAAGTTGTAGCTGGTGTAGGGAGCGAGCACCACCGAACACGACATGTTGAAGCAGTGGAGGTCGCGACTGAGCGAGGCGGTGGTCATGGAGATCTGCTTCGTCTCGAAGTCGTAACCTGAGGAGAAGTTGATGTCCCAACCGTCACTGATGCGGATATTACCGCTGAAGTTCAGACCTTGCGTGATCTTATAGGGATAACGCATCGTGTCGTAGTTGAACCTGCTGACATCGGTATTCTCACGTACACTGATGTTATAGCCAATGCTGAGGTTCCAGGGTATCTTGAAGGCCAGATAGCCGTCTTCATCGGTCTCAGCCTTGTCACCACTACCCTTGCGGCTGCCGCGTTTGGCCTTCTCCATCTCCTTGTCAATGTTGGAGTCGCGACCATTGTCCCACTCGTCGTCTTCTTCCTCTTCCTGCTTCTTGCGTTTCTTCTGCTTGTCGTCATCGACATCTTCACCACGCAGACGTTTGATCCAGTTGCTGATCTTCTCGTTGCTGAGGTTATAAGAGAGATTCTGCGAGAGACCCGTAAAACGCCCGAACTTGCCCTTCTGCCAATAGGTAGTGTGGTCGCTGACCTGTGGACGTCCCAGGCTGTCGAGCTCGTAGACGTAAGAGGCGAAGGTGGTACTGAGGTTCAGGGTATAACTCTTCGAGAGCTTCAGGCGCAGGGTGGTCTGGAGGTCACTCAAGGGACGACGATCAGCCACGAGGTCATAACTCATACCAAGGCGCAACTCATCGATCAGGCTGATCTTCTTGAAGCCTGTGGAGTCTTTATCTGACTTGACCTTCATCTCGACATTGTTGGAGAGGTCGAAGTTGATGCGGCCTGAGCGTTCACCAGGTATGGAGTAGCCGCGATTGGCGTAGGGCGAGTAGCGCACCATCTCGACACTACCGTCAGCATTCGTGCGCTGGTAGGAGTCGTAGTAGCCATAGCGATCGGACGTAAAGTCGGGCTGATAAGAGAAGCTGACAGACGGTGTGAGCACGTGACGGATGGCCTGGACTTTATCACCGAAGAGCTTGCGGTTGGGGATAAAGAATCCGTAGAGCGTCGTCGAGGCACTCATGTTGAGATTCCAACTGTACATATTGTAGAATCCGCTGATCGTATCAGAGACCTCACACTGGTTCTTTTCATCCCACGATTTCTTGGTCTTGCTGAGCAACATGACGTCGGTAAAGTTGAAACTGGGCGTCAGCGTCAGGTAGTCGAAGAGGGTAAAGTTGGCCTGGATGGGTATCTTGTGGTCCATACCGTTAGACCAGTCACGTGCCATGTTCGAGTGGAGCACCTTGTCCTCCTTCGTACTGATCTCGTTCTTCAGGTGACCCGTATAGCTCATCGAGATCTTCTCGTACCAGCGTTCGGAGCCAACGGCCTTCTTACGTTTGAAGGGGTAGAAGCGCGAGATACTGAAGTTGACATCGGGCAGTTTCAGTGTGAGGGTGGAGTCGCGCATGTTCTGATCGACACTCGTGGTGGAGGTGATGTTCAGTCCGATACTCGAGAAATTGACGTTATAGGTCACTGAAGAGGTACGGGTGGTCTGTGTCAAGGCCTGGGGGTTATACATCGAGTTTAGGTTGTCGCTCTCGTAACTCGACGAAGCGAAATTCACGCTGGCAGTAAGCGAGTGGAAGGGATTGGCCTTCTGGTCCTGACGATGGCTCCAGGTCAGCTTGTAACTGGTCTGACGATGGTAGTCGGGCAGTCCCTTATCGCCTGAGCGTGCATCCTGATAGCTGAAGAAGAACGAACCACTGTAACGATAGCGCTTCTTATAGTTCGACGTGGCTGAGATACCCCACGAACCCTTGGTGTAGATCTCGCCCAGGAGCTTAAGGTCCATCTTGTCACTGATGGCGAAGTAGTAACCACCATCGCGAAGGTAGAAGCCTTTCTCGGTCTCGTCACCATAGGTAGGCATGATGATACCACTGGAATAGCTCTTCGTAAAGGGGAAGAAACCATAGGGCACCGCGAGGGGAAGGGGCACATCAGCCACCACGAGGTAGGCTGGTCCGAACACCACATCCTTACCTGGGCGCACCTTCGCACGCGAGAGAGCGAGGTAGAAGTCGGGATGGGGATCGTCACAGGTGGTATAGCGGCCATGCTCGAGGAACATCTCACCATTGGCACCTCGCTTGGAGACCTGACTCGTCAGGAAACCTTCGTCCTGCTGGGTATAGACCTCGGTGATAAGTCCTTTCTTCGTCTTGAAGTTGAAGGCCATCGTGTCACTCTCGTATTCGTCGTTACCCATCTTGAAGACAGGGGTACCCACGAGCTGCTGGGTGGAGTCGATCTTACCTGTGGCATGCACAAGGTTACTGTCGAGACTCATGTAGATCTGCTCACTCTGGAGGTCCATATTCTGGTATTTCACCTTCGACTCTCCATAGAGATGGGCCAGTCCCGTGGCGGCCTCGTAGGTCAACGAGTCGTTGGCGGAATATTCCACGGGCGAATCGATACCGTTCTTACGACTGCGGTTGATACTGTCGAGTGCCAACGAGTCGTCAACGGCCTTGTTATGCTTATAGATAGCGAGTTCGATGGAGTCCATCGTCGTCGTGTCGCGCTTGATCTTGATCGAGGATTCGGGAAGTGCTTCAGGAATAATGGTATCTGCAGCGATGCTGTCATTATCCTTCTGGGCCCGACGGGCTTCAGAAACAAACGACACAGGCACCTCTGCCATCACCAGAAGGATGACAAACAGCATCAGTATAATGGCTGATTTCCTTTTCACACCTGCAAGTTTTACTATTGCGACTGCAAAATTACAACAAAATAGGGGAATTACAAAATTCCCCTCCTGTTTTTTTACTTTATTTAGACATATTTGTCCTTATGTTCTTCTGTCTAAAATATGGTTATTCTGTTACTCTGTCTTAAAAAGGTTATTCTGTTACTCTGTCTTAATACGTTATTCTGTCTAATACTATTCGAACATTTCAACCCATTTCAGGAACTTTCTAACGCCCTCGGGACCGAACTTCTCAAGACTCTGTGCCGTCTGTACCACAGAACGTTCGAGCGACAGGTCGGACTTGGAATAGAACTTATCAGCATAGCAGATGACCTGCTCCTCGAGCGACTCTGGCACGTAACTGACATCCACTGGCAGCGGGAGCTGCTGGGCCTCAATCTGCTCACGCGTGATACCTGTACCTGTATGACGCTCACACACGAGGGCGCAGCGTTCCAACTCATAGTTGGCATGTCCTTCATTCAACGAACGGAGCATCCGTGCTCCTATGAGTCCGTGACAGATATAGGGTTCGGTACCAAAGCACTGGATACTGGGGGCGTGACACCCGATGATACCGATATCATGAAGCATCGAGGCATTCTCCAGAAAATCGTCATCAAGCTTCAGCTCAGGATGGGCCTTGACGATCTTGTGACAACGATCAGCCACCTGACGGCTGTGCACAAGCAATATCCGCCGGAGTTCATTCTCCGACGGATAAAACTGATCTATGATTTTACTATATTCCATATCAGGCTTCGCGCTCTATCCAAGCAATGGTATCGCCCTGGCGGATCTTCTGTCCTGGCTTCACAGTGATATCTACCAACTTGCCTCCGAGGGCAGCAGGGATCTCGACGATCTCACCCCACTTCGTCTGCAGATAGCAGAAGATATCGCCTTCCTTGTACTTCTGGCCAATGAATGGTTCGATGCAGGAAGCGGGAACACCCTCACCACCAAAGCTCCAGATGAGCTGACCATCCAATGGACTCTTCACGGCATCAGCCTTGGCATGCTTCAGGGCATCAATCTCCTCTTGAGAGATCTTCTGACCACCACCGAGCTTCGCATCCTTGGCCTTCTGGATATCAGCGAGGAGCTGTTTCTTGGCCTGACCGCTCTTGAAGGGACGGTACTGCTCGGGGTGCATAGCCAACTCGAAGAGTTCCTCATCGTCGGGACCATACTCCCAACCGTTCTCATCCATCTCCTTGCGGAAGCCGTCGAGGGCATTCTCGAGGAGGGTGTGAGGATCAGCATCCGTAAACTTGAGATTTTTCTTCTCAGCCAGTTCGATGAGCTCAGGAGCGATGGTGCCAGGCACCTTACCACTCTTACCGAGAATCATACCCCAGATGGCGTCGTCCATCATCACGTAACGCCCCTTGCCCTGCTCCATCGTGAGGAGGTTCATCAGGGCGATGTTCTTCGTGTACTGTGAGAATGGGGTTACCAATGGGGGATAACCGACCTTTGGCCATACATATTCAACCTCGTTGAAGAGCTTCACGAGCATATCATCCATCGTCAACGCGGATTCGCCCTTCTTCTCGCGCTCCTTGTTGATCATCTTCTGGATAGGACCAAGATCAGCCATCATCGAACCCATCATACCACCAGGCAGACCACTGCCAAGCAGCAGTGAAGACATGTGCTTATTGGCAGGATTGATGAAGTAGCCAAGCCAGTCGTCAATGAACTCCTGGGTCAGCGTACGAGCCTGCATATAGGCGTTCATATTCAGATCAGCCACCTCGAAGCCCTCGTTCTTCAGCATCGACTGTACAGAGATGATATCTGGATGAACCTTTCCCCAAGACAACGGTTCGATGGCGGTATCAATCACATCAGCGCCATTGTTACATACCTCGAGGATAGAAGCCATCGAGAGACCTGGGCCTGAGTGGCCATGATACTGTACGATGATATCGGGGTGCTTGGTCTTGATGGCCTTCGTCAGAGCTCCCAACATGGCGGGCTGTCCGATACCAGCCATATCCTTCAGACAGATTTCCTCAGCACCCGCAGCAATCACCTCTTCAGCAATCCTTGAGTAGTACTCAACGGTATGAACAGGTGAGGTGGTGATACACAACGTAGCCTGTGGGGTCATGCCACCTTCCTTGGCCCACTTGATACTGGGGATGATATTACGCGTGTCGTTCAGGCCACAGAAGATACGGGTGATATCGACACCCTGAGCATGCTTCACCTTATACATCAATGCGCGCACGTCGTCAGGCACAGGATACATACGGAGGGCGTTCAGACCACGATCGAGCATGTGGGTCTTGATACCTACCTCGTTAAAAGGCTTACAGAACGCACGGACAGCGAGGTTAGGGTTCTCACCAGCCATCAGGTTCACCTGCTCAAAGGCACCACCATTGGTTTCTACTCGGGCGAAACAGCCCATATCAATAATGGCAGGGGCAATGCGCTCCAACTGGTCCTTACGGGGTTGAAACTTGCCTGAAGACTGCCACATGTCTCTGTAAACGAGACTGAATTGGATTCTCTTTTTTGCCATATTTTAGTCAACAATAGTAATATTGACTGCAAATATAGCACTTTTTTTGCAAAGTCCTACAAAACAAAGAATCTTTTTTATATTTTTATCTTTTTTATGCAGGTTTATGTAGGGGGACGCCCCAACGTGTTCTAGCTGTTCATTCTCTGGCGCAGAGAATGAACCAAGAGACATCCACCTATCCTAAATCCTTCCCTATATGGAAGGACTTAATTGATTCCGGGCAGAGACCGCCCTCCATCAAGGACTTCTTGTATGGCTCGCAGAGCCTGTGCCCCTTCGGGGGCGAGCCATGGTTCTTGACATCCCTGCTGTCGCCGCCCCTTGAAAAGGGGCTCAGGTAGAAATATCGAGGCATATAGGTAACTATAGAAAAATAAAGTAATCCGAAAAACATTCCGCACGAAGAGGTCTTTAGAGGATGTACTATTATCGGAATCTTCTTCGATTCTTGTATCGCAAAGCGAGACAAGCAAATCGACATGAAATGCTGTTTGAGCGAAGCGAGTTCATTGAATGATTCCGATAATCGGACATCCGGCCTCTGAGCCAGGACGTTTTCGGATTACTTTATTTTCCTAACTATTGGAATGAATGCCCCATCAGACGTTCTTGGGCCAATTGCTCATATTTGGTCCCAGGACGTCCATAGTTGGCATAGGGATAGATACTGATGCCACCTCGAGGGGTGAAGATACCGACAACCTCAATGTATTTAGGATCCATGAGACGGACCAGATCCTTCATGATGATGTTAATACAGTCCTCATGAAAATCCCCATGGTTACGGAAAGAAAAGAGATAAAGCTTCAAACTCTTCGACTCCACCATCTTTTCACCTGGAATATACATAATCTTGATCTCAGCGAAATCAGGCTGACCCGTAATCGGACAAAGCGACGTAAACTCGGGACAGTTGAACTGTACCCAATAGTCATTCTCAGGATGTTTGTTCTGGAACGTCTCCAATACCTCAGGAGCATAATCCATCTTATATTCTGTCTTCCGTCCCAATGCCTGCAAACCCTCTTGTTCTCTCATATCTATAAACTCTAAACTATAAACTCAAATCTCTAACCACTAACCCCTAACCACTAACCCCTAACCACTAACCACTAACCCCTAACCACTAACCCCTAACCACTATATATCCTTCACCTTAAATACATTATAATTCATGTCCAAATCAAACACATCCTCATGGTCGTGCGCCTTCGTGAAAGCTACCACACGGATGGTGACAGGGAGTACGACAATCTCATACAGCGTCTTCAGAGTGACCTGTGTGATCACCAATGAAGGCATCTCCTCCCAGGGAATAACACCTCCCAAAGCCAGAGGGAAGAAGATGATAGAGTCTGTGAGCTCACCAAAAACCGTACTCAGTACAGCTCGTTTGGAGAAATTGCGACCTGCTGACGAGAGTTTCATACGACTCATCACATAAGCATTCATAAACGATCCGCAGAGGAAGGCCAGGAACGAGGCACCTGCGATACGTGGAGCCAGTCCGAAGATCTGATGGAAGCCCTCTTCACCATCCCAATAGGAGGCACCTGGGATCCAGTCAGCCACAGCCCCGAAGAACACGAAGAGGAAGTTCATCGCAAATCCCATCCAGATGAGCAGACGGGTACGACCATACCCCCACACCTCACACACCACATCGTTGATGATGTAACTGACGGGGAACACGATCAGTCCTGCCGTCATGTTCGCAGGACCAAAGGAGATCTGTTTGGTCTCCAATACGTTTGCCGTAATCAGGCAGACGCAGAACAGTATGCCGTAGAACATAAACAGCACACTGATTTTCTGATTGTCTTTTGTTTTTTCCATTGTCTTGTTTTGTTAAAGGGGGTATTCATCGACCCCTGTGTTTTTTATAAGAGGTAGAGCAACCAGGCCATATAACCCAGGAACCCAAGGATGAGGACAAAGCCCTCGCGCCTGGAGACGGAGAACTTCGTGAAAGCGAAAAGCCAGAGCAGACCCACACTGACGAGCATCATCATCAAGTCAACGATGGTAATACCCATGATGCGCAAGGGCTGAACAACGGCCGTAGCACCCAAAATCAGCAGAATATTGAACACATTCGAGCCAATGACATTGCCCAGTGCCAAAGCCGAGCGACCTTTATAGGCAGCAACCACACTCGTAGCCAATTCTGGCAGAGAGGTACCACCGGCCACGATGGTCAGTCCGATGATACTCTGACGAATCCCAAAGCGATGGGCGATATACGAGGCGGCATCGACAAAGAGATGACTGCCAATAATCAGACAGGCCAGTCCCAGCACGATAAAACTCAAGTGACGCCACATGTGGGAGAAGTCTCTCGGTTCCACCTCTTCCTCTACACCCAGCACTTCCTCATGCTTGGGCAACAGTCCGTCCTTACGGGCCATCTGGAAGGTATAGAGCATAAAGGCCGCAAAACCGATAAGCAGGATGATACCATCACTACGACTGATCTCATTACCCCAGAGGTGGGGGGAGTCCATATCGTCGAAACAGAGCATGAACAGCAACAGCGAGGCACCCACTGCGAAGGGGATATCCTTACGCACTGTCGACCACGACACCTTGATAGGAGCCACCACTGCTGAACAGCCCACAATAAGCATGACATTGAAGATATTCGACCCGATGACGTTTCCCACTGCCAGATCAGCTGTGCCCTTCAAGGCTGATGTCAGACTGACAAAGAGTTCTGGAGCGGATGTACCCGCAGCCACGATGGTCAGACCAATGATAATCTCAGGCACACGCATGTCGCGAGCCAACTGAGAAGCGGCCCCTGTCAGACGGTCAGCTCCCCAAAGCACCAGGGCAACACCCACAATGATGTATACAATATTCAGCAGCATATCTTAAACCTTATTACTTTTCACTCCTCATTTAGGAACGCGTCCATGGCACGACGGTCTTTCTTCGTAGGACGTCCTGTACCACGAGCACGATCCACGAAACCGCTGATACGGTTCATCTCCAACAACTCGTACTGGTCTGCAGGCGTCACATTCTCATAGATCTCAGGCAGCAGCTTCGCCCCTACCCTCTGTTCAATAGTCTTCAGAATACGGAAGGAGTAGGTCACAGGCGGCTTACGTACTGAGACAGTCTCACCTACCTTCACATTGCGCGAAGGTTTCACGTTGACGCCGTCGATAGTGACACGACCATTCTTGATCGCATCCACAGCAATAGATCTCGTCTTGAAAATCCTCGCCGCCCACAGCCACTTATCAATCCTTGCCTCTTCCATCTCTAACCACTAACCACTAACCTCTAACCACTAACCACTAACCTCTAACCACTAACCACTAACCTCTAACCCCTAACCTCTTCTTATTAAACTGATTCATCGTGACATCAATACCCGCCAGGACAAAACTCTTGATGATCTCCACCGCAGTGTCGATACTGGGTTGGAGAGTCTTCAATTCTTCCTCATCATACTTGCCAAGTACCCAGTCCACCTGCATACCTCGAGGGAAATCGTTGCCGATACCCATCCTCAGACGTGCAAAGTTCTGTCCGATGAGCTGTTGGATATGTCCCAGACCGTTATGACCACCATGAGAACCACCTGCCTTCAGACGGAAGGCGCCCAACGGCAAGGCCACATCATCACTCACAACGAGCAGACGGCTCTGGTCGATATTCTCCTTGTTCAACCAATAACGCACGGCATTGCCACTGAGATTCATAAACGTCGAGGGCTTCAGCAGGATCACCTTACGTCCCTTCAACGAGGTCTCGGCCACGAAGCCATAGCGTCGATCGTCAAAAACAATATTGGATGCCTTTGCAAAAGCATCCAATACCATAAAACCTGTATTGTGGCGGGTCATCTCGTACTCGTCGCCGACATTTCCCAAACCTACAACCAAGTATTTGTCCATCAGCTTTCGAGTTACTCAGCGGCTTCAGCAGCAGCTGCAGAACGTGATGCACGTGTAGCCTTCACAGAGCATACAACCACCTGTGCGGGAGTGGCGATCTCCAGACCATCGAACTGCAGGTCAGCCACCTTGATGGCCTTACCCAACTTCAGCTCGGTAACGTCGATATCAAGTGTCTCAGGAATCTGCTTGTAGGGAGCGGTAACGTTCAGTGAACGTACAGCCTGACTCAGACGACCACCATCACGAACACCCTGAGCATGACCATTCAGCTTCACGGGGATACCGATAGTGATAGGCTTGGTCTCGTTGACCTCATAGAAGTCGATGTGCACCAGGGCATCAGTTGTGGGGTGGAACTGAAGTTCCTTCATCACAGCCTTGTGAGCCTCACCGTCGATAGTCAGGTTGACAACGTACACATGAGGAGTGTAAACCACCTTGCGGAGCTGGGTTGCGGGGATGGCGAATGCCAGAGCCTCGGGCAGACCATTCTCACCTTTCTTCTCACCATAAAGGTTACAGGGAACCAAACCCTCCTTGCGGAGTTCCTTTGCGGCTTTCTTGCCGGTAGTGGCACGCTTCTGGCCACTGACGCTAATTTCTTTCATAACTGTGTTACTCTAAATTAAGTTGTTAAAACAATCGTTGCTTAATTCGCCATCACACGAAAAATCGTTGTGCCTTTGAGAAAAGCGGGTGCAAAAATACACCTTTTTTTTGAAATAGAAAAATGAAATGATGAAAAAATGAAAAAAAAGAGTGTATTTCTTGCTCAATTCACAGAAAATACCTACCTTTGCCACGTCAATTTGTAGATATTTGTAGAATTAAAAGCATCAAGTGAGATGATTAACAGAGAAATTATCAGAATCAAGATTGTTCAGTTAACCTACGCCTACTATCAAAACGGTAACAAGAACATCGACACGGCTGAGAAGGAGCTCTTCTTCAGCTTGTCAAAGGCTTATGACCTTTACAACTATTTATTGAGCCTCATCACGGCAGTTACCAAGGAGGCACAGCGCCGTCTTGAAGTGGCTCAGGCACGTGCAAAGAGAGAGGGCACCGAGGAGCCTTCACCCAAATTCGTCTATAACCGCTTCGCCCTGCAACTCGCAGAGAACAAACAGCTCAATGATTTCCTGAGCACCCAGAAACTGTCGTGGGATGATTCCGACGTCTTCATCGGACAGCTCTTTGAGAAGATCGAGCAGAGCGACATCTATCAGGAGTACATGAACAATGCGGAGGACAACTACGAACTCGACCGTGAGTTGTGGCGCAAGCTATACAAGACCTTCATCCAGACAAACGAAGACTTGGATTCGATCCTCGAGGACCAGAGCCTCTATTGGAACGACGACAAGGAGATTGTCGACACCTTCGTCATCAAGACCATCAAACGTTTCAACGAGCAGGAGGGTGCCAAACAGGAGCTGCTGCCCGAATGGGACAGTGAAGAGGAGAAGGATTTTGCCCGCAAGCTCTTCCGCTCTGCCATCCTCAATGCCGACGAGTATCAGCACTATATGAGTGAGGCATCACGCAACTGGGATTTCTCGCGCCTGGCATATATGGACATTATCCTCATGCAGATTGCCATTGCAGAGATGATGACCCTGCCCAACGTGCCCATCAACGTCACCATCAACGAGTACGTGGAGATTGCCAAGTTCTACTCGACCTCTAAGAGCGGTGGCTACATCAATGGCATGCTCGATGCCATCGCCCGTAACCTCGTGGATACAGGACGTCTGATGAAGCACATCGACCCCCTGAAGTCAAAACCCAAGAGCATCCCGGTCGAGAAACCCTCCCGTCGCCCCCGCATCAAAAAATAATCAAGCGCATTTAAATGTTATTTTGTTACTCTGTCTTTAAAAAGATACTCTGTCTTAAGAATATACGTTATTCTGTTACTCTGTCTTTAAAAAGATACTCTGTCTTAAGAATATACGTTATTCTGTTACTCTGTCTTTAAATAGTTATTCTGTCTAAATTTATAATAATATGTATAACCAAGTATTAATTGCACAATCAGCCCAAGGAGGCGGCATGAGCATGATTATCATGATGGTAGCTATCTTCGCCATCATGTGGTTCTTCATGATCAAGCCCCAGCAGAAAAAGCAGAAAGAGATCCAGAAATTCCAGAACGAACTGACTGAAGGTACGCAGGTCATCACGGGTGGTGGCATCTACGGCACCGTCAAGAGCATCGATCTGGCCAAGAACACCGTTGACGTGAAGATTGCCAAGGACGTCGTTGTCACCGTCGACAAGAGCTACGTCTTCAAGGATCCCGCCAGCACCCCCACTGCCCAGAAATAAAACGTTATTCTGTTACTCTGTCTAAAGAACAGTGTTATTCTGTTACTCTGTCTTTAAAGAGATACTCTGTCTGAATACACGTTATTCTGTTACTCTGTCTTTAAATAGTTACTCTGTCTTTAAATAATGATAACGAAGTTCTGTAAAATGGTGAGGGAGTTCTTTTTTAGCAAGGCTAATAAAGAATTGCTGCTCTTTCTCTTCTTCCTGGCACTCGCGGGCGTTTTCTGGTTAATCACCACGCTCAACGAGACCTACGAGAAGGAGTTCGCCATCCCTGTGTCCATCTCGGGCATACCCAAGAATGCGGTACTGACGTCCGACGATACAGACACCATCAAGGTCACCATCCGCGACAAAGGCTTCGCGCTCTTCTCCTATCAGTTTGGCGACGTGCTCAAGACGGTACGCCCGTCTTTCCGTACCTATTCACGTAACAACGGGATGGGTGTCATACCGTCATCCGATCTGAAGAAGCTCGTGGCCCAACAGCTCAGCAGCACTTCCGTGATCACTGCCGTCAAACCCGAGCGTCTTGAGTTCTACTATAACTATGGTAACAAGAAACGGGTACCCGTCAGGTGGAGTGGACGTGTCATCCCCGAGGAACTCTATTATATCTCACGCGTGGAATACGTGCCCGACAGTGTCACCATCTACGCCTCTGATGAGAAGCTCGACAGCATCAGTATGCTCTACACCGAACCCCTCAACTATGCCAACTTCCGCGACACGCTGGTGGCCCAGTGCGAGGTTGCCAAGATCAAGGGCGTCAAGGTGGTGCCCGACCATGTGAAGGTCACCTTCATCACCGACCTGCTCACTGAAGAGCGTATCGAGGGTATCCCCATCCGAGGGCTGAACATGCCTGAGGGTAAGGTGCTGCGTACCTTCCCCGCCAAGGTAGCGGTAAAGTTCGTCACAGGTGCCAGCGTCTATCGTTCCCTGCGCCCGGAGGATTTCACGGTCTATGCCGACTATGAGGAAATCAAGAAGCACCCCACCGAGAAGTGCCGCATCTTCATCAAGGATGTACCGCGAGGCATCTCGCGCGCACGCCTCGAAGTGACGCTGGTTGACTATCTCATCGAATCAGAAGAGCCATGAAGATAGGTATTGCAGGAGGAATCGGTAGCGGAAAGAGCTACGTCTGTCGGAGTCTGCGTGCCCTCGGCCATGAGGTCTACGACTGCGATGCAGCCGCCAAGCGCCTCATCCGTACCTCACCAGACATCCGCCGTAAGCTCACAGACCTCATAGGTCCTGAGACCTACGATGCTGAGACAGGCGAACTCAACAAACCCGTTGTCGCCCGTTTCCTGCTCGCTTCAGAAGCCAACGCCCAGGCCATCGATGCCATCGTACACCCGGCTGTGTTCCGCGACTTCCAGGAAAGCGGACTCGACTGGCTCGAGAGTGCGATTATGTTTGAGTCGGGCATCAACCGGCTCATGGACGTCGTCATTGCCGTGGTCGCCCCCATGGAGGTGCGCATCCAACGTGTCATGGACCGCGACCATATCTCGCGCGAGAAAGTGCTCGAGTGGATGTCACGGCAATACCCCCAGCGCGAGGTCATCCGGAGGGCTGATTTCGTACTTGTCAACGATGGCAAGGCCAATATTGAACATCAATTAATCAAAATCATAGAACAATGCAACAGACAATTTTAGCAATCGCCGGAAAGCCCGGCCTCTATAAGCTCGTTTCACGAGGCAACAACAATCTCATCGTCGAGGCACTCGACGCCACCCACAAGCGCATGCCCGCTTTCGCCACAGACCGCATCACGTCGCTCTCAGATATCGCTATGTTCACTGAGACCGACGATGTACCCCTGATGGACGTCCTGGAGAACCTGAAGAACCTCGAGGGCGGCAAGAAGGCCAGCATCAACGAGAAGAAAGCCTCAGGCGACGAGCTCCGTGCCTACTTCAGCAAAGTCCTCCCCGAGTGGGATCAGGACCGTGTCCAGAACAGCCACATCAAAAAACTCATCACCTGGTACAACATCCTCATCGAAGCCGGCATCACCGACTTCAAGGATCCCGAACCAGAGTCCGCAGATTAAAAAACCCCGCGTCACGCGGGGTTTTTTAATCTGCGGAGCCCAAGTCTCCTAACATCCGGATACGGCTTCATCCCCTCCGGCAACTGGTTCCTCCTACTGACGAAATCCCCATACCGGCTGATTTCACCGAAACGATACCCCTTGACTTCATCACTCTCCACATAGATAAAGCCCGCCTGATACCCACGGATCCGGTACGTCTGCCGGATATCGTTCTCAACAATCAACAGGTTCCCCATGATAGTCAGGTGATCACCCAGATACACATTCTCCTGTCGGAACGGCCGCTCAAAGCCCTTCAGACTTTTCCTGAGGAACATCTCGTGACCTGCCTTCGCCACTTCGAAGCGCTGGATGCGCTCAAACTGAGGCATGATGTCATACATGCGTCCGCCCTTGGCATCCCAGTAGACCGTCCTGCCGTTCAGAGCCGTCCCTACGAAGATGTCACCTTCCTGCTCCACCTTACCATACAGCCCGGGCTTCAGGTCACGACCGTTCTGATCGATCACCGCCACCTTATTATTATATAGAGCGTAAGGATAGGTACCCATCACGAAATACGGCGCCTGGAGCCACTTGATATGCTCGAACTCCGCCGGACAGGTCACCTTTCCGTCCTTCATCACGCCGTACTTGCCGTGGCGCATAAACACCTCCAGACCCTCGTGACGCTCCCCACGTCGCTTGATCCTCACCATCTCCAGGTTCACCAGCTTCTTCGTCATCTCCGACTGCAGGTCCGTTGGCTTCACGAAGATAGGCATCTCCTCCCCCGTCTGCCCCTTCCCCGCCATCTGACCATGGAACATCTGTCGCCAGTCCCGACGATCCGTTGGCAACCCGAACGTCTGGTACAGTCCCACGTTGTCCAGGATCAACACACAGTCCTTTCCTTCCGACACACGCATACCCCTTCCCACCTGCTGCAGATACTTGCACAAACTCAACGTCGGTCTCGCCAACTGTATAAACTCCACCTCCGGACAGTCAAACCCCTCACTGAAAATATCCACATTCACCAGAACGTCTATTTGGTTGAGGCGATAGGCCTCGACAAAATAAGAACGTTCTTCCTTCGGTGTTTTCGCATCAATGACCGCACATCTCACGCCCTTACTCTGATAATACCCCGCAATATGCTGCGCATGCGCCCGATCGATTGCATACACAATCCCCTTCTTCCCCCAGGCAAACGCCTCATAACTCTCATACAGATGCGCGATACTCTCCGGCACATCCATCACCGTCACCATCTCCTTCGTCTGATAGTCCCCGTCAACCCCACGTTTCCGCAGCCCACCGATCTGGTGCATCATCAGACTGTCCGGCCGGGCACTCACATACTCAAAGTCCGAGAGCCACTTCTGGTCGATAAACCACTGGATGTCCTCCCCCTGCAACAGCACGTCGAAGAGGTCCTCAAACCCCTCCCCACTCAGCCTGCAAGGCGTCGCCGTCAGTCCCAAGAACTTAGCCTCCGGCCATCTCTCCCACAGCTCCCTATACGTCCTAGCCAGCGCATGATGCGCCTCATCAACTATAATCAAAGACGGATTGATAGAAATCTCCTCGATATTTCTATAAATCGTCTGTATACTCTCAACTACTACAATCTGTTCCTTTGTTACTCTGTCTTTACTAAATACTCTGTCTGTATCATGTTCCTCTGTTACTCTGTCTTCATTATGTTCCTCTGTTACTCTGTCTTTATTAAATACTCTGTCTTTATCAAATACTCTGTCTTTAATCTGTTCAATCAACTCCCTCCTATGCGCCACCACAAGCACGGAACACTTTTCACTTTTCACTTTTCGTTTTTCACTCTTGATGACTTCGGTCATCAGAACCGTCTTCCCCGTTCCCGTCGGCATCTGCACCATCACACTCCGGCATGACTTCCACGCCTCATTGATCCTCCCCAGCATCTCCCGCTGGTAGTCCCTCAACATATCTCCCATAAGTCTAAACGCTAAAAGGGTCACATCGTTCCCGATGCAACCA
>JAFSNR010000143.1 GCA_017443345.1 Prevotella sp.
GGTCTTGACCTTATGGCCTACACCCTGAGTTTCACCATAGCCGAGCGCGATATAGCAGGCTATCTTCTCTCCTTCTTCGAGAACGTAGGTTCCTGGCACTTTTGAGTAGCTGAGTCCTACCCAACAGGTGTTCAATCCCAATGTCTGGGCCAGCAACACCAGTTGTTCGCCGTAGTAGCCTACACGTTCGTTCAGGTCGTCCGACTTTTTGCCTGCCATTACGAGGTAGTTGTCCACTCCGCTGAATTTGCCATACTTAGCCAGCTTGCCTTGGAATGCTTTTGGCTCGTTCAGAATCAGCTGTATGTGCAGGTTGCCTACACGGTTCAACTCTGCAATCTTCTCATTCAACGCGTTTACTACTTCTTCTGTCAACGGCTGGTCTTTATATGCCCTCACGCTGTGACGGGCTTCAATAGCTTCTTGTATTGTCATGTTACTTGTTTTTCCAATCATTATACAGTTTCTTACAGTAGGCCCAGCCACCTGTCGACCACAGGGCGAGGAAGATGAGTACCGGCTGGAAGAAGAGCCGGATGAGACGAGCCTGATCTGTGTTAAGTCCGAAGGCATCGATGTGATTCACATACTGGTTGATGTTGCCAGGGAAGATGAGCACATAGAAGAGTGTAAGCAGCGCTCCGACGAGTGCCTTCTTTTTCCAAAGGAACAACATGCCGAGTCCAAGACATATCTCTACTACGCCTGATGCGAGAACTACGAAATCGGTGAACCCATCGCTGAACTGCAACCATGTGGGTACTTGGGCTACAAACTCCTGACGTGCAATAGTCAGATGACTAAAACCTGCATAGGTCATAAAGAGACCCAATAACAGGCGGAAACATAATTTTAAATACTTCATTGTGTTGGTTCTATTTCTTTAATGTGTTAATAATCGAGTCGAGTTGCTCAGCCAGATTCTGGTAGTCATCAAGATTCATGGGACAGGCTGAGAGTTGTTTGCCCATACCGGCAGGAATCTTCGCATAAGCCAGTTCCTCCATCTCCTTACCTTTCTTTGTCAGGCTGACAATCTGCTGACGCTTGTCCCGTTCGCCTTTCTTGCGGTTGACGATACCGAGTTTCTCCATGCGCTGAAGCAATGGGGTGACGGTATTCGTTTCCAACAGCAGACGATGGGCGATGTCGTTCACTGGTTGATTGTCCTTCTCCCAAAGCACCATCAGCACCAGATACTGCGGATAGGTGATACCCAGTTCCGTCAGCATCGGTGTGTAGGCCTGAGTAATCAGACGTGCTGCCGTATAAAGACGGAAGCAAATCTGATTGTCGAGTTGTAATTCTGCGTGCGCCATAATTATGAATTATGCATTAAGCAAGGCTTCAACGTCCTTCTCAAAATCCTTTGGCTCTGTGGTGGGAGCATAGCGCTTGATGGTCTCGCCGTCCTTCGAAATCAGGAACTTGGTGAAGTTCCACTTGATATCGCTGTCTTTCTCCACACTCTTGCTGATGGTCTTGAAGAGGGCTTTTGCTGCTTTGGCCTTCAGACCGTTATACTCCTCGGTAGGAGCCTGAGCCTTCAGATATTCGAAAATGGGCTCTGCTGCAGGGCCGTTCACGTCGCCTTTCTTCATAATCTGGAAGGTCACACCGTAATTCAGCTGGCAGAACTCCTCAATCTGTGCGTCGTTACCAGGATCCTGCTCTTTGAACTGGTTGCAGGGGAAGCCGATAATCACCAGCCCCTTGTCCTTATACTTCTGATTCAGTTCCTCCAATCCTGCGAACTGAGGTGTAAAACCACACTTGCTGGCTGTGTTCACAATCAGCAGCACCTTACCTTCGAACTGAGCGAAATCCAGTTCCTTACCTTTGCTCGTCTGAGCCTTGAAATCATAAATCTTTGCCATACCTTATATTATTATAATATATCTTTTATATCGTTTGCGATGCAAAGGTACAGCTTTTATTTTATATCGCAAGCGATTTACCTAAAACTTTAAGCTTGTTTAACAATAAATCGCGCACGATACAAGTAGCTTCGTGACGACTGGACTTGTCATTCAGGATGGCATGGGATAGAAAATACCATCATTATGCGATTGCATATATGCCAAAAAAGAAGTACCTTTGCCGCCGGATAAAAGGATAAGATTATGAATTTCGTTTTTATATCGCCACATTTTCCGCATACCTACTGGAACTTCTGCCAGCGGCTGAAGCAGAACGGGGTGACGGTGCTGGGCATTGCCGATGCGCCGTATGAGAGTCTGCCGCACGAACTGAAGGAGTCACTGACGGAGTACTATCGCGTGGGCTCGCTGGAGAACTACGACGAGGTGTATCGTGCCGTGGCCTATCTGGCCTTCCGCTACGGGCGCATCGACTGGATTGAGTCGAACAACGAATACTGGCTGGCGCAGGATGCCAAGCTTCGCACGGACTTCAACGTAACCACCGGCATACAGACCGACCGCATCCGTGCCATCAAGGAGAAGTCGGAGATGAAGAAATACTATGCCAAGGGCCAAGTGCCTACGGCGCGTCAGATCAGTGCCGCCGAGGGCGAGGATGCCGTCAGGCAGTTTGCCGCTAAGACGGGCTATCCCATCATCGCCAAACCCGATGTAGGTGTGGGTGCCAGCGGCACGTATAAGATTCACGATGACGCAGAGCTGAAGCAGTTCTACGAGACGGAGCCCCACTACAACAGCTATGTGGTTGAGGAGTTCATCACGGGCGAGATATGCAGCTACGATGCTGTCATTGGCCGTGAGGGCGAACCCATCTTCGAGTCGATGACCGTCTGGCCGCCTTCGATTATGGACATTGTGAACAAGAAGCTCGACCTGTCCTATTATGTCGATAAGGAGATACCTGAGTCACTACGCGAACTGGGACGTCGCACGGTGAAGGCCTTCGGCGTGTGGAACCGCTTCGTGCATCTGGAGTTCTTCCGCTTGGACAGCGACCGCGAGGGTCTTGGTAAGCAGGGTGACTTCGTGGCACTGGAAGTGAATATGCGTCCTGCCGGTGGCTATACGCCCGACATGATCAACTATGCCCACTCGACCGATGTCTATAAGATATGGGCCGACATGGTGGCCTTCGGCAAGAGCCATACCGCCATCGGCCAACAGCACTACTGCGCCTTTGCCAGTCGTCGCGACATCTATAAATACGTATATACGCACGAAGAGGTGCTGAAACGCTACGGCGACCGCATAGTGATGTGCGAGCGCATGCCGGAACTGTTCTCAGCGGCCATGGGGCAGCAGATGTACACGGCGCGTCTGGAAAGCATGGAGGAAGTTAATGAATTTGTTGAATTTGTACACTTGAAGAAATGAATATCAATTACGTGAAGAAATACTCTAACGCCCTCGGGCGTGACATGGAATACAAGACCTATGGCGACAAGGGACATCCCGTGCTCGTCTTCCCGTCGCAGGACGGACGATTCTACGACTACCAGGACTTCGATATGGTAGGCGTACTCTCCAGTTATATAGACCGCGGACAGATACGCCTGATCTGTGCCGACAGCATTGACCGCGAGACGTGGTCCGACATCAATGGCGACCATCACCGTCGCATCGAACTGCACGAGCGGTGGTACCACTACATCGTCGATGAGCTGATACCAGAGGTGCGCCATTTCAGTAACGAGACCTTCATCGTCACGGGCTGCTCTATGGGCGGGTTCCACGCAGGCAACTTCTTCTTCCGCCGTCCCGACCTCTTCGACACGCTGCTGGCTCTGAGTGGACTTTACTATGCGGGCTACTTCTTCCCCAACTATCACGACCAGCTCATCTACGACAACTCGCCCTACGACTTCCTGCGTCAGATGCCCGCCGACCATCCCTACTGGGACATCTACCGCCACCGTCGCATCATCCTATGTGTGGGACAGGGTTCATGGGAAGACGAACTCCTCGACAGCACCTGTCAAATGGATGCCCTGCTCAAGGAGAAAAACGTCCCTGCCTGGATAGACTACTGGGGCTTCGACTCCGCCCACGACTGGGCCTGGTGGCGCAAGCAGATTGTCTATTTCATCGACAAGCTGCTGGCACCTGATACGGATTATGTCATCTGATAATGATACGTATTATCACTTACGAACCGCGCTATAAGGATGACTTTATCCGACTGAACAAGCAGTGGATAGAGACGTATTTCAGGCTGGAGCAGTCTGACCTCAACACCTTTACACACATTGATGACAGCATTATCGGAAACGGCGGGCAGATATTCTTGGCCATTAATGCTGATAGTCAGGTTCTTGGCTGTTGTGCTCTCAAACCCCACCCAGAAGCAGATTGCTATGAGTTAGCGAAGATGGCCGTGACTCCAGAAGCACAGGGGAAAGGTATAGGTCGGAAACTCGGTGAGGCGTTGCTGGACTATGCCAAAAGTCAC
>JAFSNR010000144.1 GCA_017443345.1 Prevotella sp.
ACCGATATTCATAATCTTGCTGTTTTTGGCTGCAAAATTACTCAGTTAGTTTCAAATCAAAAAATCAAAGAACGCTCTAGAACCCTTATTAACAAATGGATTTATATCAATTAATTAAAATTTATCGCACCACTAATAATTATGAAAACTCTGGTCTATCATAAGCATATTCTCTAAAAAAATGTTGTATTAATGGTGCAAATTTACGTTTTTTGCAGCATTTTTGCTATCTTTGTGCCTTAGATTTATGATAGTTTGGAAGTTTATGGATAAAATTGTATTGATAACAAGGGCAACAAGCGGCATCGGACTGGCTTGTGCAAGGAAGTTTGCCGAGAACGGCGATAAGCTGATTCTTGCTACTCATCAGGCCAGTGGCAGTGTCATTGTTAGAAATTTCTGAATAATCGTGTTGTCGGGTTTACAAAACGGGAATAATCTTTTAATAAGCATATATCAATCCATACTTCTCATGTAAGTGACGAAGCGTGCCATCTGATTTCATTTGGCGGATGGTGTTATTGACTATTTGTAGCAGATCGTCCTGACCCTTACGCATCAGCACACCGATTTCTCCGTGAGTAAAAGGCGTATGAAGGAGCGGTGCAGCGAGGCGCGGGTTATTCTGAACGTACCATGGAGCCTCAGTGATTTCGGTAATCATCACGTCAGCATTACCCTCGGCCACTTGATTGGGTATTTCCTCGTTTTTCTGATAGACGATGATGGTAGCATGGGTAAGATTCGCCTTGGCGAATTTCTCATTTAGCCCACCGGGATTTACCATCACACGCACTTCTGGCTTGTCTAAATCTGCCAGGGATTTGTAGCGGTCAGCTTCTGATGAGCGGCAAAGGATGGTCTTTCCATTAGCTAAATAGCCTTCACTCATCAGCATCGTCTCCTTTCTCGTATCGGTAATCGTGATGCCACCGATGGCGAGGTCGAAGGTCTGCGGTTCTGTCAGTACATCAGCAGTCAACGTTGGCCATGAGGTTTGTACGAACTCAATGCCTACACCGATACGCTCGGCTATCTTCTTTGCCATCTCAATGCCGAAACCCCAGTAGTTGCCGTCGGCCTCACGGTACGAGAGAGGACGATAGTCTCCCGTGGTTCCTACCAGCAACTTGCCTCGCTCAGTGATGCGTTGTATGGTGGGCTGTTGCGTGTCAACAACAGGGTTGTCATCACTGCTGGTGCAGCAAGTAGTGATGCCAGCGGTGCTAATGCAGAAGATGGCGACAAGCACCCAAATCCATGTTTTACTCTTTTTCATACGTAGCAGACATCTTCTCTCTTGGCAATCTCGGTGACAATTGTTACTTCTTTTTGTCGCAAAGATAATGATAATTAGCGGATTTTTGCTATCTTTGTATCGAAATTTATAATATTTTAGTAAGAGATGGCATACACAAGACGTTTCGGACAGTCAGACGATTTCCGTGCCCGTTACTCCGTCACCTCTATCTGAATCCCTTCTGCTCCAAGTCCCTGCAAAAAAAGCGCGGCGTGGTCTATTCTCATTTTGCAGCAGGTTTGACCTCTGGTCGAGCCTGCTCACGCTCGGAAGAGCTGATGCGAGTATCACTCTTCTCTCGCTTAATCGCAGACTTGAACAATTTCTTTTTCAGCCACTCACGCACGGGCAAATCATAGAGGCAATAGGCTCCGTAGGCCACGAGGATGGAAAGGATGAAGATGCTGACAGCCACGAAGATGTGCTGTGCCAATGGAGCATCGGCATGACTGCGAGCCCACGACATCTGCATATAAATGAGAGGATAGTGAGTAATATAAATGGGATAGCTGATCTCGCCCAGGAACTTGTTGATGGCCTCTGACTTGCCACCTTTGACGCTGCTGCCAGCACCCATTGCTACTATGAGCGGGAAGGCAATAAGGATGCACAGCATCTCGTAGAGTCCGTTCGTCCATCGACCTTCGCCCATCGGTGTCAGTCCCATCCAGGGCATACACATCAGCACGATAATCATCAGCGAACACCACCAGAAGCCGCCTCCCACCTTGATGAGCCACTGCATGCGCGAGAGCAGCAGACCACAGAAGAAAGGATAGAGCAGACGGGTAAGACCTACCTGCAACTGGTCGGGCGTAGTGCTCCAACCGCCCACAACGGTATATGAGGCCCAATTTCTGATTTCAAGGAAACCGAAGAGGTCGATGTTCAGGCAAAGCATTACCGTGAACGCCGCGAAGATGAAGACGCACACTCCTAAGGCAACCTTTCCGAGTCGGCGTATCACCAAGGCATAGAGGATATTGGCGATGTATTCCCACTGTAGCGACCATGCGGGGCCGTTTAGCGGATTGGTCTCTGCCCAGCCCCGAATGTCCATCGTGTTAGGCAGGGGTATCATGGTGAAACACCAGAACATCGCCAGCATTACGAGCCAGGGCGAGGTTTCCTTAATCAACGGGAAGTCGGGACAGTCGCCATAATAGAACAAGATGGCTCCAAACAATGTGCCGAAGATGACCATCGGGTGCAGACGAATGAGTCGCCGCTTGAAAAAACTCCATGTCGACATCTTATCCCAGCGGTCATCGTATGCATAGCCGATAACGAATCCGGACAGCACAAAGAAGAAATCTACAGCCAGATAGCCATGATTGATAGGCTGATTAGGGGCACCATGATAATAGGTCTCAAACAAGTGGTAGGACACCACCAGCATGGCAGCCACTCCGCGCAGTCCGTCGAGGATCTCGTAGCGCGGTTTTGAAGCGAGGTAAACGTTACTGTTGCTCATAAACATTTTATTTTGGGTGCAAAGGTACAAAGAAAAATTGTTAGGTTTTTGTGCTATTGTTTGAAAATATTGTCGTATATTTGCAGTCGTGAAGAATTTTATCCATTTCGACCATGTTTGCCTGAAGCCATCAGAGCAGATTGGAAGGCTAAAGGATACTGATGCTCAGCGACGGCTGAAACAAATTGAGATCTATATCAGTTGCAACTACAAGCGCGACATCTCCATCGATGACCTTGCTCAGCATGTAGGCATGAACCGCTCGTCACTCTGTACCTTCTTCAAGCATCATTCGGGCCAAACCATCATTACCTATCTCAATGAGCATCGCCTTTCGGTAGCCTGCAATCTGCTCCGTCATTCATTACTGAGCATCCAACAGGTATGCTACGAAAGCGGATTCAACGACGTTCCCCATTTTTGTCGTATTTTCAAACGCAATTTCGGCGTAACGCCAAAGGAGTATCGCGGATTATAATTAGGTCAGTAGTGCTCATTGATAATTCTTTACATATTATGATCTTTTCTTGAGGCTCTCTGGATTTGATGCCTGAGGGCTCCTTATCGTCTACCTGAGGGTTTTCAGTAGTCCGCCCAGGCCTCCCTCCATGTCCGCCCAAGCCTCCCTTTCAGTCTGCCCATGATGTGCATATCTTTCTTTCTTTCATCTTTCATAAAGCTTTTCGGGGTAGGGGTATGAAAAATCTTTAGTATAATCTCAGAAGACATTTAATTACGAGACATCGATGTCCTTGGTGTCCTTTTTTGATTTTAGTGTTTCTTTTTCCATTCCCTCGTCCTGACGGCGATGTTTTTGGCCAGGCACTCGCTGTAGAGCCACGGCTCGCAACTATGGATGTCGCCCACGTTGAGGAAGCCGCGGAACGGGGGATATTCCGATGCGCTGTAGTTGGTGGCCACGAGGACGTGATGCTCGGGCGAGACGGTGATGGTGATGGTGTCGTGGAGCGTGGCGGGCGTGGCATCGGTGCGCCAGTTCACTGGGTTGATGCAGATGTCAGAGCCGGCAATGAGGGGCAGCACATACTTCACGTCCTTCACCGTGTTGTAGCAGATGGTGACGCCCGTGTCGGTCTCGCCCTCTGCGGGACGGATGTGGCTGCACGCGGACATGTCGGCCTTGGTCACCTTGTAGCCCAGGACGTAGGCGGCGGCCAGCTGGCTATAGGTATCGTCGTCGATGTGCTTCAGCAGTTCAACCACGGCCAGACCGCCCTGACTGAAACCTGCGATGATGAGCGGTCGCGACTGGTCACGCTGTGCCTGGAAGAGATCGAAGGCCTTGCGAACATCGTCCATCGACAGCCGGGTGCGTTGATAGACGGTGTCCTCATTGTTGGTCATAAACGCCTGGATGGTCGTGTGGCGGTAGAAGGGTGCGAAGAACCGGTTGCCGGGCGACATATAGGCCGCTACCTTCTTCATCTCCAGGTCGGCCATGTGGGCGCGGTGCTCGGGATTCCACACGTCGGCGTAGTGGCACATCTTGCCGTCTGCCGTCTTCCAGTCGTCCTCCCACGTAGAGACGACGTAGAACACGTCGGCTCCCGTGCCATTCGCGTCACCGTCTTCCATAATCCACATAGTCGGATCGCTATAGTCGGGTGCCTTCGGTATGTACCCAGCCGTCTGCTCCGACAGATTATTGTCGTTCACCGTACATGATGCATACGCCGCCGTGCCGCAGATAGTCAGGATGGCAGCGAGCACCCAGTTAAACATCTTTTTCATTATAGAAGAATTACATTTTAATCTTGAGTCGGTCGCCTATAAAAAGGTTTATCGCAGTCTTCAGTTTCTTTCTCTGAAGGAACGGCAAATTGATATGTACGGCCCTCGGCTGCAGACAGATGGCCTTTGCTGCCATAATCTGGGAGACACGTTTCATCTTCTCTTTCATTTAAAAGTTTTTCCATATAAAAGTGGTTACAGATTACATAATTCAGCCACAAAGGTATTGATGGCCTCCTCTGTGAAATGCTGCATCACCACCACGTGGGCCAGCTTGCCTCCGAAACGTGTATCCTCGTTCTGTGCCAGCTGGTACTTGTGGGCCAGGTCAGCCGACGGGCACCGCATGAAAACTGTGTTGCTGTATTCGTTCACCCATGCGGGATAGCCAGCCTTGTCTAGCTGCTGCTTCAGATAGGCTGTCAGCTCCATGATGCGACGTGCCTGGCGTGTCCACCCTTCGGCACCCACCTTCTGAACCACCCACCAGAACTTGAGCGGCTGGATAGGGTCGCGCGAACAGTTGATCATGCGCATGTTCTTATTCAGATAAGGTACGTCGAAGTCTGACTGGTTGTCGTATACCTCACGCGTGCAGATGAAGAGTCCGCACGGCGAGTCGATGCCGAAGAACTTGTGGCCACTGACGGCAATCGACTCAAAACCCATCTTCTTGCTGCTCACCAGATGGCGGTGCTCCGTAAAGGGCAGGTAGCCGCCAAAGAGTGCAGCATCGACATGGCGGTAGACGGCAGGCAACTTGGGGTGACGCTGTAGCACGTCGTTCAGAGCTGGCATATCATCGATAGCCCCCTTGAAGGTAGACCCGCAGGCATAGACGACGAGTGCCGGGCGCTTTGTGTCGAGTGCCCGTTCCAGTTCCTCGGGTATCATGCGCCCCATGGTGTCACTCTTCACCAGTCGCACGTCCAGGTTCTGCAGGTGAGCCAGTCGCATGTTCGAGTAGTGGGCCTCGTCGCTCACATAGAGGATAGGCGCCTGTCCCGTCCGATGCTTCAGGTAGTTGGCACCGAAGTAGATGCCGTGGTTGTTGCCGTCGGAGCCGCTATGGGTGATGAGTCCCCATCGGTTGTTGTCGTCGAAGTCGTAGAGTGGGGCGAAATACTCGATGACCTCGCGTTCGAACACTTGCGACGACACCTCCCAAGGCGTGTCGGTAAACGGGTCGCCGGCATTATTCAGGTTCATCAGGTTGATGCCTGCAGCATAGTACCACTCATAGAAATCGCGTAGCGGAGAGACCTCGTTAAATGGGTATCCGAAATACTTGGGCAGTGTCTCTCGCCATATCGTTGTCCATTCGTCCAGTTTATTGTATCCAGAGCTGGGCGTTTCCCTCCGATAGATTATGAATTTGTCTTTTTGCATAAATACATTTAAATTTGCGTACAAAATTAGCAAGAAATGCTGAATTATTGTTATCTTTGCAGAGTATTTTGAGAATATTTAGGATTTCCCCGTGCATCGATGGACAAAGAGGCACTTACGAAGTCACTCTACTTTGCACCCGTGAATAATAAACTATAAGCCAAATTGATTATGAGAAAGAGTATTTTGATGATTGCTGCGACGATGATGCTTATGGCATGTGGAGGTATGAAGGCGCAGGGTGAAAGCCTTAACGTTGACTCTGACAGCATAACCGAACGACAGCAGTACCGTTTTGAATGTCAGTTCATCAAGGCTGATAATGAAAACTATGACAGCATTGTTGTGAAAGGATTTAAAGATGGCAAAGTCGCCTTTGAATGTCACCACGAACTCGTGGACTATGTGAGTCCTGAAACAGCGGCAGATATGACATGGATATACGATTCTGTGGACATCAACTTCGACGGCATCCCCGACTTGCAGATTTTCCGTGGGTACTATACCAGGGGACAGGTTGCTGCATTGTATGCCGGCTATGTCTGGACGCCCGAGCAGAAGTTTGAGGAGGTGGAAGAGTGGAAGGATTTGTTCAATCCTGAGGTTCACCCGGAAGACAAGACCGTCACAGCCAACTATCGCAGCGATGCCAACGAAAGAACGTACGATACCTACAATTGGACTGATGGCAACAAACTTGAACTTACCAACACCCGTAAAGAACCATTCTTTGGTGACGTTTCTCAGGAGGAAGAGATGGAAACCGCTAAGGCCTTCGTAAAGCAGTTCTATGAAGAATGGGACAAGAAGGATCTGCTTGACTATGGCTATGTTAAACAGTACATTACCACCAGTCTCCTGAAATACTTGGCCGATGCGTATGACTACGACTGTGAGGGTGAGTGCCTGGCAACTTGGAAGTTCTTCTATGAGGGTGGTGGCGATGTCGGTGAGTTGAAGTCACGCCAGATAACGGCTCGTGACGAGAATCATGTCCTTGTTGAAAACAAGTATGTCAACTATGAGTATGATGTGCTTCTTACTTTGATAAAGGATGGTGATACCTTCAAGATTGAAAGTCTGAAGCAAGAAAGATCTGAGTATATTCAATAATCGATATAAATATGAAAAGACTATCATTAGCAATCTTTTTTGCCTGCTGTATGCTGGCCGTAGCCGCACAGGAAGATGGCTTCCGTGTGAATTATCAGGGTGCAAAACCTACTATCAAGGACTTCTCCAAGGCTTATATTTCATCGTTACTTAATCCCGAAGACGAAGAGCCTGAAGGCGATGGGTTGTATATGTACGAAAGCATACAGAAGGCCATGGTATGTCAAGAAAAGGGGCAACCGCTTGAAAAAGACAAAACACTCACTATCGACTTGAAAAACGGCTTTCTCGTCTATGAGGAGAAAGACGATTATTACGTAAATAGGATTGAGATGTGCTACTGGAACGAGGCTGACGGCAAACACAAGCTCTTTGCTTGTAGCCGATGGAGTTTCGAGAACGGGAAGGCTATCCTCGGACAATACGACGGTCTTAGTTTCTACCGCTACGATAATGCCACGAAGAAAATGAGCAGATGTAACACGCCTGGCTTCGATGTGGAATATCTTAATAAATCCTATGCTCTGCCACGAACGGGCAAGGATATCACCGTCACGACGTGGGAAGACAACGGAAAGAAGACGCAGAAGATGCTGAAGTGGAACGGGCACAGATTCAGCTATTGAACGTTCTGACTACCTAATTATGATTAATCGATTTTGCAGGCTGTTCCGGTGGGATGGCTAATAAATACCCGACTTTTGAGTATTGCACAGTTCCTGAAATCGCCGTACCTTTGCAGCGTGATTTTTTTAGCCATTAAAATATAAAATAGAATGAACGCAACAATTGTAATTTACGGTTCCTCAACAGGAACGTGCGAGGCTATCGCAGAGAAGATAGCCCAGAAACTTGGCTGTGAGACCATCAACGTGCAGGACATGACAGCTGAGATTGTCAACAGCCACCGAAACCTGATTCTCGGAACTTCGACATGGGGTGCTGGTGAGCTGCAGGACGATTGGTACGACGGTCTGCGAGTGCTGCAGGGTGCAAGCCTTGCCGGCAAGACCATTGCCCTTTTCGGATGTGGCGATTGCGAGTCGTATGGAGATACCTTCGTGGGTGGCATTGGTGAATTATATAATGGTATTAAGGAAAGCGGCGCACACTTTGTGGGTGCTGTCAGCACTGACGGCTACTCCTTCGATGATTCTGAGGCCGTCGTAGATGGCAAGTTTGTCGGTCTTCCCCTTGACGATGTGAACGAGGATGACAAGACAGATGCCCGCATTGATGCGTGGATTGCTGAGATTTCTCCAAACCTTTAATGAATTGAACATCATGAAGCAGACGGTAGAACGACAGACAGCGAGTCAGGAGGCACTCCCTTCTGAGATGAGAGTTTTAATGAATCACATCTACGAATATAAGAAAGGTGTGCGCAGGATGATACTCTTTACCTGCAACCGCCGTTATGAGGCGTTTGCCACCAACCGACTATGCCGCCAGTCCATCGATTACGTGGTGCAGCCTGCTGGCAAGGAGAACGTTAACGTCTATTTCGGTCGTAAGGAGTGTCTTGATGCCATCCGCCTGTTTGTTACCCGTCCGCTGAATGAGCTCACTCCCGAAGAGGACTTTATTCTTGGTGCCATGCTTGGCTACGATATCTGTGCCCAATGCGAGCGTTATTGCGAACGCAAAGCAGCGTGTAAGGGCAGATGTGACAAATGCCAGCATGCCCAATAGACATATTTGTTGAGCGCATAAGAAGTATTTGTTTAGTTAGAAGGAGTGTCGGCCGTGAGGTTGGCACTCCATTTTTATATACTAGTAAGTGTAGAAAATGTTAAAATATGGTGTTTCCGATTGTTTTTTTGAAAAGTAGTGCAAAAGTTGAAAGAAAATGAGTAATTTTGTCGTCAAAAGAGATAGACAAAGTCGTTTGAAAGGAAACAAGGTGTATTATTAAATATATCAGCTTATGAAAAGATTGTTTTTTGCACTGATGACGCTCTGTGTCGGGATGACGGCACAGGCACAGACTATCCATTTGGATCAAAAGTTTTGGGATGGTTATGAACTTTACACAGTGAAGGAGATTCGTATGGGAAAATATTTCTATATGACCACCAGTCAGGACAATGAGCTGACTTTGGAGAAAGTTGATGGCAAGCAGGGTGAGTACACCATCATCCCCAGCCGTCAGGCAGAAGAATGCCCCTTTGACGCTCAGTACGGCTGGAGAGTGCAGCACATCACTCAGGAAGGTCAGAACTTTCTGGCCATCCGCAAGCCTAACGGTGACGTGATGTGGGTTATGAATCAGACAACCGAAAATGAGGAGAAGTGCGAGTATCTGCAGCAGATGATGAAGCAAGAGGAGCCCTGGAACGCTGTCAACAGCATCCTATTGAACCATAATTATCTGGTCGATATGGTAGCTACTAAGGATCTGCGACTGTTGCGCAACAAGATCCTCGCATATCACGGCTACCGCTTCCAGTCGAAGGACTTGCAGGAATACTTCAGCAAGATAGCATGGTACAAACCCGTAGATGACAACAGTACCATTAAGTTGGACATCATTGAGCAAACAAACATTCAACTCATCAAGAGTGAGGAGGTTGCAAGAAAAGATTGAAAATATGAAAAAGATAACTATCGTTACATTAGTTGTAGTTGCACATGTTGCAGTGGCATTGGTAGGTTGTAGGTTTATCAGAGGCCAGATTCTCGATGGCCCCGGAATGGAGTGTGATACTACCGACACGCTGAACACGGTGGAGGCTGTCGTTAAACAGGTGAATGCCGTGTATGACTACTGGAACAAGCAAAGAGAGCACTTTGATGAAAAAGCGCCTACTGTCGATGAGCGTTTCGGTACGAAGGAGTGGCAGCAGGTGCGCGAGGATGCATGGGCTGCCGACAGAGACTGCGAGTGCGGAGGCTTCTTTGACTTTGGCGATGAAGGTCCGTTGGATGCCTGGGTATATGACTGTTATGAGGGTACTGTAAGTGCCAACGATATTGACGCGAAGATTCTGTCCAACGGCGTGGCTGAGGTGAAGTTTCTGGTGAAGGATGCTGTCACCACTAAGGGCATTCCCATGCGCTGGCTGATGCGGGTAGAGGATGGTGAGTGGCGCGTGGCCAACATCATCTTCGAGAAGGATGGTGGCATCGATCTCCTGGAGAGCCTAAGAAACTATGGATGGGAGTTCAAGACCGATAAACAGTTCGATATTTCTAAGTGGTACGATGAGTTGGTGGAGTTGGCCCAACCCTTGTTCGCTGACTACGGTACCATTGAATTTCACGAATATGCCCTCATCGATGTTGATCATGATGGCAAAGCTGAGTTGTATATGCGTAATGCCGACCACTATGAGGCTATCTTCACGCTTGATGAGAAAGATCCACAAGTCCTCATCGATGCTGACTCTCGCCTTTCCATCTCCTTCTTCAAGAATGCCATCCAGTCGAGCGGAAGTTGCGGAACCGGCTGCAACACGATTGAGATTGCCGTACTGAAGGACAGTAAGTTAGCATACTCCCTCAGCAACATAGAGCAGTACGACATGGAGGGAAACTTATCTGAGAACAATTGGTCGAAGGACGGCAAGGACATCTCGGCTGAGGAAGGAGAAAAACTATACAAGAGTCTTGGCGATCCCATTGATCTTTATGTTAACTGGCATGGTATCAATTTCGATCATAAACAAAATCTCTCAAAATATGCAGAATAATATGAGAAAGAGTATTTTAATGATTTCCGCGTTGAATTCAAATACTCATGTCCAAAACTCTTTTTCACCAGTTTCTTCCATTTCTCCCTGACATTTAGGGCAGGTTTTGCCATCCCATATTCGGATATGATCGCTGCCGCATTGCAGGCACAGTCGTCCCACCTCACTCCTGTAGGATGGAGCTACATCGGCAATAATACCACCCACAACGATGTTCTGGATAGTTTTGCAGTCAGGGCATGACATAGCAGTTATCTGCTGACGGAACAAGCCGCGCCCCTCATACACCTCTGCTTCGTAGCCACAAGTCTTGCAGCGATATCTCAGTTTCCAAGACATGTTTATCTGATGAAGTGCATCTTATAGTTACTTATCGATGCTAATCAGCGTATATTGGCGACTACCGAGGCCGATTTTCTCGGCATGTTCGATGGTGTGGATACCATGCTGTTTGTTGATACGGTTCAGCAGATCCGTTGGATCGTTCTTCGCCGTCACCTTCTGATTGTTGATGATGTCGATGCATGCTTGGTCAAGTGCTACGGGGTCGGTTGATGCCAGAATGCCGTAGTCTTCGAGCTTTACAGGAGCAGGGTGATCCACGCAGTCGCAATCAATCGACATATTGTTCATCACCGAGATGTAGATGATGCCTTCCTGCTTCTGGAAATAGTTTACAACAGCCTGTGCTGCAGCCGCCATCGACTCGAGGAATCCATCCTGATTGCCTACATACTCTGGCGTCCAAAGCTTACTCATATCGAGCTTCTCCATCTTTCCTGCTGAGTGGATGTATGCCTTGCCGTTCTGACTGGCACAGCCGATGGAGAGGTTCTTCAGTGCACCACCGTAACCACCCATGGGGTGACCCTTAAAATGGTTCAGTGCAATCATGAAGTCGTAGTTGGCCATGTGTCCTCCCACGATGTCGAACTTGATGTTGGCCTGATCCTTTACGGGGATGCGTATCTCATCGTATTCGTCCATGATATCTACGGGGAAGTACTTCGTGAAACCGTGACGCTCAATGACCTTCCAGTGGTTGGCAGAGTTATTACGGTCATCCTGCTTATCGGCAGGGGCATTGCCGTAGGCGGTGTTGCATTCCACGATGGTGCCGTCCACCTCAAATACCAGGTCCTTGACAAGTTCGGGCTTCAGGTAGTTAGGATTGCTACCTTCTCCGGTGCTCATCTTTACAGCCACGCGGCCTTTGGCTGGAACGCCCAGTGCCTTGTATATTTTCACTAACGACTCAGGGCTGATGTCCCTTGTCACATAAACCGTGCTTTGTGCAAACGCTGTCAATGCTACCAGCATCAATACAGCCATCATTAAATTCCTCTTAATAATCATATAATATTTGTTTTAGAATCCAAATTTGAAATCTGTCCAGTCGAAATCTGCGTGGCTGATGGTCTTTGAGAGGGTATGGGCAAAGATACCGATGTGTACACCACAGAAGCCACCAATGGTCTCAGTGCTCAGATAACGGTAGTCCATGCGGGCAAGCTGGGTAAAGTGCTCACCATCGATGGAGTAGTGTAGGTGATAGAACTGCGGGTCGGCAGTGATGCGCAGATAGATAACAGTGTTATTCAACGGAATCTCTTTTTCGATATGCTCCATCTCGCCAATACGGATCTTAGCCTGCACATAGCGCTGGCCGTCACGCATGACAACCTGTACGTCGTAATGATTATGGTGGGCTGCATAGGCCGTGATACCAGCTGCGCCACCGTCCTTTAGTTCTGACACATCGACCTTGGTAGTAGCCGAGAAGTTTTTCTCTGACTGGCGATGGCCGATGAAGGTGGGATTGCCTATTTCGTCGAGAGTTATCGTTGAGGTCGTCATGCGTAGCCATCCCTTTCGAGTTGTCAACGAGTAGTTCTCTTTTTGAGGCATGTTCAGGTGGTTCCAATAGAGTGAAAACTTGTCGGCATCGAATTCATCCTTGGATGGCTCCAAAGGCATCGGTACTTGTGGCAGTGTCTGGCATTGCATGTCCAGTTGCAGAGTCCCATCGTTATTAACTACAGGCCACTCGCCATCTTCCCACTTAACAGGCGCAAGGAACGTCTCGCGCCCCATAACATGCTGCAGATAGCCGTGGGTGCGATAGCCGAGGCATATCATCCACCACGAGCCATCGGGAGCCTGAACAAGGTCGGCATGACCTAAGCCTTGGATGTTGCTGTTCTGCATCTTCATGTTGAAATGCGAGAGGATGGGATTGGCTGGATTCGGTTCATAGGGACCATACAGACTCTTGCTTCGGAGAATATTGACATGATGCCCGTGCTCCGTGCCTCCTTCTGCCAGCATCAGATAGTAATAGCCGTCCTTCTTGTAGATATGCGGTCCTTCAGGATAGCGGCCTCCAAGGCCTGTGCCCAAATGATGTATCTCGCTGAGCTGCTTGCCGGTCTTCACGTCAATCTCGCAGATTTTGATGTCACCCTCCTTCCATAGGAAATAGCAGCGGCCATCCTCGAAGTATAGTGTCGGGTCACAACTACCTACACAGAAGTCGATGTAGATGGGATCACTCCATTCCCCCTTCGGATTGTCGGTATAGACATAGAAATGTTTGCGTGAGGGGAATACTGTGGTCACCATATAGAAACGGCCCTCATGGTAGCGGATGGTAGGGGCATAGATACCCGTCTGCTCGTCCATCCCTTCGATTCTTACCTGCGACTCGCGGGTGAGGCAGGCACCCACCTGTTCCCAATGAATCAGATCCTTGCTGTGGTACACCGGCACGCCAGGATAATACTGGAAGGTACTGTTCACCAGATAAAAATCATCGCCAGCACGACACACTGAGGGGTCAGCGTGGAAGCCTGGGAGAACCGGATTGCGGAATCCCTGACTCCAGCTTTTTAGGGACAGCATCATTATTGATAAGATAATAAAGAGCTTCGATGTGTAAGTATGCCTGTATTTTCCTTCTGTAATCATCTGTCTATTTGATTAATATTTCCATTGTCGTTTTCTGCACCTTCATCCCCATGTTCCTATAGAATTGTAAAGCAGGATCGTTACCCTCCCATACATTCAGGGTGATGTTGTTGCAACCAATAGACCTAGCGTAGTTTTGAACATATTCATATAATGCCTTGCCGACATGTTTGCCACGTGCATTCTCATCCACACAGATGTCATCGATATACAGTGTCTTGATGTCTTCTAGCAGTAAGTGATCTTTGATCTCAGTCACCTGACAGAATGCATAGCCTAATACACCTCCGTCGTCATATACGAATATGGGTTTGGTATCATCGTTTAGCATGGATTCCAGTTCCTGCTCGTTATATTTGGTTGTATGAGGTTTAAACAAGTCAGGGCGCAACACGTGATGCACCATATTCACCTGATGCAGCAGGTCAATGATGCGCCCGATATCCTCTTTACCCGCTTTTCTTACCATAGTTTGCTTAAATTGATTATCCATTATCTATTTTTTGATGCTGCAAAGATACAAAAAAAATTGTGATGAATGGTGTGATAATTCATTTTTTTATATTAATTTTGCCAACAATATGAATACAAATCATCAAATAACTATCAACTATCGTTTCATTTGCTTGGCCATCATGGCGCTGACAATGACAGTACATGCTCAAGTAAAACATGATTGGGAGAATCCTGCCGTTTTGGGCGTCAACAAGTTACCATATCATGCAACGTTGCAGTTGCCCTCGAAACAGAGGGCATGTAAGGAGATTATCTCGCTCGACGGTCAGTGGCTGTTTCACTGGGCAAAAGATCCAGAGTCGCGTCCTGCTGAATTCTATCGTGAGGACTTCGACGTGAGCCAGTGGGGCACGATTACTGTACCAGGCTGCTGGCAGTTGCAAGGCTTTGGCAAACCAATCTATGTGAACATGCAGTATCCCTTCCATCGCGATCGTCCCAACGTGATGGGTGAACCTGAAAAGGATTGGTATGCCTACGATCATCGCAATCCCGTGGGCTCGTATGTGACTTTCATCGATGTTACGAAGGAGATGCTCACAAAGAATCTCATATTGCACTTCGGTGGCGTCCACTCTGCCATGTATGTGTGGATCAATGGCCAGAAGGTTGGCTATAGCCAGAACTCGATGTCACCTGCAGAGTTCGACGTGACGAAATATCTGCGCGAAGGGCGCAACAAGCTTGCCGTCGAGGTGTATCGTTGGAGTGATGGCAGCTATTTGGAGTGTCAGGACATGTGGCGACTCAGTGGCATCTTCCGCAGTGTACAGCTATGGGTGCGCCCGCTGGTGCATATCTCCGACTATAAGGTTGAGGCTATTCCCAATGCAGATTTCTCTCAAGCTGATGTTACTGCAGATATTGCCATTTGCAATACAGGCAAGCATGTGGCCAAAGACCTGAATGTGCTCTTTCGCATCGAAAACACAACTCTCAACTCTCAACTATCAACTCTCAACTCCAACGATACCACGCACGTGAAACTCACATACCGCATCAATCATCCAAGGTTATGGTCAGCTGAGAAGCCTAACCTCTATCCTTTTAGCATAGAACTGGGAGAAGAGCATTTCGACTATCATTTGGGCATCAAGCGTGTGGAGTGTGTAGGCGAGGTGTTTAAGATTAACGGTAAGAACGTCAAACTGCGTGGTGTGAATCGTCACGACCACCATCCTATAACAGGCCGCTATGTCGATGATGCCACCTATGAGCAGGACATTCGTCTGATGAAGCAGGCCAATATCAATTTCCTACGTACATCACACTATCCTGATCGTGAGTACCTCTATGAGCTATGCGACCGTTGGGGCATCTATGTGATGGACGAGGCCAATCAGGAATCCCACGGTTATGGTTATGCCAATCGTGAGATGGGTGAAGACCCTGAATGGAAGGATGCTCACGTGGATCGAGCCGTCTCTTTGGTGCAGCGCGACAAAAATCATCCAAGCGTCATTTTTTGGAGTATGGGTAACGAGGGTGGAGTAGGACCCAACCTCAAGGCCATGCGCGATGCTATTGTTGCTCTCGACACTATCGCTCTGCCTTTCTGCGATACTGATCGCCGCTGGTCTGTTATCTACGATGATGGTTATCTCTCTCCTGCCAAACTCGAGGCAGAGGCCAAGAAGGTCTCTGACCGTCCGTTTATGATGCGCGAATATGCCCACGCGATGGGTAACTCGATGGGCAATTTCCAAGAGTATTGGGACGTTATCTATAATGACAGCAGCATCTGCGGTGCAGCCATCTGGGACTGGGTTGATCAAGGGCTGTTAAAGATGGATGGCGATAAGGCATTTTGGGCTTACGGAGGAGATTATGGCGATAAGCCCAATGACGGTGCGTTCTGTATCAACGGACTCATCGCACCCGATCGTAAGCCCCATCCGCATTATTACGAGGTGCAGCATGTCTACCAACCACTGACCTTTATGCTTGAAGACGACAAAATCCGTGTCATCAATCGCGACTGTTTCACCGATCCCAGCGAATATGAATACTACTACACGCTCGCTCGTAATGGCGAGGTGGCTGGTGGAGGACTGCTGGAGCTGAAGGGCGATTATATCGATTTGCCCTATTATCCTGACGACAACGAGGTGACGATGACTATCGAGGCTCGTCTGAAGGATACCAAGCCTTGGGCAGAGGCTGGTTTCGTCGTAGCCCGCGAACAGTTCATCCTGCGAGAATACATCTTCCCTTGGGGCGATGCTCCTGAAACCGTTACCAATGTTAAGAATATTACAATCAAAGGCAACGCCCTCACTTCGTGGATCGTAGATGGTCAGGAGATGCTGAAAGCCCCTCTGGAACCCTACTTTTGGAAGCCTGAGAACGACAATCAGCATGCAGCCCACTTTGCTGAACGCACTGCTGTATGGCGAACTGCCACTGATGTCATCGCTAACTATACCGTCATCGATGAACGCACTATACGAGTTGATGTAGACTATCAGCCCTCAGGTAGCGATAAACCTGTCATGCCAAAGTTTGGTATGCGCATGCGCCTGCCTGCCGACTTCACCCATATTGAGTATTATGGTCGAGGTCCTTGGGAAAACTATCCAGATCGCAAGCGAAGTGCATTCTTGGGCCGATACGAGATGCCGCTGAGTGAGTTCGAGACGGAATATATCCACCCACAGGACAACAGCTGTCGCACTGACGTTCGCTGGTTCCAACTCTCAAATCTCAACTCTCAACTCTCAACATTGAGAATTGAAGGTCATCAGCCCCTCTGCATCCGAGCCTGGGACTATGGTGAGGAAGACCTCGAGAGTGCAGCCCATCCCTACGAGATTCAGCGTGGCCGATTTGTCAATCTGAACATCGACCTCAACGTTCACGGTGTGGGAGGCATCGATACCTGGGGTCAGCGCACACTACCTCAGTATACTATCGATGGCAATAAGCCCTATCATTATACATTTACTTTAAGTTTCATCAAATGAATATGACTGACAACAGCAAATGGGTGGCCTGCTGGGGCACTGCCACCTCGATTACCAACCGTCGCGAGGCCATCTATGCCAAGGACCTCACGTTGCGTTACCCTGTCCGCATGTGTTTCAGTGGCTCGATGCTGAGATTCCGTTTCTCCAATCTGACAGGCACTGAACCCGTCACACTCGATAAGGTTTTTGTTGGCCACGTGCCTATTACCTTCAGTGGAAACAAGAGTGTCACCCTTCAACCTGGTAAGGAGACTGAGAGCGATGCCATCAGCTATGCCGTCCATCGAGGCGATACCATTGAGGTCAGCTTCTATATGTCGGGCTTCACCCAGATGAACAGTGGCACCCTCGTTACGGGGCCTCTCTCCAAGGGCCAGTATGCCTATGGCGACTATGCCGATGCCGACGGACTGCCCCTCGACCTCTCGCGCAACACCAACTGGTACTACTTCCTCAACACCATTGACATACTGACATCATCCGAGAATCATGCTGTCATCTGCTTCGGCGATTCCATTACTGCCCAGTCGTGGCCTGATTATATGGCCCAGATGGCCTTTGGCACCAACGCAGCCATCATCCGTCGAGCTGTCAGCGGCACGCGTATCCTGCGTCAGTACGACTGCATCACCTATCAGGCTTATGGTCTGAAGGGTGCCACTCGTTTTCCCATCGAAACGAACGTTGCTGGAGCCACCGATCTGATCATCCAGCACGGCATCAACGACATCATCCACCCTGTGGGTACTGATGTCAATCCTTTCCGTCCTTGGAGCGATCTGCCGACTGTCGAGGAGATGGAGCGTGGGGTAGAGGAAATCTATGTGGGGCCAGCCCGTGCGATGGGACTGAAAGTATGGAGTGGTACGTTACTGCCTATCTACGGTTGGCGCACATATAACGAGGATCGCGAGCAGATGCGCCAGCAGTTCAACGAGTGGCTGCGCACCTCGCCCATCTTCGACGGCTGTATCGACTTCGATGCTGCTGTCCGTAGCGTCACCAATCCCAAGGCCTTTGCCGATGGTTTCGATAGTGGAGACCATCTGCATCCCAGCGACCAGGCCTATGAGGCGATGGCCCAAGCGGCCATCCACAAACTCATTCGTCGCATGCCACGCTACGACCACGAAGAGTTATTCTGAGTTTTTTGGCGTTGGCAACAAAGGCCAGCGCCATTATTCTTGCTTGTTAAGTGCGATCTTCAGGAAGACGGGGTAGTGGTCTGAGTAGCTGAGTTCGCGCTTATAGAAGCTGATGCCTTCCATGCCTTTATCGTGGAAGATGTAGTCGATGCGGACTGCCTTGTTACCTCTGAAGGTGTGCATGAAACCGCTACCACACTCCTTGAAGGCATCGACCTTATCGCCGAGCATCGTGTTATAGACATAGGAGTAGGGGACATCGTTGAAGTCGCCGCAGACAATGATGGGGGCTTCACATTCACGCATGTCCATCGCAAGGACATTGGCCTGTCCTGAGCGGGCTATCATTCCGAGGGTGTAGTTACCGTAGATAGCACGTAGGAAGGCATTGCTCTCGACCTCCATGCCTCGAGCCTCAACCTTGGCGGCCTTGTGGAGTGTACCGTTGATACCTGTGGTCTCGAGGTGGGCGTTATAGACACGGATAAGCTGGCCGCTGACCTCAACTTCTGCCCACATGGCGCTGTTGTTAGTCATCTCGAAGTCGAGATTCTTGAAGTTCTTGATGGGGTAACGGCTGTAAATAACCATATCACTCTCTCCGACAGCCATATAGGGAAAATAGTCCTTGTAGAAATCGGAGTTCTTCTTGTCGCCACTCTGGTTGCTGTACTCCTGGAAGCAGGCGATGTCTACCTTCTGCTTCTTCATCTCCGAGAGAATGTCCTGGGCGATGAAGCCTGATGTCTCGCGGCCAAACATAGCAACGTTATATGAGGCAATCTTGATGCCTGGTACCTTGTCGGCATTCTCGTTGAGTGAGCCGAACTGATACAGTGTGCCTATGTAGGGGATGCAGCAGAGCAGGGTGATCAGGGGGATGAGTGCCCAGTGCCAGCGACGCAAGATAAGCCAGTAGATGAGGAACACGACATTGCCCGCGATGAGCAGTGGCAATGCGTATACAAGCATGGCACGGGCTGTGTTGCCTGCGGGCTGGACATCACCTCCAAAGAGACCTGTGATCGTGAAGACCATGAGGAGTACGGTGATGATAAGGATGGTGAACGAGAAGTATTTCTGTACAGCAAGTTTACCCATAAGTCGTAAGTGTTTATGATGAGCTTTTGTTGATTATTGATCAAGATATTTGCGCACCATCTCAATCAGGTTCTCTACCTTGAAGGGCTTGGCCATAAACTCATCGCAGCCTGCGTTGCGGGCTTCGCGGATATTCTCCTCGAAGGCATAGGCGCTGAGGGCTACGACGGGGGTATCGCACACTTCCTTGATGATGCGAGTGGCGTCGAGTCCGTTCATCTCAGGCATACGGATATCCATCAGGATCAGATCGGGCTTCTCCTCCTCGTTGATGGTGACAGCCTCGATGCCATTATGGGCGCGCAACAGGCGATAGCGCTTCTGGAGCACAATCTTTACCAGTTCGTAGTTGCTGTCCTCGTCTTCGGCTACGAGTATCGACTTCTTGTTGGCGGTATCCGGACGACCACTGACGCGGATCGTGCGCACATTGGTTGTCGTTGTCTGGTTCTGCTCGCGACCACCGATGGCACCTTCGAAGGGGAATACAAACGTGAAGGTAGAACCCTCGCCGACCTTTGACTTGACGGTAATCTTTCCACCGAGTTTCTCGACGATAATCTTACACAGGGGCAGTCCCAGGCCGTAGCCGTTCTTGGTGGTCTCGGCATCGCGAGAGACATAGGTCTCGAAGATATGATCGAGATCCTCTGGTGCGATACCTGAACCAGTATCGCTGACGAAGAACTCAATCAGCTGTCCATCGTCTATCAGACGGTAGCCATAAGTAATGCTGCCGCTGGGTGTATGCTTGAGTGAATTACTAATCAGATTAGAGAATACCTGAGTCAGACGGTTGGCATCGGTATTGAAGGTCACGGCCATTGTGGGCTTTTTCCATACGAGCTTCAACGTATCGGGGCAACGGAACTTGAAGATGTTCTTGATGCCGTCGCAGAGGTTGTTGAGATCGGTCTTGGTTTTCTTCATCACGATTTCGCCTGACTCTACGCGCGAGAGATCGAGAATCTCGTTGACCAGACTCATCAGACGGTTGTTGTTGCTCTCGATGATCTCGTAGAACTTCATACGGTCTTCCTGTGAGTCGGTCTCGACGATGACACGCGAGAATCCCTCGATGGCGTTCAGTGGTGTGCGTATCTCATGGCTCATGTTGGCGAGGAAGAGCGACTTCATCTTGCTGGCTTTCTCAGCATTCTGAGCTTTCTCCTCGTATTCCTTCAGTTTTTTATTGGCAATGGCCAACTGCTCCTGTGCGAGCAACAGGCGACGATTCGCGTCTGCAAATTTCTGAAGTAATATTTCTCTTTCGTCTTTTTCCATTATTTATTTTTCAAAAACGTATAGTTGATGCAAAGGTACGAATAAAAAACCGAACAAAAGATATTTATTAGTGATTTTTAACTTCTTCGTGCTTTTTCCCAGGCGCCACTTTTGCCGTGAGTCCGTAAATAGGCCATTCCTCGGAACACATTGATGTTCATGAAGACGAAATAATAGGCGGTGTAGAGCAGTTTGTTCTTATGTCCTCGACGATCGAGCCACCAGCCTGCGAGAGCCATCAGATAGAACAGCAGCTGGAGAACGAGCATGACGGTGTAGAATGCGCCTGCCTTGAAGTAAACCAATAAAGCATTGACTATCAAAAGGATAATCAGTGCGACTGGAGTAACGCTCCAGCGTAGCACACGATGACTGATATACTGGAAGGCGACGAGTGGCTGGTGGAGGGGATTCAGCATACTGCGTAGCCACCAAATACTTTGCAGGCCTCCAGCTGCGATGCGTCGTTTGCGCTTCGACTCCTCGAAAATATTGGCTGAGCCATACTCGAGGGCATAGGCATCGGGGGTATAGGCGATGCGACGTCCTGCTTGTACGATATACATCGACATCATGAAATCATCGAGCAGAGCTTCGTCTGGCACTTCGCGCACAAGGGTGGGGTCGATGGCATAGAGTTCGCCTGCAGCTCCCATTGCGGAGTAGAGCTCACTGTCCCATTTTTTCAATGTACTTTCATAGCGCCAGTATAGCCCTTCACCCTCTGCGGCCATCTCGCCAGCCTTGCGTGCAGCGACGCGCTTTTCGCCTGAGACGCAGCCCACCGTGGGGTCCGTGAACAGACGGGCTATCTCGCGCAGGGCATCGCGATTGATCATCGTATTGGCATCGGTAAAGGCCACATAGCGTGTCTTCAGTTCGCGCAGGCCGTGCTTTAGGGCTGCGGTCTTGCCTCTGCGCTCTGGCGAGAAGACGATGTCGACCTCAGGATAGGCCTGCAGGAGTTCGTTGGTGCGATCGTTGCTGCCATCGGTGACCCACATGATACGGAACTTGTCGCGTGGATAGTCGAGGGCAAGGGTGTTCGCCATCTTCTCTTCGACCACGTCTTCCTCGTTGTAGGCGCAGATCATCAGTGTCATCGTGGGCAGTTCTTCGTCCGACGGTAGAACGGCCTTCAGGGGTTTCCCCTTGAAGAGCCGTTTCAGCCGGATGATGATGTATAGTAGTATTCCGTAACCTATATAGGTGTAGAACACGATGAGCAGCATAGCCCAGAACAGGATCTTCAGTGTTAACATCACTCTTAGCTCTCAATTCTCAATTCTCAACTCTCAACTGTCAGTCTCTTCCTGCATGTCGATATACTGTCTGTCGGCATCGTAGAACTCATACTGCAGGAAAGCTAATTTCTGTGAGGGGATGATACGCACACCGAGACCGTACTTCATCTGCCACTGGCGCTTCAGACTGAGGACGCCCTTGTTGATGTAGGCAGCGACATAGGGGTGTACGTGCAGATAGAACTTGCGGACTCCGATTTTGTTGACGAGGGTGTCAATCTTACTCTCCAGCGTATCCGTAAAGAGGATACTCGACTTGATGGTACCTTTACCGAAACAGGTGGGACAGGTCTCCTCGACGTTGACGCTCATGGCAGGTCTGACGCGCTGACGGGTGATCTGCATGAGGCCGAACTTCGACAGTGGGAGGATGTTGTGCTTGGCACGGTCCTTCTGCATGTTCTTACACATACGCTCGTAGAGCATCTGACGATCCTCGGGCAGTTTCATATCGATAAAGTCGACGATGATGATACCTCCCATATCGCGCAGTCTCAACTGGCGTGCCAGCTCGTCGGCTGCTCCCAGATTGGTCTCCAGGGCATTGGTCTCCTGACTGTCCTTCTTGATACGCGTTCCGCTGTTGACGTCGACGACATGCATGGCCTCTGTGTGCTCGATGATGAGATAGGCGCCGTGCTTGTAGTTGACGGTCTTGCCGAAGCCCGATTTCAGCTGTTTGGTCACATCGTAGTTGTCGAAGATGGGTACCGTGCCATTATAGAGCTTGACGATCTCCTTCTTCTCTGGTGCTATCAGCCCAAGGTAGTTCCTGATTTCCTCGTAGATGCCGCTGTCGTTGACGTGAATGCCGTCATAGGTAGGATTGAACAGGTCGCGAAGCAGGGCGACGGCGCGGCTTTCCTCCTCAAAGCACATCTGTGGGCGCTCTGTCGTCTTCTGTACCTTCGTGATGGTTTCCTCCCAGCGTTTCAAAAGAATCTTCATCTCGGCATCAAGCTCTGCTGCACGCTTGCCTTCAGCCACCGTACGCACGATGACGCCGAAGTTCTTGGGCTTGATGCTCTGGATGAGCTGTTTGAGTCGGGTGCGCTCTTCGCCACGCTTGATTTTCGTCGAGACGGAAACACTATCCTGGAAGGGTATCAGCACGATGTAACGGCCTGCGAAACTGAGTTCGCACGTCAGGCGTGGACCTTTCGTGTTGATAGGCTCCTTGATGATCTGTACGAGTATTTCCTGTCCTACCTTGAGCGTGTTGGCGATGCTGCCGTCCTTCTTGAGCTCGGGCTGGATGTGAGCTTTCTGAATGGGGTAGAGCTTCTTGCGGTCGCTGACTACCTGTTTCAGGTATTTTTCGTAAGAGTTGAATTGAGAACCCAGGTCGAGATAATGCAGAAAGGCCACGCGTTCGGCTCCGACGTCAACGAAACAAGCATTGAGGCCGGGCATCAGCTTTTTCACTTTTGCCACATAGATGTTACCCACCGAGAACGACGCCGTGCGCTGCTCCTTCTGGTATTCCACCAGCTGCTTGTCTTCGAGCAGGGCTATGGAGATGTCCTTCGGCTGCACATCAATGATAACTTCACTTGTCATTGTCTTTTTGCTTTCTTGACGGGTTGGTTGTTAAAACTCGAAAGGGTGTGCTGCTATCCTTCAGGGATTAGCCGGCACACTCCTTTCATTTCTTGTTCTCAGTCACAGAGGAGCAAGTCTTACTTGCTCTTATGACGATTCTTGCGCAGTCTCTTCTTGCGCTTGTGAGTAGCCATCTTGTGGCCCTTCTTCTTCTTTCCGTTTGGCATAATTCTAGAATTTTATTAAAATGTGATTACTTCATTTTCTCGATAAAGCTCTTTGCAGGCTTGAATGAGGGGAAGTCGTGAGCGTCGATGACCAGTGTCACGTTCTTCGAGATGTTGCGAGCTGTCTTCTTGGCGCGATGCTTCACAACGAATGTGCCGAAGCCGCGAAGATATACATTCTCCTTATTCTCGGCAAGACTAACGCGGATTTCCTCCATGAATGCCTCTACTGTCGTTGCTACGTCTTTCTTGGCTACGCCTGTCTGCTCAGCAATTTTAGCGATGATTTCTGCCTTTGTCATTTCTCTTAATTCTTATATATTAATAATGTGTAATTCCGAATTTCTTCGATTTCGGGTTGCAAAGTTACTAATTTTCAGCAGATTACCGAAATATTTCCCGATTTTTTTTCAAAAAAAGATGATTTTCGCCTCACTTTGGGCAGTTTTTTGTATCTTTGCAGCACAAAATCAAGAAATATTGTATGAAACAGACCAAAATTGTAGCCAGCATCAGCGACCGTCGCTGTGAGGTGGATTTCATCCGCAGTCTTTTCGAGGCGGGCATGAATGTTGTGAGAATGAATACGGCCCACGCCGATGAGAATGGCATCAAGCAGATTATCAAGAACGTCAGGACCGTCAGCCAGCATATAGGCATCCTCATCGATACCAAGGGACCTGAAGTGAGAACGACGGGTTGCGAGACTCCCATAGAGTACAAGACAGGCGACGTCGTGAAGATCTTCGGACGTCCTGAGATGGACACCAGCCACGATATCATCAACCTGTCGTACACCAACTTCGCTGCCGATGTGCATGAAGGCTGTCATATTCTCTTCGACGACGGGGCACTCGATATGCTCGTGATCGGCATCAATGGCCCTGCTGTGATTGCACAGGTGCAGAACGATGGTGTGCTGGGCTCCCACAAGAGTGTGAACGTGCCTGGGGTGCACATCGCCCTGCCCACACTGACTGAGAAGGACCGTAAGAACATCATGCTGGCCATCGACCAGGATATCGACTTCATCGCCCACTCGTTTGTGCGCTCTGCTGCCGATGTCCGAGCCGTACAGGCTATCCTCGACGCCTACAACTCCGACATCAAGATCATCTCGAAGATCGAGAATCAGGAAGGTGTCGACAATATCGACGAGATCATCGAGGCCTCTTACGGCATCATGATTGCACGAGGCGACCTGGGTATCGAGGTGCCCATCGAGCGCATTCCTGGTATCCAGCGACAGATTATCCGCAAGTGTATCATGGCCCGCAAGCCCGTGATTGTGGCCACGCAGATGCTCCATACGATGATCAGTAACCCACGTCCCACGCGAGCAGAGGTGACGGATATCGCCAATGCCATCTACTCGCACACCGATGCCTTGATGCTCTCGGGCGAGACCGCCAGCGGCAAGTATCCTGTAGAGGCTGTCCAGACGATGGCCGCCATTGCCGAACAGGCAGAGAAGGACCTCAGTCTGAGAGGTATTTTCGATGTACCCCTGTCGAGTAACTGCGACATCCGCGAGTTTATGGCCTACAGTGCCATCGAGGCGACGGAGAAGCTGGGTGTGAAGGGTATCATCACCGACAGTAACACTGGTATCACAGCCCGTATGCTGGCTGCTTTCAGAGGACCCCACAGCGTGCTGGCTATCTGCTATAACGACAAGCTGCAGCGACTGCTGAACCTCTCTTATGGCGTGATCCCCGTCTTCCATAAGGAGCACTCCAACAGTGAGGAACTCTTTATGGCAGCCGTGCGTATGCTCCGTCAGAAAGGTTACGTAGAGCTCGATGACAAGATTGCCTACCTGAGCGGCAACGTTGGCGAAGGTGGAGGTACGAAGTTCCTCGAGATCAACACCGTGAAGGAAGTCTTCAACAACCAGTATAAATTCCATTTGACTAAATCTTAACCCACATTATCATTATGGCAACAGTCGACGACAAGAAAGTCATCTTCTCGATGGTCGGAGTGAGCAAGACCATCCAGCAGAACCAGAAGCAAGTGCTCAAGAACATCTACCTGAGTTTCTTCTATGGCGCCAAGATCGGTATCATCGGATTGAACGGTGCAGGTAAGTCCACGCTGATGAAGATCATTGCAGGACTGGATCAGCAGTATCAGGGCAACGTGGTCTGGAGCCCAGGCTACACCGTCGGCTACCTGCCACAGGATCCTCCACTCAACGAAGAGAAGACCGTCAAGGAGAATGTGATGGAGGGTGTGCAGCATGTGTATGACGCACTCGCTGAGTACGATGAGATCAACGTGAAGTTCGGACTCCCTGAGTATTATGAGGATGCCGACAAGATGGACAAGCTGATGGCGCGACAGGCAGAGCTGCAGGACGTCATCGACTCGACGGATGCCTGGAACATGGACTCGAAGCTCGATCGTGCGATGGCTGCGTTGAACTGTCCCCCAGGCGATTGGAGCGTGAAGACCCTCTCGGGTGGTGAGCGCCGTCGTGTGGCCCTCTGCCGATTGTTGTTGCAGAAGCCCGATGTGCTCTTGCTCGACGAGCCTACCAACCACCTCGATGCCGAGTCGATCGACTGGCTCGAGCAGCATTTGCAGCAGTACGAAGGAACGGTGATTGCCGTCACCCACGACCGCTATTTCCTCGATGATGTGGCCGAGTGGATTCTCGAACTCGATCGTGGTGAGGGCATCCCCTGGAAGGGCAATTATTCATCGTGGCTCGAGCAGAAGTCCCAGCGACTGGCCCTCGAGGAGAAGACCGCCTCGAAGCGTCGCAAGACCCTCGAGCGCGAGTTGGAGTGGGTGCGCATGGCCCCCAAGGCCCGTCATGCGAAGGGTAAGGCCCGTCTGAACTCCTACGACAAGATGCTCAACGAGGAGCAGAAGCAGAAGGAGGAGAAGCTCGAGATCTTCATCCCAAACGGTCCGCGTCTGGGTAACAAGGTCATCGTGGCCGAACACGTGGCGAAGTCCTATCCTGAGAAGGAACTCTTCAAGGACCTCAACTTCATCCTGCCCCCTAATGGCATCGTGGGTGTGATTGGTCCTAACGGTGCTGGTAAGACGACGCTCTTCCGACTGATCATGGGCTTGGAGAATGCCGATGCAGGCACCTTCGATGTGGGTGAGACCGTTAAGCTCTCCTACGTCGATCAGCAGCATAAGGACATCGATCCTGAGAAGACCGTCTATCAGGTGGTGTCTCAGGGTAACGAGACCATCCGCATGGGTGGCAAGGACGTCAACGTTCGCGCCTATCTCTCGCGCTTCAACTTCAGCGGTGCCGATCAGGAGAAGAAGTGTGGGGTGCTCTCAGGTGGTGAGCGCAACCGTCTGCACCTGGCCATCGCCTTGAAGCAGGAGGGTAATGTGCTGTTGCTTGACGAGCCCACCAACGATATCGACGTCAACACCCTACGTGCACTCGAGGAAGGTCTCGAGGCCTTCGCTGGTTGTGCCGTCATCATCAGTCACGACCGTTGGTTCCTCGATCGCATCTGTACCCATATCCTCGCTTTCGAGGGCGAGGGCAATGTCTTCTACTTCGAAGGCAACTATTCAGAATATGAGGCCAACAAGGCCCAGCGACTGGGATTAGACGAGCCCAAGCGAGCCCGCTATCGCAAACTGATGGAGGAGTAGGGCTATGAACAGACTGACGGTGCTCCTGATGGGGAGCCTGCTCCTTTCTTCCTGCTTCAGTGGAAAGCACGAGCCGACGGAGGCCGAACTATCGGCTTTTGGCACTTATGTCAACAGTCTCGACTCTACCCTCCAAGGGAAATGGTTCACGCGGATGGGCGTCTCAGAGGATGCCGATTCCGTGCTCTCTTATCTGCGTCGCGAACTACCTCGTAATGGCCTCGACTCAACGGCGTTTTTCATCCCCCAGATAGCAGAGGATCTCGACGTCATCCATCAGCTCGCCTTCGATTCCCTGGGACAGAACATCAACGAGGTGCTGACGCGTCTCGACAACAATCTCTCCAAGGCTTACGTCGAATATACCACAGGCCAGCGCTATGGTTTCATGCGTCCTGACAAGGTGCTCAACCGTCTGCAGATGAAGCCCGATAGCAGTGGCTATGTACAGCTCTTCGACCACGAGGTGAGGAAGCCCGACTATGCCGATGCCGAGCAGCAGCTGGCTTCCGATCGTCGCATGAGTTATCTGCACGAATCCCAGCCCTCGGGTGCCCTCTATCGGGCGCTGCAGAACAAGCTGTTGCAGACCACCGACACCACTGAACGCCAGAAGCTCGCCGTCAATATGGAACGCTGTCGCTGGCAGTATCCCGAGGCTGGTGTCACAAAGTATCCTGACCCCGTTGTGACGCGCGAGATGCTCGTCAATATCCCTGCCCAGCAACTGTGGGCCGTGGGAGGCGACTCCGTGCTGAATATGCGCATCTGTTGTGGCGCCTATACCACGAGGACCCCTCTGCTCAGCAGCACCATCAGCTATCTGCAGGTGAACCCCGACTGGATCATCCCCCAGAAGATTGTGGAGACCGATATCACCCGTCATGCAGGCGACTCGGCCTACTTCGCGCGCAATCATTATTATATTGTAGAGCGCAGCTCAGGCGATACGCTCCGTCCTTCGAAAGTGACAGCCAGCCAGTTGCGTACAGGTCGTCTGCGTGTAGGTCAGAAGGGTGGGGCAGGCAACTCCCTGGGACGCATCGTCTTCCGTTTCCCTAACAACTTCGCCGTCTATCTCCACGATACGAACAATCGTGGTGCCTTCCAGCGCGAGCGACGCACCATCTCGCATGGTTGCGTCCGTGTGCAGAAGCCCTTCGAACTCGCCTGTTTCCTCCTGCCTGAGGCCGACGACTGGATGAAGGACCGCCTGCGCATCTCGATGGATATCCGTCCTGAGACCGAGCGAGGGAAGAACTGGCTGAAGGAACATGCTGAGGATCCACGCCCCTTCCGACTGATGGTCTATTCCGATGTGGTGCCCAAGGTGCCCGTCCATATCCTCTACTTCACGGCCTTCCCCAATCCAGAGACAGGCGCTGTGGAGTTCTGGCCTGACCTCTACGGCTACGACCGAGCCGTCAGTCGCGAGATCCAGGCCTTCCTGCTGAAAAGATAATCACGTCAAGACTAACTCTTATCATCAACCAATATGAAGAAACCAAGAAGTACGGTTTTTCGCTCATCGACCTCCACAGCCTCTTCGAAGGCGGTGAGGAGCTGATGCTCCCTGATGGCATCCATCCCAACGGAAAGGGAGCCGATCGACTGGCAGACATCATTTCCAATCACATCAAGACAGCTCCCTCACGTTCTGACAAATGAACTTAACGCAAAAAAAGAATCTCCCGCTCGATTTGAGCGAGAGATTCTTTTTAGATTTCGGGATCAGAATCCCATGCAACTCGTAGCACCCAGTGCCGTCAGCACTGCTGAGATAATCGAAGCGAGAATCTGCAGCGACCACTTTGTTGACTTGTTGACTTTGTTCGTGAGACCTTTGAGACCTGAGACCCGTGAGACCCGTGAGACGCTTGGGACGAAAAAAGCTCCACTTCGGTGGAGCTTTATTCTTACCAGAGAGGACCAGGCCTCATACAATTAACCTCCGACATCGAAGCCGCCTGACTCAACCTGTACTACCTTGAGGGTAGCGATGGTTGTACCATTGCTCTTGATGGCGAGCTCGCCAGCAGAGCCGCTGCTGTAGGTGAACGTCAGCAGACCTGTTGCAGGCGTGTAGGAAATGTTGGAGAACGTACCAGTTACCTGCTCGAAATCTGATGTCGACAGATCGTCGAGATTCTCGCCCTGCAGATATACGCTAAAGGAGGGGTTACCAGTCTGCGAGGCAGTCGTCTCGAAGCTCTGCGTAGCAGCCTCGGTCGAACCCAGTTTGTAACCTGTCAACGTGACATTCGAGGTCACTGCCACGAGCGCAGCCGTAAAGATGTAGTTGCCACCCCAGGCAATCTTGAAGTCACCCTCCTGAGCGTTACTGATGGTCGCAGCAATCAGCGTGTTGCTCTGACTGGTGATCACGATCGTAGAGCCAGCAGGCAGGGTGAAGTCGGCAACCGTGAGGTTGGTCAGCCCAGTACCAGCAATCTGGATGGCGTAGTTGCTACCAGCCGTGATGTTGGTGGTACCACCGTTCAAGAGGGCGTCGCCATTGGCGGTAACAGAGCTGACGATGACATTAGCGGCCTCGCCAAACGACATGTTATAGGTACTGGCTGCATGGGTGTCATCCTTCACGCTGACTGGATAATTACCCGATACCGACGGCGTGAAGTTCACAGTCAGGTAGGCAGCGTTGACCGCGCTTGGAGTAACGACCGTGTTACCGATCTTCACCTCTGTTGCATCAGTCAGGTTGTATCCCCAGATGCGAATCTTCTTAGCCACGCCAGCCTCGAACTTCACGGTTCCACCAGGAGCGACGGGAACGTCATCGACCGACACGGCAGAGATCTGCGGGCCCTCTGCGAGAGCAGCGAAGCTGCGCTCCACGATGATGTTGTGGTCGCTGTCCTCTACGGTGATCTTCTTGATAGCCACCAGCTCGGGATGGAAGTTCATGATCTTCTTCAGATAGACACGAATCTGCCCGTACTGCTGATTGATCAGAGCGCCGGCGGGACTGCCGACAAGAACGGTGTTGCCCTCAGCGTCATAACCCTCAAGCACAACCGGAACCGATCCGACGAAGTCCTTTGACAGGCGCGAACCGTTAATCACGATGACCTCTGCAGGATCAGGGATGGCATACGAACGGCCTGCGTTCATGCCAATGAGGCTGCTTCCACGAGCAAACGACATGCTGCGAACGGTGATAGCACCCTGTGCCACATAGCCCTCTTCGTCCACTGTCGTAGAGATGGCCGTGCTGGCTATCATCTGCTTCAACTCTGAATCGGGGAGGAAACGGATCACGACGTTGCGCAGGTTCTGCGAGAAGTTCGCTGTGAACTCGCTTTCGTCAGCGGCTGACTTGGCGCGGACGCCGATAGAGAACGTACCCAGATTAGGAATCTGAACGGAGTGACCGTTGAGTACGAAGTAGTTCATGGCATCGAACAATGCCTCCATAGCCATTTCGATGCTTGACTCAGGCACAGCAGCAGCCTTGGCTGCGTAGCTGATAATTGAAGCGTAGGGGATGGTGCTGTAGCGATCAGCCTGACCTACCAACTTCTCACTGCCGTTAAAGGCAATACGACGTGCCTTGTAACCGATGTTGATTTGACCTTTCTTAGACATAACTGTAACATTTAAAGATTAAACCTCAGTCTCGATGCGCATAGCTGCGATGGCATCCTTGATCTCCTTGGAGGGAGTGAAGCCAATCGAAACTCGCTTAACGAGATTTGCATTTACCTGCTCTGCATCGGTTGCAGCCTTCTGCGAACTGCGGATGCCCAGGATACCAAACTTGCCCAGGTCGACGTGGTGACCGTTGAGCACGAAATAAGAGATAGCCTCGCGCATTGCCAGGGTGCAAGCACGGAGGGTAGACTCAGGAATGTGAGATGACTGGGCTGCATAGCTGGTCAGCTCATCCTGCTTGACTGTCGAATAGCGGACAGCCTTGGCAACTACGCGGTTCTGATTGATCACCGCGATGCGCTGCATCTTTCCTTTAACTTTGATTTGAGCCATAATTTGAAATTTTTAAAAACGTTGAACAAAAATGAAAGCACTGCAAAGGTAATGTGTTCGCACACAGTTTTCCAAATCTTTTCTGGGAAAAAATCGAAAACATGCAAAATTGGCTGCAAAAATTTGCAGGAAAGCGATTTCACCTATCTTTATAAGGATTTACCGGTTAACTGGTTTCTTCTTTTCAGTTAAGAGATTTTTTGCTAGCAGTTAAGTATTTCCTTTTTTTTAGTTAAGGCAAATCCTCCTGGTAGTCCTACCTGATTGTTATACAAGTTAAGAAAATCGGGTCTCACGGGTCTCTCGGGTCTCAGGTCTCAACGGTCTCATGATCCTCACGCGAAAATATTTAGATTATTATTATATATATATCTTTGATTATTATTATAATATATAATAAAAAATAAATAGGTACGCGTAAATTCAATACCGAAAAATTTACGTGTTTGTGAGACCTTTGAGACCAGAGACCCGTGAGACCACTAATTTCCAGCCTGCTGTTGACCATTGGGTAGAATTAGCACAGAAGCGACTCATTGTGCTATAAAAATTTAGGGCGTGCATCACTGCATACCCTAAATATCCTGCTTCATAATCTTTTTTGTGTGCATGAAAAGCACAAAACACAAAAACAAATAAAGAGGTGGTGCATCACTGCAGCTTTACAAATTAAAAAAAATTCATAATGTCGGCTGCAAAGGTAGTATAATTCGAGCTAATCTCCAAATTTTACCCGAATTATTTTGTGTTAGACCCTTTTGCTGGAAGTAGTACCACAGGAATAGCAGCTAACCTTTTGGGTCGCAGATTCCTTGGCATAGAACGTGAAGAAGATTTTGCCGCCATTAGCAAAGCTCGCCGCGAAGAAATTGAGGATGCTAAGACGTATGCAACTTATCGTAGGAAGATTCCTGACATTGTAAAGGCAGAGGATACGCAGACAGATTGCTTTTTCTGTCGCGAAGAAATAGAAGAAAGACTGCCTTTCTTGGAGGATTAACCGAGTGGTCCGATACTTTACAACGTTGAAGCCGATACCGATGTGCGTCTACTCAATCATCAAGAAGAGCGCGGAACCTATTGGATAAAGAAATACGAAGAGGTCATCAAGGCGTTTGAGTAAAAATTGTCGCATTTTGTGTTAAAATTGCAAGAAAAATATATCTTTTTTGGCAAAATACTTTGAAATTTGACAGAAATGATATAATTTTGCGGCGGAAATTCTGATTTATGACAGCATCTGAGGCTATATTGAACTATGCAGTGAGGCAAGGAGGCATTTTCCACAGAAAAGACCTCTTGCTTGATATTTCCCGTCAACAGACGGGAATAAAGGATAGTGCCATAACCCTACAGATTAATCGTATGATTGCCTCTGGCATCCTTCGTAGAATAGGACGTGGTAAGTATGAATTACCCCAAAATGGTTTACCTGAATATGTATATCAGCCATCGGAAGAGGAGAAAAGTATTTTCACGAAGCTTAAACAACAGTTTCCGTTCCTCGACATGTGCATCTGGAGTCCAAGGGTACTTGCTTCATTTATGCTTCATGTGCCAGACATCGGCTACACCTTTGTTGATGTGGAAAAGGACGGCATGGAAACTGTTTTCCATGCTTTGCAAGATATGGAACTGGGAAGAAACATTTTACTAGCTCCCTCACTTACGGATTGCGAACGCTACCTGACAGGCTCTGACGCCATCGTTGTTCGTCAGTTGATAGGCCAGTCTCCTCTGACAGTAGTAGATGGCTGCATAGTTCCACGTATCGAGAAAATCCTCGTAGATGTTATTGGTGATAACGAATTGTTCTTTGCCAGCGGCTCAGAGACATACAATGTTTATGGATTTGCCTTTGAAAGGAATTGTATCAACAAAAGCAAATTATTAAGATACGCCTCCCGCCGTAATAGAAAAGAGAAAGTAGAACAAATCATTCAAACAATAGAAAATGATCAATCCCAATAGTAGGTCACTTAAGTGGATAACAGAGGCAGCACAAAAACAAATAAAGAGGTGGTGCATCACTGCAGCTTTACAAATTAAAAAAAAATTTCATAATGTCGGCTGCAAAGGTAATACATTTCGGGCGAATTTCCAAATTTTCCCGAATTATTTTTTTTAATTACATAAAAATGTGTATCTTTGCAACTATGAAAACGAAAAACCTATACACGAATATCAGGCTACTAATGTGTAATACGTTGGTTGCCAACACATTATACCCCCCCCCAATTTTTAAATAGACGTAAAATACTTACATCCACCGCTTGCGTGGAATGTTCTCCTGCTGCCATTGGCTACGGCCTTTGTTGGCGGGCTTTATCGTGTTTCACCCTCAGATTGATAAAACTATGAAATTCAAGTACATGTATCATCCAAACGATGATGAGGAAGATTACAGACTAGGCACATCCTACAAGGGTAAGGTAAGTAGGCTCATCCTCACACAAAACAATCATCCGAGAGCTGTTGAAGTAGAGTTTCCCGACGGCAAAGTCACTACGGTTCACCGGAGAAGCTTCGAAGTGTCCGGTTCAGCCATCGATTTTTATCCCAAGGGAGTATCTATCACACTCAAGAAAGTGGGCTATATGGCTGATCGTCGTATAACGAAGTGGGTTATCATTCGCCCCCTCAAGTATGACCTATATGAAAATGAAGGGATTCAACAGTTGCAAGATGAAAAGCTGGTAAAGGCTGGTGCCACTAAGAAATACAACCCCATAGCGCCACCATCAAGCAAGGAACCACCTTCGATAACGTCCAGGCTCATTAAAGTAATCAATCATATTTTCGCCCGCTAAGTGCTGGTTGGCTATCTGCTGAAAGTGGTGTTGGTGAATAAAGAAACTAGTGAAAAGAAAAAAATATGGGATCAGTATTAAGAGAATCCATCGATTATAAGCAGAAATACTCGGATGCTCGGCTTGAGCTAATCGATACAAAGGCCCGACTGGCTACGATCGAGCAGATGTATTGGAAACAACAGAAGGCGATGAATGACGATCAGGCAGATCAAGAGAACTACAAAGAGCTCTATCTGGCTGCGAAACAAAAGAACGAAGAGCTGAGGAGAATCATAGACCAGCAAGAGATCGGCCCTCTGAACTATAAGGAAATGTATGAATCGGCAGTTCGCGACGAAAGGAAGATGCGTAAAGAGCTGACCCAGGAAGTCGAGAAATATAAGGCCAAATACGAAAAGGCGAAGGAGGAACTTGCCAATAAAAAGAAACCGGTGAAAGCCAAGAAGCCCAAGCCTTCGCCCAGCAAAACAGAGATAAAGCTCAGAGGCAGAGTTGAAAGCCTCCAGAATCTCCTGAAGCGCTATAAAGAAGAAGGCCTTAAAGCGCTCTTGAACTCTGACATTACAATTTAAAAATTAGCGATATGAAAAAACTATTTACTCTGTTTCTTTTGATGCTTCTGCCAGTAATTGCAATGGCAGAAGGAGATGATCCTGTCTTGATTGATGGAATTTGTTATAAATTGATTACTAAAGGTAATGTGGCTGAACTTGTCGCAAATCCTGATTCAAAATACACTGGTGATATTGCGATACCGTCATCTGTTACATATGAAGGATCAGTGTATTCTGTAGAAAAGATCTGTGATTATGCTTTCCATAATTCTACGGGTATATCCTCAGTAACAATTCCCAGCAGTATTAAGTCTATTGGCAATACAGCATTCCCTTATAACCTTCCCTCTTTGACCATAACTGATATTCG
>JAFSNR010000145.1 GCA_017443345.1 Prevotella sp.
ATTGACTTAGTGGTTAAAAACAGATACAACAAGTTCTATGTAATTTATTTAACTATCAGATAACCAGTATATTAAATGATAATATACATCTACTAACCTTCTACTTTACCTCTACATAACATCTACTTTACCTCTATTATACTTCTACATTGACTTTATGGTCAGATACCAAGTATGGAGTAGGGGGCTGACTCGATGTTCCCAGTATGGGAATGTGATGTTCCCACCGTGGGAATGATATGTTCCCACCGTGGGAATATATTTTAAGCTGGGGGTAATCTTATTGAACGGTGCTGCTAAAGAAACGGCAAGGCGGTATCTGAAATAAAAGCAAACGTTGAGTTGGTAGAATTAAGGTAGAATGTTAGTAGAGGATAAGTAGAACGGTTCAGCGTCAATTTAGGTGATAATTCCAGCCCCATTTCAGATTGCCATATAGCAGCTTTGCCCTTAGCACATCGGCACTGGCCCTATTGAACATGCTCCTCTTGATAGCCTTGGTCTTGTTGACCGTTCCCTCCAGCAGTCCATTGTTGAAACAAGTACGGCATGCCTGTTCGACAGCCTTCCTGTCCTTTCTGATATATTCAGCAAAGTCCCTGATCTCCTTGACATGGCATGCTGCCGCCTCCTTGAGCCACTCATCCATCGTCGGGGCATCGTCTTCGTCATGGAGCATCTTGCGGAAGCGTATGCAGACCTGTATGATCTGTTCCACCTCGGGATGCGTGTTTCTCAGCCTGAGCAGCTTCTTCGACCCGGTCTCTCCCGTGACAATATAGTTCCAGATGGTACTTCCCTTCACCTTTACCGCCTTCTTCTGTTCTCCCAGTGCCTTGTTGTGCAGACGGACTTCCTCACGCAGCGGCCTGTACTTGCCGACGATGCTGCGCATGCACCTGCAGAGCAGCCGTGATGGCAGCTTCGCATCCAGCCTCCCCAGCACACTGGGCGGAGATATGCATCCTGAGCTGATGATTCTGGCAACCTCCCTTGCAGCGGCCATTGCCTGCCTCTGTTCCGGACTCAGCAGTTTCCTGATGTCCGTGTTCAATGCCTTACGCACTTTCTGTGACTTGACACCCGTTATCCTGGCCGTCTCGGCGATGCTCTTCCCCTCGTCCTTCAGGCGGCGTACCTCATAATACAACATGACCTGCTCACGGTGTTTCTTCCCGCCCATCTGACAGATGTCACCGACTATCGCCCTGTATGCCTCCTCTTCTGACGGGTAGGGGTACTGCCTCTTCGCCTTCTTCTGTCCCAGCAGCTGGCGTATCGGCTCCACGGCATCGCGCTTCAGGGCCTGCATCAGGTGGAAGCGGTCGGATACCTGCATGATGAACTCGCCGGCCGCACTGATGATGGACGCATACGACTGGCTGCCGTCGCGGGTGACCGCCTTGATCTCAGGGTGAGCCTTCAGCCAGTCGGTAATCTCCTGCCCGTACCGAGAGTCGAACACCGCCAACGGAAGGCGTGTGTAGGGGTCCACGATGACGCACATGTACTTGTGCCCCTTCCACTTGGCAAAGTCGTCCAGCCCCACATAGCCGCTGGTACGCACTTCAGGGTTGACACTGCCCATCAGGCGCAGCGTGCGTATGAGAGACGACCGGCTGACCTGGATATGCTGCATGGCCAGTGTCTCACAGGCCTTGCGGGACGTCTGGCCCAAAGCCTCGTGACGGATGCGCTCCTCCGCCTCACAGGTGTGACGCCCGTATGGACGCGCCATCGACAGAGGATCGGAGAATATGGCATGGGCGCATTTCGGGTTACTGCAGACAAAGTGGCGCACGTCGAGTATCAGCATCGTGCGGCTGCCGAGCAGTTCCGTGCATTGGATCTTGCGAAGACGGTGGCTGTGGACGGATGTCGAACGCCTGCCGCAGCAAGGACACTTTGCACTGCTGCCTGCCGTATGGGCCGTGAGTGTCACAAGGGATTCATTACTCGTCATACCGTCCAGCGAGATATGCCAGAGGCGACATTTTTCTTTCACACGTGATTTTATCTGGCCAATTACTTGCGAGAGTCCAGATTTCTTTGTACCTTTGTACCCTGTAGATGGGCGCTTTCTTGTTCTTTTTCGCACATACAAAGATACAAAAAAATGCGCACATCTACAACTTTATTATGTTAACTAATACTTTGATTATCAGATAGATAGTTAAACTTTGTAATAAAGGTTTATCACCTAAATTGACGCTGAACC
>JAFSNR010000146.1 GCA_017443345.1 Prevotella sp.
CCTGATCCGCGGGGACAGATTCCTTTTCGACTTCCCGCTTCACAAAGGCTTGCTTCGTCAGCGCGAGCAATTCCTGGTTCTCTGCTTCTAACTGGTCAAATTTGTCTTTCTGTTCCATATTAGTTATCGTTTTGCTGTTTGACTCTGAAAATGTTCCTTGATGCGTTGTAGCGACTGCGACAGATGGTTATAGACCGTGACCTTGCTCACACCTAAGGACAGAGCCACTTCCTCGTAGCTCATCTCACGGAGGAACCGCAGTCGGAAAATCTGCTGGCTGAGTGGTGGCAGTTCCGCCTCGATGAATTGCATCAGCCGTTCCAAACGGTCGTCATCATTCATCGAAACGATCTGGCTCTGCATTGACTCCAGCAAGAAGAACTTTTCCACCCGTTCTTGCATCGACTTGTGACAAAGCACGTCGCGACAGCGGTTACGTACGGCAGTCATCAGGTAGCCTTCCATCTGGTTCTGTTGGGGGTGATACTTCATTCCCGCTGACGCGCCTACCCGTAGCCTTTCTCGCAATAATCGGGCGAAGATGTCGCTCACCACATCCTTGCTTTCGTCGGCATCATAGAGCATCGTCCTTGCCAGACGGTACATCTTGGCATAATGCTGACGGTATATGCTTTCAAATTCTTCTTTCGTCATAAACAGACTTTTTACTCGGTCATACACGACAAGGACGGTTCAGCGAACCAAAAAACTAAGCAAAACGATAACTTTTTTCAAATTTCTTTCATTCTTCTACTGTCTTTTGTCATTTCGAGCCACAAAATTACAGAAAGTCCCACGAAAAAGCCCCCGACAAGACCGAAAAAGTGTCTGCCGAGGTGAAAATCTAAAACTATTTTTAGTGGTTCTATTCTTTTTCGACAGAAAATGAACTATTTAGATGGTAAAACTGTTTATTCTGATCACTATTAGAGCGACTCGTACTTACCATCGTTTCCTAAGAATCCCAAGTATAATAAGCAGATAGCCTGCGAGGCATAGTACCGGAGCGATGACAATCCTGCGGGTTGAGAAGATGGCAGGGTTGAAAGATTGTTCGTTACTACTTGAACCAGACATTAGGATATAGCCTATGAGTATCAGGACGCATGCTATGATGATGATTCGTTTTCCGGTTAAGCCAGCCAGTATCAATTGTTTGGCTTTATTGATATTGTTTGTTATAGCCTTCATATTGCTTTATATATTGATGAATGAATTCGTTTCTTTCAAATTGTTCTGCAACGACAAGTGCCTGCTCCATGGTCTGCATCCATGTGTAGCGGTTATAAAGAGATCCGGCACGACGCGATATTTTGATGGTGTTTATCCAAGAGAGCCATTCGTCAGAACGGCGCAGCAGGGTGCTGACAATCTCGTCACCCTTTTCAGGCTGGTGTGCCATATAATAGCAACGGGCCATCGACAATGCGTATTCTGTATAGGGCACGTTCTCCTGCGGCATTTCCTTCTGCCACTTATGACATACATTCACGGCTCGTTTCAAGTCACCCCGCTGGAGAAGCGAGTCGATAAGCACACCCATGATGAGCTGATGAGTATTGGCCATACGCTTGACATCCTCATCCACACAGATTCCTTTCGTGCTCAGACCGCCATAGCGGAAGCGGTGCATGATGTTGTCATAAAGCCTCTCCACGTCTAATCTCTGATTCGTAGCCGTAGGAGAAATACGATAGGCGAGTCCTTCGAGTACTAAGTGGTCGCGCAGGAAGGGCAGAATGTCGGAACCCATGCTGATGGACATATAGACGGAGCGTTCCCAATTGGCCTGCAACAGCATGTCGAGCACCATCAGTTCGTTCTTGAAGAGACCCTGCTTGCCCTTCAGCGAGATGGTCGCTGGGCCAATGGCGATGCTGTCAGTATCGATGGGCACATACTCCATCCTGCCCTCCTTGTAGTCTTCGTGGCTCAGACTGATGGGCAGGGGTGGCGAGTCATAAGCCTGACGCTTCATCTGGTCGATATACCAGTCGGTTTGCAGGTATTCCATATTAACGACGCGCGTATCGGTGCGCACACCTTCCACTTCATGGTTATACCAGAGCGGGAATGTGTCGTTATCGCCGTTGGTCAGAATAATTGGATGTCCCTCTCGTTGCATGCTGTTGAGATAGTTGGCACCGAAGTCACGACAGGTATAACGGCCAGAGCGGTCATGATCATCCCACGTCTGGCTTGCCATCTGGAGGGGAACCAGCAGGCATGCGATAGCAGAAAGAACGGCCAAAGCGGTAGTAAATTTTTCACTTTTCACTCTCATCTTTTCACTGATCATTCCCACTCCCATGCCTATCCAAATGGCAAAGGCATAGAACGAACCTGCGTAGGCATAGTCACGTTCACGTGGCTGGAGCGGCGTCTGGTTCAGATAGACCACGATGGCAAGTCCCGTCATCAGGAACAGCAGCATGACAACCAGGAACTGTTGCTTACCTTCGCGTCCTTTGCGCCATTGCCATAACATGCCAACCAGTCCGAGCAGCAGCGGTAATCCATAGAACACATTACGCCCTTTGTTCTCTTTCAGGTCAGACGGCAGTTTCGACGTGTCGCAACCTAACAGCCAGTCGTCTATCCATCGGAAACCTGTAATCCAGTTGCCATGCTCCACTTCTCCGTGTCCCTGAATGTTGTTCTGTCGCCCCACGAAGTTCCACAGGAAATAACGCCAGTACATGAAGTTCACCTGATAGGAAAGGAAGAAGCGCAGATTCTCTGCAGCAGTGGGTACGCCGTCCTTCTTTTCGACACCACCCATCCAGTCCTCGTAGGCCTTGGTGTGTCGTGAGGAATGCATCCGGGGGAAGTACATATTGTTCTTATACAAATAATCAATATCATGTCGCACCACCTCGTATTCCTGCTTCGTGGAATCGGCCATAGGGCGATAGACGGCTTGACCTTCCTTCTGTCTCGGCACCAGGTATTCTCCTTCTGCCACGCGGTCTATTTCACTGCAATACGCAGGACCATAGAACAGCGGCGTCTTGCCATATTGTTCGCGGTTCAGATAGCTGCCCAAAGAGAAGATGTTATCAGGCGCATTCTCACACATCGGCGTCTGGGCATTGGCCCTAATGAAGATGACACCATAGCTACTGTAGCCGATGAGCATCATCAGCAGGCAGGCTAACGATAACCTGACTATCCTTTGCTTCACTTTATAATAGGCAATAACGATTGTTCCTGTCAGCAATAAGATGTAGCAAATGAGGCCTGTATTGTAAGGGCATCCCAGCACATTGGTAAACAGCAGTTCAAACCATCCGCCAAGTTTCACCACGCCAGGAATAAGACAAAAGAGGATAACGGCTATCAACAACCCGCCAGCGATGAGTGCCTTAAGCATTCCCATCCACGTGACCTGTTTCGTCCGACGGAAATAGACCACAAACGACATGGCGGGCAGACAGAGCAGACAAAGCAGATGGACACCGATGGACAATCCTGTGATATAGGCAATCAGAACAATCCATCGAGTACTGCCGGGCTTATCCATCTCGCTCTCCCATTTCAGAATCAGCCAGAACATCAAGGCTGTCAGAAAACTGGAAAAGGCATAGACTTCTGCCTCGACTGCCGAGAACCAGAACGTGTCGCTGAAGGTGTAGGCCAATGCGCCAACCATGCCGCATGCCTCAGTGGTGATGACCTGCGGAATGCTCATTTCCCCATTGCTGATAGGGCAAATCAGTTTCCGGGAGAGGTGAGTCACCGTGAGAAACAGGAAGAATATGCAGCCCGCACTCAGCAGTGCCGACAG
>JAFSNR010000147.1 GCA_017443345.1 Prevotella sp.
ATCATACCGCCCTTAGTGCGGCACTTGATGTAACCCTGGATGATAGCGTCTGCCTCGAGAGCCTCGTTAACCTTCTCCCAAGACTGGCTCAGACGTGCCTTCTTGTGAGAGAGGATCAGCTGACCTTTCTTGTCCTCTGCACTCTCAACGTAAACCTCTACCTTGTCGCCGATCTTCAGATCAGGGTTGTAGCGGAATTCAGAAGCGGGGATGATACCGTCGCTCTTGTAGCCGATGTTGACAACTACTTCCTTCTTGTCAATAGAGATTACTGTGCCCTCTACTACCTGATGGTCGGCAACCTTGTTCAGGGTTTCGTCGTAAGCCTTGTCGAGCTCTTCCTTGCTGACATTAGCAACTGTTCCATTCTCGAACTCGTCCCAATTGAAATCGTCGAGTGGCTTAACGTTCTTTGTTAATTCTGACATAATAAATAAAATTGTGCTCCTCGTTTTTTGTCGGAGCGGGATCTGGACAGACGTTTACCAGACCATTTTTAAAGGGTTAATAATCATAGGAGCAAGCGCCTGTTCCGGCCCCTATTCCCCTCTGGGGATAAAATCGGCTGCAAAAGTACTAAATTAAATTAAGAGTTAAGAGTTAAGAGTTAAGAGTTGATAAATATTTATGTTTATTTAACATAAAAAGAGGGGCAGCTCTCACGAGTTAACCCCTCCCATTCCAGTTTTAACCTTTTATACTTTACTTTTGCTAACTATACGATTCCTTGAGCCATCATGGCATTGGCAACCTTCATGAAGCCGGCTACGTTAGCACCCTTCACGTAGTTGATGTAACCATCAGCCTGTGTGCCGTACTTCACGCAGTTCTCGTGAATGTCGTTCATGATGCGCTTCAGGTAGTTGTCTACTTCCTCTGAAGTCCAGCTCAGACGCTCAGAGTTCTGCGACATCTCAAGACCTGATACTGATACACCACCAGCGTTAGAAGCCTTACCAGGAGCATAAAGGATCTTGGCATCCTGGAAGATCTTGATGGCCTCGGGCAGTGAAGGCATGTTAGCACCCTCAGCTACTGCGATAACACCATTGTCGATCAGAGCCTGAGCCTGCTCACCGTTGATCTCGTTCTGAGTTGCGCAAGGCAGAGCGATATCGGCCTTCTCGTGCCAAGGACGCTCACCTGCGTGATATACTGCGTTAGGATACTCCTCAACATACTCCTTAATACGTCCGCGCTCAACGTTCTTCAGCTCCTTCACATAAGCCAGCTTGTCGAAGTCGATTCCGTCTGGATCGTAGATATAACCGTCTGAGTCAGAGAGTGTCATGGGGATAGCACCCAGCTGCAGACACTTCTCGGTAGCATACTGAGCTACGTTACCTGAACCAGAGATCAGCACCTTCTTACCCTTCAGTTCAATATTGCGGGTTGCGAGCATAGAGGTCAGGAAGTATACACAACCGTAACCAGTAGCCTCAGGACGGATCAGTGAACCACCGAAAGAGAGACCCTTACCAGTGAGCACACCCTGGAACTGGTGAGTGAGCTTCTTGTATTGTCCGAAGAGGTAACCAACCTCACGACCACCTACACCGATGTCACCAGCAGGAACGTCCTCATCAGGACCGATTACGCGATAGAGCTCATTCATGAATGCCTGACAGAAACGCATCACCTCAGCATCGCTCTTGCCACGTGGAGAGAAGTCTGAACCTCCCTTAGCACCACCCATAGGAAGTGTGGTCAGTGAGTTCTTGAAAGTCTGCTCGAAAGCAAGGAACTTCAGAATACCCAGGTTCACACTCTTGTGATAACGGAGACCTCCTTTGTACGGGCCAATAGCGTTGTTGTGCTGGATACGGTATCCCATGTTGGTCTGCACGTTACCCTTATCGTCTACCCATGTGATGCGGAACTCACAAACACGATCGGGGATGCAAAGACGCTCGATAAGGTTTGCCTTCTCAAACTCGGGGTGCTTGTTGTACTCCTCCTCGATGGTGGGAAGAACCTGAGAAACTGCCTGGATGTACTCCGGCTCATTGGGGAAGCGCTGCTTCAAATCTTCTACAACTTTTGCTGCATTCATAATAAAAATCTTTTTTTAGTTGTTTGTTATACTGATTTCAATTTCTGAGTGCAAAATTACATCAAAAAATTGAAATACCAAACATTTTATCAAAAAAATCGCCGAAAAACTATCTTTTTGTAACTTAATTGATATAAATCAAGTCAAAAGGTCATAAATATGCAGTTTTCTTGTGTCCGAGCACATTTTTTAAGTTTATAGTTTATAGTTTATAGATGATTACTTTGGTGGCATATATATAAATAAGGTGGCAAATTGTATTGCCACCTTATTTTCTATAAACTCTAAACTCTACTTCCCTAATCCGCTGATGCGGGCCTTGATCTTGGCCACGTAGGCATCGATGGAAGCCACAGCTACGATATTGACGATATCGCGAACAGAGGCACCGAAGTCGATGAAGTGGATAGGCTTGTTCAGACCCATCTGGATCGGGCCGATAATCTCCGCATCCGAACCAAGCATCTGCAGCATCTTGTATGATGAACGGGCAGAGGTCAGGTTGGGGAATACCAAGGTGTTCACCTTCTTGCCGAAGACCTTGGTGAACGGATACTGCTCGTCGCGCAGTTCGTTATCGAGAGCGAATCCTAACTGCATCTCACCGTCGATGGGCAGATCGGGATAGAGCTCCTGCATCTTGGCAACAGTATCCTTCACCTTCAGGGCACCATCGCTGGTGTTACTGCCGAAGTTGGAGTGCGATACCATCGCGATGACGGGTTTCTCGTTGAAGAAACGTACAGCGGTTGCAGCCAACTTGGCGATGTCGAGCAGTATCTCACGATCAGGATTCTCGTTTACCAGCGTATCGGCGATATAGTAGGTACCCTTTGGCGAGTTGATGATATGCAGGGTTCCAAAGTGCTTGTACTCAGGACGGATACCAATCACCTCGTTGACTACCTTGATGGTGTTGGAGTACTTCGTGTAAAGACCAGTGATATAGGCATCGGCCTCGCCTGTCTCCACCATCATCATACCGAAGTAGTTGCGCTCGAACATCTTGTCATTAGCCTCCTGGTAGGTGTAGCCTTCGCGCTGACGCTTCTCCGTGAGGATGCGGGCATAGCGCTCGCGACGCTCCTGCTCTGATGGGTGGCGCAGGTTCACGATCTCAATACCTTCCAAGTTCAGGTCGAGTTTCTTGGCCAGTTTGGCGATCACCTCTTCGTTACCCAGTAGCACGGGGTGACAGATACCCTCAGCCTTAGCCTGTACGGCAGCTTTCAGCATGGTGGGGTGCACAGCCTCTGCGAAGACCACGCGCTGCGGATGTGCGGCAGCTGTCGAATAGAGCTTCTGGGTGAGTTTGGTTTCCTGTCCCAGTAGCACGCTCAATGAATCTTTGTACTCATCCCAGTTCTCGATCTTCTTGCGAGCCACACCACTCTCGATGGCAGCTTTGGCAACGGCTGAAGACACCTCCGTAATCAGACGTGGGTCAACGGGCTTGGGAATAAAGTAGTTGCGACCAAACGTGAGGTTGTTGACTTTGTAGACGTCGTTCACGACATCGGGCACGGGCTGCTTGGCCAGGTCTGCTATCGCGTGAACAGCTGCGAGCTTCATCTCTTCGTTGATGGCTGTAGCGTGTACGTCGAGCGCCCCACGGAAGATATAGGGGAATCCGATGACGTTGTTGATCTGGTTAGGATAGTCTGTACGTCCTGTCGACATCAGCACGTCAGGACGTGCGTCCATCGCATCCTCGTAGGAGATCTCTGGAACGGGGTTGGCCAGAGCGAAGATCACAGGGTCCTTGGCCATCGACTTCACCATATCCTTCGAGAGCACGTTACCCTTCGACAGACCTACGAACACGTCAGCATCCTTCACAGCCTCTGCCAGTGTGTGGATATCTGTGCGCGAGGTGGCAAAGAACTTCTTCTGTTCGTTCAGGTCCTGACGCTCTGTAGAGATCACGCCCTTTGAGTCGAGCATCACGATGTTCTCCTTCTGGGCACCGATGGCCATATAGAGCTTCGTACAGCTGATGGCAGCAGCACCTGCACCGTTGACGACGATCTTCACCTTCTTGATATCCTTGCCGATCACTTCCATCGCGTTCTTCAGTCCAGCTGCCGAGATGATGGCCGTGCCGTGCTGGTCATCGTGCATCACGGGGATGTCGAGCGTCTTCTTCAGACGGTCCTCGATATAGAAGCACTCAGGCGCCTTGATATCCTCGAGGTTGATACCTCCGAAGGTGGGGGCGATGCGCTCTACGGCCTCACAGAACTTCTCAGGATCCTTCTCGGCCACCTCGATGTCAAAGACGTCGATACCACCATAGATCTTGAAAAGAAGACCTTTTCCCTCCATCACGGGCTTGCCGCTCATCGCACCGATGTCGCCCAGTCCGAGTACTGCCGTTCCGTTCGAAATAACGGCAACGAGGTTACCCTTGTCTGTATACTTATACGCATTGTCAGGATTCTCCTGTATTTCCAGACACGGATAGGCCACACCTGGAGAGTAGGCGAGGCTCAAGTCGGTTTGAGTACGGTAAGCCTTCGTTGGCTTCACTTCAATTTTACCTGGACGTCCACTCTCGTGATACTCGAGGGCGGCTTCTTTTGTGATCTTAACCATATTATAACTAATCTTTTTGTTGTTAATTCTGAAAATCGCGCACAAAAATACAAAAAACTTGTGAAAAACATTTTGTTTTTTTGATTTTTTTGTACCTTTGCATGACAAAATGTATGAATATGCAAGAAACAAAAGACATTTCACCTTACAGACAGCGTCTGAAGACGCGCATCATCGAAACGGCGATGGCAGCATTTGCCGAGAAAGGTGTGCGTGCGGTGAAGATGGACGATGTGGCTTCTGCCCTCAGCATTTCCAAGCGTACGCTCTATGAAATCTATGCCACCAAGGAAGTGCTCTTGTGTGAGGGTCTCAAAGTGTATGCAGCCCGTCGCGAGAAGGATCTCACCGCTGCGACCAAGGATTGTCGGAACGTGATGGAGATCCTGCTGACCATTTATAAACGTAAGATAGAAGGGTCTCAGCATACGAGCATCATGTTCTACAAGGATGTCGTGAAGTATCCGATGGCGCTGCAGTTCCTCAAAGATCAGAATGAGCATAATCGCGAACTCAGCCAGCAGTTCATCAAGCGTGGTATCCAGGAAGGCTATTTCCGCTCCGATCTCGACTATAAGTTGGCTGGGCGTCTGTTCGAAATCCTGGGTAAATACATCATGGACAATCAGCTCTACGAGATATACTCCATTCAGGAGCTCTTCCACAACCTCGTGTTTGTCTCTCTCCGAGGCGTCTGTACGGAGAAAGGCGTCGTCGAGCTGGATAGAATTATGAAGGGCTGACCCTCGGGCCAGCCCTTTTGCTTTACTGATGCTGCTCGCGGAGCAGATCGTTCACCGTCTTCACAGGGTTGAATGTTCCGAGTGGAACCTCTACGAAGACCGTACTCCAATTGCTCATCGCACCATTCCACAGACCTGGCAGCTCCAAGGCCTTCAGCTCCTTACCGGCTTTCGACTTGGAAGAGATGAAGCCTGTGGTCTTGTCTACGAACTCAGGCAGGTTGAATGGCTCGCCCTTGTAGTTCTTGACAGCGCAGACAAGGTCTACGGGGTTGAAGTGTGTACCTTGTGTGAACATCTTCATATAGGCTTCGTTGTTGGTGTCGATCTGGCTGCTCTCAAGGATCTGGAGCGATACGGTGCCATCCTGATTATACGTCAGGAATGGACCACCACCAGGCTCACCTACGTTCTTCACGACACCGCAGACGCGCATCGGACGGTTCAGCTTCTCACGCAGATAAGCGGCGTCGGCCTTCTTACCCTTGGCGTCAGTGCAGAGGTTCTTGCTGACGAACTCTGCCATCTCTGCCAGCTGTGCGTCGGTAGCGCCAGCGTCGAGGATACGCAGATACTCGAAGGCCTGCTTCTGCAGCGATACGAGTACACCAGCGATGACCTGCTTCCACTCTACGGTCTCGGGCTTCAGGCGATCGGGCACCACGTTGTCGATGTTCTTGATGAAGATGACGTCGGCGTCGATCTCATTGAGGTTCTCGATGAGGGCACCGTGTCCACCTGGGCGGAAGAGCAGCGAGCCGTCGTCGTTGCGGAACGGGGTGTTGTCAGGATTGGCAGCGACGGTATCCGTCGATGGCTTCTGCTCTGAGAAGGTGATGTCGTACTTGATGCCATACTTCTGGGCGAACATGTCGGCCTTCTCAGCCACCTTGGCCTTGAAGAGCGCCATGTGCTCGTGGCTGACGGTGAAGTGTACATGCGCCTCACCATTAGAAGCTGCATAGAGCGCTCCCTCTACGAGGTGCTCCTCCATCGGTGTGCGAGGACCCTCTGCGTACTTGTGGAAGAGCAGCAGTCCCTTGGGCAGCTGTCCGTAGTTCAGACCCTCGGCCTTCAGCATGTTGGCAGCGACGGCCTTGTAGTTGCCAGCGGCGATGAGGTCCTTGATGCCCTTGCCCTCGTTCTTCTGGCAGACAGCGTCGAGTGCATCGTAGAAGGCGAATTTCTCGATCGAGTCGAAGTATTTCTTTTCGAAGTCTGTCGTTGGTGCGTCGTAGTCGGCATCCACGAATGCGAACATGTTCTTGAACATACGGCTGGCAGCGCCCGAGGCAGGAACGAACTTCACAACTCGCTTACCCTCAGCCTTGTAGGCATTCCAGATGTCCTCCAGTTTCTGACGCTCGTCAGCATCGGGTGCGATGATGCCATTGCCGATACCTGCTGCTGCCTCCAGCTTCAGGAAGGGGAATCCGGTCTTGAACTCATTCAGCTGATTCTCGATCTGCTCAGGGGTGATACCCTTCTGTGCAATCTGTTTTAAGTCTTTCTCTGATAACATAATTTTTATAGTTTGGTGAAATTTATGCTGCAAAGTTACGAATATTTTTTTTATTTTTCGTATCTTTGCCACGAAAATTTGAACGTTATGGCAGAAATGTTTGCTTTTACATACGAAGAGAAGAAGAAAATGGCTGCTCAGACCGCCGAGATCCTCCGCGAGGAGATCGGATTGAAGGGCGACGCCTTGCAGGCTGTTTCCTTGATTCCTGAGATTGAGGAGGGCAAACTGTCGCTGGAGGAGGTCGAGTCGCAGTACGGTCCTCAGGTGTCGCGCATCCTTCATGGTCTGAACCGCATCCAGCAGCTCTATCAGAAGAATCCCGTCATCGAGAGCGAGAACTTCCGTAACCTGCTACTGTCGTTTGCTGAGGACATGCGCGTCATCCTGATCATGATTGCCGACCGTGTGAACCTCATGCGCCAGATACGCGATACTGAGAACGTCGAAGCCAAGATGGAGGTCTCTCAGGAGGCAGCTTATCTCTATGCGCCCCTGGCCCATAAGCTCGGACTCTACAAGCTGAAGAGCGAGCTCGAGGACCTCTCGCTGAAATATCTTGAGCACGATGCCTATTATCTCATCAAGGACAAGCTGAATGAGACGAAGGCCTCGCGCGATGCCTATATCGCTGCGTTTATCCGTCCTGTCGAGGAGAAGGTGAAGGCCGCTGGCATCAAGTGTCACATCAAGGGTCGCACCAAGTCCATCCACTCCATCTGGGAGAAGATGAAGAAGCAGAAGTGCGGCTTTGAGGGCATCTACGACCTCTTCGCCATCCGCATCATCATCGACTGTCCTGAGGAGAAGGAGAAGATGCAGTGCTGGCAGGCCTATTCCATCGTCACCGATATGTACCAGCCTAATCCCAAGCGACTGCGCGACTGGCTCTCTGTGCCCAAGTCGAATGGTTACGAGTCGCTCCACATCACGGTGCTCGGTCCTGAGCAGAAGTGGGTGGAGGTGCAGATCCGCACCGAGCGCATGGACGAGATTGCCGAGTGCGGTGTGGCTGCCCACTGGCGCTACAAGGGCGTGAAGGGCGAGGGTGGTCTCGACGAGTGGCTGACGGGCATCCGCAACATGCTCGAGCATGCCGATGGCCTCGAGGCGATGGACCAGTTCAAGATGGATCTCTACGAAGACGAGGTCTTTGTGTTCACGCCCCGTGGCGACCTCTATAAGTTCCCTGTTGGCGCCACCGTGCTCGACTTCGCCTACCATATCCACTCCAAGTTGGGCAACCAATGTACGGGTGGCCGCATCAATGGCAAGGTGGTGCCCATCCGTCAGTTGCTGAAGAGCGGCGACCAGGTCGAGATCCTCACATCTGCCAACCAGAAGCCCCGTCAGGAGTGGCTCAGCATCGTGAAGACCTCGCGCGCCAAGTCGAAGATCCGTCTGGCGCTGAAGGAGACGCAGGTCAAGGAAGGCCTCTTCGCCAAGGAGATGCTCGAACGAAAGTTCAAGAACCGCAAGATCGAACAGGAAGACAGCATCATGTTTCATGTCGTCAAGAAGCTGGGCTTCAAGGAGGTGAGCGACTTCTACAAGCAGATTGCCGACGGACAGCTCGACGTGAATGCCGTCATCGACAAATACGTCGAACTGAAGGAAGGCGAGAAGGTCGTGACGGGCGACAATGTGGCACGCTCTGCCGCTGAGTTCGAACTCGACCAATCCAAACTCCCGGCTTTCAACTCTCAACTCTCCGACGACACGCTGGTCATCGATCGCGACCTCAAGGGACTCGACTACCAGCTGGCCCGCTGCTGCCATCCCATCTATGGCGACCCCATCTTCGGCTTCGTCACCATCAATGGCGGCATCAAGATCCACCGTCAGGACTGTCCCAATGCCCCTGAGCTGCGTCGCCGCTACGGCTATCGAGTGGTCAAGGCCAAGTGGAGCGGCAAGGGTTCCTCGCAGTACAGCATCACCCTCCGCGTGATTGGCAACGACGATATCGGCATCGTCAACAATCTGACGAGCATCATCTCGAAGGAAGAGCGCCTCGTGCTGCGCTCCATCAACATCGACTCCCACGACGGCCTCTTCAGCGGCAATCTCGTGGTGATGCTCGAGGACACCTCGCGCCTTGAGGCCCTCATCAAGAAACTGCGCACGGTGAAAGGTGTGAAACAAGTAGAACGAATATAACTGAATAACCAAGGACTTATGAAAAGACTTACCTACACGATGATGGCTTTTCTGCTGCTGACGGTGCTCTCCAGCTGCCGCATGACGCAGGAGAAGCGCTATCAGCGTTATCTGGAGGAGAAGGACGACTCCACCTTCGAGTACATCGAACAACCGCGCGACTCCATCGTCGATGAAGACGCAGCTGCCGTTGGCGCCATTACCAACGACGATGGCCTGATTGCTGTGCCCGATATTCCCCAGGAGCGCTCCGTCAATATGAATGCCGACGATTACGAAGTCGAAAAAGCCATGTCTGGTCGCTAAAATCTCACAATAGGGCCTGTCCCTGTTGTGAGATTACTCCCTGTAGAACCATGCCAGCAGTTTGTTTACCCACTTCAGGGTAAACCTGAACCACCTATAGGTGCTCTGCTCCTTGCCGCCGAAGCTCAGGATGAAATCACGGAATGAGTTTTTCTCGAACGGCAGACCCACGTCCAGAAAACACATGTGCCGATAGCCCCGCTCGTAGGCGTCCTTCATCGCGTCCCAGATGGTCACGATGTCCGGGTGCAGATGGTGGTAGGTCTTGCGCCTGAAGGCCGAGTACCACAGGTAGGCATCCCCCTGGCTGTAGGCCACAGCCGAACAGCCGATCACCTTGCCGTGATACTTCGTCACAAACAGCCTGCCCGATTCCTCCTCAGCCATGAACGCTCTGAAGAAGGCATCGTCGGGGATATAGCGCTTGGGCTTGAAGATATGGTGCTTTCTCAACAATTTCGAGAACGCCTTCAGATCCTCCTCCGTCCTGACCACCTCCGTCTTGGCACCTCGCTCGTGGGCGTTGTCGATGCGCTTCTGCATCTTGTCGGTGATGCGCTCCTCGGGAGCATGACTGTGCAGCGAGTTGTGCACGCTCATCCAGTGGATAGGGTAGAAGCCCAACTGCCTCAGCTGCTTGTAGCCCAGCATCTTCTGACTCAGGTTGCTCACCTCTATATATAATACGCGCGAGCCGAGGCCCTTGATCAGTGCCCCCAGCATCTCGCCCAGCAGCTCCTCCTTCGGGTACTCGCTCTCTTGATACACACCCTCACTCAACAGGCGACAGTGGATCAGCAGGAACGGCGGGAAGATAAACGTACGGAATCTCAGAAAGGCCAGCAGGTGGCTGACGATCCTTCCCTGCTCGTCCTCGGCCACCACCATATACGGCCTCTGTCTTGGAGTCTTTTCCAGGATCTCAAACAGCCTCCTACTGTGGAAGAAGTTCCCTTCCTCCAACTGCGGCAGCTCACTGCTCTTGCGGTAAATAGTTGTCCTGATCCCTTTCATACTGCAAAGATACAACTTTTTTGTAAAACGACCAAATGATTTACAAAAAAATCTCCCGCTCGATTTGAGCGAGAGATTCCTTTAAGATTTCGGGGCCCTAGAACCCCATGCAACTCGTAGCTCCAAGTGCTGTCAGCACTGCTGAGATTATCGAAGCCAGTATCTGCAGCGACCACTTAAGCGTTTCCTTCTTCGTCATAGTTCACCTCCTTTCCTAAATTCAGAATTCTTCAATTTTTCAATTCTTCAATTCTTCATTTAGTTCCCAAGATCAAACCCGCCGCTTTCGCCACTCTTGGTGAAGGTCTTGCTGGCTACCTCAGAGGTCTCACCGTCGAGGATGGCAATGGCCTTGATG
>JAFSNR010000148.1 GCA_017443345.1 Prevotella sp.
ATGGCATGGGGAGTGTCAAGCTCATAGTAGAGGATGTGGACGGCGAGGCCAATGGCGGCAAGTTCCGCAGCGATACGCTCGACATCGACAGCAGCAAGGCTGTCAAGACGGCTGAAGGCTCTGGAACATGGGACATGGGTACCTTTGAGCTTCGTACCGACATCAAGATGAAGAAAGATGAAGCCGACACCCCTGACGCTTAGGAAGAAGATCGCCCTCGAGCTTTGGCGCCAGAAGCAGGCCATCCTCATCGAGGAGCACCCCCTGAGGCAACTCTTCTGGGAGTGTACGCTGCGCTGCGACCTGAAATGCCGTCACTGCGGCAGCGACTGCAAGATGCAGCCTGCGAGTAAGGACATGCCCAAGGAGGACTTCCTGCATGTGCTCGACTATATAAAGAGGACACGCGAGGAGGGAGAGATCCGTGTGGACTACGGCTGCGAGGGCTTCTTGGGCAACTATGAGGGCGAGGTGCGCAATCTGCTTTACTCCTGTCAGGCTGGCATTACGGTTGGCGGCGTGATGGCCGATGGGGCAATTGGTGCCTGTACAAGTATCCGTGCCGACTATCATCAGGGCAACATCTACGAGGATGATTTCATGGAGGTCTGGGAGAAACGGTTTGCACCCTACCGTCAAAGGGAATGGAAAAAGACAGGCGAGTGTGCAGATTGTAAATACTTCCGCTATTGTCAGGGAAACGGCATGCACCTGCGTGACACCAATAAACAGCTATTACTTTGTCATCTGAAGGTTATCTCTTCAATTTGACGCTGGCGTCTGGTTGGCATAATGTTATGATTTTGATGATGTTTCAGACGAGGGCTAGTGGAGGTTACGGCGGAGTTCGCGGAGGCGAGACTTATAGGCCTTGCGGAGCTTACGGACGGCCTTGTCGCGAATCTGACGGACGCGCTCGCGCTTGATGTCGAGGTCTTCGGCAATCTCGGCCATCGTCTCGTGCTCCTGACCAATGCCGAAGAAGGCATTGATGACTTTCGTCTCACGGCTGTCGAGCGAGCCCAGGGCAAACTCCACAGCGTCCTCGATGGCTTCGGAGTGGACGCGCTCGTCGGCCTGCGGGGCATCCTGATTGATGAGCACTGAGAGGAGACTCATGCTGGTGCGATGGCCCAGGGGGGCATCGACGGAGAGGGGATGGTTCTGCTGACGGGATGTCTCTTCATGCTTCAGGTTGCGTGGAAGCTGGTAGAGGCCTGACTGCTGGTCGATGGCCTTCTCGATGAACTGGCGGACATAGACCACAGCGAAGTTGACGAAACGGACGCCCTTCGTGGCATCGAACTTCGAGGCGGCCTTCATGAGACCCATGTTGCCCTCGCTGACCAGATCCTCCATCGCCACGCCGCGTCCTTGATACTGCTTGGCTACGGAGACCACGAAACGGAGGTTGGCTTCTATCAACTTCTGAAGGGCTTTCTGGTCGCCACTGAGGATTTTTGCAGAGAGTTCGCGCTCCTGGGCGTCTGTGAGTAACGTCTCGCGGCCGATCTCATCGAGGTATTTGTTTAATGCTGAATCTTCCATATCTTCGCTTATTTTGGGCAAAGATACGATTTTTTTTTGTAAATACAAAAAAAGAGAGAAAATCTTTCGATTTTCTCTCCTTGTGATTCCGGCGGGATTCAAACCCACAACCTTCTGATCCGTAGTCAGATGCTCTATTCAGTTGAGCTACGGAACCCCTTGGCTCCTCATTTCTGATTTGCGGGTGCAAAGGTACACACTTTTTCTGAACTGACCAAATATTTTCTGAACTTTTTTCGAAAAAAGTGTGTTTTCGCACTTATCATATATTATAAGGTACGCGCGATGCTAGACGATAATGCGCGTCTTATGATAATTCTCACGGAACTCGGAGGGACTGCAGCCCTTGCGCTTACGGAAGATACGGTTGAAGTTGCTCAGGTTGTTGAAACCACAACTATAGCCTATCTCCGCAATCGAGTCGGTGCTGTCGACGAGCTTCCTGCTAGCATAGCCGAGTCGCAGGTCGATGATGTAATCGCTGAGGTTACGGCCTGTATGGAGCTTGAAGAAACGACTGAACGACGAGGGACTCATGCCTGCAATGTCGGCCAGCTGGGGCAGTCGGATCTCATCCTTGTAGTTGGCATCGATATAACTCTTCACCTTCTGGATGCGACGGCTGTCGCTCGAAATCTCGACTTTGGCAAAGCTGCTGGAGGCAAGAGTGCGTGCACCGTCGTACTTGGAGAGCTCATAGAGGATGGTCAGGAACTGCATGAAGGCGTAAAAGCCGTCCTTGACCTGACTGAGCGTGTCGAGCTGCTGATAGACGTGCATGATGGCATCCATGGGGAAGCAGAGTCCCTTGCGGGCCTCTTGCATCATCTGCTTCATCGAATTGAAGGGATTGCGGGCGAAGATGCCACTCTCGGAGAAATCGATGTCGAACTGGATCGTAATCTCACGGATATCATCGCTGGTGCACTCGTTCTGCTCCCAGACGTGCTCCAGGTCGGGGCTGGTGATGAGCACCAGGTCGTATTCGCCAATCACCTCGTTGGAATCGCCCACGATGCGACGCACACCCTTGGCATGCTCCACGAAATTGAGTTCGTAGACCTCGTGGTTATGGATGGGATAGGTAAACTCCTTCTTTCGCCGATCAGCGATGTAGAGCACATCCTTGCCCATCAACGGCGTAATCTCATGAATGACCTTACTTTCAATCATCATCTCTAAACTATCAACTATAAACTATAAACTAAATCTTCAGTTCCTTCAGGATATCACTCATGCGCTGGCGGTTCTTGATCTGCATGGGTACCAGCGGCAGACGCAGCACGTTCTGGATAAAGCCCATCTCGGAGAGCATGGCCTTCACACCAGCGGGGTTGCCGTCGACAAAGAGCAGGGAGAAGAGGTCGGTAAAGCGGTGATGGATGACACGGGCGGGATCGTACTCGCCACGCATCTGCAGACGGATCATGCGGGAGAACTCCTTGGGAAGAGCGTTGCCTATGACGGAGATGACACCAACGGCTCCACAGCTGACCATCGGGAAGGTCAGAGCGTCGTCGCCAGAGATGACATCGAAGTCGTGGGGCTTGTTCTTGATAATCTCGTCAACCTGCTCGAGGTTACCACTGGCTTCCTTGATGGCGACGATGTTCTGACAGTCGCGAGCCAAACGAACGGTGGTGGCAGCCTGCATGTTGACACCTGTACGACCAGGGACGTTATAGAGTACCACTGGCAGCGAAGTGGCTGCTGCAATGGCCTTGAAATGCTGGTAGAGACCTTCCTGAGAGGGCTTGTTGTAATAGGGGCAGACACTGAGGACGCCATCGACACCACGGAAATCGCCTGTCTTCAGTTCCTCGACGACAGCTGCCGTATTATTGCCGCCGCAGCCCATGAGAATGGGGACGCGACCTTGAACGTAGTCAACCACCATGTCCTTGATTTTCTGTTTCTCCTCACGTGTCAGAGTCGGAGTTTCGCCCGTGGTAGCGAGGATGCAGAAGAAGTCGGCTCCGTTTTTCAGCTGCCAGTCCACGAGTCTCATCAGAGCTTCATAATCTACTGAGCCATCATCCTGAAACGGGGTGATGAGCGCTATACCCAGCCCCTTGAAGATATTATGTACCATATAGTCTTATCTTAATCGGCTGCAAAATTACAAAAATAACCGCAGATTTCGCATAATCGGCAGAATATTTTTTCATTTTTCTGCGCATACGGTGCGAAATCTGCGGCTTAATGGGGCTTTATGCAGATTTTATTCAGCCTTGAACAGGTCTTTGATGCCACCAATGGAGCCAAGGAGGTTGGTAGCCTCATAAGGCAGGTAGACGGTCTTGGTCTTGTCGCCCTCGGCGAGCTCCTGCATCATCTGGATATACTTCTGGGCCAATAGGTAATTGGCTGGGTTGGTGGACTTGCCAACAGCTTGGGTGATGAGTTCGATGGCCTTAGCCTCGGCCTCTGCCTTACGGATACGGGCCATTGCCTCTCCCTCGGCCTCGAGGATGGCCTGCTGCTTGGCGGCCTCAGCCTTGTTGACGATAGCAGTCTTCTCACCCTCGGAAGCGAGGATCTCAGCAGCCTTCTGTCCCTCGGAGGTCAGGATCTGTGCACGCTTGTTACGCTCGGCCTGCATCTGCTTCTCCATCGCTGTAAGTACAGAATCGGGAGGCGTGATGTCCTGCAGCTCCACACGGTTCACCTTGACACCCCACTTATCGGTGGCATCGTCGAGCACGGCAGAGAGCTTCTTGTTGATGGTATCACGCGAGGTGAGGGTCTCGTCGAGCTCGAGCTCACCGATGATGTTACGCAGGGTCGTCTGCGTCAGCTTCTCGATGGCGTTGGGCAGGTTGTTAATCTCATAGGTAGCCTTAAAGGGATCTACAATCTGGAAGTAAAGCAGCGCATTGATCTCAGTCTGCACATTGTCCTTGGTGATCACATTCTGCTTGGGGAAATCGTAGACCTGTTCGCGCAGATCGATCGTCGTGGAGTACATGTATCGCCCGTGATTGAGCACGACAATCGACTTGGCACGGTCGATAAAGGGAATGATGATGTTGATACCAGGCTGGAGTGTGGCGTAATAGCGTCCAAGTCGCTCCACAATCTTGGTTTCCGACTGAGGGATAATCACAAGTGCCATTTTGGCAAAGATAACCACGAGAATGACGATGGCTATCAGGATGTAAGTCATAATGTCCATATTTTATAAAGTTTTGTTTACTGTTTACGGTTTACAGTTTAGAGTTTGCGGGTTCCACCGTGATGATGGTAGAGGCGCGATCGGTAACGACGACGTTGGCGCCTTCGGGGATGTCCTGCTCACCGAGCGTGACGGCCTTCCAGATGTCACCATCGATCTGGACCCGTCCGAAACCTCCCGCTTTTACAGTCTCCACGACCCTACCCTGTCGACCCAACAAGGCATCGGCATTGCTGACGCGCTGGTCTTCGCCCTTACGCAGATAACGCTTGGCAAAGGGGCGCAACCAGAAGAGACAGACAAGTGTGAAAAGGGCAAAGGCAGCGAGCTGGATCCAGGTGCCAAAACCCAGGGCTGCCGCAAAGGCTGCGAAGAGGGCACCAATGGAGAAACAAATGATGAAAAAGTCGCCAGCCATCAATTCGAGAATCAGACAGACAACGGCAATCACCGCCCAAAGCTGCCATACATGCTGTGAAATGTATTCGATCATAATGCTATTGGTTTAAGATTTGATAGCGCAAAAATAAACATTTTTCCTGAAACCACCAAGAAAATTTTCAAGATTAGCAAATAAATCGGCGATTTTCACGTTATTTGTACAACATGAAGGTTTATTTACACCGATGGATGCTGCTGATCATCGCCTGTGCGATGTGCCTGACAGGCTTTGCCGACGACTTTACCCTGAAGGGCAAGGTGGTCGACGAGGAGGAGCATGCCCTCGAGTTCGTCACCGTCATGTGTCCCACGCAGGGAAAGGTCACGATGACCAACCTGAAAGGAGAATTCAGCCTCGATATGCAGTCGGCTGACTCCGTAGAAATCCGCTTCTCGATGATCGGCTATGCACCAAGGAAAAGGGTGTTCAGGAATCCGAAGGGTAAGATGACCGTCACGATTGTCATGCGCCAATCGGCCAATGTCGATGAAATCGTGGTCACAGAACAACGCAGGCAGACCTCACAGACTGAACAACTGAAGGTGGAGAACATACGACAGACACCCTCGACCACAGGCAACGCCGTAGAGGAACTGATACAGCAACAGGCTGGCGTGTCGACGCATAACGAGCTGTCATCGCAGTATAACGTCAGAGGCGGATCGTTCGACGAGAACTCGGTCTACATTAACCAGGTGGAGGTTTATAGGCCTCTGCTGATCAGTAGCGGACAACAGGAAGGCCTCTCAGTGATCAACCCCGACATGGTGGAGAGAATCGGATTCTCATCAGGTGGATTCGAAGCGAAATATGGCGACAAGATGTCATCGGCGCTCGACATCACCTATCGACGCATCAAGGGTTTTGAGGCTTCAGTCACGGGATCGCTCCTGGGCGCCAGCGGATTCATCGGCTACGGCAACAGCCGATTCTCCATGAGTCATGGTATCAGATACAAGACGACGCGCTATCTCTTGGGCTCCCTGGAAACGACTGGAGAGTACAAACCTAATTTTATTGATTATCAGACGTATATCAGTTATAAACCCAACAAAAGATGGACGATTGATTTCATCGGAAACATCTCGGAAAATCATTATAACTTCGAGCCCGAAGACCGTGAGACCAAATTCGGAACATTGGCAGACGTGAAGTCGTTCAAGGTATACTTCGACGGACAGGAAAAGGATGTATTCCGCACCTTCTTCGGAACAGCCAGTATCGCTCGACATTTCAACGAGCATACAACTATAAAATTTCTGACATCAGCCTTCCACACCAAAGAGAGTGAACGCTATGACATCATGGGGCAATACTGGCTCGACGACACACAGACGCAGGAGAACCTCGGCGTGGGTACCTACATGGAACATGCCCGCAACTATCTGACAGCGGATGTGGTGAGTTTCAAGCTCGTAGGCAACCATCGTACAAAACACCACGACATCGAGGCGGGAGTGACCTACAAGACGGAACACATCAAGGAACAGTCGAGAGAATATGAGATGAGGGACTCCAGCGGCTACTCTATCCCCCACTCTGCTGACAGGCTCGACCTGATCTACACCCTGAACGCCAAGAACGACGTGAAGAGCCACCGCATAGAGGCCTACATTCAGGACACCTACCGATTCGCGAAGGGGAATACGTACTTCACACTGAACTATGGCATCAGACTGGCCAACTGGTCGTTCACCAAGGAGACCATCGTATCACCAAGAGCCTCGCTGGCCATCGTTCCGGCATTCAACAGCAATCTGACTTTCCGCTTCGCCACAGGTATCTATTATCAGGCGCCTTTCTACAAGGAGATGCGCGACACGGTGACTCAGAACGGCATCACCACAGCAGTGCTCAATGAGAAAATCAAGAGTCAGCGCTCCATCCAAGTCCTCGCTGCGACGGACTACAGGTTCAGGATGCTCAACCGTCCCTTTAAATTCTCGGCAGAGGCGTATTATAAGGCACTTTCGAACCTCATTCCCTACAACGTTCAGAACCTGAAGATCACTTACTATGGCGAGAACGTCAGCTCGGGCTATGCGACGGGTATCGACCTGAAACTCTACGGTGAATTCGTGCCTGGGACTGATTCGTGGCTGACACTCTCACTGATGAGTACGCGACAGAAGCTGGGCGACCAATGGGTGCCTATGCCTACGGACCAGCGATGGGCCGTGAACCTGCACTTCACAGATTACTTCCCAGGAACTGATCGCTGGCGTATGACACTGCGACTCGCCTTTGCCGACGGACTGCCCTTCGGAGCACCCCACAGAGGCCTGGAAGCCCAGCAATTCAGGGCGCCTGCCTATAAACGTGCAGACATCGGTATGAGCTTCCGAGCCATCAAAAACGGAAGGGGGATCAAGGACCTCTGGCTGGGTATAGACTGTCAGAATCTCTTTGGCATTTCCAACGTGAACAGCTACTACTGGGTTTCGGATGTAAACAACCGTCAATGGGCAGTTCCCAACTACCTCACAGGACGACAAATCAACGGGAAAGTGACTATAGACTTCTAAAAAATACAAATCAGCCCGAATTTGGTTAATAAACCTTAAATCTTGCACGCGTTACGCACGATATAATAAACAAATTCGTACCTTTGCCACGAATTTAGATCTTTTAAGTGTAGAAACTAAAACCAAATAGAATGAAAAAGATATTATCAATCGCAGTTCTCAGTGCACTCGCCCTCGGCAGTTGTACTAAAATGCCTGAATATGTAGAGGTTAATCCGAATCAGCCCACTGAAGAGGAGATCCGAAAGAACAACGAGAGTATTTTCGGAACTATCGACCCGAATCAGGATTGGAATATGTTCAGTAGCGGTAGCATCACCATTCTGGCAGATGCGCCACTGGACAATGTTGCCAAAGTACAGGTACTCACAGAGTCACCATTCTTTAACGACAATGCCAGAGTTCTAAGCGAGGCAAAAGCCAATAAGGGTGACGAAGTGACACTTGTTTTTGACGCACCGTATGACCTGACACGCCTTATCGCAGCCTGTGTGGATTCAAACGGCAAATACTACGTCAAGGGATTTGATCTGGGAACGAAGAAAGTCAGCTTCACGAGTTCCACAGCCTCTACCAGAGCGATGACCAGAGGTGCATATGGGTTCCCCAATATTCCCAAGTTGACTGCTACAGACTCCTATTTTTCCTATAATGCAGGTCGTACCCAAAATGCGAATAGTGGGAGTGCAGACTTTTCACAATGGAAAGGCAAAGGTTGGGAAAATGAACGACTCTGGGGTAAGGATAATGGTGTTTACAAAACTGCAACAGCTATAACAAAGGAAGAACAAGACGAACTCAAAGATATCTTCAGTGTTTCTCTTCAGCGCACAAGCGACGGAAAGAGTAGAGTAAGGAATAACATGAAGTATGTCAATGAAAGTCCTGCTGTACAGTTCTTTGACAACCATCTAATCAGTGATGGTGTGAGCCCCATCATCATCACACCTATCAATCTTATATCGACAGAAGCATACTTGTGTGATCTGTATTACTATTATTACAAAGACTCAGACATCCCTTCTGGTATGTCAAAGACTGAATTTATCAAGCAACTGCCGAAGTTCAAAGCTGTTAATATGAATACGGAGAGAGAAGCCTTTAAAGCTGTCTCAAATATTAAAGTGACAGATAACGACCCCAGTTTCTTAAAAATTCATGATTACCTGCTTCCATATTATGGCGATCCATCCCTATGTAAGGCCACAAAGACATCTTTAGCAAGCCAAGGCTATGTTACTGATGGAAAATTCTATCGGATTCGCTGTACTGACCTGAGTGTTTATATCACTCACACAGGAAACGCTGATAATCTGAAGGCCAAATATGAGGACAGTGATGCGAATATTGCCTATCAGGTATTCCAGCTGTTTATCAAAGATGGAAATAAAGCCATTCTTTATAATGTAGGAGCAAGAAACTTCTTCATGTTTATCCCTATTTCTAACTCCTATGCAACGTTTACATCAGGAGAAGCTGATTTCAATTATTTCTGCTTCAATCTCAAAGACAAGAGCAACAATGCCCTTGCTGCAGATGCCAAGAAAGAAAACGTCCATATCTTCAATTATAATGACAATTACGTTTTAAAATCTGATGCAGGTAAAAAAGTTGCATCTGATAAAAACAACAAAAATGACAGAGCAACGATTCAGTGGACATTTGAAGAATATACGCCTTCTGCAACACTCGCCAGTGTAAGTGATGCAAACATTGATATATGGGCCACCACCTATCCTACCCCTTCAGAAGTATTTGAGCAAGGCTACAATATTGGTATTATGCTCAGAAAGGGACATGACAAGACGATTGACGGAGCCAAACTCACTAATTCAAAGAATGGTTGTCTGTACTCTTACGGTGAACTGAATAAAGAAATCAACTCATTTGGTGACTTTAACAAAGCCGTAACCCAATATTCGATGAAACTGAACAGTCCGCGTATTGCACTTTGCCAAGCCAATAACAAGAGCTATCTCACATTTGAGGACGGTTCTGATACTAACTTTGGCGATATCATCATTGAGACAAAGAGTGGTATCGAAGAAATACCACAGGAGAAATATAATGTGGAATACATGTCTTATATGATGTGCTTTGAGGACAGCCCATTAGCCGACTACGATCTGAATGATGTAGTGCTTAAGTTCCAGAGAATTGATGACACACATGTTACAGTAACATTGGTGGCATGTGGCGCCTACGACGAATTGTATCTGAGAGGACTTAACGGTAAAGTACTCAATAAGAATACAGAGATTCATGCTATATTGAAAGCTGAGCCAAAAACATATGTCAATACAGAGGCAAACAAGTTTACAGGAACTGTTTCGGAAACATTCTCCATCAATGCAGATACGCCAATCTGGCAGTTCATGAAGCAGGTATACATTTATGACAAGACTACTGAGACTGAGATCAGGCTCTCAGAGCAAGGTCAAAGCCCATGTGCCATTATCGTTCCTGGTAATATCGCCTATCCTCTGGAGAAGGTCAACATAACGACAGCCTACCCTGATTTCAAGGCATGGGTGAACAATGCCACCGAAAACAGAAACTGGTATGAAAATGTTGAGGAAAAGAACGTCTACAAAGTAGAATAACATGATTATCAGACGAAATAGAGAGGAGATTGTTGCACAGAATCATGCAACAATCTCTTTTTTTATATAAAAAAAGCAAAATAAAATGGAAATCTCAAATAACTTTTGTATCTTTGCACAACATTTATAACAATTCTAAAACTTATAAGTTATGAAGATTTCGCATATTGAGCATCTGGGCATTGCCGTCCAGAGCATTGAGGAAAGCCTGCCGTTCTTCACAGACGTGCTTGGTTTGGAGTGTTATGCAACAGAAGTAGTAGAGGACCAGAAAGTGAAGACAGCCTTCCTGAAGTGCGGTGAGGTAAAGCTGGAGCTCCTTGAGCCCACATCACCTGAGAGCACCATCCAGAAATGGCTCGACAAGGGTAACAAGGGTGTGCACCACGTAGCCTTCTGCATCGAGGATGGCGTAGCCAATGCCCTCGCTGAGGTAAGTGAAAAGGGTGTACGTCTCATCGATCAGGCTCCTCGCAAGGGCGCAGAGAACCTGAACATCGCCTTCCTCCACCCGAAGTCAACTGCAGGTGTTCTGACAGAACTTTGTGAACATTAATTAATATAGCAGTCAACACTGCAAAAAACGAATTCAAACAATGTCAAAGCAATTAGAAAAGATCAAACAACTCATCGAGAAGCGTGAACAGGCTCGTCTCGGTGGTGGTGAGAAAGCCATTCAGAAACAGCACGAACGTGGCAAGTATACAGCTCGTGAGCGTATTGATATGCTGCTCGACGAAGGATCGTTTGAGGAGTACGATATGTTCAAGGAGCATCGCTGCCATAACTTCGGCATGGAGAAGAAGCAGTTCCTGGGCGACGGTGTCGTTGCTGGAAGTGGTACGATCGACGGACGACTGGTGTTCGTCTTCGCACAGGATTTCACGGTGCATGCTGGCTCTCTCTCTGAGACTATGAGTCAGAAGATCTGTAAGGTCATGGATATGGCCATGAAGATGGGTGCTCCAGTTATTGGTATCAACGACTCGGGTGGTGCCCGTATCCAGGAAGGTATCAACGCTCTGGCTGGCTACGCTGAGATCTTCGAGCGTAACATCCTCGCCTCAGGTGTTATCCCACAGATCTCTGGTATCTTCGGTCCTTGTGCTGGTGGTGCCGTTTACTCACCTGCCCTCACCGACTTCACGTTGATGATGGAGAATACATCGTATATGTTCCTCACTGGCCCGAAGGTGGTAAAGACCGTTACTGGCGAGGATATCGACCAGGAGCACCTGGGTGGTGCCTCAGTACACGCCACGAAGTCGGGTGTAACCCACTTCACAGCCGCAACTGAGGAAGAGGGTCTGCAGATGATCAAGACGCTGCTGAGCTACATCCCTTCAAACAATATGGAGACGGCTCCCTACAAGCCTTGTGATGACCCCATCAACCGTATGGAGGACTCTCTCAACGAGATTATCCCAGAGAACCCCAACGAGGCTTACGATATGTATAAGGTTATTGCCGGTATCACTGACAATGGCGAGTTCTTCGAGGTACAGCCTAAGTTTGCCAAGAACATCATCGTTGGTTTCGCCCGCTTCAATGGTCAGAGTGTAGGTATCGTTGCTAACCAGCCTGCATGCTATGCTGGTGTGCTCGACGTGAACGCTTCTCGTAAGGGTGCACGCTTCGTTCGCTTCTGCGATGCGTTCAATATTCCTATCGTATCACTCGTAGACGTTCCTGGATTCCTGCCTGGTACAGGTCAGGAGTACAATGCTGTCATCCTGCACGGAGCCCAGCTGCTCTATGCTTACGGTGAGGCTACTGTGCCCAAGATCACCGTCACACTGCGTAAGTCATATGGTGGTTCACACATCGTCATGGGTTGTAAGCAGCTCCACACCGACCTGAACTACGCATGGCCTTCATCTGAAATTGCTGTAATGGGTGCCGCAGGTGCCGCTGCAGTGCTCTATGCCAAAGAGGCTAAGGCAAAGAAGGAGGCTGGTGAGGATGTGAAGGCATTCATCGCTGAGAAGGAGGACGAGTACAACGAGCTCTTCGCTAATCCTTATCAGGCTGCTAAGTATGGCTACATTGATGACGTCATCGAGCCACGCAATACCCGCTTCCGCATCTGCCGCGGTCTAGCTCAGCTCGCTACCAAGCGTGACGCCCTGCCCGCCAAGAAGCATGGTAATATTCCGATGTAGTTCTGTTTACAGTTTATAACTTACAGTTAATAGTTTACAGAATGAACAACGAAGTATATGCAGCCATTGCTATGGCGCTCCACGAGCACCTGGGCAATAACGTTCACGACGCAGAGCCGGGCATCATTACTATTAATGCGCACCCCACTCAGTGGAACGGCTATGCACAGACATTCACACAACATCCCTAAACACGATCGGATATGAAGGAATACAAATATACCATCAACGGTAATAAATACGAAGTGGTAGTGGGCGATATCAAAAATAATATTGCCACATTGACCGTCAACGGTGAAGAGTATACAGTAGAAATGGAGAAGCAGCCAGAGCCCGAGAAGAAAAAGCCCGTGGTTAAGGCAGCTACCGCCGCTAGCAGCGACGATGCTCCTGCTGCCAACAAAGCAGCCGTCAACAAGGCCAATGCCATCAAGGCACCACTGCCTGGTGTGATTACCGACATCTGCGTGGCTGAGGGCGACGAGGTGAAGGCTGGTGACACTGTGATTGTGCTGGAGGCGATGAAGATGGCAAATAACCTGACAGCCGAGAAGGACGGAAAGGTATCTGCTATCTGCGTGAAGATCGGTGAGAGTGTGATGGAAGATGACGCACTGATCGTTATCGAGTAATCCACCTTATTATTATAAGAAGAGAGAGAATGGACAACGTATCATTCTCTCTCTTTTTAAAAACTACAAAAGAAACTACAAAAGACTAATCAGATGAACAAACAACTAATCACGACACTTCTACTATGTTGCATCTCGCTCTCGACGACAGCCCAACAATGGCCAGAGCTAAAACCTGAAGCCAAAGCTGGAGCACGATGGTGGTGGCTGGGATCGGCTGTCGACAAAGAGAACCTGCATTGGAATATGCAGGAATACGCCAACCACGGCATCGGAGCACTGGAGATTACACCCATCTACGGTGTACAGGGAAATCAGGCCAACAACATCCCCTACCTCTCTGACCAGTGGATGGAGATGCTGCGCGAGGTTCAGAAGAACGGACAGCAAATGGGCATCGAGGTGGATATGGCAACAGGCACAGGATGGCCTTTCGGAGGCCCCTGGGTGCCACTGGAAGAATCGGCATGTAAGGCAGTATTCGTGGACACCTTGTTCAGGGGGCTTCAGGTAGAGAACCTGGATCTGAAAGCACCAGAGAAAGAAGCGCCATATTGCAAACTACAGAAGGTGATGGCTTTCTGGCAAGGGGATCCCTACGACGTGACAGCCTTTGTAAATGGTGGCCAACTGACGTGGTCGCCAGCAAAACAATTGGAGGCACAAATTAAAACTACAACCAATAAGACGGCTAAAAAGGCTCTGAAACTCCGTCTGAAAGAGATGGAGACGGCTCATTGGCAGGTCATTGCCATCTACATCCGCTATGGCGTGATGAAAGTGAAACGCGCAGCACCTGGAGGCGAAGGACTCGTGGTGGATCACTTCGACAAACAGGCTGTAGCGAATTACCTCAGACATATCGAGGAGGCATTCGAAAGGACGAAGACGCCCTACCCTCACACGTTTTTCAATGACTCATACGAAGTGGAAGCAGCCACATGGACGCCAACACTCCTAAAGGAATTCGAGAAGCGAAGGGGATACAAGCTGGAGGAACAACTGCCGCAGTTGTTGAGAGGAGAACCCGAAATTCTTTCTGACTATCGCGAAACGCTCGGTGATCTGCTACTTGAGAACTTTACTCAGCAATGGACGGCTTGGGCACATGCACACGGAGCCATCACCCGCAATCAGGCGCATGGTTCTCCTGCCAATCTGATTGATTGCTACGCAGCAGTGGATATTCCGGAAATCGAAGGTTTCGGGCTCTCTGAGTTCGGTATCAAAGGTCTGCGTCTGGATCCAGGAAAGACGCGAAAGAACGACTCCGACTTCTCCATGCTAAAATATGCCCCATCTGCTGCTCATATCTGCGGTAAATCGTTCACATCAAGTGAGACGTTCACCTGGCTGACGGAACATTTCCGCACGAGTCTATCCCAACTGAAACCCGATATCGACCTGATGTTCTGTGCAGGCGTCAACCACATGTTCTTTCATGGCACCTGCTACTCACCAAAGAATGATCCTTGGCCAGGATGGAAATTCTATGCCTCCATCGACATGAGTCCGACGAACAGCATCTGGCGCGATGCACCTTATTTCATGCAATATATGGAGCGCTGCCAGAGTTTCCTGCAGTGGGGACAGCCTGATAACGATTTCCTCGTGTATCTGCCTGTCCGAGACATGTGGAGGAAACAACCTCAGAAACTGCTCATGCAGTTCTCCATCCACGCAATGGGCAAACTGGCTCCTGAATTTATCCAGAGCATTCTCGACATCGAACGCGCAGGTTTCGATTGTGACTACATCTCGGAACGTCTGCTTATGAACGTCTCATACAAGGATGGTCTACTCGTGACTGAAGGGGGTACGCGATACAAAGGGCTTGTTATCCCTGGCAGCGGCAAGATGCCCGAAAACGTGAAAGCACATATTAAAGCACTCAAGGCGCAAGGGGCTAAGATCATCTATGGAACAAGAGCCGCTGATCTTCAGACTGCTGCCAAACCGGAACACATGAAAACGGAATGCGGCCTGAAAGCCATCCGCCGTCGTAATAATACGGGGCATCACTATTTTATAGCAAACCTTTCGCCAAACGACATCAACGACCGTCTTCCTTTGGCTGTCAGCTTCAAAGAGGCTACATGGTTCAACCCATTGAACGGAGACATCATCCCGGCCTCATTCACAGCCGACAGCATTGATATCCACCTTCGCAGCGGAGAATCCATGATACTCCAAACCTTTGATACCCCCCTCGAGTCTTCCAGCCCAACTAGTACTACTTGTCCGTTGAAAACTACTAGTCCGAAAACCATCCCCTTCACATCCCCCTGGACTCTCTCATTCACTGAGGAATCTCCCAAGGTCAATAAGACCTTCCCTCTCGACACCCTCCAAACCTGGGAGGTCCTCGATGACGACAGCGCAAAAGTGGCGATGGGAACAGGTATCTACACCACAAACATCAAACTTTCAAAGGCCGATGCAAAAAAACAATGGCAAATCGACCTAGGCGATGTGCGTGAGTCTGCACGGGTTTATATCAACGGACAATTCATCGGCTGCGCATGGAGCGTACCATTTATCCTCGATTGCAAGAATACGCTTAAGCCTGGGAAGAATGAGATACGTATCGAAGTGACCAATCTGCCAGCAAACCGTATTGCACACTTGGACCGCCAAGGTATTAAATGGCGCAAGATGGAGGAAATCAATGTGGTAGACATCAATTACAAACGAACCACATACGAGAACTGGGAACCAGTTCCGAGTGGCCTCAATTCTCGAGTCTGCCTCATCGAGAAATAACAAAAAGAGCCCGCCGATCTTGCTGATGATGGCGGGCTTTTTTACGGTTTGTGGATACTCAGTCGATACTTGTCCGTCAAGGTAATCTGCATCACACGAGGGAATCCATCAGCAAATGGTGGTATCAAAAGTGCCACATGTCCCATCGTCAGACGTAGGTTAATTTCCACACAAGGATGCAATAGAAAACCATCCTGGTCCGCTGTAGAAATAACCATCATATCGACACCAAAAAAGCCACGATAACGACGACCATAAAGCCGCCCGAAACCATTCCGAATATTTTCTCTAACAATCGATATCAAATCATCTGGTATATATCGACTTAATATTTTGGATTTTTCCTCCTCTGTCGCAATAACATTTCCAGTATAAGCACCATTCTTGGTATGGAAAAGTGAAAGACCAAGATAGTTTACGCCCCCCATCCCATCACTATAGAATTCCATCCCGAAATCTTTCACTTTGTGATAATAGGGTTCAACAATGACACTGCCCTGGCGCTCTATCACATGTCGGATCCAACCTACATGATAAGAACTGATCTCACTTTCAACAAACCTAACGCCACGACCACTACTGCTCCATGGCGCTTTGATCACGACATGACGATGCTTCGCAATCATCTCATCCACCATTTCCAGGTTCGTACAAACAGCCGGTTCTTGAAGAATATCAGATACCAAGGATTTCAGTTCTGATAGTAATTCAATGGCACAACGACGATGAGACAACTCACGAATCTGACTGATCTCCTCTTCTGTAGGCACACATTGAACACCATAGCGCAACAAGAAACTTCGTAGCGCCAGATCCCAGCCCCATGGCTCGACAGCATCTATAGGTAACTGTCTCAACGCATACTTATCAACAAACTGGCATGGCGAGCCACCGATTCTGGCTCTTAGTCGTCCATAAGCCTTCTTCGCCTGTTCTACGTTCTCCACCAACACATAATCGCCTTTCTGCGCCCAAATCGCAGGAAGAAAACCAAGGTCTGCACGCAACTGGCGACCTGCATGAGGAGCCGTAAAATTGGCAAGATTAGAAGCCAATGCAAGGTCATGTTCGGGATTAAACAGATGCAGTTTCATACTTTTTGAGCGCAAAGGTAAGAAAAAAAAGTCACTTTTTGCCATTTTAATTTGGCAATATCGTTTTTTTCCTATACTTTTGCAGAAAATAACTTTATACGTGTTTAATTATGCCAATCAAAATTCTAAGTGTTGACGATGAAATGGATCTCGAATTATTGTTGACACAATACTTCAGAAGAAAGATTCGTAAAGGGGAATATGAGTTCTCATTCGCTCATAACGGATTGGAGGCATTGACCATGCTTCTCAAAAATAAAGACTACGACATCATCCTGTCAGATATTAATATGCCGGAAATGGATGGTCTGACATTGCTCACAAAGATCAATGAGATGCAGAACCCAGCCCTCAAGTGCATTATGGTATCGGCTTATGGCGATATGGGCAATATCCGTCAGGCCATGAACAATGGAGCTTTCGACTTTGCCACCAAACCGATTGATCTTGATGACCTGAGTGTCACGATTGAAAAGGCCATCGAACAGATCAGGTATATCCGTGCCATGGAGAAGGAGCACATCCAGCTGGAGTCACTCAAAGGCGACCTGGCTGTGGCCCATGAGATCCAGCAGGCCATCCTGCCACGGATATTTCCTCCATTCCCGGAACTGGCTGAGAAGGTTGAGATTGCCGCAACCATGACTGCAGCAAAAGATATCGGAGGCGACTTCTATGATTTCTTCAAGATCGACGACGAACGCATTGGTTTCATCATCGCCGATGTCAGTGGGAAAGGTATTCCTGCGGCTATTTTCATGGCGGTCAGCCGTACGCTGATACGTGCTACTGCACTTCGTGATGTCAGCCCTTCAGAGTGTATGACTTACTCTAACAAACTACTGGCAAAAGAGTCGGTGAACTGTATGTTCGTCACAGTCTTCTATGGTATTCTGAACACGACGACAGGCGAATTCACATATTGTAATGCAGGCCACAATCCACCATATATCATCAAGAACAATGGCGAAATCAAGGCTTTCCCCATGCCTACTCAACCGATTGTTGGCATCCTCGACGAATATGATTTCGAAGAGGAGAAGATGCAACTCGAGGAAGGTGATGCACTCGTACTCTTTACTGATGGTGTCACAGAGGCCATGAATCCAGATTTCGAGGAGTTTGGAGAGCCGCGATTCGAGGAAACACTCCTAAAGGCTGCTTCTGCCGACTGTCAGGCTATTATTGATACTACCAAGGAAGATTTAGCGGCTTTTGTTGGCGAGGCGGAGCAAAGCGACGATATCACGATGCTGGTTTTAAAAAGAAATCGTGGATAGGAAAAACATCATCATAGGTATACTCAGTGTATTGCTGGTCATTGCATCAGTTTGCGCATGGGTAGGATGGAAGTCAGACGCCAGCCGTGTTGAGGAATTGGAGGCACAATTGGATACCCTTCAGCGCCAGGAGAAGCGATCTGCTGTTCTCAGAAGTGTCAGCTCACAGTTGGAAGAGATCGCATATCAGCAGAAGACTATCTCCGATGAACAGCGCCTCGAGGCCATCGAACAAACAAAATATGCTAACGAGATGCGCGAACGCTCAGAGATAGAGCGACAGAATGCGATTATCGCTCAGAATAATGCAGTCGAATCGGAGCATAAGGCACTGGAGGCCTTCGATATAGCAGAGAAACAGCGTGAGATGGCTGAACACCAGCGCATTCAGGCTGAATTTTCCAAACGGATCGCCGATACGCTCAGCTATATTGCCTTGGGACGTTCCTTAGGTTCGCTATCCATCACTCAATACCAGACGGGAAATCATGAACTGGCCAACATGCTCAGTTATGCAGCTTGTCTGTATACGGAGAGATATAATGGTGACCTGCACTACCCTGCAGTTTTCTCGTCGTTGATGCAGACCAGTCAGAGTAAGAACATATGGTCTGAACATCATGGAGCCGTAACATGTATGGAGTTTATCCAAGGCATTGAGAATATGATGGTGACGGCCAGCGATTTCGGCGAAATCATGATTCATCAGAAGTCAGGCGATAAAATGAGATCAAACATCATCTTCAATGACAAACATTTTGATTTCCGCTTTCTAGTCGTTACACAATTGGGCGATATTCTGGCAATCAGTCGCACAGGCCATCTGGTAATCTTCAAAAATCTCAAGGTAATGACAATCATGCCACTTGAAATGGTAAATCATCCAAATCGTATCGACATGATGAACGATGGTGAGTTCTACCTGATTTCAGGTGAGAATTCCCTGGCTCTGCTGGATGGTAAGACTTATAAAGTGATATCTTTCCGAAACCTGGATTTCAAGATTACAGCTGCTAGCCGAGTCGACTACAAGCCTCTGCTCTTCGACGATAAGGGCAGAATGCACGTCGTGGAAACCATCGATAAGTTCAACACTAAGAAAATTCCAGTTCAAGGAAAGGTAACTTCCTATGCCAGCTCAAAGTCCAGTAAACTACAGGCATACGGAATGAATGATGGAACGATATTCCTGATTGACAAAAAAGGGAAGATCACAAGACTACAGGGCCATCGCTCTCGTATCTCCAAGATGAAGATCAATAAAACGGATCTCTACTCCAGCAGCTATGACGGCAAATTGAATCTTTGGGTAGCTACCAACGAGAAGATTGAGCCTATGACGCTATTCACAACGGGTAGTTGGATTTATACCTTCACCTTCGATAATTCCAAGAACTCAGTATGGACAGGTGACCAGAGGGGGAACATCACGGAGGCCATCATATCCGTTCCGCTCATGAAGGAGAAACTGCAGAAAAAGATCAAACGCAACTTCACAACAGACGAGTGGAATTATTTCATCGGACAAAATGTGCCTTATGAGCCGTTTATAAAAGGAAAGGAGGCTAAACGATGAAAAGATTCTGGTTTCTTAGTCTCTTGTGCCTGTCTGTCTGCATGGCCTTTTCACAAGGCATGCCTTTCATCAGGAACTTTACCCCAGAAGACTATCATGCCCACAACCGTAATTTCGATGTGGCAATAGGTAATGACGGTTTGATCTTTATAGCTAATTTCGAAGGTCTCTTGTACTACGACAAAGCCAAATGGGATATCATCCACACACCAGGTGCCACCCGAGTGACGGTTTTGCGAAGGGATAGCAAAGATAACATCTGGTGCGGAGGATATAACTATTTTGGGAAAATCCAGCGCAAGCCTAACGGCGAATTATATCTCCAGAGAGTGGGTGAAATCGGCACTTTCAAAGGCGAGGTCATCGAGATCTCGGAAACGGAGGGGAAGATTATCTTCCTCGTGGATGACGGCTATATCTACCAAGTGGATGACGATAACAAGATAAGTGTCAGGAAACAGGTCAGTGATTCACATCTGAACATCGGTCTTTCCGATGTGGTCGACATGAATATGCTGAACAACAATCAAGCAATGGTTCTGACTGACATCACAAGTGAGATGAGTATTGGCAACGGACTGACGGCAGCCATCAGGAGGGGACAGGGCATCATCATCAAGGACAAAGACGGTAAAGTCATACGGACCATCACTGAGGAAAACGGACTGCCCACGAACAGTATCGTATGGATCGATTACGACGAACATGGACAGATCTGGGGAGCCACCGACAACGGCATCTTCTCCATTGCCTATCCATCAGCATTCTCACATTTCACTGTAAATGAAGGTTTATCCGACGAGGTTCTCTCGATTACATCCTTTGCGGGAAAGAAATATATTGGTACCATCAATGGTCTCTTCCGACTCGAAGGAGAGGCACTTGTCAGGGTCCCTGACATCCAACATGCTTGTTGGCAAATGGTTGTCACAAGTCGTGGACTGATGATTGCCACAGCTAACGGAGTCTATCGCATTGCTTCTAACGGAGCCGTCAGCCGCTTGACATCTACTAACGCGACAGCTGTTATGGTGGATGGCGACCTGTTCTATACAGGCGAACTCGACGGGGTTTATCTCAATAAAGAATCTGATCAATCTCGCACGAAAGTCACTGAACATGAGAATGTAAACAAGATCATGAAAGACGAGCAGGGTACCATCTGGGTACAGAATATTTATGGTGAGATAGAATACAGAAAGGCTGGGGAGAAAAAATTCACGAAATATAACGTGAGTAACGGCAAGGAAAGTTTGCAGGCTGCGCTCATAAAAAATGGTAAAGAGGCAAAGATTATCAGTACGGAGGCAACAACGCCCTTCCCCTACCCGCAATTCTCGTTCACTGACGACAAGGGAGTTACTTGGCTTACCAACAATGAGGGTAAAGCGCTCTACAGATGGAAGAACAATCAGAGGCTCGATGACATGGACATGCTCCTCCATCCCTTCGACGACATGACGATCCGCGCACTCTTCTGTGAGGACAAAGAGATATGGATTGGTAGTAACAACGACTTGACCGTCATCAACACCGACACCAACGATCCTGCACTTCAGACACCACCTCACTTGCTCATCCGATCCATCATCCTAGGCAGCGACAGCATTGTATGGAGAGGACCAGGCGAAATCGACAAAGTGTTCCACTTTGGAAACAAAGAGCGCAACCTACAATTCTCATTCTCACTAGAATTTGTACCACTCACAGGAACCACACTCTACCGGCATCAGCTCAACGACGGTGCATGGAGTGCATGGAGTGATGACACCGACGTAGAATACCTTAATCTGCCTTATGGCTCCTATACATTTAAGGTACAGGCGCGCGATCCTTTTGGACGAATCACGGATATCACCGCCGTAGAGTTCGCCATCAGCTTCCCGTTCTATATGCGATGGTACATGATGATCTTCTATCTCATTCTCATGGTGCTCTTGGTTTATTTCCTGGTACAGCTCCGACTGCACAGGCTCGAAAAGGATAAGCAGCGTCTGGAGAAAGTAGTTCAAGATCGCACTGCCGAAGTTGTCAAACAGAAGGACGAGATTGAGGAGAAGTCTAAAAGCCTCGAGACGGCACTCAACGACCTGAACAAAGCCCAGCATGAGCTGATCCGACAGGAGAAGATGGCCACGGTCGGTAAACTGACACAGGGTCTGATTGACCGTATCCTGAATCCGCTCAATTACATCAATAACTTCTCAAAACTCTCCGAAGGCCTGGTCAAGGATATTGAGGCTAATATCGAGGATGAGAAGGACAACTTCGACGAGGAGAATTATGAAGATACCAAGGACGTACTGAATATGCTGCGTAGTAACTTACAGAAAGTAGGTGAACACGGGCAGAACACCAGCCGCACACTGAAGGCGATGGAGGAGATGCTCAAAGACCGCAGTGGAGGAATCATCGACATGAATCTTACACAAGTACTCCAGCTCAACGAGAAGATGGTCGACAAATATTATACGAAAGAGATTGCAGAGCACCATATCAAGGTCAACTTCAACTACCCGCATGAAGAACTGCCCATCAAGGGTAATGCCGATCAGCTGAGCAAGACGTTGATGAGCTTGCTGGGAAATGCCATCTATGCGGTGGTGAAGAAAGCACAGCGCGAGGCGTATGAGCCTGAGGTCTCTCTCACCGTGGTGCCCAAAAATAACTTGTTGGAGATATCCATCCGAGATAATGGAATTGGTATTGAGAACAAGATCATCAACAAGATCTTCGACCCCTTCTTCACCACCAAGACCACAGGCGAAGCCTCTGGTGTAGGTCTATACCTCAGTCGTGAAATCATCCAGAACCACGGCGGAGATATCATCGTAAAATCTGTCAAAGACGAATACAGCGAGTTTATCATCACGCTACCCGTCCTAAAACAATAAGGCTTATGGAAAATCAAATTGAACAGCTCAAGGAACAACTGAAGAAACAGGAGAAACTGGCCTCGTTGGGTCTGCTGAGTGCAGGTATTGCCCACGAGATTCAGAATCCCCTGAACTTCGTCATCAACTTCAGTAAGATGTCTGACAAGTTACTCCAGGATCTCACAGAGATTCTCGAGGACAATGAGGACAAGCTCCCTGAAGATGACCGCGAAGAGATCGACGATATCGTAGCAGATCTGCAGGAGAACCTGAAGAAGATTGTAGAACATGGAGACCGGGCTATCAGCATCATACAAGGTATCCTCCTCGTATCACGTGGCAAGGAGAATGAGTTCCGTCCCACGGATATCTGCAAGCTCGTCAAGGAGTACGTTTGGCTCTCTTATCATGCCATGCGAGCCAACGATAAGACCTTCAACATCAGCATCCACGAGTCGTATGAGGAGAATCTTCCTCCCTTGTCAGTCATCCCACAGGATCTGAGCCGCGCCGTTCTCAACGTGATGAACAACGCCTGCTATGCGGTAAGAAAGATGGCGCAGGAGTCTCCAGAAGGCTACTCTCCTGAGATATCTGTCAGCGTTTTGGTCAAGAATGATCAGATCATTATCAGTATTGCTGATAACGGTGAGGGTATGAACGAGGAGGTTAAACAACGCCTATACGAGAATTTCTTCACGACAAAACCTATCGGACAGGGTACCGGTCTGGGCATGTCCATCGTACGCGACATCATTGAGAATAAACATGGCGGTAAGGTAACATTTGAATCCACACTAGGTAAAGGAACGACATTCACCTTCACCATTCCAGTCAAGAAATGAGCAGAAGACTTCTTTTGATATTACTCTGCACAGTCTGCCTGCTGCCTGCAATGGCGCAGAACAGTAGTATGCGACAGATATACGACCAAGCTGAAGCTGATTATCAGGATGGCCGTATAGAACATGCAGTGGAACTGCTCGAAGAGAATATCAAGTCATTCCCCACCAATCTCAAGGTCGGTGTCTTCAGACTGCTCTCGCTTTGTAACCTCTCGATGGACAATGACGCCAAAGCCGAACAATACGCTACCCTCATGCTCCGGGAGGATCCATATTACAACCCCTCCTTGCAGGATCCCCTCCGCTTCTCCGAGTTGGTATCGAATCTTAGAGAGGGAATTACAGCAACCATCACCACTGCCTCTGCACAGTCCGAGGACCTGCGAGAGGTACCTGTACCTACCACACTGATTACTGAAGAGATGATCCATGACTGTGGGGCCCGAAACCTCCAGGAGGTTCTGGCGTTCTATGTGCCCGGCATGAGTATCGTCGATTGTAATGAGGGTGCCAATATCGCCATGCGAGGCATCTACAGCAACAACCAGGAGAAAATTCTCATCATGCTCAATGGACACCGACTGAACAACTACTCCACCAATATCGCCGCACCTGACTTCAGTATGAGTCTCGATAAACTCAAGCAGATTGAAGTGCTACGAGGTCCGGCATCGTCTATCTATGGTGGCGTGGCACTCACGGCGGTAGTCAACCTCATCACCAAACAGGGTATCGACATCGATGGTTTCAGGGCACGGGTTGGCGTCGGCGACTACGGACAGATAAGGGCGGATCTCAATATGGGAAAACGCCTTTTCGACCTCGACTTTGCCATCTGGGGAAGTATCTATAAAGCTGACGGACAACGGATATACGTTCCCAAAGAAGAAACCGGTTTCCCGTCCATGACGAATGGCGGTGACATCTTCACTGGCGGATATGGGAAAAAACCGTCTTACGACTTCGGAGCAACACTGAGTTGGAACAATTTCCAGTTGATGTATTCTACACGCTTCTCTGAGGCCATTAGTCCCTTTACAGCTTCCTATACCTACCACCCCTATAACATTGAGAAATACAAGACGTTCAATGGCATACGCCCCAGCACATCCAACCAGATGCATCATACCGAACTCAATTACAATTACAATTCCGAGTATCTCTATCTGCGGGGAGCGGTGACTTACGACAATAATAATCTGACAAGATATCAGGTGTTTTCCGAGAACCCGATACGGCTCTCGGATACCCTGGCCATTCCCTATGAGTCCTATCTCGGTGAGTACATGGCCTATTATCCGGGCGTTTACAGGTATGTCAATGGACAGGAAAAGACCTTGGGAGTCCAACTGAAAGGTGATGCCAGATACATCAACAACGCCATCCATAAAGGGTCCATCGCCTTCGGTGCTGAATACAGCCACTTTCATCTCGATGACATGCGCTACGAGCTAGGCTATAATTACACGATGACAGATAACTTAATCATGCCGAAGGATATGAGACAGGGAACGGAGCAAAGCTTTAGCAGTTTCCTCCAACTGAAACACCAATGGAGATCCCTCATCCTCAATGCGGGTCTGAGGTTTGACTATAAGAAACGCTACGACGATAACAGTATCAAGGAGTTCTCCCCTCGATTGTCATTGATTTATCTCAGACCTAAATGGAATGCCAAACTTTGCTACTCAAAATCCTTTATCGATGCTCCATTCCTCTATCGCAAACTGAATGAAATCCTGTCTGCACTGGAGCAGACACAGGGGGAGATTGATCGCGATCTATCACCCGAATACCTGCACTCCATGCAGTTTACCCTCGGAGGTACGGAATGGATAAGAGGACTCAACCTCGAACTCAATGCCTTTTACAATCACGCAAAAGACCTCATATACGTCCAGACCATCGACTATGAAAATGTGGGTGAGTATAAGTCTTTCGGACTGGAGTTCACGGGTACCTACCGCAACAAACGGTTCTTCGCACACTTAAATAGCACGTGGCAAAAAGCCAACCTTGTCAAAATTTTTGATCTGAATAAGGACATGAGCAGCATTCCGAATATTCCTGATTTCATGGCTAATACCGTCCTATCCTGGAAAGCCACTAAGAACCTGAAACTGTTCACCCACCTGATGTTCTATTCCAAGCAGACTGCCTACGTACTCGACATGGAAACGGTGAAAAGGGTATATGATATGTTATCCGATATGCAACAGGCAAAAACTCTTGAAGAACGCAGGGATTTGCAGGCCCAGATGGAAGAACTCGCTGAAGAGGAAGTAAGATACGTAGATGTGCCCTCGCGTTTCCTCTGCGATGTGGGCGCAGAGTACACCTTCTGGAAAATAACGCTGGCACTCAATGTGCGCAACCTCTTTAACAACAGGTACTCCCAGAGTGGACAAGGAACGGGACTCGTACCACAGCGAGGAAGATGGTTCATGATCAGTGCCGGAATCAAGATTTGAGACAATGAGACAACGACTATACCTTATTATATTATGGGCAATGGCTACGCTGCTTCCCCTACAAGCACAGGAGAGCAACGTCAGACTGATATACGACCAGGCTGAAAGCGATTATCAGATTGGGCGTATCGAACAAGCCATGGACTTGCTCCAGGATAATATGATGTCGTTCTCCGGCAATCTCAAGGTGAGTGTCTACCGACTGCTATCACTCTGTAACCTCGGACTCGACAACTTCGAGGAGGCAGAACGATATGCTAACCTCCTGCTGAAGGAGGACCCCTACTACACCACCTCTATGCAGGACCCACAACGATTTTCCGATATGGTGGCTACCCTGAAAGCAGGTCTCTCCTCTACCATCACCACGGCTTCAAGTCAAGAGGAGAATCTGGATGAGGTGCCCGTTCCCGTTACACTCATCACGGCTGAGATGATCGAAAAGTCGGGGGCTCAGAACCTACAGGAGGTACTCGCTGCTTATGTACCAGGTATGACTATCGTCGACTGCAACGACGACATCAACATCGCCATGCGAGGAGTCTATAGCAATGGACAGGAGAAAATCCTCATCATGCTCAACGGACATCGCATGAACAGCTATTGTACCAACACTGCAGCGCCTGATTTCAGCATGAGCCTTGAGAAGATCAAACAGATTGAAGTGCTTCGAGGACCTGCATCATCACTTTATGGCGGTGTCGCACTGACGGCTGTCGTCAACCTGATTACCAAACAGGGAGTCGACGTCGATGGTGTAGAAGCCACGGTGGGTTTCGGTAACTATAGGCAGCTACGAGGGAACATCCTCTTCGGTAAGCGCTATTACGACATCGACATCATGGCCTGGGGAAGTCTTTACAAGGCAAAGGGACAGAAACAGCATGTCAAGGAAGAGAAATTGATCCAAGGCAACTATGAAGGCGATGTCACTATAGGAGGAGTCGGCGATAAACCGTCATTTGAACTGGGTCTGCAACTCAAATGGGGCGATGTACGATTCATGTACGACACGCATTTCTCGCAGATCATCTCACCTTATACCATGGGATATCTCCATACGCCTTACGACATTGATGCCTATAATACCTACAACGGCTTCCGGCCCAGCTTTGCCACGCAGTCCCATCATGCTGATCTCAGCTACCAACACAGGTTCAACAAACTAAACCTATCGGGAGCCATCAGATACGACAATGGCGACCTCACACATTATCAGGTCATCTCAGACTCGATCTTGCCTGCATTCACAACTCTGGTGGGATTAAACAATAACCCTACATTCGCCTTCCTGGATTCTATCCCTGGGCTATCCAGATACATCAACGGACAGGAACAGACAATCCAAGGACAACTGCAGGCCGATCTCAACTACGTCAGTAAAAATCTTAATAAAGGAACGTTGACCTTCGGTGCTGAGTACATCCACTACCGCCTCGAAGATGCGCGCTATCTCCTGGGATTCAATTTCACTCAAGGCTTCGAGTCTTCCACACTCAGCGAGTTTGGTAAGGGTACGGAGAACAGCTTCAATACCTTCCTCCAGCTGAAACACCACTGGCGCTCTTTCATCATCAATGCCGGAATGCGCTACGACTATAAGAAGAAGTACGATGATACAGATATCAAGGAACTATCACCTCGACTGGCTTTGATCTGGTCAAAACCCAAATGGAACGTCAGACTCAGCTATTCAAAATCCTTCATCGACGCACCCTACCTCTACCGTAAGACCAACACGCACTTGGCACAGCTCAAGGGAGGAACGCCTATCGAACTGACGAAGGAGACGCTGCATTCCTACCAGCTCTCGTTTGCAGGGACACAATGGATCAAAGGACTGAACTTTGAAATCAACGGGTTCTACAACCGCGCACGCGACCTCATCTATATGAGCATCATCGAGCACCAGAATACGGGAAACTCTGACACATACGGCATCGAGTTCCAGGGAAGTTACGAGACACCGAAGTTCTCTGCCAATCTGGCAATATGCTGGCAGGACATCCGGAAAACAACCATTTTCAACTACGAGCCGGAACAGGCATTCAATATCCCGAACATCTCAACCAATCTTGTTATGGGATGGAAGGTCAACAAACGCCTCTTCCTCCATAGCCACATCTGTTTCGAGGGGGCCAAGACGTCCTATGAGATCAACACCTTAGGCACAGCCGTCATAAGGATAGTCGAGGCTCAGCTGGCAGCTGCTATAGATGAAGGAGATCAAGAGTTGGTACAGCAACTGCAGGAGTTTCTGAATACCCTGAAAGCAGCTCCGAGCTTAGATACCTTCAGACATAAGCCGCTCCTGCTCTTCAACTGTGGAGCACAATACAAACTGGGGAAACTATCCTTAAACCTCGACGTGCGCAATCTCTTCAATTCCTACTACGAGCGGAGTGGTATGGGAACAGGCGTCATACCACAGAAAGGACGATGGTTTACATTCGGTATTTCTTACAAATTTTAAGAAAAACGGCCTTTCGCTATTGACAATTCAGAAAAATAACACTTTTTTTGGAAGATTTTGCTATTTAGACTTTGCAATTTGCTGGAAATTGTGTAACTTTGCACCACTTTATAAAGTAAACGAAACAAATCAAGCAAGAATGGAAGCTTTTTTCAGGACGCACAGATACCTTGTCGAGCATGTCAATGCACCAGTTCGTCGCATCCTTATGGATGAGATTGATTGGAACGATCGCATGATCGGTATCAAAGGGACACGTGGCATCGGGAAAACCACATTCCTCTTGCAATATGCCAAGGAAAACTTTGATATACTCGACAAACAGTGCCTGTATATCAACATGAACAACTTCTACTTCCAGGGGCAGGGCATCGCCGATTTCGCAGGAAACTTCTACCGTCATGGAGGGCGCGTACTGCTCATCGACCAGGTCTTCAAACAGCCTAACTGGAGCAACGAACTCCGTCAGTGCTACGACCTCTACCCTAACCTGAAGATTGTGTTCACAGGCTCCAGCGTGATGCGACTGAAGGATGAGAATCCGGAACTCAACGGCATCGTGAAATCCTACAACCTCCGTGGATTCTCTTTCCGTGAGTTCATCAATCTGCTCACGGGCAACAACTTCCGTCCATACACACTCGAGGAAATCCTCAGCGACCATGAGCGCATCATCAAGCAGATTCTGCCCAAGGTGTCGCCCAACCGCTATTTTCAGGACTATATCCATCATGGTTTCTACCCCTTCTTCCAGGAACACCGCAACTACAGCGAGAACCTCCTGAAGACGATGAACATGATGACTGAGGTCGATATACTGCTCATCAAGCAGATCGAGCTGAAATACCTCACAAAGATTAAGAAGCTCTTCTACCAGATTGCAGAGGACGGACCCGCGAAGGCACCCAACATCAGCAAGCTGGCTCAGGACATTGAGACGAGCCGAGCTACGGTGATGAACTACATCAAGTATCTCACCGATGCACGTCTGCTCAATCTCATCTATCCCGTGGGACAGGAGTTTCCCAAGAAACCCGCGAAGATTATGCTCCACAACTCCAATCTCTTATATGCCATCTACCCCATCAAGGTCGATAAGCAGGAGGCAATGGAGACCTTCTTCGTCAACTCCATGTGGAAGGACCATAAGGTCAATGCGGGTAGTCGCGACTGCAACTATATCGTCGACGGTAAGCAGAAGTTCCGCATCGTCGATGCCAAGGCACCTACAAAGATGCGAATCTCGCCCGACATCATCTATGCCCGCTATAACACCGAGATTGGTAAGGGCAATCAGATACCCCTCTGGCTGCTCGGGTTCCTATATTAAAAAAGAAATTAGGTCTAATTAAGTAATATAACAAATACATTAGTTTTTCATTTTATAAACATCAAAAAAATGGCTAAAGAAAAGAAGTTTATCACCTGTGATGGTAATGAGGCTGCGGCTCACGTGAGCTATATGTTCTCTGAGGTAGCTGCTATCTACCCCATCACCCCGTCTTCGCCTATGGCGGAGCATGTTGACGAGTGGGCTGCCCGTGGTCGTAAGAACCTCTGGGGTCAGAACGTCTCAGTTCAGGAAATGCAGTCAGAGGCTGGTGCAGCTGGTGCTGTTCACGGTTCTCTACAGGCTGGTGCTCTCACCACCACATTCACTGCTTCTCAGGGTCTGCTCCTGATGATTCCTAACATGTACAAGATTGCCGGTGAACTCATCCCATGCGTATTCGACGTTTCTGCTCGTACGCTGGCTTCTCACTCTCTCTGTATCTTCGGTGACCACCAGGACGTGATGGCTTGCCGTCAGACTGGTTTCGCTATGCTCTGCGAAGGCTCTGTACAGGAGGTGATGGATATGACCGCTGCTGCTCACCTGGCTACTCTCGAGACCTGCGTACCATTCGTTAACTTCTTCGATGGTTTCCGCACCTCTCACGAGTATCACAAGATTGAGCTGCTCGATCAGGAGGATGTTCGTCCTCTCGTTAAGGAAGAGTACATCAAGCGTTTCCGCGATCGTGCTATGTCTCCTGAGCGTCCTATCACTCGTGGTACCGCTGAGAACCCTGAGACATTCTTCACACACCGTGAGGCCTGCAACCCCTACTACGATGCAGTTCCCGAGGTTGTTGAGAAGTATCTGGGCGAGCTCTCTAAGATCACCGGTCGTGAGTATCACCTCTTCTCATACTATGGAGCCGAGGATGCTGACCGCATGATTATCCTGATGGGTTCTGCTACTGATGCAGCTCGTGAGGCTATCGACTATCTGAACGCTAACGGCGAGAAGGTGGGTATGATCTCTGTTCACCTCTATCGTCCATTCTCAGTGAAGCACCTGCTGGCTGCTGTTCCCAAGACTGTTAAGAAGATTGCTGTTCTTGACCGTACGAAGGAGCCCGGAGCTAATGGTGAGCCTCTGTATCTCGACGTTAAGGATGCCTTCTTCGATGTTCAGGATCGTCCTGTTATCGTTGGTGGCCGCTACGGTCTCGGTTCTCACGACACCACTCCTGCTCAGATCATCAGCGTGTTCAACAACCTCGCTATGCCCGAGCCCAAGAACCACTTCACGATTGGTATCGTTGATGACGTGACCTTCACCTCTCTGCCTGAGGTTCCTGAGATTGCTCTCG
>JAFSNR010000149.1 GCA_017443345.1 Prevotella sp.
CAGTCAACGACATTACGGATTTCATAATTCAGTACAAACTAAAAAACGAGAAGAAACATGATGCAGATACCCGAACAAGTAAAAGACGCGCCCATAGTGCGGATGAAGAACGCCGTGCTGGTGGGCACGATGAAGTTCACGCTCGACCGGTTCGACGCCTAGGAGAACCCCGCGCCGCCGCGCCTGGCTGCACAACGTGAAAGTCCGGGTGTTTTATTACCTACGACCGCATGATTCCCCCTCACGGATTGGAAGTGACGTTTGACAAGACCTGTCACGTCATCTTCCCTGCCGCCATCGCCTACGTCGATTTAGGCTCTGCCAACATCATTGCTGGAAAGGCTGACGGTGCAGAGAACGTCATCCGTGTGAAAGTTCCTCTTGGCTGTCCTTGCGTACAATGTCGGGCCATACGCCATACTCGGCACAGGCAAACGCCCACGAAGTACGCTGCTGAGAAAACTGGATGCCGGCAACCGCCGCTCGGCCCAAAGGGACGCTTGCCAAAGCAAGAACATCTTCCACGACTATATGCGCTTCTGCCGATACAAGGGCAGGAAAGTGAAGTCTGCGAATAAGCGAGGACAGAGTGATGCTTGCATCGACTCTTCCGAGCGGGAGCAGACTCGACCGAAGGTCAAGTCCATAGAGCGAAGAAGATATGTAGAGTTCTCGCTACTATTCATACAATAAGACAGAACTCCCGTTTATAGCCTTATAGAGGGTTATAGACGGGATTTTTGGTAACCATATAATTCAAAAAAACATAAATCAATCTGATAATCTCACGTTCTTCGTGATTTTCTTTGTAACTTTGCACTTGAAACGAAAAGGCAGATAAATCGGAATTTACATGAATCGTAATTCTCAAATCATTCGGACTAGTTGGATAGGCATAGTTGCCAATGTCTTTCTGGCAGGTTTCAAGGCGGCAGTAGGCCTTCTGGCAAATTCTGTCGCTATTGTGATGGATGCGGTTAATAATCTCAGCGATGCGTTGTCGAGCGTCATCACCATTGTCGGCACTAAACTGTCACAACGCCCAGCCGACAGGAAGCATCCCTTCGGTCATGGGCGCATAGAGTATTTCAGTGCTATCATCATAGCCGTCATCGTTTTGTCGGCGGGTGTCACCTCACTCTTCGAGTCAGCAAAGAAGATTCTCAATCCGACACAACCGGAATACACCCATACTACACTCATCGTCATTGCTGTAGCCATTATCGTGAAACTGGTGCTGGGCAGGTATGTCAAGAACAAGGGCGTGCAATTGAACAGTGATGCGCTGATAGCCTCAGGATCAGATGCCTTGTTTGATGCCATTATAACCCTGACTACGCTTGTCTCGGCTGGTGTTATGCTGTTGTGGGGCATTTCGCTCGATGGTATTCTCGGTGTTCTCATTTCCATTGTCATCATCAAGGCCGGTATCGAAATGCTGTCCTCGCCTGTCAACGAACTGTTAGGCACCAGTATTCCCGTTGAGCTCACCAATCAAATCAAGAAGGAGGTCTCTGAATTTGAGGGAGTGCATGGAGTTTATGATCTGATACTCCACAATTATGGCCCGGATATGAAGATAGGCTCGCTGCACATCAACGTTTATGACACGATGTCGGCTCACGAAATCCACGGACTCACTCGCAAGATTACCATGCAGATGTTGGCGCGTCACGGTATCATTCTGACCGTTGGTATCTATGCCATTGCAACAGGCGACAACAAGCGGGCAGAGTTGCAGACGAAGGTCTTGCAGGCTCTTCACTCGCGCAAGGATATTGTTCAGGTTCATGGCTTCTATTATTCAGAAAAGGAGAATACAATTTCCGTTGATGTTATCCCTGACATTGCCGTCCACGATGAGAAGGCCTTAGTCAGCCAGCTCATCAGTGACATTCAGCCTTTAGTGCCTGGAGTACATCTGGATATAATAGTTGACCATAATTATAGCGAGTAAATTCCAATTTATGCTACAAGATAGCCGCCGTGCGCGACTGGTTTTTCAAACAAAGAAAATAAAGCAGAATGACTTAGAAAATGAATACAGAAGGTAAATACAGACATACCTACACAGCCACAGCATCGGACATCACGCCTTTGTACAGGCTAACGCCGAATGCCATGCTGATGTACTTCCAGGACAGTTTCGCCCGGCTGATGACCATCCACCATGTGGCTGCCTTCGACATCGTGAAGCAGCATCGTATGTGGGTCATCACGGAGGTGCAGATGGACATACGACCGACGGTTACATACTGGTCGGAGGATTTCACGGTGGAGATATGGGTGAGCGAACTTACTTCACTCCGCATCTACTGCGATTTCCGCATTGTCCGTAAGGATCGCTCGACCTCAGGTCGCTTGCAAGGCAAGAACGAGCAGTTAATAGCCTCCGGCACAAGTCAGTGGAACATCCTCAATCTCGACACCAAGCGATTGGAAACAACCGATTTTCTTGCCGATAAGCTGACAGTGGTGCCTGAACTGATGACTGCCAGTCATAAGAAAGTACGGTTCCCCAAACCGCAGTCGTTCGACATGCTGATGGAGCATCGGGCAACACGTCTTGACCTTGATTTTAATTTCCATGTCAGCAACCGCAGCTATGTCACTATTGCCCTGCTGACCATGCCCGAC
>JAFSNR010000150.1 GCA_017443345.1 Prevotella sp.
CGGTGTTGTTTCGACCACCGGTTGAACGCTTACCGTAAACGAGAGACTTCTCTGGCACGGATGCAGTAATATCCTCGAACGTGCCAATAATCTTGTGTCTTTGACCCGGAGTTACGGGCTTTAATTTACGTACTGCCATTTCTTATTGAATATTGCTATAAAAATCAATTACGTCGCCCTCCTTCAGAGTAACGATTGCCTTCTTGAACGCGTTCTTCTGACCCTTGATCAGACCTGCCTTGGTGTAGCGAGAGCTACGCTTACCGGCATAACGGCACGTGTTCACATCGATCACAGTCACATTATACAGACTCTCGATCTCCTTCTTAATCTCAAGCTTATTGGCCTCGGGCTTTACGATGAAACCGTACTTGGTCTCAGCCTTCTTGGTACGCTCCTCGCCCTTAACCTGATAAGTTTTCTCTACAGAAGACTTATCTGTAATCTTGGTCATCTTCTCAGTGACCAGGGGTTTAATGATAAATGCCATAATCTTTGTCTCCTTTTACTTGTTTAAGATACCGTCGATCGTCTCCAGTGACTTCTCAGAGATTACGAGAACATCAGCATTCAGCACCTTGTAGGTATTGAGCGTAGATGCTTCCATCACCTCTGTGCCCTGCAAGTTACGGGCCGACAAATATACATTGTTTGTTGCACCTGACAAAACGAAGAGAGCCTTCTTGCCGTCTACCTTGAGATTCTTTGCGATTGCAATGAACTCCTTGGTCTTGGGAGCCTCCATAGTGAAGTCCTCAACGACTACGATGGCATTCTCCTGAGCCTTGTATGAAAGGGCTGACTTGCGGGCAAGAGCCTTCACCTTCTTGTTCAGCTTGAAGCTATAGTCACGGGGTGTGGGACCGAACACGCGACCACCACCACGCAGCAGAGGCGAGTTGATATCACCATGACGGGCACCGCCGCCACCCTTCTGACGTCCAAGCTTGCGAGTAGAACCGGAGATTTCGCTTCTCTCCTTCGACTTAGCTGTACCCTGACGCTGGTTAGCCAGATACTGCTTTACATCCAGATAAAGAACGTGGTCATTAGGTTCAATGCCGAAGATAGCCTCGTTCAGAGTCACCTTACGTCCGGTCTCCTGACCTTTGATATTTAATACGCTAACTTCCATCTTTACTTCTTGATTATTACAGTTGAACCATTGTAACCAGCGCAACTACCCTTGATAAGAATCAGGTTGTGCTCCGGTATAACCTTTAACACTTTGAGGTTCTGAGTTGTCACTCTGTCGCCTCCCATCTGGCCGCCCATGCGCATTCCCTTGAACACTTTGGCGGGATAAGAACAAGCACCGATAGATCCCGGCTTACGAGCGCGGTCGTCCTGACCGTGAGTAGCCTGACCTACACCACCGAAACCATGACGCTTCATGACGCCCTGGAATCCCTTACCCTTTGATGTACCGACGACGTCAACAAACTCTGCACCTTCAAAGATGTCAACCGTCACGGTGTCACCAAGGTTTAACTCCTCGTCGAACTTGAACTCGGCCAAGTGAGCCTTTGGTGTTGTGTTAGCCTTCTTGAAGATACCCATCATCGCATTGGTGGTGTTCTTCTCCTTCTTCTCACCGAAGGCGAGCTGAACGGCCTTGTAACCGTCCTTCTCAACAGACTTAATCTGAGTTACAACACAAGGACCAGCTTCGATAACAGTGCACGGTACATTCTTACCGTCGGCACTGAACACGGATGTCATTCCGATTTTTCTTCCAATTAATCCTGGCATTTCAGTTTAATAATTAATAATGTTATATAAAAAATTTATTCCTTCTTAAGTGGCTTTCGCGACTTCCGGCGCACACAAACCCACTCAAAAAGGAACTTCAACTGCTTCATTCATGAAGGCTAAGTCGCTCTTTATCAGGGTATTGTTAGCTCTCGGGCCAGCGCAATACGCACTTTTGCGGGTGCAAAGGTACATATAATAAGTGAGACACACAACATTTTTTGCATGTCTCACCTCATTTTTAAGTTTTTTTTATGATTTAAACTCCAAAAGCGCCCTCTTTACTATCTTGCCCTCGTCAAAAAAAACGTGGCAAACCGACTCGCCGGCATGCTTTTCAAGAGGGCACTGTTTTTTATTACTTCTGTAGCAGTTCAGATTTTTTCATTAACTTACAAGAATAGAAGTCTTAACTGGCCCTATTCCCCCTCTTAACAAATTTTAAAGATAGTCTTTGCCAAGAAAAATTTTCTAGTTAAGAGTTTTTGATTTTCTAGTTAAGTGTTTTCGATTTTTTAGTTAAGAGTTTTTAAATTTCTGGTTAAGAGTTTTTTTCTGCGGTATTAAGTATATCCGTTTTGGGTGTTAAGATCTTTTATTTTTTCAGTTAAGAGAAAATTCTGTTCTTGTTCTAATTCGATTCATTATGTGTGCAGTTCTCGCTCGAAAACACATAAGATCTTTTGGTTTTTTGCTTCATTATTCGTATCTTTGCAGCGAAATGAAAGGAACAAATTAAGATTGACGATGAATTTTAGTAAAACAAATAAAAGTCTGAACGACATTATCAGCAAGTTGCGTAACTTGTGGGATAGGCATAAATTTATACCGGCTGGTGAGAGTGTCGAGTCAAATGATGACGAGCGGGAAACGATATCAAAGTTTAGAGTGTCAGGTGCCTCCATGAAACGAATAGAATTGGTAGAAAACAAAACTTATTGGGAGCGCAAATATACGAAAGACGATATTGTTGCCTTGAAAAATGAAATGAATATCAAACTCAGTGATGAATTTGAGGAGAGACTTGAGCGGTTGGATAACCTCAGGCCGGGTGAGGATACTTCGCTGCCCTCGATCGTTATATCAGACAAAAAAGAAGACGAAGTGCTCGTGTCGAAGCTTTGCGTGTATTTCAAAAACGAAATCATGGCACACCGGTTTCTGAATGCTATCCATAACATGACCGACGTTGAGATTATTGCCATCTTGAAGAACTACATAAACGACGGTTTTTGTAAAGGTGCGCCGAAAGGTCTGTGGCGTGTGCTTTACAATGCGGGGCGATACAAATCAAAATATTCTAACTGGCACGCACAATTAAGTAAGCCGTAATGGATTGAAAATGGATTATCACCGGATTAATACTGGACTGTCTGAAAACAGTCCATTTTTTATGCTTCTACTGTCAGCAAAACACATTATCTTTGCCCCAGAAATCTCTGATAAGTAGAAACATAAAAAGATATATCAAATGGAAAAGATAGTCATTAACCCCAACGGCAGGAAGGCGCTCATCGAGAAGTACGGAGCACCGAATGTTTCAAGAGCATTGTGTTTCAGATCCAACTCTCAAATGTCGAAGGAAATCCGCCATGAAGCGATGAACGAGTATGGCGGACACATCTTTATATTTTAATAGAAAGGAAGATGTATGATACGGATGAACCTCAAACGTAAATGCGAGAACCACTCGTGCACGCATGGCATACTGACGATACCGGCGTATCATTTCAGGTGTGTCACCCTCGAACTGCGTGACGGCGATAATCTGACATATAAGCATGACTGTCGGATTCCCGATGGCTCGTATATCCTTGTGAAGGGCTTCGCACAGTTCTGGCCCTCCTTCCCTGTGTTCAAGAAAAAACTGAGAGGCTTCGTCAAGAAACCGGAATTCAGTCTGTCGGCTAGCAAGTATATGGACCTGCCAACGGGCCATATCGCCCTCGGCACAGCTAAGCTCGACGACTTCTCTATCCAGCAGAGCGACGATCTGGCAACAGCCTTCAAGGAAATCTTCCACGATGTTTTCATGAGAAAGGAAATCGTTGTGCTCTGTGTGTACAAAAGTAAATCGTATCACTATGAAGACGTTACTTACCACCAAACTATGGAAATGGGCTACGACTTCTTATTAAATGATGATGAAGATGAGGATGAACTGGAAAACAACCCAAGCAACGGATGAGAAATACGTGTATCTCACCGTGATGCGTGACATTAAGCAGTTTTGCGCCAGTGGCTATTGCGAGGTGGAGGTCTGCTTCTACCATTTCCTGATCCTGCCGAAGGGGTTTATCAAACGCAACATGGCGGTCATCGCGCCCACGTATTTGAAAAAGCACCTCTTTATCGACTGGCGCGACAAGGATGCAGTTCATGCGTTCTACCTGCGATTTATTACCATGTTATGTAAACTCAATTCCCTCCAGTTTGATTTAAAGGCTTTTGATGAAGCATTTTCAGTTTTCATACAATACATCAAGGCCCTGAAAATTCTTCGGGAAGAGAAATCTCTATGATTATATCTCTTGGAATCCATTCGGCCCTCCCCGACACTACATCCGCATCGGTTACTACAAATAACGCAATGCGAGGCCGGCATCGATGCCCGCCTCGTATTATATTACCTGGGATGTCACAAAGTATCCTGACCCCGATGTGACTAGTCAGAAACAAAGAATTTGGTGCAAAGGTTTGGTGCTTTCAAAAGAAATCACTATCTTTGCACCATCAATTTCGTTTAACACTAAATTTATAATTATGAATGACATTACTAAAAGAGAAGATTTACGTGCTTTTATCCAAAGCAAGATTTATGTGATTCGTGGCATAAAAGTAATGCTTGATAGGGATTTGGCAGACCTCTATGGTGTAGAGACAAGAACCTTGAATCAGAAGGTAAAACGCAACATAAGGCGCTTCCCTCCTGACTTTATGTTTCAGATGACGAAGGAGGATATCGAAGAATGGAAATCACAAATTGTGATATCCAATTCCATTAAGATGGGTCTTCGTAAACCACCATACGCTTTCTCTCTATTTGGAGTAGCCATGTTAAGTAGTGTCTTGAATTCTGACACGGCTATTGACACCAATATTGATGTCATGAGGGCATTTGTAGAATATCGCACAATTAAGACTTTAGTTAAATACGGAGAGTTCCAAGAACTAAAAGAGAAGCTGGAAAAAACCAATTCCTATATTGAAGAATTACTTGAAGACCAGAATGATATCAACGAAAGCACTCGCGCCCAATTAGAGGCAATCAATACAGCCTTGGCTGAACTACAGGTGGAGCATCGCAAACAAACCAATCGAAAACCTATTGGATTAATTCAGCCTAACAAAGATGAGGAAGAAACAAAATGATGAAGATACCTAATAGGAATCATCTTGCAAAAGAATAAACACAATAAGTTCACTCGCCTTATGGCAGCGGGATGGAGCTTGGTGTATTTCCATGAAAGAGATTCTTATTGAAAATGTCACAAAGGTTCCTGACACCTTTGTGACATCTGTTCGATTATCAAATCACCTGTAGTTACTTCCTGACTCTCTTCTGACCGTTCTCGATGACGATGCCGGTGGTGGTATCAGAGGCTGGTGTGCCGTCGAGGCGGTAGATACGTGCAGTACCCTCGGGCTGCATAGACCTGGTGGCGCTGGATACACTTGAAGAGCCACCCGTCTTCTCCTTGAACTCGGCACGGGCCTTGGCCAACTGGTCGATGAATCGCTCGTGACTGCGAATCAGCTGATAGAGTACGGAGCCGGCCATGCGACCAGCATCGACATCGCTCTGCCAGTGGTAGCCCGCGATGACACGGCTCTGGCCGAACTCGTAGCCACGGGCCAGTAGTTTCTCCATCGCCTCATTAGACTGGCTGATATCGGAAAGCAGCAGCGCCGAAGTCCAGAAGAACACGGTATGTCCTGAGGGATATGATCCTTCATTACGATGTTTCTCCTCCTTCTCAGGAATAAGCGTACCTTCGTTGTAATAGGCGTAGGGTCGCTGGCGGTTGAACTTGGCCTTTGCTCCGGAATAGATGCTGTCGCACGAGGCGAGCACATCCTGAAGGACGGCGTAGATGGCAGGGGTATCGTCCTTTGAAATCTCCAGACCAAAGAGAGGGCTGTATGCATCGATGGCGGTCTGCATGCTATAGACGGCATCGTTCTGCGCCTGAGCAGCGCGGGCCTCATCCTGGCGCACCAGCTTGCCCCAGAGGTGCTGAGACTGGTCGGCCACAAAGCGGGCTGACTCAAACTCCGGGAAGGGGGGCAGGATCTTGGTCATGTCGGGCAACTCGGCCTTTGTGAAATACGCGTGTCCGTTCTTCTCGTCACCTGCTGCGAAAACATGGGTGACACAGCTGAACACCAATGCGAAGGTCAATATCGATACTCTCTTCATATCACTCCATTTATGTAGCTTATTCATCTGATTCCTGGCGCATGCCTTTGGTGAAGTCGAAATTATCTTCCTCCTGTTCGACGGACTCCTGCTCCTGCCGCTCTTCGAGATAGTGGGCGTAGGCTTCGTCGATCTCCTGCAGCTTCTTCTCAAGCAGGTCGTCGATGGCATCGATGGCTTCGTCGTGCTTGTCACTAATGGCATCCTTGGTCTCCTTGAGCGACTCGGGGTTGGTAGAGAAGAGCTCGCTGAAGTTGGCAGTTGCCTCGATCTGTATCTCGTCGATACGTGCCTTACACTCCTTATGGAGGCTTTTTGCGGCCTCAGTAAGGAAGTCGCGACGATCCTTATCGACCTCAGGCATCTCATAGACAAGATACTGGGTGTCTGGATCATCCTCTTCCATCTGTTCTGTGCTGGGCTTGAACTCCGGATGATAAGAGAGGATGCCCGTATTGATCTCCTCAAGGCTGTTGGTCATCTTCGGCAGAATCTCGAAGTGGTAGTCATCGGGTGTTGACACATCGGCCACGTCCTCGATTTCCTTGTCTTCGCCGTTGATATTGACGATAACGGAGAGCAGGGCCATAGGGTCGGCTTTGACACATAGGTTCTTATAGCGATAGTTGAGCAGGAACTGATAGCCCGCCATCTTCTTCTCTAACTCGTTGATTTCTGATACTACGAAATTGTTCATGACTTAATATAGATAATTAAACTATAAACTATAAACTTTAAACTATAAACTACATCGGTGCGTCTTCAGCCTTGGTCTTGGCACTCAGGCTACCAGCTGCAGCAGCTGCCGGTACTGAAATACCATCGCTGATATTCGGCGACTTGAACGACGTCTTGACTTCGAGGTTGTCAATGGTTGCCTTTGGCACCTTGATCTCGCCCTTGACCTCAGTATTGGCATTGATGGTGGTCTCGCCGTAGATCTGCGACTTGCTGCCTGAGAGGGCGGTGTTGCCGTCGGTGAGCTGCAGGATAGCCTTGCCATCGCCTTGCTGGGCTTCGAGGGTCTTGTCGGCAAAGAGGGTCACATCTTCGCTGACGCCCTGCAGCAGTTTGCTCTTGACATCCTTCGACTTGGCGCCGAGGTACATCTTCTCTGATACGAGGGTCATCGTGCTGCCTTCGGCAAGTTTGCTGTCGGTACGCTTCTCCTTCTCGACATCCATCGACTTGACGCTGATGGCCTTGGCATTGACGTTAACGCTGCCTGTTGCCTTTCCTTCGGTATCGGTGGCCGAGAGGTCCATTTTCTCGGTACGAACGCTGAACTTGCTGTCCTTCGATAGTGCCGTCTCCTTGGTCTCGCTGCCGTTGAGTTCGCTCTCCGTAGCCTGAAGGGCAAAGGTCTTTGAGTTGACGATGACATCGCCCTCTGCCTTGTACTGGGCCTTGGTAATCTTGCCATTCTCGTCGACTTCGATGTTAGACGAGTTGACGGTAGATACCTCGATCTTCTTGGAACGGAGCTTGATGTTACTGTCGGCAGCGAGCCCCTTCTCCTTATACTTCTTATCAGCGACCTCGTAGTCGATGGTTTCGAGGGTGATGTTCTTCGAGTTGATGATGACGTCGCCCTCTGCCTTATATTGGGCCTTGGTAAGCTTGTCTTCATCGTCGCGCTCTACATCGGCCCTGCTGGTGGTTGACACAGAGACGGTGCGCATGTTGATGTCGATGCGGTTGTCCTTCAACAGGGAGCCTTGCTGATCGCGAGGGCCTGTCACCTTCATGGTCTGCGCGTCGATGTTGACGCCAGCACCCGGGTTGGTACGGATATTTCCATCTTCATCGGCAGAGGACACATTGATCTTCTCGCTGGTAATCGTGACAGAAGTGTTGGTCGACTGCTTGGCGAACTGTTCCTTGTCCATCTTAGCCACCTCGTCTTTCTTCTTCTTGAAGTAGGTGGTGAGACGCGCATTCTCAGCCTGCATCGACAGGGCGTTGGAATAGCTGTAGAGGGCCTGGGTAAGATCGGATGAGAGTTCCTCGATACGATCGTTCAGCTCATCGAGGTCGGCATAAGTGGTGCGGATATCGCGCTCACCCTTGGCAATCTTCTCTTTCTGTTCCAGCAGCTTGTCGAGATCCTGACGCGTCTGCTTGAACGCCTTGCCGAGCTGCTTAACCTCATTGTCGAAATACGACTTGCTGGTCTCGAGCTTCTTCAGCTCATTGTCGTACACCTGGGTGCGGTTGTCCTTAGAGGTAACGGCACTGATATCGACGGCGTGATCGCTCTTGATACGGATGCCACCTCCGGCAACGAGACTTGGTGCTGGGAAGGCACCGTTCTTTTCTGCCTTGTCGCTCTGGATGGTGATGTTACCAGCCTGCGAGACAATCTGTGAGATACTGCTGACAACATGCTCATTGCCATCGACACCAGGGTCCTCACCCGTCTGTCGGATAATCGGGGCCCGCATGTTCAGCTGACCTGTATCGCCTGCACCTTCCAGACTGACATCGTTGCTGCGGATGACGACCTTCGAGCCGCTCTTCGAGTTGAGGATGCCGCCCAGGTTCACATCGCCGATGATAATCTCAGGAGCTGAGAGTACGATGCGGTTGTCGTCGTGGATGACGCGCCCCTGCTGTTGGTTATATCTGTCGACCTTCAGGTCGTAGAGCTCTTCCTTGAGCTTATGAATGGCTTCGAGGACACCTTTCTTGAAATCGTCGTTTGCCAGACTTTCAAGCTTATCCTCCCATTTCTTGAATACTGAATCTGCCATAAAACTATAAACTATAAACCCTAAACTTTAAACTCTAAACTCTAAACTCAGAATTACACGCCTTTGATGGCTTTCTTGAGCATGTCCTCGTTAGAGAGGGCTGCATGCGACCACTTCTCGATATTCTCGCCGTTGAGGGCGTAGGTGGCACTATCATTGTCAGAGAAGATAATCTTTCCACTCTGGTCGTTCCATACCTTGCGGTCCCAGCCAAATTTAGGAGCATTGTTATTGAATACGTCTTCATGAGCCTTCTTGAAACCGATAAACTTCTCTGTCCACTTCAGCGTGGTCAGCCAGCGTTTCTTCCATTTGCTGACACCAGGGCCGAGCAAAGCCACGTTGCTCCAGTTGTTCATCACGAAGTCATCGGTGACTTTGTCTTCTGTCTGGAAGCACAGGTTGATGTACTTCTCGTAAACAGGCATGGCTCCCGGAACGGCTTCGTCAAGCTCAATCTTGTTTTGATCGTCTCTTGCTATCTTCAACAGGAAGAGAGCTACCATGGTGCGCTTGATGAGCAGCGAGTTGGTGAAGACATCTTCCATGTCTAAGTCTGCCTTCTTGGCGAGGAAATTAGCTGTAGGCTCGGTCTTCTCATTGCCGAAGCGGTCCTGCCAGCGCTTGAGGAATTTCTTCAGTTGGGCAGTATCGTCGCCATAGACCACCTTCTTGAAAGCTTCGTCAATCCATGCCGTATTCCGTTTGTTCTCCTCCATCTTGTTTTTATCCTCACTGAGAACAGACTGGTTGACAGACTTGATGGTCTTATCGTCCATGCACTTCAGGAACTCACGCGTCTTCTTCTGCAGGTTCCAAACAGCCTCTGCATAGGCATCGGCAGCGGGAACCAGATATTCATAAACTTCTAATCTGCTGGAAAGGATCTTCTCATCCGTGAGAATCCAGTTGCCATGGTTCTTCAGATTGTCCTTCTTGATGAAACTGTAGTCGATGCTACCCTTCTTCTTGTTCTCTAAGTCAGCTGGCTTGAACTCGTCATCGCCCAGCTTGAAGGCCTGTTCCTTGATCTTAGGCTGCTCTGCGGAATCCCATATCTGCTTCAGCTTGCGCTCGTATTCGGTCTGCTTCTTAATGGCATCGCGCTTCAGCTCTACATAGTCGTCGCAGAACTGACCCACCTTCTGCTGAATCTGATTGATATAAGCCGAGGTCTTGGCGAAGAATACCTGTCTGTCGGCATCGGGCTCGAACTTCTTGAACTTCTGCCAGTTCTCGCTGTATCGCTCCATGGGAACCTGCGCCTGACCTTTGCCTGCCTCAAGCATCAGGTAGTTGTTCGACTTGACACAGAGCGTACCTTCGATAGGACGGAGGAAAACGTCAGCGAGACTGCGCATCAGCTTCATATCGACAATTTCAAAGCCCTTCGTAATATCGTTAGCCTTATCGATGGCTGAGTCTCTGACTTTCTGAGCCAATGCAATACTGCCCGTCTTGGCCGCACTCTTGGTTTTGTCCCACCAGTTTGGCTCATGAACCTGCTTACCACCTGGAATGGAAGCTCCGGCACGCTTCACGTTGGTGCCCGAGGTCAGCTTCAGGTTGTTGCCAGCAGAGATGTTGACGTTCTTGCCGACGATGTTGATATCGCCATTAGGTGACATGATGTTGATACCTGTAAAGGCACTGACAGACACATTACCAAAGGGCGAGCTGATGCTGACACTACGGTCAGTAGATGACATGCTGACATTGAACATGCCAAATTCGTCGGAGAATGAGATGCCTCCACAGAGCTTACGGGCATCACCGCCCATTGCAAGATTGGGTACCATCCCCGGCACGTATGACTGCAGACTCATTAAGAAAGGAAAAAGTTTCTTCGCCATAGATTCATCATCGTAAGCCACGTCGAAAGTCATCTTCTGTCCGCTGGGCGACTTGATGGTCATGACGCCTCCCGGATCGGTATGTTCCTTGGAATAGAGACTGCCTGCCACGAAGGGGCGCTCGACATTCTCACCATCGAAATTGATGAGCACCTCGTCGCCCATCTGCGGACGGAAATAGAAACCGCCCTCAGAGGTGGCCATTGGTGTGGCCACACGAACCCAAGGTGAGGCGACAGCCATCAGTTTATCTTGCCATTTGGTTTGCTGTGCCTTAACCTCTTTATCAGCTGCAGCCTCTTCTTTCTGAGCCTGTTCCGACTTCTTGGTAGCATCAGCCAGATTCTTCTCGGTGACAGCCACCTCATTGGTCTGCTTGTCGGCAATGGCTGCCTTCATGGTTTCGCTTGGCGATCCTGCATGATTATCGTCACACTTGGTACGAATATCCTTGAGGGCCAGATTCTGCGACTTGTCTTCATCTGTGGCCTTGTTCTCTTTCTCCAGAGCGTCGAGCTTGTTGATCTTCTCGTCGAGCAGCGTCTTCTGACTGGCAGCATCGGGTTGTGCGCTCATACTGTCCTGCAGGTGTTGCATGCTCTTGGTATTCTTCTTCAGTTGGTCGAGTAACTTGGCAAATTTGACACGATTATTCTCGGCAGTTATCGCCTCCTCCTTCTTAGCATTATGCTTCGTCTTGGCTTCGTCGAGCAGTTTCTTGCCGGCAGGGTCGCCGACAGCCTGCCAAGGGAAGGCAATACGTACACGTCCCTGACACTTGGGGTCGTAGTTGTCGACGATGAAGGCGGTCTGCGGGCCCGACTTCCTGACAACAGGCATCTGGATGACTGGGGGCACCACCTCATCGTTGTCCATCATAGGGATGGCAAATATCTGTTGTGCCTGCTGACCGTCGATAGTCTTTGTCGCATTCTCGTCTTCGTATTTATGATAGTTGAGACTCTTCGCCTTGCCATTGGCATTCTGAGAAATCTGGATCACGACATACTTACCAGCGAGTTTGTCGATGGTGACAACATCACCCAACGAAACGGGAATCAGGTCTGTACCCATATTCACGCAGACAATCTTCTTCTGCTGAGCCTCCTGCAGATCTCTAATCTTCGAATAGTATGCCAACTCTACCCAGCCTTCTTTGTTAAGTGGAGCAAACTGGATATAGCGTGTGCCGTCGCAGTGCTGCTTATCGGCAATGTTCTTGTCAATCCACTGTGCATTGCCCGAGGAATTGACTTTTTTCGTCGTAAAATAAGCTGCCAGATTACGGGAGAAATAGGTCGCTGCCAGACTTTTGGCAATGGCCTTGGGGGCTTCATCGTAGTGTTCGGTATTGCCAACCACGGCCGAGAAGATGTCGAGCACAGCAGTGGTCAGGCCGGTCTTTCAGTTGCCTGCGCCAACCACTCGTCCGTGACTGGTGAACTTATCCTTCACCATCGGGAAGATGTAATCGTCGTGGGCGAGGGCTGAATCGTAAGTGTAGTCTGTGCCAAGCACATCCTCGGGATAGTCTGTGCTGCCTGTTGCCATGCCGGTGTCGTTGAAGTCAGGTTCCTTTTTGCCTTTCACATAATCGCGATGGAAGGCCTTGATGGTCAGCGGTGCCTGTGAGATGTTCTGATAGGTAATCGAGGCATAATTCTTGATCTTTAGAGGGTCTTTCTTCTGAGATACGCTTTTCTCCGACATACCCAGTACAAGCTTACCGTCATCAAAGAACAGGAACTCGCCGCAACGGTTGGCGGTACGGGCCATGAAATCGTAGAAGGTCTCATTGTACTGCACCAGATAAGGCTGTATAAATTCCTGGGAAGCGCCTCCTGCCTCTACACTCTGCTGATACTTCAGGTGCTGCAGATTTTCCGAATAAACGGGCACCATGGCATTCTTAAAGCCGAAAATCTTGTTTTCCGTCGACAGGATATCTGTACCCAACTTCTTAGCCACATAGGCCTTGCTGTACTTATTGAGCGTCATCAGCTTGTCTACACTATATATCTTGAGCTTGACGAACAACTGCGTTGAAGCAAGGTCCCTGACCACCTGAGGGCAGATCTCGTGAACATAGTAGTTGTGAGCGATGACGGTGTCCTCAGTCTGTTCCTGCGGACATACGCTCAGAGTCACGATACGCTGCAGGAGAAGGCTCTGCAGGTCACTCTGTGAGAGAATCGTACTATCCTCCTTTGTTGAGTTTTGCAACATGAAATGCAGTTCTGCATCGATCTCATTTGGCTGATAGATCTTACGATCAAACTGCACCCCGTTGAGCGTGATACTGTACTTTGCATTCTGATGCTCGAAAACCGTGTCACCCAGCTGGGTAACGATCAGTTCGGGAAGAACCTTGTCAGGGTCTTCAATGTTGTTCAAAAAAGTCAGCTTATAAATAAGCCCCTTTGGCGTTAATGCATCTACATTATCCATAATATACCTTTGTTTATAATAATCTCATATTTCTTTTTTTGCGCTGCAAAGGTACGGCAATATCAACAGCGTCACAAGAAAATCCGAAAGAATTCGTCCTCCATATTGCGACATGCCCCTATACCTGCGACAAATACAGCATACCCAGCATTATTTATGTCGCGGACAAGCCTTCATTTCTTTCTCATCTCTGATTATCATTGATTTGTTCTATCGGGTGCAAAGATACGAAAAAAATAAAGTCGTAAACAAATAAACTTAAAATAACATAAAAAAAATCGGTACTACGCTGGGCAATACCGATTTCTTATCTAGAACGAGATATAACTATACCTTGATTTCGACCTCAACACCACTAGGGAGCTCGAGCTTCATCAGAGCGTCGACAGTCTTAGCTGTAGAGCTATAGATATCGATCAGACGCTTGAAGTCTGACAGCTGGAACTGCTCACGAGCCTTCTTGTTAACGAAGGTTGAACGGTTCACGGTGTAGATACGCTTGTGTGTAGGAAGGGGGATAGGACCGCTGATGATAGCACCTGTGGCCTTAACAGCCTTCACAATCTTCTCTGCTGACTTGTCGACCAATTTGTGGTCGTAGCTCTTCAGCTTGATACGAATTTTCTGACTCATAATTTTACTTTTTTACCTTTTTACTTTTTTATTTTCAAATTGGAGGCCGCTAAAGAGTCATTTGCTCAGCGGCACTCCATTAATTATCAATTGTCAATTATCAATTGTCAATTAATTAAACGAGGTCGGCACGACCCTTCACCTCCTCGAGCACGGTCTTAGCGATAGAGCTAGAGAGCGGTGCGTGGTGATCGTACTCCATAGAGCTTGTTGCACGACCAGAAGTGATGGTACGCAGAGCGGTTACATAGCCGAACATCTCTGACAGGGGAACCATTGCCTTAACGACACGGGCACCCGAGCGAGCCTCGTCCATACCCTCAACCTGACCACGACGCTTGTTCAAGTCGCCAATGACGTCACCCATGTTCTCCTCAGGTGTTACCACCTCGAGCTTCATGATAGGCTCCATCAGAACAGGCTTGGCCTGAGCGCAGACTGCCTTGTAAGCCATCTGGGCTGCAATCTCGAATGAAAGCTGGTCAGAGTCAACGGGGTGGAATGAACCATCGACAACAGTCACCTTCAATGAATCCATTGGGTAACCACCGAGGATACCGTTCTTGAGCGATGCCTCGAAGCCCTTCTGGATGGCAGGGATGAACTCCTTGGGGATGTTACCACCCTTCACCTCATTGATGAACTGCAGAGGTCCGTTCTCCTTGATATCGTAATCCTCATCAACAGGACCAACGTTCACAATGATATCGGCAAACTTACCGCGACCACCCGACTGCTTCTTGTAAACCTCACGGTAACCCATGACAGTCTTGGTGATGGCCTCCTTATAGTTAACCTGGGGCTTACCCTGGTTACACTCTACCTTGAACTCGCGCTTCAGACGATCGATAATAATATCGAGGTGGAGCTCACCCATACCTGAGATGATGGTCTGACCACTCTGCTCATCAGTACGTACGGTGAAGGTCGGGTCTTCCTCAGCCAACTTAGCAAGACCATTGTCAAGCTTGGCAATGTCGGCCTGGCTCTTGGGCTCAACGGCAATAGAGATCACAGTATCGGGGAAGGTCATTGACTCCAGTACGATAGGCTTAGTCTCATCGCAGAGGGTATCACCAGTACGGATATCCTTGAAACCTACACCTGCACCAATATCACCTGCATCGATTGACTCCATAGGAATCTCCTTATTAGAGTTCATCTGGAACAGACGGCTGATACGCTCCTTCTTACCTGAACGGGGATTGAAGACGTAGCTTCCGGCAGTAATCTTACCAGAATAAACACGGAAGAATACCAGACGGCCCATGTATGGGTCGGTAGCAATCTTGAATGCAAGTGCTGATGTCGGAGCTTCCTCAGAAGGCTCACGATCCTCTTCCTCATCGGTATTGGGGTTGGTACCCTTGATCACCTCTACATCAACAGGTGCGGGCAGGAATGCGCACACGTAGTCGAGCAGGGGCTGAACGCCCTTATTCTTATAAGAAGAACCGAGCAGCATCGGCGTACACTGCATTGAGATAGTTCCCTTACGGATAGCAGCGATAATCTCGTCCTCTGTGATAGAATTAGGATCATCGAAGTACTTCTCCATCAAAGCCTCATCATACTCAGCAGCAGCCTCGAGCAACTTGTTACGCCATTCGTCACACTCTGCCTGAAGATCAGCAGGGATCGGCTCAATGTCATACTCAGCACCCATGGTCTCATCGTGCCACAGGATAGCCTTCATCTTGATCAGGTCGACAAGACCCTTGAAGTTCTCCTCAGCACCGATGGGCACCTGAATCACAACGGGGTTGGCACCTAAAATGTCCTTCATCTGCTGAACAGTCTCGAAGAAGTCAGCACCTGAACGGTCCATCTTGTTGACGTAACCGATACGGGGTACATTATACTTGTCTGCCTGACGCCAAACAGTCTCAGACTGAGGCTGAACACCGTCAGCAGCAGAGTAAGTTGCTACAGCACCATCGAGCACACGAAGTGAACGCTCTACCTCTGCAGTAAAGTCAACGTGTCCCGGGGTATCAATCAGGTTAATCTTGAATGTCTTGTTATTCCATGTCCAGTTACAGGTTGTAGCTGCGGAAGTAATAGTGATACCGCGCTCCTGCTCCTGAGCCATCCAGTCCATCGTGGCAGCTCCATCATGTACCTCACCGATCTTGTGCGTCTTACCTGTGTAGAACAGGATACGCTCAGAGGTCGTTGTCTTACCAGCATCGATGTGAGCCATAATACCGATGTTACGTGTCAAATGTAAATCGCGATTTGCCATTTTACGTTTATCCTTTTTACTTTTTTACCTTTTTACCTTATACTTATATACCTATCTTA
>JAFSNR010000151.1 GCA_017443345.1 Prevotella sp.
ATGACCAGTGGCTTGAACAGCTTCATGATGTCGAGCGGTTCATGTTTCACCATCATCTTGTACGCCATTCCAGCGGCAATAATGATGGAGAAGAGTGCAGCGAGTGCCATACTCATCTGCAATATCCACCAGAAGCTGCCTTGCGAGCCAGTAAAGGTTGCGTCGCAAAGAAACTCATTGGTCTGGAATATCACATCATCAATCTCTTCTTCAAGGATATTGATGCCAAAGTCTGAAAGTATGCTTGTATCTGCCATTGGGTTATACGTTCATTAGTTTGTAAATTATTTTTGTGTTTCTTTTAGGGATTCTCATCGATGACGATTGTCCCAGACTCAGTGCTTGATTCGTCCGTAGAAGAACCCCCGCCTGACTGAGTTTTCCAACCAGTATTGCGCCATCTACTGAAGGCTGATGAAGCATGTACACCGTTATGGTTGGGGCGACTGCCAGTAGCTTCGAGTAGTGATTTTGTTCTGGTTCGGTGGCTTAGTTGTACGATGAACTTGACAAGGGTTTCGTTCTCCTTACAGATGTCTGCATAGATAGCCAAGTATTCTTTCTTTCGCTGAGCATTGGGCATATAGGCATCCTGCGTGGCTTTGATGGCACACTGGAACATTCCATAATAGTTCTCCCAACGCTCCTTATCCTTGAAGTTGCCACCGGCTCCAATGATGCGGTTGATATTGCCTTGGAAGTCACTCAGCTTGCTTGTGATCTTCGTGCCTTCTGCAAGCCAGGCAATATCAACCTGACGGTCGGCGACATTAAGGGCTTCGACTTCGGCTCTTTTCTCCAACGAGCCTTTAACGGAATCGGCATCCTCTACCTGCTGCCATCCAGAAACACCTGCCAAGGAACGGTAGGTGAGCTTGTTCTTGGAGGCTGCTGTTTTCTGGTAACTGCGATGGAATACATCATAGTAGAAGGCTGGTGTCAGACCACCGGCTCCAATCTCCTGAACGGTTATCTGATTCATCTTTGCAGCATCGTGATTGTAGGTGACATACGACTGCGCATCAACTTCAAGTATTGATGAAGCGGAAATCATTATAACCATTGAAAATAATTTAGTTACATTTTTCATATTCTGCTTTGTTTAAGTTAAACTTTAAGTATGCCTTTCATTATTCTCTGCCCAGATAGGTATTTCTTCTCCAACGCCCGAAAGCACCATCAACAATCTCCTTGATGCTCCTGGCACGATAGACTTGCGCCTTCCAGTAGCCTATTCGCACCTGGATATATTTCCATGTCTCGAAGTAGGCTGCATTCAGGTGTTTCTTGATATTGTCAAGGCTTTGGTTGATGGAGTTCAGAACCAACAAGAGGTCGCTCGTCGAACAGGCTGCAGCACCTGTAGCGTACAACACAAGGTCACTGACAGACCTGTATAGATTATCTCCTTCATCGGCAATCTTTGCCAACGCCCGGACATTGATGGTGATGAGAAGCGTGTCGGTGGTAACGATGTTTCCCCTCGACAGGCATTTCTCATTGAAGTCATTCAACATCTTCTTGTAGTCGGACACTCGGTCGCTGACAGTCTCGTAAGTGTTATAGACATTGAGGCTGGTACGCAAAGACTGGTAGAGCACATCGATAATGTCGAAGGCTCGTGTGTATTTGTCCAGCTCCTTGTTGATGTTCTTGAAGTCGATGTTCGCATCACTGCTGTAGTCATGCAGCAGTTTGTTACTCGCTTCGAGGGTAGAGCGTACAAGGAGAAGGCTGCGCTGTTCCTTGTGGTCGTTGATATAGGCTTCCACCGAGACTACATCAAAGCCGAACTGTGCCTTGGCTGGCTTGGGGAACAAAGCCAACAGGCATATCGTTATGTAAAGAATATTCTTAATCCTCATAGTCGTCATCGTATTTGCCGTTATAACTGTCTGAGTGCATCTGGTTGGCAGCATTGCGAAGCCACCGTCTGCGGCATTCTTCAACCAAGGTGTGCCGTCTGCCTTGCTCGTCATTGATGTATGGAAGTGCGGACTTTATCATGTCCACAATGGAATGCTTGTAGTGCATCATCTTCTCCAATGACACAAGGTCGGCATAAATCTTCGTAAGGCGCGAGTCTATGTCTCTCGCTATCTCCAGTCGGTCGCTTGACCACAACAGATGATAAGTGTCATCCGTGGTGTCTTCAGCTATAGGCTCACTCTTGGCATACTCCACATTTGGTTCACAGTCGGGAAATTCCCTTGCAACCTCAGAAAGTTTCTGATTGACAAGTTCTGCCTTTTCCTGGTCACTCATCTCTGGATCAAGATTAAGGACTGCCACGACTTGTGAATCACTGTACTCAGTAGTGAGTTTCCACGCAATCTGTACGATGGCACGGTGAATCTTGATACCAAGAAAATACTTGGGCTTTCTCGCTATGCTGACAGTTGCCTTGAAGGTGATTGTTCCGTTGATGTTCGGCATGGTGGCAGTACGCACAAAGGTATTGCCATTCCAAGAGCCTCCATCATTCCATGAAAGGTTGAAAGCCGTCCTGCAATCTTGCATGATAGCCGGAATGCGATAGTAGTCATCGGTTGATACTGCTTCACCCTCCTGCACCTCTTGCTTGGCCTGTTGATACTGGCTGAGCTGGTTCTGCCAGCTGTTCTTATCAGAGGTAAGGAAAGATATGCGGTTCTTGTTAGTGTTATACTGCTGACGATAGGTGGCGGCATCTTCCACACTCGAACTGGCAATCTTTTTGATAAGGTCAGCATTTTCAGCCTCCAGAGCATCTATCTGTGCCTGAAGCATGGCAATCTGGCTCTCGCATTCAGAAATCATACCGTCCAATTCTGAGGTATTGACACTCGTTTCGATAACACTTGTTGCCATAGCACACTGCTTGGTGTGATCACTGACACTACCGCCACAGCTGCTGCACTTGTACTGGGTACTGCCTTCACCTAACTTGGCTCCGTCATGGCAGGTGACGCTGATGGTGGCCACCTCACAGTTCTGCATTTTCTTAGCATCCGTGGCCTGATAGTATTTCTTACTGTCATGCCCAAGATAGTATGTATAGCCATCTTCGTTGTCATTGTAATCTGCAAGTCGGGCATTCAGTCCGGCTTTGAAGGCTTCGAGGTTCATGGAATAGGAGTCAAAGACATCCTCATATTTGACCTCGGTATGATTCCACGACTTGGTGACATGAATCTCATAAGCATAGGCTTTGGCATACTGGCCGCTCTTGCTCTTGCTCAGGATATAAGCCGAAGAATAATAGCTGATGTTGTAGGTGTTGCCATCATTGGAGTTGTTGAGCTGCTGAACACGGCTTCGGCTCCATCCTGCATGACTCTCTGAGTTCTGCAAAGCGGCCTCTCTCTGAGAAGAGAAAGGATAGAAGTCGGGATCTCGTGTGTCTATCCTGTACCAATGACTTCCGTAAAGGATAGCATCATCATCCGTAGGAGGATAGTAGTCACACAATTTTTCACTTCCTCTGTCCTGACGGTAGATGTACCATCTTTGGGTGTAATACTGTCCCATGCCTTCACGGGCATAGTCAGTAATCCATGAGGTGACATTATAATCGGAGAGATTGAAAAGGTTGGCAAGACCTTCCTCGCCACCGATGAAACTAAGAACCGTAGCCCCAGCATTGGTGCTCAGTCCTTCGTACAAGTCATGGATGTTATCGGCAATCTCAATGACGCTGTTGGCCTTGTCTATGATAGTGCCGTTGAAGTTGCTGTTTCCGATGATGGAATTGATCAGGTTTCCCGCTCCGGCAGAAGCCAAGCTTACACCCATGGCATAGAGGTTGTCAAGGTCTTCCTTCAGACTCTCTTTGCTGAAATGGGTGCCGATATTAGAGAAGTTGTCGAGAATGGCCTTCCAGTCGGTGTTACCGAGTTCTGATAGCTTCAGGATGGCAGCCAGTTCCTGATTGATTTCCAGAAAGGCAATATCTTTAAAGGACAGGCTGCTGTTGGTGACGATGCTTTCAAACTGGTAGCACAGATTCTTCGTCTCGTCACATACCTTATACAGATAGGAACCCCAGTAGAGGGCATTCTGCGGACTCTTGATCATCATACCGGCTACCGTCCATATCTTAGGCATGATTTTCGTGGAAACCATGCCATAGATACGGCGGTAGTAGTAATTCTCGGTGCTGCTCGTCCACAGTCCCAAGTCCGTGAGTGCCTTACGGTCAAGGTACTTACTGGCAAAGATACCGGCGGCAGCGACTTCTGCAGCCTGGTAGCTTTTACGGATTTTCGCTAACTGCTCAGCATAATACATCTCTGTTGCAGCCTCAGTGTTGAAGGCAGCAGACATGGCAGCGACAGTCTTTGTATCAAAGTTGACGCTATAATACTGTGCCTTGACACTTATAGGAAGTGCCAAGGTCTGTATTAGGAGTATTATGTGGACAATTCTACGCATACCTTTCAGCGTTCTATTATCAGCTATTTTTCAGCAAATTCAATAAAACATCGGCCTTGCGGACTGCTCTCTCAGCTTTTTGCTTATTGGAACAGAAACAACCGTTCTCCTTGGAGAACAGATACCCGGCAAGTTCGATGCGACGTTTCTCCCATAGGTCTTTTGCCTGTTCTTTCTTGTAGTTCTCATAGGCGGCACGCTCTACATAGAACAACACCGTCGCATGGTTTACACGGACAAGGAGGTCTTCCAACTTTTTGAGAAGGTCTTGCATCACAGTTTGCATCCTTTCTGAGGCTTCATTGAGTTGCTGAGTCTGATTGGGCAGGTCTGCAAGATGAGGGAGAAGTTCTCTGATTGCCTCTGTTAACTTTGCGACCATTTCTTCTTCACGGGCGTTGGTCTCGTAGGCGGTAAGCTCGTCCTCGGTCATGCCAAGTTCCAGTCCATACATCTTCAGGAACTTTCTAATGTGTAGGCTCCTTCCGTAACCTACTGTTGGGAGTCTGACCAGTTCCTCTTCCGAACACATGCAGAGGTCACGGATGGTCTTGATGCCCTTGCTGGCAAAAACATTGGCGACACTGGTATTACTGGATTTCGTTCCAAATGAAATAGTCATCGCCGGAATGCTCAGGTCGATTTTTTTGATGTTTTCAGATTCCATGTTGTTGTGATATTATTGATTATACATTTTGTTTTGTTATTTCTTTACTGGCAGATTGAGTACATGTCCGACTTGGTTGACTTTCTGAGCAAACGGCAAGGACTTGCTGATTCCGCTTCTGTCCCAATCCCTACAATAGGCTTCAATAGCTTGTTGATGACTGCATTTCAGTTCTCGCTTGTAGAGTTTCAGGGCTTCTTTCTCAGCGCGTTCAGTGGTGTAGGTCATGTAACACTCATGGGGTTCTTCAACCCCGAAGACAGCTG
>JAFSNR010000152.1 GCA_017443345.1 Prevotella sp.
CCGCTTCTTCGACTTCGCACACTATGTGGATCTGAAGCCGATGGTGAACCAGTTGGAGTGCAACACGCTCTCTCAGCAGACAGGCATCGAGCCGATTCATGGCGAGTTTGGCACCAAGATGATGGCTTGGTATCCACTCGGTGGACAGGGCACTGATGGCATCGTGAAGAGTGAATTATTGGCTTCTATAGGTGCTAAGTATAATAAGACTGCTGCTCAGGTCGCCATCCGTTGGCTCACCCAGCATGGCATCGTGGCTATTCCCAAGTCGAGTCATAAGGAGCGTATGGCGCAAAACTTCGACGTCTTCGACTTCTCGCTGAGTGAGGATGATATGGCTCAGATAGCCAAGATGAACCAGCACGATGCAGGCACCAGAGATTTCGGTGACCCGCAGTTTGTGAAGTACTTGATAAAGACATACGGATGATGAAACAGGTATCAGTATTAGTGGGTGCTGGCAGTATCGGACAGGCTATTATCCGTCGTGTGTCGGCTGGTAAGCACATCGTGCTGGCAGACTACTCCATAGAGAATGCTCAGCGAGCAGCAAAGACGCTGGAGGATGCAGGCTTTGAGTGTTCAACTATCCAATGCGACCTCGGCTCAAAAGAGGACATTTTGAAGTTGGTGGAGTTTGCCACCAACAAGGGAGACGTGACAAATGTTGTCAATGCTGCTGGTGTATCGCCGTCACAGGCTCCTGTGGAAGAAATACTACGCGTAGACCTCTATGGAACAAGTGTCCTGTTGGAAGAGTTCGGTAAGGTGATTGCAGAGGGTGGCTCAGGTGTGATTATCTCGTCACAAAGCGGTCATCGTCTGCCAGCCTTACCACAAGAGCAAAACGATGCCTTAGCAACGACTCCTGTTGACGAACTGTTAGATTTGCCATTCCTAAAGGAAATCAACGACACGCTGAAAGCATACCAATACTCGAAGCGTTGCAATGTGCTCCGGGTGATGTTTGAGGCTACCCGCTGGGGGCGTCGTGGAGCTACCATTAACTCTATCTCACCAGGTATCATCATCACGCCATTGGCTAACGATGAGTTACACGGTCCGCGTAAGGAAGGCTACCTGAAGATGATAGAGGGCATGCCAGCTCGTCGTGCAGGAACGCCAGACGAAGTGGGCGATATGGCTGAGTTCCTAATGTCCTCGCGCGGACGTTTCATCAGTGGTGCCGATTTCCTGATTGACGGAGGTTGCACAGCTTCCTATTGGTATGGTGACTTACAATATCTAAAAGCGACACATTGATGAACCGCCTTATTACGATATTGTTTTTGGGAATAACAACAATCATCATGCAAGCAAAGACGGACAAAGAACAGATAGAAACTCTCTATCGAGACATGTACGAGGCTATGGTGGCAAAGGACACGGTGGTACTAAACCGTGTCCATGCCGATGATTTTGTGCTGACTCACATGACAGGGATGCACCAGTCGAAGCAGGAATACATCAAGGCGATCACCAATGGTACGCTAAACTATTTTTCTGCCGAGCATGAACAGATGGAGATCAAAGTCAGCGGCAATCATGCTACGCTGACAGGTCGCAGCCGAGTTACTGCAGCTGTTTTCGGAGGCGGACGTCATACTTGGCATCTGCAACTCACGTTCCAGTTAGTTAAACGTAACGGTCAGTGGATGTTCACCAATGCCAGAGCATCAACATATTAAACTCCTGCTGTGGTTACCCATGTATAAATCCTAATTATTCTTTTTTATTCTGCAAATCTTCTCTCCTGCAACATATTTTGAGCCGTAGAGAAACACGACTTTGGAAGTTTCTTTGTAATTTTGCACCCGAATTCTGATATTCGGTAAAACTAAAAAATTATGAAGGTATTGTTATTAAACGGAAGTGCCAATAGGAAAGGCAACACATTTACGGCACTATCGGAGATTGCTAAGCAATTGGAAAAGAATGGTGTAGAGTCGGAAATCATGCAAATGGGCAACAAGCCCGTCCGTGGCTGCATTGCCTGTGGCCAGTGCAGGGCAAAGCAACTGGGCCAGTGTGTCTTTGATGATGATGTCTGCAACCGTATCGTTGAAAAGCTCAATGAGGCCGATGCACTCATCGTGGGTTCGCCTGTCTATTACGGTCAGCCCAACGGTGCTGTAATGGCAGTTCTGCAACGTGCCTTCTTCTCAGGTGCCCAAGTACAGAACAAGCCTGCGGCAGCGGTAGCTATCTGCCGTCGTGGTGGTGCTACGGCTGCATACCAGACGATGAACATGATATTCGAGATGATGAACATGCCTGTGGTTACTTCGCAATATTGGAACATCGCCTACGGCTTGGCACCCGGTGAAGTAATACAGGACACAGAGGGAATGCAGACCATGCGAGTGCTTGCCGACAACATGGCCTGGCTGCTGAAGAAGATTCACGCCAATGGTAATCCCGATTATCCTGAACGCGAAGAGTGGCAAGGCATGAACTTTATCAGATGAATCAGAGACAATGACAATACAAGAATTTCGTGATTACATGGCATCGGGCAAACCCGTCGTTGGCGGTGGTGATGTCCACATGATGTTCCATCAGCTGTCGCAGGAGGCACTGAAGATAACAGCAGAGATTAACGGCAAGTATCATACTCCAGAGCAGCTGCACGATTTGCTGGAACAGCTTTGGGGGCGTGAGGTACCCAAGACGGTAGGCATGTTTCCTCCGTTTCATACCGATTGCGGCAAGAACACCATCGTTGGTGAACGGGTCTTCATCAACATGGGTTGTAAGTTCCAGGATCAGGGTGGCATTACTATCGATGAGGGCGCTCTCATCGGTCATAATGTCGTGTTGGCAACCATCAACCACGACCTTGACCCTGCCAAGCGTCAGAGTATGAGCTATGCTCCCATCCACATTGGTAAGAATGTCTGGATTGGAGCCAATGCTACGGTGTTGTCAGGCGTGACCATTGGTGATGGAGCTGTGGTTGCTGCAGGTGCTGTAGTCACAAAAGATGTTGAACCGAATACGATTGTTGGAGGTGTGCCAGCAAAGGTGATTAAAAAGATAGAAGAATAAAATATGAAAAAGGTTATTGTTATTTCTACGAGCCTACGTCATGGCTCAAACAGCGACATGCTCGCTGACCAGTTTGTGGAAGGAGCAAAGGCTGCGGGAAACGAGGTGGAGAAGATTTCTCTCGTTGGCAAGAACATTCTGTTCTGCAAGGGTTGTCTGGGTTGCCAGAAACTTGGGCACTGTGTCATCAATGACGATGTGAATGACATCATGGCCAAGGTGTTGAAGGCTGATGTGGTATGCTGGGCAACACCTATCTACTATTACGAGATGAGCGGCCAGATGAAGACCCTCATAGACCGCATGAATGCGATGTATGAACAGGATTATGCGTTTCGTGACGTCTATCTGCTGACAACGGCTGCAGAGGATGATGAGCAGACGCCGAAGCGTGCCGAAATGGGCTTGACGGGCTGGATAGAATGCTATCCCAAGAGTCGCATGGCAGGAACGCTTTTCTGCGGAGGTGTGAATGACCCTCGTGAGATTGAGGGTAATCTCAAACTGCAGGAGGCTTTTGATTTAGGAAAGAACATTGGCTAAGAACGAGATTGTTAGGGAGAAATACATTTTGTGAAGGTTTTCCGCTCGGATTAGTCGTCTTTTTGATTATTATTTATACCTTTGCAGCGCATTATGAGGCGAATACTACTGATGATACGGATGTTGACGGTCCTTTGTGCCGTATGCCTGACGGTTCTGCTGAACTGGCAAAGCAAGGATGACGCTTTAGCCGAAATACCCTTGCATCCAATGGAGTCAACCGTCATGGTTCCGCTTCAACAGCATCACCATGAAGCCACGCTCACTGATGCCTCACAGATTTATCGTGTTTGCAGTTCACGCCCTCAGCGCATCCTGCCCTCACA
>JAFSNR010000153.1 GCA_017443345.1 Prevotella sp.
GTCCTATTTCTATCTGGCTTCCTTCGCTATAACCCGAAGGAAAGAAAGCGGATTGCCAGGCGCACAACTTTTCTTTGCTAAGAGGCTGATTATAATTTTGTACAGCTTCCATCATAACACCGACGACAGAATCGACATAGTGCGAAGGCGCAGTATATTTCACATTCTCAATGCCAAGCTTTCTGGCAATGGATGAACGAACCTGATCCACGTTCAGACGTATGCCTTCTATCTCCGATGAATATACAACATCGTATGTCAGGTTCTCTGCCATAGCACGCACTTTGCTGTCAAATCCCAGCGAACTCAATCTGCCATAAAGCAGACCTTGTTTACGGAACACTTCCTCCTGAAGGAGTGTCACCTGCGACGTGTCCCAACGGAAGTGTGTCCAATTATCTCTTTCGTGAATATACATAACGCATTTGACCTTTGTGCGACATCATACAGCGATTAACATCGCAAATTCTGCGACAAAGATACTAATATAATTCCAAATCGCCAAACAAAGTTGCAAAATAACGCATATTATGCGACGTTTTTGTCGATAAATCGTCGGAAGCCTTCTTTTGGAGACTAAAAAGGGACCTGCCCAAACGGACAGATCCCTTTACTCCTGACTTCATCACTTGTCCGATATTTTTATTTGCCACATGATGGCACATACGGTTTTAAAGGGGTTTCAGAAGATTTAACTGGTGACTCGGGGTGACGCAAGCGGATTTTTTGTACCTTTGCAACATGTTCGTACGCAAGAAAAAGAACCGCTCAGGCACCACGACCATCGTTGTGGTGAACAAGCGACATGGAAAGTTTGAAGAGGTGAGGAACTTCGGTACAGCAAAGACGGAATCCGAGGTGTCGGAGCTGTATTCTAAGGCTCAGCATTGGCTGAACACCAACGGTGGCCAGCAGTCTATCGACTTCGAAGACTTGAAAGGACGGGAGCTGGAGGCGACAGAGCGTTTCTTCGATAACATAGACTCAGTATTGATAAACGGCACTCAGTTATTGTTAGGGCAAATCTATGACAGCATCGGCTTCAACCGCACAGGTGATGAAATACTTCGCCATCTGGTCATAGCCCGCGTGTCTCAGCCGATGAGTAAGCTGGCAACGGTGGAGTACCTGAAATCGTACTATGACGAGGATGTCGACTTGAATCACATCTACCGCTACATGGACAGACTGTACAAGACTCAGCAGGAGCAGGTACAACAGATTAGTGTGGAGCACACGAAGAAGATTCTGGGTGGCAGGATTGGCCTGATGTTCTATGATGTAAGCACCCTGTATTTTGAGACGGCCAAGACTGACGATCTGCGTGAGCCAGGTTTCTCGAAAGACGGAAAAACTGCGGAGTCGCAGGTGGTACTCGGCTTGCTTGTCAGCGAAGGAGGCTATCCGCTTTCCTACTCGCTTTTCAACGGGAGCCAGTATGAGGGCTATACGATGATTCCCATGATAGACGACTTCAAACAGCGCTTCGAATTGGGTGAAGACTTTGTGGTGGTGGCAGACTCTGGCCTGATGAGCGAGGACAACGTGAAGTTGCTCCGCAGTGCAGGCTACAAGTATATAATAGGTGCAAGGATTAAGAGCGAGAAGAAGGCTGTCAAGGACTGGATTCTCAGCCATGAGAAGAAGGACGGTTGCTACTTCGAGCGAAAACGTAGTGAAGGAGAAAGACTCATTGTCGGCTATTCGGAGACTAGGGCAAAGAAGGATGCCTACAACAGGAACCGTGGGGTGGCAAGACTGCGCAAGGCGTACAGCAGCGGCAGGCTGACCAAGGCGCAAGTCAACAGGCGCGGATATAACAAGTTTCTTGAAATCAGCAAGGACATACAGGTCTCTATCAGCGAGGATAAAATCAGCGAGGATGAGAAATGGGATGGTCTGAAAGGCTACATCACCAATACAAGCCTCGATGCAGAGAGAACCGTTGCCCAGTACCACGGGCTTTGGGTAGTGGAGAGAGCCTTTCGTATCTCAAAGGGAACTTTGGACATGCGTCCCATGTTTCATTTTACAGAACGGAGAATTGAAGCACATGTCTGTATCTGCTTTATTGCCTATAAGGTCTACAAGGAACTGGAGCGTATCATCAAACTGGCTGGTATCAAGATGAGTGTCGGTGACGTCATCAAGGCTGCGAGGACAATAACCACCATAAGAGTCCGA
>JAFSNR010000045.1 GCA_017443345.1 Prevotella sp.
GTTTCCGTAGGTCTGGTAGCGGATGTCATCCTTGGCATAAACCAACCGTCCGATGCCATCATCAAAGTACTTATAGGCAGGAGCCAGTTGCAGCGTGAGCCATCGGCCTATATACGAATAGATAAGGTATATGGTCTGTTTTCTACAGCTGCTAAGCTCTGCATTTCCATACGTCACCTGCGTGGGTGAACTTACTACAGCAGGATTCAGATAGGAGATACCAGGGCGACTGATGCTGGTTGTGTATTCCAACTTCAGCGAGTTGGCATCGTTAATCTGGTATTTCACACTGGCTTGCGGCACCCAGTCGTTCAGATGCCGTCCGAAGTCGCTGTCGCTGCCATCGGGATAATGCCCTTTCATATAGCTATGCTCATAGCGCAGACCAGCTCGTGCTGACCATTTGTCAAGATTCACCATATAGTCGGCATAGGCCGCTGCCACTTGGGTGGTATGCTCAAACTGGCTGTCGTAGGTAGGGTAGGGCGTAGTGGCATAGAAGTCCTGAACGGTGTGGCTGCTGTTGCCGCGATAGATATATTTGCCGCCTACTTCCAGCTTATGTCCTTGGGTTATCGGATGTACATAATCTGCCTGAAAGGTATGCTCCGTAAACCGTTCGTGGTTGTCGTTCAGCATACGCGTATAGTTGAATGGTGTGTTCTGGAGATCCGTATAATTGGTCTCTTGCTGATCGTTTTGGCGCGTCAGGGCGAGCATATAAGAGAGAGTGAGAAGCTCGCCCTTTCGACGCGTCTTATGTTGAAAGTCAAGTCGTCCGTTCCATGAATGATGGCTATAGCCCGGCATCCAGTAGGTGTCAGAATAGCCGTAGAGCAGATTATTGGTTGGCGAATACATTTGTGTGGTGCCTCCGCCTTGCACATCAAGTTTGTAGAAGTAACCGCTCAGCGAGGCTGAGAGCAGGTTCAGCGAGTCTATATCATAGCTGGCATCAATGTCGACCATGTGGATATAACCAGGATTGGAACCCTTGTTCTGGCTCTTCATCATATTCCCCGATGCCACGTAGGTACGTTCTGTGACGTTGATGTTTTCCGTTTCCTTACTTGACATGCCACCATAGCCGTAGTTTAAGCTAACGATGGCTTTCCCAAGCTGAGTGGTCAGATAGGCTGAGAGGTTGGGATGCTCCAGCGTGTTATAGCTGGCGGTTACAGATCCTGTTACGCCATCCATCCGTCTACCGTCCATCATCACGATATTCAATATGGCATCCACGCCCTCGGCATCCTCACGGGCTCCAGGGTCGGTAATAACCTCAACACGCTTTACAGCTGAGGCGGGCATGGCTTTCAGAATCTCCTTGGCATTCTTTGACAGACTAGGATCGTAATGCCCATTCTTATAGATCTTGAAACTGCTGTTACCTTTCACCTTGATGTTATCCTCACCATCCACCGTTACCATCGGCACCTTGCGGAGCATATCTAGTACAGTCAGCGTCTTCGACTCCTCATCAGCCTGCACATCGTAGCCTATGCGGTCGATATCCTGCTTGATCAGTTGGCGCTGGGCTTTGATCTCTACGCCTTCCAGCTCCTTATTCCAAGTGATGGAATCGTTTTTGATGCTAGTAGAATCTGCTTGCGTTTGGGCCGTAGCTATCCCTACTCTCGCTGCCAGAAGCAGCGAGAGGGGAACAAATTTCAAATATTTCATAAGGGAGTTATTTCTTGAGATGTTCGATGCTCATATCGAACAGATTCTGTATGAATTCATCTTCTGTTTTGGTCTTCAGTTTCTGAATCTCTTTGGATACCATCTCCTTCTCTGCCACATCAAGTGAATCTGCGTTCTTGCAGAGTTTGTATATACTAGTAGCCCAACTATTGGCGGCAGGGCCTTCAGACTTTTTCTGAAATAGCGTTCTCAGGTTGTTGAATTGGCTTAGCCACGCTTCCGACCCATTGTAACCAAACGCTCCATTAAGCGCATCTGAGAAATCAATTTCCTGTCCGTTGATGATGATTTTGCGACTGGCATTTCTGCCCCCTCTGTATTGGGGCATCGTAGCATAGGTCTTAGCCAAACGGACGGTGATTTTCTTTTCTTTCTCTGCCCACTCCATCGCATAGGCATAGCGTTTTGTCTTCTCTGGGTCATTCTTGTCAAGGAAACAAGCATAGATATAACGCGAACCTTTAATATTGCCTAAGCCCACACTTGCGGATCTGCCTTTGCCGACAGCCAACGAAGCGTGATTTCCATAATTACCAGAGTTAAGGCTGTATGCCTCCTCCTTGTCCTTTTCGAAAGCTTTTTCTATATCCTTAATCAACTGTTTCTGCTTGCTAGTAGGCGAAGGCAGAATGAAATCATAGATATCCATCTCTCCCTCTTTGATGCCCGTTTCAGGGTCTTTCTCCAGCGAGTGCTGAGTTTTAATTTCAGAACGGTTTTCATTCAGCAAGGCCTCAAAGGCTTTCTGAATGTTCTGTTGTGCATTTGCTGCTGTGGCCGATAGCATCAGCATCGTAGCCACCATTAAGTTTTTACTCTTCATATGCAATGTAATTTGTTTGTTCGTTAATATATATGATAGTACCATCTTCTTGTATTACGGGAATGTAGCCATAGGCAGCCAATTGGGCATCAATGGTTTCCTGCTCATACTGCTCCAACTGCCAATCTATGTTTCTTTTTTCCTCCTCCATCTGAGCCATCAGCGCGTAAGCCTTGTCATAATCGTGGAGTGTTGGCACCTGTTTGCGCATGCTGCGTTTCTTGGCTGGTACAGGTTGGGCATTCTCCTCGTGCCTTGGCATTGTGTCTGGAGTCAGGTCTATTGTTGATTTCTCAACATGCTGTATCGTAGTTGTATCAGCCTCGGCTACTAAGGCGTCAGAATCAGTAGCTGGTGTTTCAGAGGAAGGGATTGTCAGGTATAACATTCCTGCCACGATGGCCGCAGCCGCCACCCAGCCAATCCATCTGCGTTTGGGCTTGACCTCAGGCTTCATCGCCTCCAGCTCAGCGAACAACAAACGATATTGCTCCCATTCTGCAGGTATTTGACTCTGAGCAAAGTACTGGCTCAGGATGTCTTCCTCCTCCAGCGTTGATGTGCCAGCCATAAACTTGCCGAGCAATGCTTCTATGTATGCCTTAGTGTACTGTATCATAAGTTGTTTCTACGTTTAATGTCTTCTAATAATGATCGTCGTGCCCTTGCCAAGAGTGTACTTACTGATGTGATTTCTATTCCCAATAATCGGGCTATTTCCTCGTGACTTCTCCGCTCCACTTGTCGCATATATAATAAGGTGCGTTGTGTGGTGGGCAGTTGCTCCAGGCGTTTCGTCAGCCACTGGTCGTCTTCCTTCATCTCCAGCTGTTCGTGGGGACTGGTGATTATGCTGACAATCTTCGCCTCGTTCAGCGCCTCAGGCTTTCGTCGTCTCTGGTGGTTTATCAACAGGTGTCGTGCCATCAGTGTCGTCAAAGCCTCAACAGAATCGTAGCGTTCCAGCTCATCGTGTATCTGCCACAGACGGAGCATCACATCTTGGGCGATGTCTTCCGCTTCGTCTCTGCCCGCCCCACAGCTCATGCTCACGCTGAGAGCCTTCTGTCGCCACGTGCGGGCCTGTTGTTCAAATGCTGTTTTGTCCATCTGTTATCTCCTGTCCACTTATTAGACACATAAACCTGTAGAAGTCAAACATTCTTTAGCATATATTAACTTTTCTGCCATACCTTCCAGTCTTTAATCTCCATTATAAGTCGTTGAATTGACTTCTCACAGTCCTCTGGATAGGTAAGAGACTGTACAAACCAAAGCTTGCGATGCTTTACGAACTTGGCATAATAGCGACGGTTTGTGATTCGCCCATCGTCTGAAAGAATATGACCTGAAAGAATGAAATAGTCATCGCCCTTCTTTTGCTGAGTAGCATGAAGTTTTGAGGCATATTTCAGCATCGCCTGCTCAAGTGTCAGACTATCTTTATTCTGTTCTACAAATACTGTCTGCACAATCTCAGTACTATCTTGCCAGAAGCTGAAACGACAGGTTCCCTTTTCCATTAATGAGCTGTCTGTTTGCTCAAAGAACGAAGGATATCGAACTGTATAGTCATAATCTTCATTATGATACTTCTTCATCCTTGTGAGCCTCATCGCACGTTCCAGCTTTTGTGGTAAGGGCATATTATCCTCTTTCTCATGGACAGATACCCATGCCATGAGACCAATGAAAACCAACATA
>JAFSNR010000154.1 GCA_017443345.1 Prevotella sp.
ATAATATAAATAGTAATGATAATAGGAATATAAGTTCCTTGTCAGGAACTATAGATTCATCATTATCTTCTCCTATCGTCGAAGATAATATTATAGAGTCTAAAGCCTCTACGTCATCCGACGATGACGCAACGCTGGTTCTGACACCTCAAGAAGGTGGAGGGAAGAGAGTGAAAGACTACTCGGAGAACGTGATGAGGTTCTGGAACCACACGATGATAAGTCCTGTTGCTATACCAACCATTGCCAAGATGACACCGAAGAGGAAGTCGATGGTGAATGCCAGGGTGAAGGAGTTCGGCATCAATATGGTGTACAATGCCATCTCCAAGGCTTCTGAGTCCTCTTTCCTCAACGGAGGTGGAAGCAAAGGCTTCATCGCTGACTTCGACTGGGTGTTCAGACCCAACAACTTCCCGAAGGTGCTGGAGGGCAATTATGACGATGTGAAACCTATAAACAAGAACGGAAATGGAACTAATGAACGAGACAAGAGCCGTGAGTCGAGAGAGGCAGACCTCCGAGACAAGGAACGGTTTGACTTTATCACCGCGAAGTATGGCGATATTGGCTGAGCATCCGAAAGGTGCCGAGTACCTGTCGAAGTTCAAGGCAGAGGACATGGCGCGGTACTGCCGTGGAGCACTTGACCGATGCTTCGTCGGTTCCGCTCCTACACTCAACGACCTGTGCGAGGCTTACGGCGAGAACATTTGCGTGGTGTGGCTGTCAGGCCTCATCTATGACTTGAACAACTTTGTGGGGCAACGTCAGCAGACACCACAGCAGAGTGACGCACTGGCATGGATGCTCCTGGACGAAGCGAAGCAGTACAAGCTGACAGAGGTGATGTACTTCTTCTATCGCTACAAGATGGGGCTGCAGGGCGAGTTCTACGGAGGCGTGAACTCAAACAAGGTTCTCAGTGACTTGAAGAAATTCAAGGAAGTGCAGGGAGAGCATCTGAGCCGCATCTACAAGCAGCAGGAGGAAGAGCGGAGGGAGATAGAACGCATTGAGCAGAAGAAGCAAGTGATGTCATACGAGACCTACCTGTGGTACACGGCATGGAAAGCCATGTATGGCGACGAGGATGCGCTTGATGCCATCGACGCTGCACAGGTGGCTTGCATGGCAAGGGAGAAGTGGGGTGTGTGAGACGAATAACGATTGTTTAACCAAAATGAGATTGAAAAATGGGTGAATTGAAAAATGGGGGGGGTAATTCCTCCACAAGCATGAAGAAGCACTTCTACCGTCATGTTCGCATCTTCGGTCTGAATATCTATCTGACCACCTTGCGGATGAGAAGAAGACAGACCAGAGACGTGTTCGATTTTGGGCAGCTGTCGCAAAAGAAGTGCTGTGTGACGAAGCGTCAGTTGTACGCAGACACGTTCGGGCGTTGCCAGTATTGCGGCAGGCAGTTCCCTTACAGCAAGATCCAGCTGCACCATGTCCTGCCTTGGTGGAAGTATCCGGAGTATGATGGCGACATCAGAAACTCGAAGCTGTTGTGCAGTGACTGTCACAGAGCCATTCACAAGAATCCTTTTGCCGAGGTGATGGAAATGGAAGAGGTAGCGAAGGTGTTGGGAGTTGATTTGAGTGAGAGATATGCGCTAAATGTCAGTAAATGTTAAGGTGACAAAATGGTGAAGTTTCTGTTTGCACACCTCGTCAATTATGAAGAACTTTACTGATGAAAAGGCGGAAACGCCACAAACGATTGTTTAACCAAAAAAGTGAAATTATGATTGAGATTCAGAACTTGAAGGTGAAGGAGATTTGTGAGTCTCCGATGAACCCGAGAAAACGGTTTGAGAAAGCCGACATCGAGGAACTGGCGAAGAACATCGCCGAACAAGGATTGTTGCAGCCCATTACTGTGAGGCCTCCACGCGATGGCATGGAAACCTTCGAGAAGATTGACAAGGACGGCAAGGCACATGGATTCAAGTATGAGGTTGTCTGCGGTGCGAGACGATTCAGAGCCATCAACCATCTTGGATGGAAAGAAGTTCCTGCCATCGTGAGAGAAATGACCGATGCCGAAGCCTTCGACGCGATGATCACGGAGAACCTCCAGAGAAAGGATGTTGACCCCATTGACGAAGCTGTGGCATTCTCTGAGCTGATGAGAAAAGGACAGTCGGTGAAGGAACTGGCTGCGAGGTTCGGCAAGAGTGAGCGTTACATTCAGGACAGAACAAAGCTCTGTGGCCTCATCAAGGAATTGCAGAAGGAACTTACGAAGGGTCACATCCCTCTTGTTGGTGCCATCTACCTTGCCAAGTGCGACGAGGACACCCAGCGGAGTTTCTATGATGATGAGATTGACGGATGCTTTGATGATGACGACACGGACTGCTATCCGTACTCCGACATAAAGGAGTTTGTCACAAGGTCTTTCCATCTTCTCGCAAACACAGAGTGGATGAAGGAAGGTGAGGAGGAATCCTGGAACGACGAAAAGGATGTGCCCAAGTGCAAAGGATGCGAGTTCAATACGGCGAGCCACGGGTGCCTGTTCTATGAGATGAAGGGAGATGCTGAGTGTACCAAGGAGAGCTGCTTCGAGAAGAAGGAGCTGGTGTTCAGGAAATGGAAGCTCATGCAGATGTATGACAAGATGTTGAAGAACGGAGAGGAGTACACGCCCGACAAAATCATCGTCATAGAGTCAGAGTGCCCGTCGTGTAAAAGAGACGATGAGAAAGAGAAGTTTGATGAAGCCGTCGAGTTCTTGAAGCAGTCGCTACCTGACGTGCAAATCATGTCCTACCGTGATTTCAATGGCTCATGCTACTATAAAGAGGACGATGAACGTCTGCAGAAGATGCTGGCAGAGGGCAAGGTGTTCAAGACTGTAAGGCTCTATGAGGACTGGCATCGAATCACCATCGAGTACCTCTACAAAAGCGGTGTCAACAGAGATACGGCAGAGAAGACGGATGAAGAACTGCTGAAGATTGACTTGGACAAAGCCACAAGCAAGAACACCGAGAAGCTGGACGGTGAGTTCATGAAGATATGCAATGAACTGACGAACGATGACTTTGATGGGCATCCAGAATTGTTGAATCAAATCATAAAGCTGATGGTATTCGACTATTATCCATACATTTTCAAGAACAAGGCAGGTATTTCTGATGAAGAGAAGATGGATGCGTTTCTGAATGACCCAAAGCGACACTCGGAGGTGATGAGAGAAGCGGCGAGGTCGTTCTTGACGAAGTACAGCTTCTACGCCAGCATGGGTGTTGCTTTGAGAAAGAAGGTGGTCAGAGAGCTGATGCCAGAGACGTATGAGGAACTTGTGAAGAAGTATGAAGAGAAGCTGGGGAATGCTGTGGAGAAGATTCGTGCTAAGTATGGTGAAAAGTGAGATGTACTAACCGGTGGGGATGGCTGATGCCGTCCTCGCCATCATACAACGAAGCCTATGGTGACAATCAATCGATGGGCGGAAGATTGCCTTGCAAGGTTCCGCAGTCATTTTCACATCAAGGAGACAGCTGGCTCCAAAATTTACTCGGTCATGCTGTCCGGCGAATGGCGGCGCATGGACGAGTCGCTGGACAAGGCTCGGGGAGAGAAGACCGAGCGGCAGCGTAACAAGTATCTTTTTGACACGCAGGAGCGTCTTGCAGACATGATTATCTATTGCATCGGGATGCTGCACATGCTCGGCGTGAAGGATGTTGAGGAACTGGTGAGGTTGAGATTGGGAAAGTAGCACTGCCAGAATGGTGCTGTTGAAATAGTGTTGTTGAATTAAAATTTTGGTAGTATGAAGACAGAAATCCGAATGATTCCTGTGAAACTGCTGGAGCAGAACAGGGGTCAGGTGAGCGGATTGCCAAAGAATCCGCGTTTCTTTCGTGACTATCGCTATGAGGCGATGGTGAAGAGCATGAGGGATTGTCCAGAGATGCTCGAACTGCGTGAACTGATAGTGTTCCCGAATGGTGAAAAGTTCGTCACCGTTTGCGGAAACTTGCGTCTGAGAGGAGGCAGGGAGTTGGGATTGAAGGAGATGCCCTGCAAGGTGCTTCCAGCGGACACACCAGTGAAGAAGCTGTGCGAGTATGCGGCGAAGGACAACATCTCGTACGGAGAGGATGACATGGATATCATCAGCAACGAATGGGACAGAGAAATGCTCGAAGGTTGGGGATTTGAGTTTCCACAAGAGAAGGAGAAAGACCCCTTCAAGGAGCGTTTTGAAGCCATCAAGGATGATGATGCAGTGTACCCACTCATACCCAAGTACGATGAACGGCACGAGCTATTCATCATCCAGAGCGGAAGCGAGGTTGACAGCAACTGGCTACGCGAACGGCTCGGGATGCAGAAGATGAAGTCCTACAAGACTGGGAAGCTGACCAAGAGTAACGTGATTGACATAAAGGATGTGCGCCATGCCCTTGAAGATCGTCATCCCAAGTCATAAGCGTTGGGACAGGGTGTTCGCGAAGAACATAGTAGTGGACCCCATCATCTGTGTTGCAGAGAGCCAGAAGGAGATGTACGAGCGTTACAACCCAGAGTGTGAGATAGTGACCCATCCCGATGACGTGATAGGCTTGATACCGAAACGGAACTGGATGGCGAAGCACTTCGGGGAACTGTTCATGCTGGACGATGATGTGCATGCCTGCAAGTATCTGGCCGCAGTGCCAGGTGAGAAGACGGTGGTGAAGGATAAGGCGAAGGTGACGAGAATCATCAATGAGCTGTATGACCTCGCCTGTCTGCTTGACGTGCATGTGTTCGGCTTCACCTCTCGCATCAGTCCGATGATGTATGAAGAGAATGCGTGGCTTTCCCTGTCGAAGATGATAACCGGCTGCTCGTATGGTGTGAGGTGGAACAAGAACGTGTGGTGGAACGAGGAACTGAAATTGAAGGAGGATTTCTGGATCAGCTGCTACATGAAGTACAAGGAACGGAAAGTTCTGACCGACCTGCGGTACTCGTTCTCCCAGAAAGACACGTTTGTGAACGCTGGAGGTCTGTCTGCCTTCAGGAACCAGGAAGAGGAGCGGCGGTGCATCATGCTCATCAGAAAGAACTTTGGTGAGAGCATTCGTCTGAAGGGAGTGACGAACAACGGAAAGGGTGTGACGAAGCAGATGGTTGAGTACAACATCAGCGTGAAATTTCCCTATTGAGTTCATCATATAGTAACACCAAAATTCAATTACAATGAAACAGATTCAATTAAGTGTGCCCGACGGCAAACGTGTCGAGTGGCAAGAGGTGGATGGCAAGACCATTGCCGTCCTTGTGGACGAAGAAGTGAAAGACGATCGTCCAGTAACAGAACGCATCAAGACCTTTGAGGACGCTTGTGTAGCGTTGAAAAGAGCTGAAGCAGGTGACGAAACAGCTGGAGATTTGCTTGCCGACTATGAAAGCAACAGAGACAACATTTTATGTAAAGAGATGTTGGCTTGTATGAAGCTCTTCATCATCGTTGCTGCCCTCAATGAGGGTTGGGAACCGATGTTCGAGAAAGACGAGTACCGCTATTATCCTTGGTTCCGTCTATACACCAAAGATGAGTATGAGGAACTATCAGAGGAAGAGAAGGGGCGTGCTGTGCTCCGCTCTGGCAACAATACGTATGCGTACTACGGGGTCGTGTGCGTGAATGCGTACAGCGCTTCTTCGGGCTCGGGCTCGAACCTCGGTGCGCGCCTTGCATTTAGGACCCGTGAACTCGCATTATACGCAGGCGAGCAGTTCGCAGAGGAATTTGTCGACTTTATATTCAAGCCTCGTGACAACGAGGATTCAGAATAGAAAGACTACAAATTAGAACGAAAAAGCGTAAATCGTTAGTAAACGTTAAGGCGCTAAAATGGTGAAGATTCTGTTTTCATACTTCGCCATTTTTCACGAAATTTACAGATGAAAAGGAGAGCAGGAAAATGATAATACGAACTAAAAACGGATACGATTTTTTCGAGGTTTCATCGGCCATGCAGAAGGCTATAAGAAGAGCTGACACAGGCGTGGCTGGATTCTTCGCCCTTGAACTGTGGGAATCAGGATATAGGGACTACGTTTGGAAACGGTTGTTCACCATCAGCGCTGAAGACTGCTGGGGCCTCATCACAAAAGAGGTGGAGGCTTTATGGCAGGGACATGAGTTGGTGAACAAGAAAGCACCAGAGCCCAAAGGACGCATCTTTGTGAGCAAGGCAGTGATTCTGTTGTGCGAGTGCGCGAAGTGCAGGGATGCCGACCACCTCCAGAACTTCATCTATGACCGGAGGGATGTTGATGTCGAGCGTTGGATAAACGACGTGAGGCGATATCCTATTCCCATACCTCCATACACCTATGACGTGCATACGAGGAAGGGGAAGAAGATGGGCAGGACAAAGAAGGAGTTCTTCAAGGATGAACTGGAGGCGTTGCAGCCACGGATAAGGGGCTTGTTTGATGACCTTGTGGAGGAGGACGTTAGTAAAAGTTAAGGTGTGAAAATGGCGAGGAATCTGTTTGCATTTCTCGCCATTTATGAAGAACTTTACAGTATAAATCAAATCAAATTTCAACCTAAAAAAGAAGAAAAGATGGAAACAAAGAGAACTCATTTGAATGTTGCTCCCATGGCGAATGATGACGAGGTGTATGTAACATCCGACATCGCGAAGCAATTAAGGGAGAAGGGGTTTGACAAGAATTGCCGTAGCAGATTCTACCAGCAACCCAGTGGAAACATTGAAGTTCACAATGCGCTCGTTGGCGAGAACGTCAACAGAAGCGAACTCGTGAACACCTGGAGCAGACCGACATTGCAGATGGTGCTCCTATGGTTGCATGAGAATGGTATTCACCCTTGCGTTAACTGGCACATCAGTGCGAACAAGTATTATGCCACCATCACCGGAAAGGCGAATGCTGATTACCGTGTCGGCTTCTATGAGGAACTGTATGCTGCGTGGATGGCGATCATCAGGTATTCAATAGAAAAGCTTTTGTAGCCATGGCAAAACATTGGTATGTGAAATTGAAGGAGGTTGGGCATGGCGTGCTCACCACCGAGTATGTCGGCGACAAGAGCCGTGAAGATGTTATCAAGTGGTTCGGGCTTGACCAGCCTGACGTTGAGTGGTACAAGTTAAGATGCGAGGAGGAATGATTATGACAACAGAAGAAGAGAAAAGAGAACAAGCTATTCAGAGCGTCGCAGAAGGGTTGCGGAGAAATCCGTTCTCTGTGGCGTTCAAGGTTAAGAAAAAGCCTGCCGGCATCAAAATCATCTTCGAGGTGACGCAGGAAGAAATGGATGCAATGTTAGAGAAGGAGGACTGAATATGAAACTGCAACACATTACATTTACGGGCATTGATGCCAGGACTGACATTAACGCCCTCGCGGCTATTCAGTCCGAGTTCCCGATAGCGGAGTTTGGAGTGCTGACAAGTTATCACTGGCACGAGAATGGAAACCGCTATCTCAATCCAGAGCGCATCATCAAACTGTGTGGCAAGGGCTTGAAGCTTGCACTTCACGTCTGCGGTTCTGCTGCTCACGATGCTGCCTGCAAGGGTGGCTGGGATAAAATCGACAAGTTGACAATTGACAACCTTCATCTGTTCAAGCGCGTTCAATTGAACTTGGCTGAGCGTAAAGACAATCCAGAATACTGCTGGATTCCGCTCATAATTGGGCAGGAGTTGATTATCCAGCAGCGTGCCGAGTTAGAGCTTCCACTGTTCGAGAGCACGGTGAAGCATTGGACAGAGAGGTCATACCCTCACCGCGACACTATCAGCGCATTACTCGACAGCAGCGGTGGTCGTGGCATCGACATACCATTGAAGGTGTGGCCATCAAGTGGCAAGATTGGCTATGCTGGCGGTTTCAATCCCGACAACGTGGCAGACAAACTGTCGTTTTTGATGAGCCACGTCACGCAGGGCACGTTCTGGATTGACATGGAGAGCGGAGTCCGTACTGATGATTGGTTTGACATCGACAAGGTGTACAAGGTACTACAGACGTGCAAGCCTATCATTGAAGAGTACAACAAGGAGGGCTGACAATGGAAGCGGTAACGATTGAGAAGCTGAGGATGCTTGAGGCAAAGCATGGAACCAAACCTGCACCCAAGAAAAGGCGTTTGAAGGTTTTTTACGGATGGGCGAGGCTTGGCAAGGTGCGCAAGCGGGAGTCCATTTCTATCATCTTTGAGAATGAAGAAGGTGCCGGATGTGAAACGCAACGGTCCCATAAGACCTTGAAGAAGATGCAGGACACAGTCTTTGAGAGGTTCCAGACTGACGAGGAAGCACAGGACGCATCTTTTTGCAGGCAGGTGTTTACGGAATACTGCGTGTTCATGGATGAAAAGATTGTCAACGGCAGTTTGGAAAAGGCGTTGCAGATCAATTCAGAACGGGACAAGAATCATGTTAGCAAGCAAGTGAGGAAAGAGATTGCAGACAAACTGCGAACTTCTTTCCTCGCTTCGCATCAGGGATATGTTGAACCCATAAGACAACTGGAGTTTGATTTTTTATGAAGACATATTATTTGACATTATCGCAGGTGTTTCCTGTTACCCATCCGAGAGCCGGAGAGGAAACTCATTTCAAGGATTGGCTTGTCGGTGCCTTGTACTATGGAGCCACAAGTGGGAAAATACACACCATCAGAGCGAACTTCGAGCTTTGGAAAAAACGCTTTGAGGATATCTATGCAGGGAAGGCGTGTCTATCTGTTCGGTACTGGGAGGGTAAGCCTTACAGAAGCAAGCAGCATGAGATTGTGAGGCTGACGAAAGATGATGGCATCGGCATACAGAAACTGGAGTTTCCTTTTGGCACGCTCGATGAAGCCATGATAGAAGATGCTGAACATGTCGGAATGTTTGGCGGCATCGCCCAAACGCTTGCAACAAACGACGGCCTTTCTCTCGAAGATTGGAAGGCATGGTTTCGTGGTTACGACATCACAAAGCCTCTCGCAATCATTCATTTCACGAAATTCAGGTATTGATTATGAAGACACCTATCACATATTACGGAGGCAAGCAGCAACTCGCATCTCAGATTATCGCGATGATACCTCAGCACAAGATATACTGCGAGCCATTCTTCGGAGGCGGTGCCGTATTCTTTGCGAAAGGACCGTCATTCTTGGAGGTCATCAACGACAAGAACGACCTTCTGATAACCTTCTACAAGCAATGTATGACCAACTTCGACGCACTCCAGCAGAAAATAACAACCACATTACATTCTGAATCCGAATACAACCGTGCGAAAAGGATATACAACAGTCCCAAGTGGCACAAGAAAATCGATATCGCTTGGGCTGTGTGGATGGTCACCAACATGTCTGTGATGGGAACGCCACGGGGAGGATGGAAACGTGACAATGGCTCTGGAGGCTCACACATCGGCATAGGAATGGAGAATTACAGGAGCGCATTCACGAAGCAGGTGCATAACCGACTGAAGCACGTTCAAATTTCATGTCGCGGTGCCATCGATGTTATCCGAGAAAGAGATACTGCAGACACTTTCTTCTATCTTGACCCACCATATATCAACTGCGACCAGAAGCACTACAAGGGCTACACCACAAAAGACTTTCATGAGCTGCTGGAAACATTGAGCGGGATTCAGGGCAGGTTTGTCCTCAGCAATTTCTGGTCTGACATACTCGGTCAATACATCGAGCGTCAGAAATGGAACTACAAGGTGATTGAAAGAAAGTGCATGATACCAGCAATGATTCAGCAACCTCGCCGAAAGAAGGAGGTGCTAACTTACAATTTCGATATCGAACCAACATTATTTGATTGACTTATGAAATTTTTTGTTGACAGAATCATGGATCTGCTTGAAGATGTGGAGGGGTATAAAATTCAGTTCCCATCGTCATTTACAAGCATTCGTGACATAGAAGCAAGTTTGAAAGAGAGGGTGAACGACCCTGTTGGCAGCATGTTCGGCATTCAGGTGTCTGACGAATGGGAAGATAAATGCTACGGGTTTGAAGTTGACAAGGTGACTCCGACATACACCGTGTTCAGATATGTCGGCATTTGGAAGACGTAAAAGTTCAATTATGGCAAGAGTGTAAGTAATATGGCAGACTTGAATGAATGCGTGGTGAAGATTGCCGTAAGCGGTGAGACTGACTATTTCCACATGGATGATGTGGTCTATTACCGCTCTGGCATGACACCAGACTTTGTTACAAGGTGGCTGTGGTACTTTGAATATCTGGCCGCACTGGTCAAGGTGAACAATCCTCATAGAAAGGTTGAGTTCTACAAAGGCCCACAGGATATATTAGTTGGCAAGGAGTGGCACGAACATAGGAGAGCAACATTGTTGAAGTCCAGAGCAACCAAGTTGAAGCAACTGGAAAAGGGCGTGGTTGATGATGATTTGTTTCACTTCAAGAGCCAAGACAATGAGGCTAAGAAGCAACAGGTTCTCGCACAGATAGATGCCCTCAACCGTGATGAGTTCCCCTTTGAAGAGTTCCCAGATTACATCAATAAAATCAAGCAGTATGCAGTTCGGTATTAACTGGAATGATGGTTACGAAGCTGAAACCGAAACGTAAATAACAATCATTATGAGAAGTGTAATGAAGTGGGTGGTGGTGGCGTTGCTCTTCATCATCCTTATTGTGTGCGGCATCATCATGTCGCCATTGCTGGCGTTCTCCATATTGGCGGAGCCGCATGAAAGTTACAACAAAGTAAGAATGAGCTTATGAAAAGGAAAGACTGGAGAAACCTGGCAGGAACCGTCATGTGGTTCTTTGCTGGAATGGCCCTGTGGGGCTATGCCCTCACGCTCATGGAGCGAAGGGAAGAGAAGCAGGCAAGAGAGGGGCACTTCCCTCTTGAGTCTGATGACATCAGACGTTACTCGATAGCGATATTCGCTGGGATTCTGGCTGACATCCTGCTCGGTGCATCATTGATTGCCTGGCTGTGCGAACGGTAAACGTCAGCAAATGTTAAGGTGGTAAAATGGCGGTAAAATGGTGAAGTTTTCGTTTGCATATCTTGTTAAAAATGAAGAACTTTACAGTAGAAAATTAAACAAGAAACCCTCTAAAAACAACGGAAACATGAAAGCTGCAATTATCAATGAGATTGGCAAAATGATGGCAGAAGCGATGAAGGAGGCCATCTGTGAGAATGAGCACAACGCCTACATCGACCACAGCGCAGGTGACTTCTATTTCACAGTTGAGGTGAATGAGGATGACGAAATCGAGGTTGAGGTGCTCAACAACGAAACCGACAAGACTGACTATCCGAACGTCATCGCTGCCATCAAGGCTGCCATCCCAGACTGGAGCGATGTTGCCGACGATGTGAGAGATGAATGGCAGGAAATGGATGAGTGGCAGAGAAACGGATTTAGGGATGCCGCAGACTATTACAGTTGGAGATATTGTTGAACCTAACTGAGAGAGAATCATGAAAGCTGTAATTCCAAGAAGCGACATTATTGGTCCTCTGCTGAAGGAGATTGAGGATTTCGCAAGGACACATGGTCGGTATTACAGCGAGGTGCTCGAATCCTTGCTTGACTACATCATCTTCTGTTTCGACATTGACCATACGCCGATTCCTTGGTGGAAGTACAATCAGGAAGAGACGGCCAAGTTCCATCAGATGATGGCCACGTACTTTCTCCAGATGGAGGAGGCATTGAAGCACCGGTCCTGGTATGACATGTTTGGCGACCTCTTTATGGCATGGGCTGGTGACAAGAAGTACCGCGGCCAGTGCTTCACTCCGATGGATTTGTGCGATGTGCTTGCCCATGTCACTCTCGACGGGAGAATTGATGAAGCCCCAGTCGCTTCATGCCGTGCTTTCGGAAAGAGGGTGATTGTGAATGACTGCGCTTGCGGTAGTTCACGCACTTTGCTTGCTGGTCATGCCATCTTCATTGACAAGGGGCTTCGCAAACCTTACCTCATCGGCGAGGATCTTGATGCGATGTGCTGCAAGATGAGTGCGGTGAACTTGATGTCGCACGGGTGTTACGGCGAGGTCGTGTGCCACAACACGCTGACTGAGCCAGGCGAGGCGCGGATGGGGTTTGTTGTCAACGAGGGCTTGTATCCATTTGTTGGCTTCCCCTCCATCAGGAGAGAGAATAAGCCTGAGCATCTTGTTACCACGGCTGTGTGGAGAAGAAAGAAGGAGCAGGCAGAGAGAATGAAAGCAGAGGAGCCTCAACCGAAGAAGCAGGAGGCGGTGCAGTTGAGTTTGTTTTAATGTTGAACAAAAACGAGAATTAGTTATGATAACAATAGACGAAGTAAAAAAAATCGTAAACCTTATTAAAAGGGCGAATTGTACAAGCTATGCACTTGTCAGCGAGACGGCAAAAGAACTTGGAGTAAAAAAGACCGTCCTCATGCAATACATAGAAGACAACCCTGCTCTTTTCACCTTGGTGAAAGTAGAGAAGGGCAAAAAGAACTATGGACTTGCTATAAGAAATTGTTATAACACTCCTGTTGAGAATCCTGACTCTGATGAGTGGCTCGAGATGATGCAAGAAAAATGGAAGAAAAAATTGCATGTCATGAAAATGGATTACTATGGTGTTGTTGAATTTTATTTTTTCGGTATTGACAGTGGTGGCAGTTTACGAGAGCATCTTTGGAGGAACACTAAAGAAAAAATTGATTATTTGTCCGAAAATGGAATAATTGAATTGACTGAGACTGGATACGGCGGATTTGGTGATTATCATAAGGGAAAATGGTATCTTGTAAACGAGAAGAGCTTACAATCATTAAAAGAGAATGGATGGACTACGGATTTTGCGGAAGTTGTAAATGAATTAAAAATTTGATAAGATTATGACAGAAAAAGAATTTTTATCAGAAGTATGGAGGGCACATGACATTGTGCTCACATCCGAAGGAATCAAGGCGAGAGTTCAGAACGTGTGCTTCACAACCAGAAGTGTCCGAATCAAGATGCCTGGCGACGGCATGCCTGAGTGGATTCGTTGTGAACTGATTGAGGCGCACACCACACAGAAGGGTGATGCGTGCGACCCAGCGACGATCATCGAAGAACTTCACTACAAGCTGCTGGCAGCTCAGGAAACCATCGAGAAGAAAACAGAAAAAATCAAGGAGCTGGAGGAGAAGGTGAACAAGAACCACCTCAAAGACCTTCTTTGTGCCTTGAACCTCATGAAGCAAGGTTTGCAGGAGAAGAAGCACAAGATGGCTCAGATTGAGAACGGGCTTCAGATGATAGATGATGTGATTGCCAAACTCAACGGTGGAGAAAAGGATGAATGACCGTGTATGAGAACTTTGAACGGAAAGAAATTCTATGAAGAGCCGACCAGCTGCGGCACCTGTCCGTTCTTCTACAACGGAACGACCTACACGCCCATCAGCGACAGAGGCTCAACCACTGGGCACTGCCAGCAGTTCGACGAGTATCACAAGGTGTGGCGTTCCGTCCCGAGGCGGTGCGCCAAGCTGTTTAAGAAATTGTTTGAGTACCCAGACGGGTGCGAATTAGTGATTGTATCAAAAGGATGAAATTATGGACGAGAAGATAATGAACCGGAGCTTTTATGATTCGGTCGTGAAAGTCAGAAGGGGGCAGAAGTCGTACTTCGCCACCATGGACAAGGATTTTCTGGAGAAGGAACTGAAGCCGATGGAGGCTGAGATTGACAGGAGGCTCGCCAGTGAGTATCCGACATTGGAGGCTGCATGTAAGTTCCGTCGATGTGTCGAGGAAATGCGAAACTGGCAGAAGCGTTATTTCATTGAGTACACTGACGAGTCACTGAAGCGTGCGAAGCAGTGGGAGAGGAATGTTGACAGGTGGATTGAGGTCACAGAGGAACTCATCAAGGAGCGTCAGCAACCGAAATTGCAGTTTAAAGAATGATGGGTGAGCGAGTGCGTCGGGAAACTTTTCTCGAAGAACTCTGCATGGTGACATTACGTCCCGGCGCACATCGCCTCACGCCATGTCGGTGCAACGAACGATATTTTTCCCTACCTTTGCACTGAATGACAACAAAATTGCACTGAATGACAACAAAATGGAGGATTTGACATGAAGAATGAGTTGACATTGAAGCAGGAAATGTTCTGCCAGGCATACGTCGATACGGGCATCGCCAGTGCTGCGTATCGGCTCGCCTATGACTGCAAGAAGATGAAGAGCGAGACCATCTGGAGCAATGCCTGCAGGTTGCTTGCCGACAGCAAGGTTAAAGCAAGGGTGGCTGAGATTCAGGAGGAGAATGCGAAACGCTCCATCGTGGACAGGGCTCTTGTCGAGAAGAAGCTGATGGACATCGTGGAAGTTGACCCTGCGGAGCTGTACTACTGGAGTGAAGAGAAGGGCAAGTTTGTGATGAAGAGTCCGCATGAGTTGCCCAAGCGTCTGCGCTCTGCCCTCAAGAAAATCAGCAACAAGCGTGGCGAGTTGACCTATGAGTTCAATGGGAAGGTAGAGGCTGCAAGACTGCTGGCCACGATGAACGGATGGGAGCAACCGAAGGAGGTGAAGCTGAGCGGTGGCGGTGTTCCTGTGCGGTCGGATATCCGTATTGGATTCGATGACGAGGAAGACGAGTAGCAAATTACAGGCAAATTAAATGGTCATCAATCCGAGAAAACTCAATCCTAACGGCTTTTGGCTGTTGCGGTGTCTTCAAGACGAGGCACTGCGATACGTTGTGCTGTATGGCGGCTCGTCTTCGGGCAAGTCATTCAGCGTTGCGCAGGTGGTGCTTATCATGACGCTGTGGGATGGTGAGAACTCTCTTGTGATGCGTAAGGTCGGTGCTGCCATCAGCAAGACGATATACGAGGACTTCCGTGTTGCTGCGCAGACGTTGGGCGTTAGTGATATGTTTAAGTTCGTGCAGAACTGCTGCAGGTGTGTTGTCAACGGAGCGAAGATAGACTTCTCTGGATTGGATGACCCGGAGAAGGTGAAGGGTATCTCCAACTACAAGCGTGTGTTGCTGGAAGAGCTGTCGGAGTTTGAGTTGCAGGACTGGAAGCAAATCAGGAAACGTCTGAGAGGAAAGAAGGGTCAGCAGATAGTTGCCACCTTCAACCCTATCAATGAGCAGCACTGGATCAAGAAAGACTTCATCGACATGGACAAATGGCATGACGTTCCAATGCAGGTGATGATAGGAGGCGAGAATGTGCCAGAGCATCTGTGCCGTGTGAAGAGCGTGAGGATGAATGAGCCTAAGATGGTGATGAATGCGAGGACGGGAGAGCTGGAGCAGAAGCCCTCAAACGCTGTACTCATCCAAAGCACCTATCTTAACAACTTTTGGGTGGTCGGCTCTCCTAACGGGAAATATGGCTACTATGACGAGCAATGTGTGGCAGACTTCGAGTATGACCGTCTGCACGATCCAGACTACTACAATGTCTATGCGCTTGGCGAGTGGGGTGTGATACGAACGGGAAGCGAGTTCTTCGGTTCGTTCAACATAGGCAAGCATGTGAAGCCTGTCGAATATGACAGCGACTTCCCCATCCATCTGAGTGTCGATAACAACGTGCTGCCGTACATCTCCTGCTCGATGTGGCAGGTGGACACCTCCAGCGGAAAGCGTGTCGTTGAAATTGGCGAGGTGTGCGCTGAGAACCCGAACAACACCGTGAAGAAGGCTGCTGCCATGGTCGGTGCTGTCCTGAATGGCATGGGATATGACGGCAAGGTGTATGTGCATGGTGATGCAAGCACCAGGGCTGCTAACACGTTCGATGACGAGAAGCGCAGTTGGATGGACTTGTACATCGAGACGCTGAAAGGTTGCGGACTCGATGTGGTTGACTGCGTTGGTGACAAGAATCCGAGTGTTGCCATGAGCGGTGAGTTCATCAACCAGATACTTGATGGAGAGGTTGAAGGTGTGGAGCTGGTGATAGGTGACAGTTGCAAGAACTCCATCATCGACTATCAGAGTGTTCAGAAGGACGTGAACGGTGCGATGCTCAAGACGAAGGTGAAGAACAAGACCACTGGGCAGAGTTATGAGGAGCACGGGCACCTGAGTGACACGCTCCGCTACATGGTGGTGGATGCCTGCAGGGATGAGTTCACGGCATTCAGCATGAGGAGGAAGAGGAACCTCTATGCCAAGGATGGTGCTGTCAAGTTCTATAATGCTGATGGTGAGTTCGAGTATGGGCAGAAGGTGCTGTATGTGATGCCGAACGTGAACGGCGTGTTCGTCATGTGCCAGGCTGACGCGTTGGACGACCTCTGGCACATCGTTTCCGTTGCGTACCGTGAGACCATATCGACGGAGGAGATGGCAAGCCTCATCATTGGAAGCGGTGCCGATGTGTGTGTCATAGAATGTGCAGAGGCTTATTTCCCATTCGTGCGTAACTTGAGGACACGCACCTCCATGCCTGTGAAGGTGATGAAGGAGTTTGCCGATGTGGATGGTCGCATCGCTGCCACAAGTGACTATGTGAGTGAGCGGATGCGGTTCAGCAGTATGCAGACAGATGAATACGGGCGGTTTATGGACAGCCTGTATGACTACAACAAGGACAGCGAGAACAAATGTGCCAGTGCCGTGCTGAGCGGGCTGGCTCAATACGTCCAGAAGCGGTCCTGACCATTTCCGTGAGTCCACGAAAATGATGTTTTTGCGATGTGTAAAATAAGCATGAAAAAAAGTCTTATTTTGTACATTCTTTGTAATTGTATGAAATACACAAAGTTATAGCGATATTTTAAGAAAGGGCGTTTTCAAGATTTCGCTTGTGAGTATCACGGATGCAATTTGTCACTAATTTTGCGACAAAGAAGATCGCGTGATGAATTGGTTCCAACATCTGTTTTCAAAGAAATCGACTGAGAATGTCGTGGCGGTAACAGAAGAGTCGCCACAGCCTTCTGCTTCTCCAGTTGACAGGGGTGCCTTGTTGCTGGCCGCCCTTGATGAGCGTAGATTGGAGTGCAACATGTCGTATATGGACATGTACAAGTGCATTCCCGAGGTGTTCTTTCCCATAGAGTATATTGCGAGCCGTATCTCTGGCGGTAATTTCCTGTTGAAGAAAGAGGCCGACGACAGCGTGGTGTGGAGAAACAAGACGGTGAACTCTTTTTTGAACAAGCCCAACTGTGTTTTCTCGTGGAAGGAGTTCGTGCATGACCACTTCGTCTGGAAGCTGGCGACTGGCACAAGCTTCATCCGTGCGGTCACGTCGATAGATGTTGACTACCGCAGCGTGTTGGCGTACTGGGTGCTTCCATCTGACAGAGTGGAAGTGAGGGCTCCGATGGCATTGGTTCCCTTGTATGATGTGTCTGAGGTGTCTGACCTGATTGCGAGTGTAGATGTCATGGGTGCATTTGGTGTTCAGATGAACATAGACCCAAGGCAGGTGATGATAGACCGTGACGGCATCGCCACATTGCTCAGCGAGAACAGCTACATGAAGGCTCACAGCCGTCTTGACTCGTTGAGGAAAAACATTGCCAACCTCCTTTCGGTGTATGATGCCCGTAACGTGATATTCACGAAGCGTGGTGGCATTGGCTACATCGTGAGCAAGAAGATGGATGCGACAGGTACCGATGCGCTGACTGAGGCTGAGAAGAAGCAGCTCGTCGAGCAGAATGCTGAACGGTACGGCATAGGCAAGGGTCAGTTGCCATACGGCATCAGTGACGTGCCGATCGACTTCGTCCGCACGAACCTCTCCATCGCCGAGTTGCAGCCATTCGACGAAACGCTGGCCGATGCTATCAACATCGCTGGTGCGTATGGTGTCCCTGCCGTGCTGGTACCACGAAAAGACCAGAGTACGTTCAGCAATCAGGCGACTGCAGAGAAGACGGTATATGCGAGTGTAGTGATTCCCATGGCGAAGGAGTTCTGCAAGATGTTCACCTCGTTCATCGGGCTTGACAGGAGCGGTTACTACCTCGATGTCGATTTCTCCGGTGTGGACTGCATGCAGGACGGCATGAAGACTGAGGAAGAGGTGAAGAAGCTCGTGAACGACCGTTGCCGCCAGCAGTTCCTTGACGGACTCATCACGCTGAACGACTGGCGCGGACAGATTGGCGAGGCGCAGATTGAAGAAAAAGAGAATCCTTTGTTCTCGAAGTTGAAGTTCGACATGACAGACGAGGAACTTGAGATAATTAACAAAATTATTCAAACCAAACAACCCCTAAACAACAATGGCAATAGAGCAGATGAAAAGCCTGGTGTACAAAACCAAGGCGAATGATGTGGATGAGAAGGGCATTGTTACCGTGGCCGTGAACGGAATCGGCGTGAAGGACTCCCAAGGTGACATCTCCATGCCTGGCTCATTCGACAAGACTTTGACAGAGCACATCCACAAGATGCGCTGGTTCCTCAACCACAAGACTGACCAGCTTCTGGGCGTTCCTCTGAGCGGCAAGGAAGAGAATGGCAATCTTGTCATGGTCGGCAAGATTAACCTTGAGAAGCAGATGGGTCGTGATGTGCTTGCAGACTACAAGCTGTATGCAGAGAACGGCCGCACACTGGAGCACTCCATCGGTGTGAGTGCCGTGAAGCGTGACGAGGCTGACAAGAGCAAGGTTCTCGAGTGGAAGATGTGGGAGTATTCCACGCTGACGGCTTGGGGCGCGAACCCTCAGACGTTCCTTGTGAACATCAAGAGTGCGACCCGTGAGCAGGTGGAGGAGGCTGCACGCTTCCTCAGCAAGGCAGCGGAGGGCAAGTATGGACATTCGGACGAAAGATTAAATTCATTCGATATGGAACTGAAGAAACTTTTGAAGGCGCTTGACGGTGCGAACATCGTGAAGTGCCCTTACTGCGGTAAGGAGTTTGACTATGACGAGCAGGCAGAGCGTTCGTTCAGCACTCAGGTGCTGGAGAATGCAGCCATGTACGCACGCTGGATTGCCGAGGACAGGGTGTCCGAGGAAATGCACAAGCTGACGCCTGAGATTCAGGCAGAGGTGATGGCAGTTCTTCAGGCTGTGAACATCATGAAGGCTGGCGGTGTGCGTCCTACAGAGCAGAAAGCGCTCGTCGAGTTGTACACAGAGAAGAACATCCAGGATGCGATGACGTATGTGCGTTGTCCGCATTGCTGGAACAAGGTATACAAGACAATGACCGTCATAGGCAAGACGGGTGAAGACCCCACGCCCAAGAATGAGCCGTCTGGAGACACTCATGAGAAAGGCGAAGGTGGGGGGAAGCCTGAACAGACGAAAGCCGCCGAAGGCACTTTCGACCTCTTGAGTCTTGGCGATTGTTTTGCTCAATAGACAACCGATTTATTAACCCCTAAAATTTTCTGAAACATGAAGTGCAAGAAAATGACAGTAGAAGAAATCCTCGCGCAACTCAAAGAGGGCACCAGCGAGGAGAACAAGGCTCAGTTGAAGAGCCTCTACACACCTATCGTCAATGCCATGAACGGCATCCTTGACGAGATTGTGAAGGGTGCGGCAGACAAGGAAGACCTCGCCAAGATTGACGAGCTCAAGGAAGCCGTTTCCGAAATCAACGGCGAGAAGGGCCTGAAGAACGACATCACTCAGTTGTTCGAGCAGGTGAAGAACGTGAACGCTGTGATTGCCGAGCTGAAGAAGCAGGGCATGAAGCAGGAAACCATCAGCAAGTTTGATGAGCAGTTGAACGCCATGTTCGACTCTGAGCGCTTTGCTGACTTCGTGGCTGGCCGCAAGACCAAGTCTGGCGAATTCGACATCTCTGCTCTGAAGAGCGCAGAGTACCCTGTCAACCTGACCAGCAACTATACTGGCAGTGTTCTCATCAGCCAGCAGCAGAAGCGTGTCATTGACCCATACGCAGGTGGTAAGACTCACCTCCGTGAGGTGTTGGCCACAGAGCAGGGCGACCCACAGTTCCCCAACCTTACCTACAACCAGATTTCAGCACTGAACCGCAACGCACGTTTCGTGACCGAGAACGGTTTGCTGCCTGAGTCTGCGTTTAGCGTGAAGGAGGTGACCACGGGCACCAAGCGTCTTGGTACCACCATCTTCGTTTCCAAGCGCATGCTCAAGAGCCGCGTGTGGGTTCGTTCGTACCTCCTCAACAAGATTCCTGTGTGCATCGCCATGGCAGAGGATTGGAACATCCTCTTCGGTGACGGTCAGGGCGAGAACCTTGAGGGTATCGTGAACAATGAGAACGTGAAGAGCGTGGAGAGCATCATCTCCAACGCTGTAGTGACCGGTACTGCTGGTTCCGTTGCTTCCGTGGCAACTTACAACAGCGGTGCTGACACCATCATCACGTTCGCTGCCGCTCAGCCTGACATCCGTTCGGGTCAGAGCATCGTCTTCACTGGTGCTGCAGAGCACTCTCCATTGCTCTCCGCAAAGACGCTCATCAAGATGAACGACACGCAGATCCTTCTGCCAGGCGTCGCTTATCAGAGCGAGACTGCCGCTAACCTCGCGTTCACGGTGAACAACCAGTTCTATCAGAACATCGAAGACCCGAACTCTGAGGATGTCATCCGCACGGCCTTCGCTGTGATGAACTACGGTGAGTACAACCCAACCGTAATTGTTCTGAACCCATCGGATGTGAACACCATTCAGGGCGAGAAGGACACCACGGGTCGCAGCCTCAACCTCGTGACCGTGGTGAATGGCCGCAAGTACATTGCTGGCTATCTCATCATCGAGAGCACGCAGATTCCTGTCGGCAAGTATTTCCTCGGCGACACCATCAACGGTGCTTCTCTCGTGGACTACACGAACCTCACGCTGGAGTGGGCAGAGGATGTAGAGACCAAGCGTCGCAACGTTGTGGCTCTCATCGCTCAGGAAGAGGTCATTCTTGCCATCTACAATCCATTCGCATTCGCTTATGGTGACTTGGCTTCGCTCAAGACCGCCATCACGAAGCCTGCTGAACAGAGCACTCCCGAGACTCACACGACAACGACTGTTGTGTATGAGCAGGTTGACGCCACTGGTCAAAACCCTGCAAGCAAGGGTTACTACAAGAAGGTGAACGGTGAGTTCGTGGCTGCTTCGGAAACGTCGCCAGCTGACAACACGACTTACTACACTCGCACTGAGACTGTAACCGAAGTAACAACTGAATAGCCATGAAGAAGACTCTCGTCATTACAGGCAACGGCATTGCTCTTGAGCGTTTTGCTCGGGAGCAGCGCCTTCGCTTCAAGAAAGAGGGCTTCAGCGTGACTGTCGGTGTTCCTTACGTTCCTTCCATCGACACGAAAGCGACTCCTGCTGCTGACGTGAAGGACGCACCAGCGGAAGTCGAGAAGCCCGAATCCGTTGTGGACGTGGATAACGCACAAGTGGAAGATTCCAAGGAAGTGCCAGTTGAGGACTCCAAGGAAGCGTCTGCGGAAGAATCCCAAGATGCGCCTGCGGAAGACTCAAAGGAAGCACCTGTCGAGGATGTCAAAGATGCTCCGTCTGATGACACCAAGGAAGCTCCTGCTGCTGACGTGAAGGACGCACCAGCGGAAGAGAAGAAAACTACGAAAAAGTCCAACAAGAAGTGAGCATGGTACGACTGATAGATTGCACGTATTTCACGAAGGGCGAACGGCTGATTCAGAACGCCCCTATATCGCCAGACCGCTGTGTCGATCAGAACGAGATTGCTGTCCGTGACAGCATCAACGGATGGATAGACAGCGTTCAGGAAGGTTTCCTCATCGCCATGATGGGCATCAACATGACGAAGGTTCTTCTCGCCTACCTTGAGGCGAAGGAGATTGCAAGCCAGAGCCAGGGTGAGTCTGATGGTGCTGAGGAGCCAGAAGTGGAGGATGTCGAGACAGACGAGGAGCTTGAGTTCCTTGCCGACGGCTTGAAGGAAAGCCTCGCCGACTACGTGATGTACAAGTTGCTCAGAGGCACACAGCTTCATGTCCTGAACACTGGTGCCGTTGTGCTGAAGAGCGTGAACGACACTGGCGAGAACACGGCACGCCGTCAGGCTTCCGTGTGGAACACGATGGTGGTGCGCAACCTCCGTTTCTTGGCGGAGGCGGAGCGTCGTCTGAGCAATTACACAATCTGTTATGTCACTAACATGGTGACTCCTGTCAATGCGATGAACTTATGAAGGGAATAGTTGAAATATTGGGCGAAGTGGTTGCAGGTCTGAAAGAGGACCTGGTAATCAGCGTGTGTGACGGTGGTGGCAACTGCACCGAGATTGAGAAGCCAGAGGTGAATTACATGTTCGGCAACGACATGTACATCAAGGAGCAGCTTGACACGATGAGCAAGGCACCGCAGTCGGCAGACCGAAAGCCCAAGTTTCCCCTTGTCGCCTTGTTCACTCCTGTCCTTGAGAAGCGTGATTCGGCAGACTATCAGATGAAGGCGAAGGTCAACATCCTGATAGCATGCTCTTCACGCCAGGAGTGGAGCAATGAGCAACGCTTGACGACCTCTTTCGTGAACATCCTTCGCCCAGTGTATGAGCACCTGATGTCCGCATTGAAGTCTGATGGAAGGTTTCTTATCGCATATAACGGTGTTATTCCTCACACATACAGCGAGAACTACAGTTATGGACGATATGGTGCCTACACACAGAGCGGTGAGCCTGTAAGCGAGCCTATCGATGCCATCAACATAGGTAATTTGGAGATTAAAATCAAAAATGTCAAATGCTTAAATAGAAGATTACAATGAGACCAACACGTAATTGTTACAAGGCTGATTTCAATTCGGGCAAGAGTGGTTGCCCCATTGACTACGGCAAGATTAAGGGTGCCATCATCGTCCCTGCTGGCGAGAAGCTCCCTGCTGGTTTTGATGGTGACGACCTCCGTGAGGCTTGTCACGCAGATGTGCCCAACCGCATCTATCCCGTCCTTTTGTTTGTGGAGTACGCGAAGAATGGCGGTGAGCCTCAGGTGAGTGCAACTGGCTATGGCCCCAACAAGGTGACTGGCATCAGTGCCCAGACTGACACCTTCACGCTCGACAGTGTTGACTACGGTCTGCACGCTGAATTGCTAAAGAGCAAGAACGTTAAGCGTGATGTGTACTACTTTGACGAGGACGGTGTGGTTTACGGAATCAACGACGGCACAGATACGCTGGCTGGCATTCCCATGAGCTGCATCTACTCGACCATCATCCCTCATCCCACTTCGAGTGCTGAGGAGTCGCTGACTGTCAGCTTCTGCCACCTCGACGCAGAGAAGAGCCAGCGGAACTATGACTTCAACGACACTGACATCCGCTTTGAGGATGTGCTCATCGGCCTGACTCCTGTCGAGCTGGTGAAGGATGGTGACAACAAGTACCACATTGTGGAGAAGATTGGTGGCTATGACCGAACGGCAGAGTTCGGTACACTCATCGCTGCAAACGCTGCCGACACGATTGACGGCATTTCTGCCGCCACCTACGCGAACGGTGCTCTGACGCTTACCGTGACACAGGGTCAAACACCTGCGCTCAAGGCTCCAAGCGCATTGTACGCCAAGGGCATTGAGGGCATTGTTGCGGTATGACGCTCGAAGGTGTGACGTTTGTCGATGATGCTGTCAGGTCGATGTCTCGGGACGAGTTCGTGGAGAAGCACAAGGACTGCTTCTGGCAAGACAGGACAGAGGCTGACAGACGGAAGATGCTTGAAGATGCTTACGAGATTATAAGTAGATGAGGGCTGGGCGAAAGCCCGACCCTCTCTTTTTTACCACTAACGATGAAGGGTTATGGACTTTGACAGACTTTCTGATGCCATCAACACGGCGGTTGACGGGTTTGAGGATGCCGTCCTCGCATGCCTGGAGACGAACAAAGGTGTTGTGGATGACATTGTGCATGAGCAGCTGTACAGCGGTGTGGACGGCAATAATGATTACCTGTCGCCCACGTATGACGATGACCCGTACTTCAAGACACCAGCGCACAGCAAGTGGTACAAGGACTGGAAGGAACGGATTACGCCGCCGATTCAGGGTGAGATGCTGTTCCTGCCTCCAAGACCCGTTGAGGTGCCGAACTTGTTCATCATCGGCACGTTCTATGACAGCATCAGGACGGAGCGGACGGCGAACAGCCTCCACGTGTTTACGGGTGGGTTTCGTGACGGTCCTTTAATTGAGAAGAAGTATGGCGAGTCCATCTTCATGATTGGCATGGCTGGAAAGGAATACTTCAATGAGCATTTCTTGAGGGATTGGATATTGAACTATTGGAAACTTTGTGGGCTATGAGTTGTGCATGTGAGAGAAAGAAGGTGATGGGCGATTTGGAGAGGGTGAGCGGTCTTGCGAGAAAGGCTGCGATGTTGCTTGAAAAGATACAGGCGGTATATGTGAGGCATGACGGGACGTATGCGTTCTGTGGTGTGGATGAGCTGAGTGGTGAGGATGTGGTGGAGTATCGTCATTGGCTATGATGATGGCAGGGGCAAACCCAGCCACACGAGACCGAAAAGGAGAAAACAATTCTAAAAACGATATATTATGGCAGACATAAGAATTACTGACTTGGTGGATCCGCAAGCGATTGAGGACTTGCGGACGGTGAAAAATGAGGTGGACAATGTTCGCTCTGCTTTCCTTGATGCCGCCAAGGTGATGGTTGAAGCCATCAAGATTAAAGTTGAAGTTGTTGGCGACATCGACAAAATCAACAATCTTGTTGCTGGCGGTTTGAAGAAGGCTGAGGAGGCGACGGCACAGCTGAACAGTGCCGTTGACCAGCAGCGTCAGATTATCGGTCAGACGACCAATGTCATCAGCAGGGAACTCGCAGAGATTGAGAAAGAGAACAAGGCGAAGCGTGCTGCGTTCAATCAAGATAAGAGCATGCTTGATGTGGCCAAGAGCATCATCGGCACGAGGGACGAGAACATCGAGCGTCTGATTAAGGAAAAGAAGCGGATGAAAGACTTGAAGGATGAGCAGAAGCAGCTGGATGATGCCGTGAAGAAGGGTGCGATGACCGAGCAGCAGGTATTTGAACGCCGTGTTGAGATAGAGAAACAGCGCGAACTGGCGAAGACTTCTATATCAGAGCTGAGAAAAGTGCTGAACAACCAGAACAAGGAACTGGTTGCTGCAGAGGGTAGTTCTCGGCAGTTGTCCTTGCAGCTGGAGCAGTTGAAGATGGCTCACAGGCAGATGACGGATGAGGAACAAAAAAGTCCAATAGGTAAGGCGTTGCTTGATGAGATTCAGAAGATGGATGCCCATCTGAAGGACTTGGATGCCGACATGGGCGAGTTCCATCGCAACATTGGCAACTATGCGATAGCTGCAGGTGACTATGTTGACGTGATGCTGAATGCAGTCGGCGTGAACGGCAAGTTCGGCAGTTCGCTGAAGATGCTGGCCACAGAAGGCGGTGGCGACATCCTTGCAGGGCTGACGACGAAGGTGAAGGCTTTCGGTACCACGCTTCTCGGTTTCCTTGCCAATCCTGCCGTGCTTGCCATCCTCGGCATTGGTGGAACAGTCGCGGCCTTCAAGTGGTGGTATGACTATAACAAGGGATTGATGGAGGCAACGAGGCTGACGAGGGAGTTTCTGGGCGTGAGTGGGGATGAGCTTGTCGATGTCAGAAGTGAGATTCAGGCAGTGGCTGATGAGTGGGGCAAGGACTACAAGGATGTGCTCTCCGCTGTCGATATACTGATGCAGCAGTATGGCATTGACAGCCGTGAGGCGTTGGATATCGTCCGTGGTGGGTTCCAAGCTGGCGCAGATCTGTCGGGGAACATGCTGAGCAACATGGAGCGGTATGCCCCCATCTTTAGGGATATGGGTCTTGAGGGCAATAAGTTGGCAGCGGTCCTGGCACAGACTCGTAGCGGCATCTTCAATGAGCAGGGCTTGCAGATGATGCAGATGGCTACTGAACGATTGAGAAGGATGAGTTCAAGCACTAAAAAGTCGCTTGAAGAAATTGGTATCAGTACGGATGAATGGAATGAGAAGCTGATTAAAGGTGAGGCTAACTTCTTTGATTATCTTCAAGAGGTTAGCAAGAAAATTAGTGAGTTGCCTGCAGAAAGTAATGAGGTCGGAAATGCTTTGAAAGATGTTTTTGGGCGCAATGGTGCCGCTGGTGGTATGGAACTCGTGAAGTATTTTGGCGATATGACCACGAGCCTTGAAGAGATGAAGAAGGTGACAGGCGAGGTTGGAGAACTTCATGACCAGCACATAGAGAAGATGAAGGAGCTGAACAAGAGAGTGGCAGATTTGTTTGATGTGACAGATGACGGATTCGAGGAAGCGACACTTGCAGGTAAGAACTTCTTGACGGATGTGCTGATAAAGGTCGTCGGATATGCCCAAAAGGTTGTACACTGGTTCCAGGACTGGTATGGAGAGAGTGTCGAGTTGAGAGGTGTGGTGCAGTTCCTGTCATTTGAGTTTCAGGCTTTATGGCTCAACATCAAGACAGGTGTCATCAATACTGTGTCGCTGTTTGAGGGGATGGCCAAGACCATCCGTGCGGTGATGGACTTCGACACGTTGAAAGACTCCCCAAAAGAGTATCTGGAGAATCTGTCGAAAGTGCAGGGTGATACGTTGAGGAAGATGAAGGATAATACGGTGAGTGCTTTCAATGACTTGAAGGAGATTGGGAAACGGTCGATTTACAACACGCTTGTCGCTCCAAAGAGAGGGGGAACAGATGAAGTTTCGGCAGTGCCGCAACAAGATGGTAAGAATGGGAAAGATGGCAATGGTGGTGATGACGATAAGGATGGTGACGATGACAAGAAAAAGCCAAGTGGAGCTTCATCCGTGAGCAAGGAGGCTGAGGCGAAGAATCATGAAGAGGTACGTGAAATCATCATCGAGGCCACAAAGAAGACCATTGCCGAAAGATTGAAGCTGGTGGAGGAAGGCAGTGAGGAGGAGATGAAGCTTTCCGCCCAGTATGCGGAGGCAGAAATGGCATCCGTCGTTGCCGCTGCGCGTCGGAACTTTGACAAGCAGAAGGGTGAACTGGATGCGAGCCTCGCCCAGCGGAAAATCAGTGAAGAAGAGTATGCCAAGGGCGTTGAAGTTCTGAATGAGGAGATGATGGCTGCCGAACTTGCCGCAGAGCATGAGAAGAACGATGCTGTCAGTGAGGCGAGAAAGAAGTTTGCCAATGCTGAAATAGGTCGAATCAGCGAGTTCTATGCCGTGCAGAAGTCGTTGAGGGATACCGCATACGTGGAAGAAGTGACAGCCATCGAACAGCAGTATGCCGAGGGCCTCATCACGAAGGAGGAATACGAGCGTACACTGTATGAAGCCAAGGTGAGATATGAACAGGCTTCGGCTCTTGCTGTGATTGAGTCGCTGGAGAAGCAACTATCTGTTGAGGAGATGACTGACGATGACAGAGAGAAGGCGATGCGTGAACTGGCGAAGGCGAGGGTTGACTTGGCAAAGCAGGAGGCAGACGAGGTTATAGCTGCCATGGAGCGAGAGAAGAAGGCTGATGACGAGCTTGCGAAGAAGCGTCAGCAGAACATGAAGGAGTGGTTGCAGACGGCGAGTCAGGCGATAGGAAAGATTAACGGTTTGATGGGTACACTGTATGACGGTCAGATTCAGAAGATAGAAGAGGAAAGGGAGGTTCATCAGGCGCACTATGACGAAGAGGTGGCGCGTATAGAGTCTTTAGCTGAACGTGGTGCCATCTCCACGGAGGAAGCAGAGGCACGGAAAGCTGCAGCGGAGAAGAGACGTGCGGAGAAGGAGGAAGAACTGGAACGAAAGAAAACAGATATCGCCTATAAGAAAGCGGTGTGGGAGAAAGCCACCAGTGTCGCAGAGGCGAGCATCGCCACAGCCGTTGCCATCACAGAGGCGTTGAAGACCGGCCCGTGGATGGCGGCCATTGTTGCCGCTATGGGTGCCATCCAGATTGCCACCATTCTTGCAACTCCTATCAAAGCGTATGCGAAAGGTACTGGCGAGAAGGGACATGATGGCGGTCTTGCCATGGTCGGTGATGGTGGAAAGCGTGAGGTTGTCGTGATAGGCAACTCTGCATGGCTGACTCCAGACAAGCCCGTGGTGGTCGATTTGCCGAAGGGCGCAGTGGTGTATCCAGATGTGGATGAATGGAAGATGGAGTTGCCACTTAGCGGAAACCTGCATCAGGCAGAGATGGCTGCGATTGTATCTCAGCAAGCCGAGCCGAAGATGCTTGTGGTGAACGATTACAAGCGTCTGGAGAAGAAGATGGACGAACGGAACAGACTGGCGAGGATGTCCTTGAAGTTGCAGGCAGAGGCGGCATATAGGGCAGAGTTCGCACAATATAGGAGGGACTGCTGATGAAAGAAAAGACTGTAAGGCTGGACGAGTTGTGTCTTGCGGAGTTCATAGACATTGCCTGTGATGAGTATGGCGGCTTGGCTGAACGTGTCGGGTTGCCAGCCTCATCGGAGGCTGTGCAGAAGCTCGCATCAAGCCTCATCGTTGCGTATCGTGGTGTAGCTGACCCTGTCGGCATGAGGATGTTTGTGAATGAGCATGGTGCTGAAGCGAAAGACAGGGCGAGGATTGTGATGTACTGCTTGATGAAGGCATTGGTTGACAATGGTGAGCCAGATGATGTGAAGGAGGTCAGGAGAGTACTTGTTGAGGATATCGGTCGAAGCCGTTGCGGACGCATGACCGTGGAGGAATTGTCTGCGTTCCTCGGTAAGGAGTTGAAGGGTGTGGAGTTCTCCGTGGAGAGGAGGAAGGCGAAGAGGGAAGCCTCAACGGGCGGACAGCGTTCTCCTGATGATGTGCGCCTTGGTTTCGATGCCGAGATTGCCTGTGTGATGAGCCATTACAAGATGAGCATCGACACAAGGGTCGTGAGTGCAAGCGTGTACGCCAATCTCGTGAAGAATGCGGTTGAAGAGGTGAAGAGAAAACGGAGTGTGAAAAAATAGTGTTTCATAGTATTTAATTTAGGTTAGTTTGTACCACTGCGCTGGGAAGTGCGGTGGCGTTTTTATGTTTTGATTTTTGCCGTTTGGGGGGTCAAAAGGTGGTCAAAAAAACGATGAAATGTTAAAAATTAAAATATATAACAAAAAAGTTATATAAATGTTTGTTAGTTTCACGAAAAAGCCGTAACTTTGTAGTGTCTTAAAAATAAAGGAAGTATTAACCACTTAAACCCCATTCGAAAATGAATTGGAACGAAATGAAAAGATTAGCCATCTCAAAAGGCTACGAGTTCGTAAGACATGGTTCGAGACATGACATCTACAGACACCCAGTCAAAAAGGACATCTTACAGATTGAAAGACATTGGTCACAAGAAGTTAGACCGAAATTGATGAAGAAGATTCTAAGTCAGATAGGCAAATAGCCTATCTGACTACCCCAAAAATAAAGATTGTCAAACCTAAATTATTGAGAATTATGTTAGTAGCAATAGAAAAACAGAGCGATGGGACTTACATCGCATACAACAAGGAGAGCGAAGATTTCACCGCTCTCGGATCTGGTGACACCATCGCTGAGGCAAAGGAGGATTTCTTCAACAGCATAGAGGAAATGAAGGAGGTCTATCAGGAAAGCGGAGATGAAGTGCCAGCTGCCATGATGGAGAAGCCCACCTTCAAGTTTGACCTCGCATCCTTCTTTGAGTATTACTCTTTCATCAACGTGACTGCATTCGCCAAGATGATAGGCATAAACGGCTCTTTGATGCGCCAGTACAAGAAGGGCAACACCTATATATCAGATGCCCAGTTGCAGAAGATACAGACTTTCGTGAACAACATGGGCACGGATTTTCAAGGTTTGCGCCTTGTGTGAAATGGGGGTGCAGTCCAGTTCCTGCACTACTTCCTTTATTTTAAGACAACTGACTGGAAGCCTCGGCACATTGCGTGTCGGGGCTTTTTGTTTGTTAGGGATGCAGTTCCTGCTTGAGGATTCTGCGCCCTTCGTGGATGCGTCGCTGGATTGTTCCGAGTGGGATGTGGAGGGAATCGGCTATCTCCTGGTATGAGTAGCCGAGTGCGTACATGATGACGGGGCGGATGCAGACGCTTCGTGTTGAAGCTTGACGGACACGCTGAATGACCTGCTTGGCACGGATTAGGGCATCGGCATTTGCGTGTGTGGTCGGTTCCTTTGTCGGGAAATCTTCGACGAGCACGGAGAACTTGTTTCGGTTGTACTGGTTGATGTAGATGTTCTGCATGACCTTGTAGGCGAGGCTTCTGAATGCGTGGCCCTCGTCAAATCTATCCCGTGTCTGCCATAGTCTGAGGATGGTGTCACTTACAAGGTCTTGGATGTCATCCTCTCCCTTGCAGTATCGTCCAGCCATCTTTCTGAGCCATGGAAGTTGGCTGATGAGTTCACTCGCGAAGTCCATCGTTGTTGGCTTGTGATGTCCGTTCTCTCTCGATGCGGCTCATTTCCCTCATCCGCATGGCTTCCTGCCTCATGGTGTCGATGAGGCTGTCCACGACTTGCCCCCTCACCATCCTGTTGAGTTTGGTGAGGAGTGCTGTCATTCTGTCGCATTTCCGCTCAATTCTCTTGAGCTGGCTGGTAATGTTCTTTTTCGGTTTCATAAAGGTGTTAATTTAGGAGTTGTTTGGGATTTTGATTACAAATAAGGCTTTGTGTTTGTTCGGTGGACATGCAATCTGTACAAAATGTCAGCAAATGTTAAGGTGTTAAAATGGTGAAGTTTCTGTTTGTTTATCTCGCTAAAAATGAAGAACTTTACCGTAGAAATCATTCAAAGAATTGTCGAACTTAAAAAATGAGATTATGAAACGGAAAAATTTCAGAATGAGAGTGATGAAGTATGCGCACCAACTCGTTGAGAAGAACTTTGGAAGTTGGAGCGAGTGTCTGAAACAAGCGTGGGTGCTGTACAGACTGGCTTCACGGATGCGTGAAGAAGTGGTTTCTTTCCTTTACCGCAAGACAAACGGGCAGTTCCGCCATGCTTTCGGCACACTGAAAGGTTTGCCATCAGGAGCGAGTCTGAACGGCAAGCGGTTGACTAAGCCGAGCTACAAGACCATGGCTTATTGGGATGTGAAGAAGGAGGGGATGCGATGCTTCAGAGTTGACAAGCTGATTGCTGTCTATTGAAAAAAGTCGGGTGTGGCGGTTTGGGGTAAGTACGTGAAAAAGAAAGATTTGCGAAAGTAGGGTGTTTTCAGGATTGGGGCTATGTGGTAGTTCCAATCCTTTGTGTTCGTATCTTTGCAACATAAGGAGAAATTTTTATGTTGTGCAAGTTTTATCTTCATCTGAACTCGTATGTTGTCACGGTCGGCGACGGCGACTGTTATGACGTGTCAAATGATGTCATCAACTGGCAGCAGTTGAAGCAGTCGTACACACGCAAGAACCTTGGTGGCGTGGTGAAGAACTATGGCAGCAAGATAGAGTTCACGGGCAAGGCTTACGAGTTGCTTGTGGAGCTGTGGAGGAGCCAGTACGTTCATGCGAGGGCTGCTTTCGCCATCCATGTGATAGACAACAGTTGGGAGTATCACGAGGCTTGGCAGTGTCCTTTGGATTTTGCGACCTTGACCTATGACGGGCACAAGGTGAGCGCGAACTGCACGGAGGTGTCTGCAGCCTCCCTCATCAAGTCGAACGGTGGAACGAAGAGCAGCTACAGCGTGAGTGCGTTAAGGAGTGGTTATCGGTTGCTGTATGACAGGGTGATGTCTTACAATGAGGTGCAGTATGTTCTTGCTGGTGAGACCGAGACAGAGGGCGACACTTACACCAAATGGCATCGTGAAATGAATGACCCTGCTGGGTATGAATCTAACCTCAATTTTCCTCTCTCGAATCTTGGTGGAACGATTGCTCCCAACAATGTGCTTGCGCCACAATCTCAAGAGGCTTATGTAAACACAGGATGGGCTTCTCCTAAATACATGGTTGAAGCCTCTGGCGATTGTCTGGTTCATGTTGACTTTTCCGCAATGGAGTTCTGGGTGTGGCATTATAGCCAGTATGACATGCCAGCAATCACGGTGATGCTCTACAAGTACCACGTCGAGAATCACAGCACTGTTTATCATACGGTGCTCTTGCATAAGACATTTGAGGTTGAAGACGGTGAGCATTTCACGCTTGGGTCGTCCTTCGCTGGAGATTTCGAGATGGAAGAAGGTGAACGTCTTGTCTTTTGTCTTTGGCCATCTGGTTCGAGTGGCATGACTCCGATAGCAACCGTATATATGAGCAATGACCATGCGATTATGTCATGGGCAAGCCGTGGCGAGCCTGTTGATGTTGACGTGATAGAGCCTATTACGCTTCTGCACCGTGTGCTTCGTACGGTTGCCAACGGGAAAGCTTATATTGATGGTGAAATCTGTTTGACCATTGGCGGTGTGATGAACGCTCGACTGACGGGGACGAAGATGCTGGCCGCAGAGAGTATGCGTGGCTTCGACGATGCGCAGATACATACGAGCTTCAACCAGTTTGCCTCGTTCATGGAGGCTGTGTTCGGATATGTGTACCGCATAGACAGGCTGGAGCGTAACCGTGTGGAGTTTGACGGCATCATTGAGTACTCGACTGTTGCAGGGAAATTGATTGACGGGTCTTCGGGAACGGTGGTCGATTCCATCCATTTCGTGCGTAACGAGGGCATGTTTGTAGGTAGGCTTGACAGCGTGGGAAAATATACCAGGTTGTTTGTCGATTACGATGACTATATGCGCATCTTGGACAGACCTCGTAATGATGGCTCATTGACAGAGGTGCTTGAGCTGCCCGTGTTCGTTGACGGCAACGGTGTGGCGTACATGTATGACATTGACGCACGCACCCTGCTGGAGTATCACGGCGAGGAGGCTTCTGTGGTGCGCTTCATGCACCGCTCTGACCTTTTCCACGATGAGGTTGTGAAGACGCTGGAGAGCGTGAATGAGTTTGGTTTTTCCGTTGATAAGAGTCGGCTCTATTCAGGTGTGAATGTCGGGTATGAGAAGCAGGACTATGAGTCTGAGAACCGAGGCAGGGATGAGTGGAACTTCGAGAACTACTATCTGACTGGTGTGGAACTGACCGAATCGAAGTTGGATTTGAAGTGTCCATACCGTGCAGATTGCTACGGAATGGAGGAACTTGTGCTGAAGAGGAATGATGAGGAATCGACAGACAGTGATGAGGATGTTTTCATCGTGAAGTGTCTGGCCAGCACGTATAACGGAAAGTGGAAGATTGACCGTAGCTTGACGATAACTGGCACCTATACCAACAGTGTCTTCAATGGTGCTTTCTCTCCTATCTACATGGTTGAGGCTAACCGTGGTTACATCGCTTCATTCTGCGATGCCTTGAAGCTGTCGATGACTCGTGGCTGCCGCGATGTGATGATTGGGAATGACAGCGTGGCGAAAGATTTCACTTTCCTGGCATCAGAGCGGCTTTTCAAGTGTGGCAAGGTGGATGTGAGCACGAACGACCTCGACATGTCCGATGACACGGACGGTCTGATTGAGTTTGTGCTGAACGGATGCCGATATAAGGGGTATCTACAGAGCGTTGAGCAGATGTGCCAGCATGATGAGGCTTTGGAGTATGAACTAATAGAACATAGTGTGACATGTATATCATAAGTCCTTTTACCCCATTATTTTTCCGACCCTCGACAGACAAGTTCGGTGCTGGGTCGAAGTACACGCAGACGTGGGCACCCTCTGACCGCATCCTCGTGGAGGTGATAGCGTTCTCTGACGATTACGGCATGGCTGGCATTGAAGGCAATGTGCCGACATTGTACGTGAACAACCTTGAGACAGGCGAGCGTGTGACACAGAACTGGCACACATGGGCCATGAACACGGACGTGACGGTGTACTGGAGTGTCATCAGCGGACTTCTGCCAGGCATCTACAGCGTGACGCTTGGGCAGGAGAGTGAGCCTTTTTGTGTGAGTGAGGAGGCTGTCATCCTTGAGCAGACAACGCTCATCCAGTATTCGATGGCAGACAACCGTCGTAGGCTTGACGGCGTGTTCCTGCTGAACGGCATGAGGAACTTCTTCGATTTCAGAGTGCCTGGCGGCTTCAAGGATGACAACTGGGTGTTCGGGGTCGATAACGAGCAGTTCACGACCCATCTGTATGACGTGCTCGACATCTATTCGCATGAGCAGGTGGTGAAGACGTTCACGATGGGTGGAAGCATCGGCTGTCCTGTATGGTTCGGTGAGTTGCTGAACAGAGTCCTGACGTGTAGCTACGTTTATTTCGATGGTGTCCGCTACTCTCGGCATGAGAGTGAAGTGCCCGAATTGACTCAGGAACTGGAGGACTTGCGCAGTTACATCATCACCCAGAAAGTGCAGAAGGTGACGAACCTTGACCCGAATGTGGAGAAGGTGAATGCGCTCCGTCTGCGCCGTGTTGGCTTGCGCCTTGACAATGATGACTTCAGAGAGACAACAACCAATCATAAACTGTTAAATTTATAAGATTATGACAAGTACTGAGAAGCAAGAGATTATTGACGCGGTCATTGCCGGACTGCGTACAAACAGTGTACAGATAACAGACCTGACAGAGGTCTCTTCTGCTCCTTCCGATGCTTACATTGAGTTGAGCGGTGGCAGACGTGTTCTTGTGAGCAACCTTGTGACGGCTGTGGTTGCTCAGCTGGAAGGTGGCAACGTGACATCCACCATGCTTGCCGATGCCTGTGTCACTGCCGCGAAGATTGCCACGGGTGCGGTGACGGCTGACAAGATAGGTTCAGGTGCAGTGGGGACGGAAAAGATAGCCGACGGTGCTGTTACAGCCGCGAAGCTGGCGGCAGAGTCTGTGACCTTGGCGAAGATTGCCGCAGCCGCTTTTGGCTCTGTGGCTTCAGGGAACACAGGACTTGTGAAGGGTGGTGATGTATATTCGGCGATTGCAGCTGAAATCCAAGCACGGCTGGAGGCAGAAGCCGCATTACGGACTGCGGATGGCTTATTGCAGGAAGCGATTACAGCAGAAGCCAGAGTTCGCCAGGAGGCAGAAGCCGCATTACGGACTGCGGATGGCTTATTGCAGGAAGCGATTACAGCAGAAGCCAGAGTTCGCCAGGAGGCAGACACTGCATTGCAGAATGCGATTACGGCATTGAGAAGTGGTGGTTCAACCGATGCCATCGAGAACTTCAATGAAGTGATAGCGTTCCTTGTCGGCATAGATGACACCCAGACGCTTGCAGGGCTTTTGTCTGACATCAACGATGCGATTTCTTCTCTTGAAGACAGCGTTTTCAGCTGCTTGAAGTTCGTTCCCTTCGATAATGTCGTTGACAATGTTTCCTTGGAGGAAGGTTCCACCACTGATGTACGGCACATCGTGTATGACGGGACACGGAAGATGTTTCTCGCAGCCATCTATCAGGAAGACGAGGCTCCCAAGTATTACCGCACGTTCATCAACATGGCAGACTATATGGACGTGGATAACGGTGGAATCCGCTGTGACCGCATTTTCTACCATACCACACTACATGAATCTTATCGGTCTGTTGATGGCGAAGACATTGTCCCCATGGGTGTAACGCATAAGGAACTGAACGATTCTCTTTACGGCCTGAGCGAGACGTTGGGCGGACTGATTGAAGCAGAAGCCACCGCTCGTGAAAACGCAGACGGTGGGTTGCAGGGGCAAATCGACGCACACGGCACTCGTATCGGTGCACTTGAGGATGCCATGAGTTCCATGTCCAGCGTTGCTGGTATCTACAATGTGACGAATGAAATACCTGTGCAGGGATACTACGTGCTGTGCGATGCGCAGAACCCGACACTTTCCGCTGTGCATGCCGTATGGAACGCAGAGATGGCTCTGAGTGGTCTGATTATCTCATTCGAGATTAGTGCTGGTATCTGGAAGACTTATCAGTACATCGGAAGGACGGTGACTGAAGTGAACTGGAAGAACGCTGACAACTGGAAGGACTTCGGTTCGTTGGCTGCTGGCAGTGAGACGTACATCATCATCGACGAGATGATTGGTGCTCCTGTCGCAGGTGAATACTACACGCTGGAGAGTGCTGTGGCAAGGCTTGTCGCCTACCAGAGGGACTCTGGTGTAACCTACGCAAAGAAAGGACTCATCATCTCTTATCGAACAGGTGAGAACGTCATGGAGACAAAGCAGTTCCAAGGCGAAATCACCGACTTTGGCGTTGTAGGCTTGTGGAAGGACTTCGGCGGTGGAGGTTCTGAGGTCGAGACGAGCGATGAGCCAGAAGAGGACGGAGAGGATGCTTTCTCGACAGGTGGCGCATACAACCTGCTGCCCACAGGCATCAAGGTGGATACTGAGACAGAAGGTGTGGTGAAGCTGCAACTGGAGAACGCGGAAGGAGAAGGATTGGGCGATGAAATTCAGTTCTCCGTCGGAACAGGTGGCGGTGGAGGTAGCGGCACCATCGTGTCTATGGCCTTCCAGACCTCGCCCATGTACGGCAATGCCGGCAGTGACTTCATCTTGAGGGCAGCTGTCCGTTCCGTAACCACAGTCGGCTCCACGGAGCAGGATAACACCATCGCCACGATTGACCTGTATGACCGTGACACCAACCTGATGCTGGAGCGATTCACGTTCAACCTGCCATCCTCTGCGTCGATGGAGACATACACCTTCGTGATGGATGTGAGCAAGTATTTCACCAGTGCTGGTGTCCGCAGGTTCAAGTGTCTTGTGACCGACGATGCTGGCAACACTGGTTCTCGCAACATCAACGTGACCGCTGTTGACGTGACGGTTCAGAGCGTTCAGACGTTGCAGTACACCCAAAGCACTGCGCTTATTGTCGGTGGCAACGCGAAGAGCATTCCCTTCTATCAGTTTCCGAGAAATGTGAGTGACCGAGGTATCACCGCCATCACGGAGATTTATCTGAATGGCCAGTGGCGTGAGCTGGGTCGTGCCGTCATCACGGACTCCTATTCCCATAGCATCACGATAGACCCGACGAACTGCCTTGGCTCTGTGCTCCTGCATGGTGCATACCCCATCCGTGTGCATGGTGTGGACGTGTCTTCTGGCGTTGTGGGCAATTACCTCTATTCGGGCATCTTCGTGATTAACGAGAGCAGCACCGCGCCTCTTGTCGTGGAGAGCTGGACGAGCGCAGGAGCGAACGCTTCCGTGAAGCTGTACGAGACCATCACCGTGAACTATGCTGTGTATGACCCGACAAGCAATGCTCCCACCGCCACCGTCTATCTGGACGGCACAGCTGACCAGAGCCATATCGCTTACCGTTCTTCTGCCTACACCTACACTCATCAGGTGTCAGGCGTGGCGTATGACGGCACCTTCTCCCATATCGTGAAGGTTGGATGCGGAGCGGCATACGGTGTTGAAGCCACATTCCTTGTGAGCGGAACAGTCATCGATGCCCTGTTGAAGGCTGGTGCCATCTACGGATTTGACTTCGCCAACCGAAGCAATGACGAGGCAGACCACACCATCACCAACAATGGCTATGAGATTACCGTGAACGGCTCGAACTGGAGCACGACGGGCTTCAAGATGTTCCTTGGAGAGAAGGCATTGAGAATCGCAGAGGACGTGACCGCCTCTCTCGATCATCAGCCGTACAACCGTGTTTCCATCGAGAGCACGGGTATGGCAGTGCAATTCGCATTCGCATCGGCAAACCTCGTCGATGATGATGCGGTGCTGATGTCTTGCTTCAATGAGGGTGTCGGTGCTGGATTCTTCGTGACTGGCCGTCATGTCGGCATCTACTGCTCGACGGGTCTTTCCAATCAGGTAGAGCAGCGAGCCTACAAGCAGGGCGAGAAGGTGACTGTTGCGGTTGTTGTTGAACCTGCAGCAGAAGGTCTCGGCCAGACTCGTGCCGGAACCACCTACTATTTCATCAAACTGTATCTGAATGGTGAGGAAGTCGCTGTCATTGGCTATGTGGCAGGTCAGAGCAACCTCATCCAGAACAAGAACATCACGTTTGATGGAACGTATGGTGATTTCTACCTGTACTACATCTTGGCATGGGACGATTACTTCCAGTTCGACCAGGCATTCCAGAACTACCTCGTGAAGTTGACCGACACAGGCAACATGGTTGTCGAGTACAACAATGAGGATGTGATGGCATCGCAGCAGGTGACAGAGCAGGATGTGACCACCACCAAGCTCCGTCCGCAGGCATCAGAACTTGCAGAGCGTGGCATGGCTTACATCATCGAGTGTCCGTACAACAATTCCGACATCGAGGCGCTGGACAACACCACCAGCACGAAGCAGAACAACTATGTGACGCTGTACTACATCGACCCTGCAAGACCTTGGACAAACTTCGTCGCAAGGGATGTGAGAAGAAGGAATCAGGGTACCACTTCCGCCAAGCGTCCCGTGAAGAACCCACGCTACTACCTGGCACAGAAGAACGGCTCCACCTATGACAAGACCAGCAAGACGGGTGGCACAACGATTGAGCTGCTGAACCCAGACAACACCACCGAGGCAGGACGCAGGGCTATTGCTCTTGCAGCCATCAACAAGGTGCAGATCCACGATGACAGCATCCCAGTCGATATCATCACGGTGAAGGTTGACTACTCCGACAGCTCGAACGCCAACGACTGCGGTGTGTGCGACCAGATGAACGCCACCTTCAGAGCCTTGGGACGCAACTACATGACACCGGCACAGCGTGCCTATGACGGTACCTGGAAGAAGGGAACTGTGGAACTTGACGGACTTGTGATGAATCACTCGACCGCCAACATACCGATTGCGATGTACCGCTCCAAGAGCGACATGGGCAGCAGTCCGTACTTCCACGCCAAGGGCAACTGGAAGGAAGACAAGAAGGAGCAGGTGGCACTCGGTTTCAACGATGTGCCTGGTTACAACAAGGGCTGTCTGAATTATGGTGATTTCGTTGAGTTCTACGGCAAGAGTGCAGCCATGCTCAATGCAGATGCGGAAGCATACAACGAAGCGAACCATCTGTCGGAGGGTGACGAGGGCTATAAGCCTACTAATAGAACAACCGACGAAACCCTTACCGAAAGCATGGATCGATTCATCCACACCACTGGACTTGACACCGCCAAGACGTATGTGCTCACCCTGTACTGCGGCACGTCGTACAAGGTGATGAAGCACAACGGAACGTCATGGGTTGAGCAGACAGGCTCGATGGTTCAGAACGCCAACGGCAAGTGGACTGTCACTGGCTCTGTTGTCAATCCTGTGGAGGGATTTGAGTTGTTGAACTATCAGGGCATGGACTGGTTCAAGGGTGTCAGCACCGTTGCCGACCTGATGGCTCCGAGCACCTCGTTCTCGAAGTGGGTGCAGGCCCTCATCGATGATGGTGACATCTCCGCTGAGACCGTTCCTGCATGGACTTACTATTTCGAGTCCCTTGTCGATGATGATGACCTCGCCATCGCTTACGCTCTCGGAAAGAAGGTTCCTTATAACCTGTTCCGCTGGATGCAGTTCTGTGACAGCTGTGACTGGGATACCTACCACAGCACAGATGGTGACGGTGGCACTGCAAGACTGAACAGATGGAAGACCGACCTGTACAAGTATGCCTCTCCTCATTCTTGCTTCGCTTACGACATCTTCACCGACTATGATGCTGCCGTCGATCAGCGAGCCAAGAACATGCAGCCTATGTGGTTCCTTGAGGACGGCTGTAAGATTGTGAACGGTGTTTACTACAATGCAGACGATGAGGCGAACGACACGACAACGGGAATGCTCGCCATGCGCATGTACCTCAACAAGGTGTATGACTGCGACTCCTGTAACGGAAAGGAAAATGAAGGTGGTCAGACTGTCGATGCAGAGGTTGACCCGAACAAGCTCCCAGACGAGCAGACGGGTTACACCAACCCATACGCAGGTTACAATTCGGTCCTGTTCCGTAACATGTACCTCCAGCAGACGGTGTATGTGGATGCCAACAACACGGAGCTGTCGTTGCGCACGGTTGCATCAGCCATGAGAAGCTGCACCACCACCGTAAGCGGTGTGACCTTGAAGCCGTTCTCCCCAGACGGAGCACTTTACTTCTTCGTCGATTCACGCATCAAGCGTTGGCAGAAGAAAGTGTCTTCATACGATGGAGAGCGTAAGTACATCGACTTCACTGCGACATCAGATGCCATCTACTTCTATGCTCTGCAGGGTCTCGGACTGACTTCGCTTCCTGCATTCATCGAAAGAAGGTGGCGCATCCGTGACGGCTTCTACGGCACTGGCGACTTCTTCAGCGGAGTCCTCTCCGGTCGTGTGAACGCTCCGAGCGGTGCGAAGATACGCATCACAGCTGCCAAGACTGGCTATTTCGGCATCGGTAATGACAGTTCGGGCTCTTTGTCTGAAAGTGTCTATCTGGAGGCTGGCGAGAGCCACAACTTCACGAACTTCTCCCATGAGGAAGGTGCGTTGCTGTACATCTACCAGGCAGACCGCATGTCGATGATTGACCTCTCCGAAATCACGCTGTCGAACAACTTCGACTTCTCCGTGATGACGTTGGTCGAGGAAATCTACATCGGCAAGGTCGGGAAGGTGAACCTCACCATTGGAGCCTACACGCTGTTGACCAACCTCAACCTCGGAGAACTGCCGTTCTTGAAGAAGCTCGATGTGAGGGAAACGCTCATCACGAACGTGGTGTGCAGCGGTTGCCCACGTCTGGAGAGCCTGTATGCAGCAGGAAGCCAATTGGCGAGAGCAGACATTGCGGATGGTGCCAAGGTGACGTACATGCAGCTGCCGGCGACGTATGAATATCTGAAACTGCGCTACCTTCCCAATCTGACGATGGGCGGGCTTGTTCTCGCTGACCCGTCGAGCGTGAAGACGCTGATTGTGGAGAACTGCACGAAGATTGATGCTTACACGCTGTTGCAGACCGTGGCAGGTTCTTCGGGCAGCCGCCTCAGCGTGGTGCGTGCCCTCCCAATTGCCGCAAGCGGTAACGGAAACGATCTCGCCACATGGGTGTCACTCAACATGACCGGTCTTGACGTGAACTTGAACGCTCAGAGTGCTCCAGCCATCGACGGAACGTACATGCTGACCAAGTATGCCGACGCATCTGTGCTTGCTTCTTGGCAGGCTGCATTGTCAGAGCTCACCATCCATCAGGCGCAGTACACGATGATTGAGTACGATGACGCAGAGGCAAACGGCTATGACGGCAACATCCGCAACCTTGACAACAACACCAAGGATGGTGTGGGCAGCGGATACGCCCATAGCGGTCACATCAGCATCATCTACAACCGTTTGCACATGTACAGCGGCATCTATGACGAGCAGAACAACAAGATGCTTCTCAAGCAGGTGAGTGACGAGGACTACCGATATCTTGCGAATGGCAATGCCGTTGACGTTCGAGACGGCGACGGTATGGGTCGTGACTTCTACCTCGGACTCGTGCATTATTGGTACAAGGGCATCAATGACCACCTGCACCAGAAGAAGTACGTTGCCTTCTCATCTCTGAACGATGAGCCTCTGAGCACATCGAGCGTGGTGAGGAGAAAGACGAATGCGCAGGCTCTGCTTGTTGCTGGCAAGGCTGTCCAGCTCAGCAACTTCAATGTGGGTGACACGTTCGACGTGGCGAACCTCTCGACGAACTCATCCAACAACGTCTGCAGCATGGACGTGAGCGGCATGAGGCAGGTGCGTTGGACGGGCGTGAGCAGTCCATACCTCGGTGCCATCTTCCTTGATGCAGACGGGAAGGTTCAGAGTACTGTTCAGACGTACATCACGAACGTGAACAGCGACTTCATCCTTGGCGAATATCTGTTTGTGTCCGTTCCAGACGGAGCCTCAACGTTCGTCTTCACCTGTCCTATCAACTTCGACAGCCACGAGTGTATCGCAGTTGACAGCAGCGAGATTGAAGCCATAGAACCAGACTGGGTGGAGCATGACTTTGAGCTGATTGGCACATACATGGCCAGTATCGATGTGCTGTCGCGCATGCGCTCCATCGCTGGCAAAACTCCGTTGAGAGGAAACGGAACCTCATCGACCGCATCCGGCTGGACTTATGACAGCAACGGCAACGTGACGAATCAGGATGTGCCGACCATCAACAACTACACCTGCAAGGACTTGCTGAACTTGGCAAGGATGCGTGGTAACGGGTTCTTCTGCATGGACTATGAGCAGCATAAGGATATCGCTAACTTGTGGATGGCAGTTCACGGAAGAAGGAACTCTCAGGCTGTGAACGGTGACGGTGTGAACGCTGGTACTGCCACTGGCGGTACTGACCTCGCAGCGAGCCCATCTCCACGCCGTGAGACCAGCACTGGAAGACCACGCACTATGTGTCTCGAGGATTTGTGGGGCAACTTGTCAGAGTGGATGGATCATGTTGCAGTGAATGTGACATCGTTCGCCGCCTACTACAAGAACAAGTCGCAGGCTCCTACGGGCAGTACCGCAGACTATATCTTTCGCATCCAAATGCGTGACGGTTCCGAGCGTGCCGTGCAGAGCCTTGCAGGTCAGGCGGAAATATGCCGTGTGAGGAACGGACGCTTTGCAGACCTTGTACCAAGTAAATTCTACAGCAACAGTAATTACGATGACTATTATTGTGACTACGGTGGCGTAGTGGCAGAAACTGGGCGTGCTGTGCTCCGCTCTGGCAACAATACGAATGCGAACTTCGGGGTCGTGTACGTGAATGCGTTCAGCGCTTCTTCGAGCTCGTACGCGCACAGCGGTGCGCGCCTTGCCTTCAGGGGAAGATACGAAATTACGGATTGACGTTGACTCGAAAGAGCGAAAAAACGCAGAGGGAGAGCCCTTAAAGGCTGCTCCCTCTCATTTTTGCCGCGTAAGCGGCTCGATTTTTCGGAAAAAGTTCTTACCTTTGCGCCCAAAAGGTGGATGTCCCCAACTGGGCGTGCTGTGCTCCGCTCTGGCAACAATACGAATGCGAACAACGGGGTCGTGTACGTGAATGCGAACAACGCTTCTTCGAACTCGAACACGAACAACGGTGCGCGCCTTGATTTCTGGCTATACCCACGGTGATAATCGTTCCTCTGCAGCAGCAGCGAGTCTGCCATTGTACGGGCGAGGGGACTGAGCCTCGGCAACAGCGTTGCTAAAGTTGCGATTTGTCGCGACCAGACGGAAAGCCGGAACATCACATGAAGCCTGAAGGCATGAACGCCGAAATTGTTTACCCTCTTGACCATCTCATACCGGAAATCGTCAGCGATGATAACATGTATGAGAGTTTCGATTACGTGATAGACCATCTGGAGAATGGTCATCAGAAAGAGATATACAGACCTCTGCGAGAAAAGATTGTGGCGATGCTGCAAGACGAAATCAGCAGGGGTGTTTTTCGTATCCTCCCATCTGACGTGAGGCAGATTCATGTAACCGACGGCCCCAAGGAGCGTGATGTACAAGCTCCGCGAGTCATCAAGCGTGTCGGTTGTCACGCCATCATGGTGATAGTGGAGAAGTACACCTATCCGACGCTCATCAAGAACACTGGAGCTTCCATCAAGGGAAGAGGGATGCACTGGCAGCACCACCTCATAGAGGAAGACCTACGGAATGTACCGCTGATGATGCAGTATTATTACCAGAACGACATCGAGCATTTTTATGACAACATCAGTCAGGAGCGTATGAAAGAGCTTATACGGGAGTTCATATCAGATGCTTTGCTGTTGCCCATTCTTGACAGCTTCATCACACTTTTGCCACAAGGTCTGTCGAAGGGGTTGAGGAGTTCGCAGTGCTTTGCCAATCTTTATCTTTCTGTTGTCGATCATGTGATGTGCGAGCATGTGCTGAAGTATGAGCATGAGGGTGAGTGCCGATATCTATACGACAGGTATTGTGATGATGTAGTGATGTGGCATTACGACAAGAAGGAGTTGTGGAAACTGGGAGACCTGTATGTGAAAGAGGTAGCGAAACTGGGATTGAGTGTGAAGGAAAGTGAGGCAGTGCGTCCCATCAGCGAGGGTCTTGACCATCTTGGGTATGTGCATTACGGAGACCATTCGCTGTTGCGGAAGCGGACGAAGAAGAATACGGCAAGAAAGCTCGCCAAGGTGAAGTCAAGAAAGCGGAGGCAGCAGATTATCGGGTCGTTCAAAGGGATGGCTTACCATGCTGATTGTATTCATCTATATTATATATTAACAGGTCAACACATGAAGAAGTTTAGCGAAATGGGTGTGGTTTACACGCCAGCCGATGGGAAGAAGCGCTTCCCTGGAAAGACAATGCGCATGAGTGCATTGCAGAACAAGGTGATAGAGATTCACGATTACGAGACAGGCATCAAGACGGAGCATTCGAAGGGTGACGATGACAGATACCTCGTCAGTTTCAGGGATGTTCAAACAAAGGAATGGGGCAAGTTCTTCACGGCCAGCGAGGAGATGAAGAGCATTCTCGACCAAATCAGTGACATTGAGGACGGATTCCCATTCGAGACAACTCTTGTGAGTGAGGTCTTCGACGGCAACAAGGTGAAATACAAATTTACATGAAAATAGCGTATAACGCAACTGTTTGTTATACACAGATATAGTGATTTAATCGATTTAGAGTTTGAGGCGTTCGGTACCGAACGTCTTTTTTTTTCATATTTTTGCAATGTCATCATAAAAAATTGCTGAATATGGAAAAGATTTATGGCGCGGAAAAACGCTGCGACGGCATCAAGCAGATAGGTCGCCGCAGATGGAAAGTCTTCTTCGGTTTCGGGGAGGATGACATGGGCACTTACGTGTATTGCCACGTATTTGACTATAAGCCTTCTTTCGACGAGGTGAAGGAAATGATTCTCGGACAGATCAATGCAAATGTGCAGGAGCAGATTCTGTCTGGATTCAGGTACAGAGACAAGATTGTGTGGCTGTCGGCTGAGAACCAGCGCAACATTGCGTTGGCATACGCCATGGCGAAGGGCGGTGACATCCAGACGTTGCCGACACTGAAGCTCGGAAGTGACGATGACTATGAGATGTACACGTTCCAGGATGTGAACGAGTTTGTGCTGTTTGCCGTCCATGTCCAGATGCACATCGAGGACTGCATCGCTGCAGGGAGAGAGGAAAAAGGATTGGTTAACTGGACTAATTACGAGGAATGATGGAACCGAGAATAACTACATTGATAATTGTGGGAGCCATTGTGCTCCTGCTCTACATCGTGACGCTTGGACTCATCTTTCTTGACCTTTGGGCAGGGGTGAGGAAAGCCAAGCAAAGGGGCGAAATGCGGACGAGCGAGGCTTACAAGCGCACCATCGAGAAGGTGAGCAAGTATTTCAACATGCTCTTTGCCATGACGCTTGTGGACTGTGTTCAGATAGCCCTCTTGTTCTTTCTTTATCGTGAGTACGGGTATGACATCCCGATGTTGCCAGTGTTCTCGTTCTTCGGTACTGCCTACATCGCTTTTGTTGAGGTGACGAGCATCATGGAGCCATCGAACGTGAAGGAGAAGAAACAGCAGGAGGACTTCGTGCGGCTTGTGACTAAGCTGGCGACCGAGAACAAGGATTTCAAGGATAAGATTCTTGACGTGTTGAAGAATGGAGGTGTCAGCGATGAATAACAATCTGATAGAGGAGATTTGGGGCGTAGCCTTCACGATTGTGATGGCCGCATTGATTTACGGACAACTGATTAAAAAGGAGTGAAACCATTAACAGAAGATGTGATGAAATATTTTACGATTGACGAATTGATTAAGAGTGCAACGGCACAGAGGAAGGGCATTAAGTCCCAGTTCAAACCAAGCGACGAAGTGAAGAGAAGCCTGACCGCTTTGGCCGAAAAAATTCTTGACCCATTGCGAGCGGCATACGGAAAGCCTATCATTGTAACATCAGGCTATCGCTGCCCTGCCTTGAACAAGGCGGTCGGTGGTGCAGCCTCATCACAGCATGTGAAGGGGGAGGCGGCAGACATCAGGAGTGTCAGCGACCTGCCTTCAGAGAACAAGAAGTTGTTCGACCTTATCCGTGAGTTGAAGCTGCCATTTGACCAGCTCATCAATGAATACGGGTACGACTGGATACACGTTTCTTTCGGTGCGCGTCAACGTCGGCAGGTGCTTCGTGCAGTGAAGAAGAATGGTCAAACAGTTTATATATCGGAGAAGTAGCCTATGAAAAAGTATCTGTATGCGGTGGTCGCCATCGCGATTGCCATCCTTGTGGGATTGTGTGTCTGGCAGGGAAAAGAGCTTGTCAAAGTGAGGGCGGAGCGTGCGCGTTTGCTGAACAACCAGTATGCGCTTCTTGAAGAGATTGGCTTGTACGAGACAGCGGAGGGTAGGAGTGCCGCATCGGTGCTGGCTCTCCAGCTGACGTGCGACGAACTGAAACGGCACTATCAGGAGAAGTGCCAGGAGGTGAAGGACTTGGGTTTGAAGGTGAGCCGTATGGAGAGCCTCGCATCCACTGGCACTCAGACAAATGTGACAATGAAGACGGAATTGAGGGACAGCATTGTATATGAAGTTAGGAATCATGTTGTGTATGTCGATTCGCTCAAGCATTTCGAGTGGAGAGACCCTCCCTGGGTCGCCGTTGCTGGCACTATTAGGAACGGCATGGTTGACTTGGATGTGGCATCTGTCGATACGCTTGTGCAGATTGTACACCGTGTCCCGAAGCGGTTCCTGTTCATCAGGTACGGCACGAAGGCAATCCGTCAAGAGGTAGTTAGCAAGAATCCGCACACACGGGTCGTGTACTCGGAATATGTAAAACTTAAATGAATCTCATAGTATTTATAGGTTAGACAATTTGGTGGGATGGAGTCGCTTGTGAAAGTGGCTCCATTTTTCATGGCGAAAAGAAAAAGGTCAGGATGGGTGAGTTCCTGACCTTGAAGAACCCTCGCCAACACATTTCATCTGCACTATTGGGTTCTTCACTATGGAATACAAACGAAAGCGGAGATTGTTCGTTTTTTTTCTTGATTTTTTTGTGAGTTCGGACAAAATCGCTACCTTTGCACTACATTTCTAAATCGCTACAAATTTACGGATTTTATGCGAGACCTCCAAAGGGTTTTGTGAAAAAGTTTTTGGAGGCTTTTTCAAGAAGTTTCACTAAAAAAATATATGAGTTATGAATGGTTTGGTAAGGATA
>JAFSNR010000046.1 GCA_017443345.1 Prevotella sp.
ATATAGGAGCACCCCACGGCATGAGATCGTCAACATCGCGCGTTAATAATTCATAAACTTGATTTGTCTCCATATCTAAAGCATTGTTAAAGAGGTTTGGCATGTGTTGTCTTATGCACTTACAGTCTATATTGGTCAGATTCGGGGCATATTAGGACACCTGTGGGTTCGCATACTCATGCAGTCAAATTATCGCCATCAAACATACAGTCGCCCATGAGAGCCGATTTCACGTTTTTGGCAAATACGGATTCTCCGTTAAGGTATGTGAAACCCCATTTTGCCGTTTCGTAAAAGATGCCTATCTTTGTCTGCGAAATGGCAAGGCAGTGTACCGACACGGATGAAGTCCTGCGCATGATAAACCAGCGTCTGCGTAAACTTGAGAAGTCCGACTCCGAGAAGACCGAGGAGATTGGGCGGCTCAACCGCATCATCGGCCAGAAAGACAAGGAGATACACAGTCTGAAGATGGATCTTGTCTCTACCAAGGCGGAACTTGCCGATGCCAAGGCGCGTATCGAAGAACTGGAAGAAGGCGGTGACGAGGAAGATGACTCTTCCGGTCGTCCGGGAAAGCCTGAGAAGAACAGCAGTAACAGCAGTGTCCCGCCGTCCCAGGAAAGCATTGCGGCACGTGAACTCCGCAGGACAAAGTCCCTCCGCAAGCCGAGCGGGAAACCAAGCGGCGGACAGCCTGGGCACAAGGGGAACACACTGCAGACCGTCAGCACGCCAGACAGAGTGATAAAGCATGAACCAGCCTTCTGCAAATGCTGCGGTCGTCCGCTGGAGAGTGTCGGGTACAGGAAAATCCGTAAGACACAGATTGTAGACATCAAGTTTGTCGTAGAGACAACTGAGGAGCAGTATTACGAGAAGGTGTGCCAGTGCGGCTGCGTGAACAACTGCGACGCACCCAACTGCCGCATCAAGTACGGTGACAACATCCGTGCGCTTGTCAGCTATCTGAATGTCGTGCAGTGCATCCCGTTCAAGAGAATAGCGGAACTCATATCAGACCTGTGCGGGCAGAAGATAAGCGAGGGGACCGTACAGAACATACTCAAAGGAAACAGCAAGAAGGCAGACCCTGCCTACGAGGAGATACGCAGGAGGATTGAGCTGTCACCAGTAAACGGGGCAGACGAGACAGGTGCTGCCGTAGGGAAGGAACTGCATTGGAACTGGATATTCCAGAATGCCCTGCTCACCTACGTGTTCCAGATGAAGTCGAGAGGCAAGGAGGCCATAGACTCCAAGTTCCCTAACGGACTGCCACATTCGATGCTCGTGACCGACAGGAAGCAAACCTATTTCAATATGAACGTTAAGGGACACCAGGTATGCCTGGCCCACCTGCTCAGAAATGCCGAGTATCTTAACGAACTGGACACAAAACAGAACTGGTCAAGAAGGTTTATCCATTTGATAGGACACGCTATCAATCTCAGAAGAGACGGCAATATCACCCAGAGGAAGATAAAGGTGCTGAAAACCAAGATGAAGAACCTCTTAGGAGAAAGCCTGACGCACCTCGATGACGAGTTTGAGAGATTCAAGAAAGGCATCCTCAAGGTAAAAGACTACCTGTTCACTTTCCTATCCAACCCACTTGTACCCTATGACAATAATGCAAGTGAACGAGGAGTGAGGAAGATAAAGATAAAACAGAAAGTCAGCGGATGCTTCCGCACCAACGGAGGAGCTGACGATTTTGCCAAGCTACATTCCATAGC
>JAFSNR010000155.1 GCA_017443345.1 Prevotella sp.
ACTCCAATATCGGGCTGCAAGATGTCACGAAGATAACAGAGCAAATCTGCACTGACATCTTCCGTACTACATCAGAGAAACGACTGGCAAGCGAGGATGTCATGGTTTACATGGGTATGCGTACCTGCCGCAGACTGCTCCTGAACGCACAGGTATGTGATGACTTGCTAATGAAAGGGAAAGTAAAGTCGGAGAGTCAAGCCAATGCTTACTTATGGATGACACTGCAACCCTTCCTCTCGATGGATGCCTTTGCCATCAGTATGCTGACAGAAAAACAGCAACAGCAGATGATGGAGCTTGCGGCTTCATACCCAGAGATTTCTGAACGGCTTGCAACCAAAGGATATGCTGACCAGGAACATCTCGCCCAGATACCTACACAGCTCATGCGGCTTTATATCGCTACCCTGTAATTCCGTAATCAATAAATCAAACTCAATAAAATATGCAAGATACAATGTTAGAAGAAGCAATCTACAAGTTTAAGGTCAGTGGGCCAACCATCATGCCGTCCTTGTTCGACAACTTTTATCTGAAAGAGACCGAGGAGTGTAACGGCTACGCCATACTGACCTATGAAGTCAGCCATCCTCTGCCTATTGACGATGTGCTGAATATCATGGATGGTGATGCCTATATGCGCATCCTGTATTACACCCATCCCAACCCGAAAGCCATCAAGACGAAGTTCGGACAACGGGCATGTACCTACTTCATGCCCGAAGAGCAACGTAACATCAAAATGAACTTCTCCACCGATGAGGACGGCTTGGTGAACATGATATTAGTAACTGTCTATGGTTCCATCGACATCATGTACCCAGACCTGCTGAACGACCTTCGCCTTAACACCAAAGGCTCCATGCTGGTGAAAGAGCATCGTGGCGAAGCAGAGGTGATGAACGATTTCAACAACAATCCCTGATTCGTTTCCCTATGCATGGACAAGGCTCTATTCTATCACATTGCGGATGTCATTCAAGAGCATCGCAGTTGGATTGAGGTCATTGATACGCACGACACCATCCCATGGAAGTACTATCTCAATGGGGAATTTCACCACATCGATTACCAGGTGATAACGCTCCGCAATTACAGAAACCAATACTGCTGGCAAAAGCCGCACATATGGAAAGTCAACGAGCATGACCTGGCAGAAGGTGTGAGAAGGCTCATACAGCGTGACCCGGCAGCAAAGTCCCGTGCCGAAAACCTCTCTCTGACGTGCAAGGACGTTGAATACATCATTCTTAAAGCAACTTTCGACATCTTAAAACTTGAATTATATGAATTTGAATACTGACAATAATCGACCCTCCCTGAAAGGAGTGTACGCATTCTACAGCGTAATCATCACGCTCTGTGTTCTTGCGCTGTTCGTGTTCAACCTCAATATCTACGCCAAGGCGGTGCTTTGTGCGTTGATAGTACTCTGTGTATTGGTCATGCGCAGTCTCAAACATGCGCAACCGATACCTCCCGACATCGACACCGACACGGTGCAGGATGCTGAGAGTGTTTATACTGATACGGTGGAATCTCCTGCGGAGAGAAGCACCTCTACCATTGAGAAAGGCAGTCCTATCGACACCTACCTCACCCTTCTTATTGAGACAGATGAGGAACTGTCAAACGACCCAAGCATTGACACTTCCTCACCCAACTACAATAACCTGCTCAATCATCGCATCGGCATGAAGCTCAATGCCATGTCGCAGAGTAATAATCCCTCAAGTAAAGACTAACGTATGATACAGACCATCCAACTGATTAAGTTCATCTATCCGTTCATTCTTCTGGCAGTATTCTTCTGCCTGTATAAGAAAGAGAACAGGTTCACCAAGAAGTTCTGCTGGCGAATGACCATGTTCTACAATGCCCGCAAATTTTTCATTATCGTGATGCTCAGTTCGCTTATCTTCATGAACTGGTGCTGCTATAAGACTGATCCAAACTTTGCAGTCGGATTTGCAGCATTGATGACCTGTTGCCTTCTCTTTAACCGAGTGGCAGATGCTGCGCTTCACAGGCTGCATGAGAGAAAACGCCTTTGGGCACTTACACTCATGCTTGCTCTGGTCTGCTATTCCATACCTTACATGAACAGCATATTCCATGTGCTGTACACGCTCGGTGTGGCTTCGGTTTTCTATCCGTCTGAACGTGTGCTTCGCATCAAGGACGAACCGAACAGTATATGCAATCCGCTTGAACAGCTTCAACGGATTATCCATAACTACTATTAAACTGCCACTTGTTGGTGGCATACTGTCTGAACACACTTGCTCAAAAAACTCAGAAAGTCAAACTTAAAATCATTCAAATGAATCAAGATTCAAACAACCAGATTACAAGCAGCACGGACAGCCAGAATGCTGACCGTTCCTTGCTGGAGTACCTGAAGCCGAAGTCGGAAGACCGTTTCAGTAAGCTGGAAGCCTACTGCGACCTGCTCAGTCGTGCATCATCAGGTGCTTTCGTTGCTGCCAACGGAGAGCGTCGTGAGGAACTTGTTCCCGGACAGTTCGTTGCCAGTATCTCTGAGCTGGCTCGCAAGTGGAAATGGCAGCGTGCCACCGTGCGTTCCTTTGTGGAGGGACTTGTGGCACTCGGTCAACTTTCGTACAAGCCTTTCGTGAAGAGTTATATCTTCACTGTCAACCTTCAGCAACGCCTTTCTCTCTATGTCGATTCGGCTGACGACGTTCTGGACTTCTGCTGTATGCAGTTTGCCAGATTCATCAAAGGACGCAGTTCAGCAGGTGAAGTGGCAGATTCCTATACTCGCTACTACACCATGAAAATGGAGGTAGCCCGTCAGCAGGAACAAGGTGGTGCTCCTGTACGTCATGTACTGCAACACCAGGCGTATATGTTCAATGAACTGGCAGCGTCCGTCTATCATCTTCTTGACAGAGAGGATAACGTGCCCGACGAGCTTTCCGACTCCGTCACTCTTCTCTTCGGTAAGGATCACCTTTGGAACTGGCAGCGCGTCATTGATGTACTTGGCATTCTCACAATGGCACTTCGTGACAACGTGAAGCCCAGCTACATGAATGCCGTCACCAAGGAATAC
>JAFSNR010000156.1 GCA_017443345.1 Prevotella sp.
GGAGTCTTGGTTGTAACCATGGCATAGAAGATTCTTGCAATCTTGTTGGCAGTGGCCACTATGGCCTGCAAATGCCCTCCCTTAGACTTCTGCCTCCTGAAATACACACCGAGGCCGGTCTTGACGCTTTTAACGGAATTGGCACACAGTCTGAACACCTGTCCGACTCTGTTCTTCTGCTTCGGAACCTTGCTTGAAAGGAGCTTTCCGCCGGATATTTTGTTGTTGGGCACCAAGTTGCACCACTTGCAGAAACTCTTGGCAGAGGTGAACTTCTCCGTGAAGCCACTTCCCAATTCTCCCATGAGGACAGCCAATGCTCCGAGGCTCATGCCGGGCACCTCCATCACGTTCACGCCCCACAGGGAAAAAGCATGCTTCTCCGCGTCAAAGGATATGGCATTCTTCTTGGCCACCCGCTTCTTGGTAGGGACATAGCCCTGCATGTCCGTGCCACTTCTGTCTGTATAGCCTGTCAGCAGCCTGTCCATCTCGGCTTCGCAGTCGGCGATCTGCGTATGGATGTACTTGTAAAGGTCATACGACTGCCTAAGTTCGAAAAGATGTACGGAATCCCAGGTTCCCTCAAGCGACTTCTCTATCGTTTCCCTGCTTGCCTTGCAGCGCCTGTCTGCCAGTTGCGCCAGCGACTTCGGGTCGTGGTTGCCGGCGAGTATTGCCTCTACGATGGCCTTTCCAGACTTTCCGAGAATATCGCTGATGACGGTATCCAACTTGATGTTCATCAGTACCAGCGACTTCTGCATATGCTGTATCTCCTTGCCCGCGCTGCGGAGCATGTTGTCGCGGTGGCGGGCAAGTTCGCGAATTTCGCGGGCTGCAGCGTCGGGATGGAAACTGGGCTTCAGCAGGCCATAGCTGTGCATGAGCATGATCCATTCGGCATCCGCCTCGTCCGTCTTCTTACCAGAAACGTTCTTCACGTCCTTCGCGTTCGCCAGCAGCACATCGAAGCCCTTCTCCTCAAGGAAGAAGTAAAGCCCTACCCAGTAGGAACCCGTCGACTCCATCGCTACCGTCGTGATGCCGCAGGCCTTCAGCCATGAGGCAATCTCCTCGTAGTCACATGTGAAACTGCCGAAACAGCGGTTGTTCTCGCCGTCACGGTCCTCGGGGACACAGACCTGCATTTCGCCATAGGCGATGTCTATCCCTGCTGCATTCGGATTGACTATCTTCAGCTTCAAGCCATCCTTCGTGCGTTCTTTCTCTGCCTTGCGTGCCATATCCTAAATAATTTAAACGGCAAGTCCGATGCTCCTAAGACTGTGTATTCTCCTATAAGGTATCTTGCGACCAATTATCACTCTACGGGCATACGGAACCAAACTGAATATTGGACTCGGAAGTCCATTGCAATCCATGGCTTACTTACTTGCCGATGCAAAGGTAACTATTTTCGGGCGAATCTGTAGCGGAGGGATGAAAAATGTTATTTCCCGTTTCGCTCAGGGCAGGGCCAGGTGGTGAACTGAATAGTTATTGTAGAGTGGCAGATAATAACTGCGCCCGTCGCGATAAAGCTGCAAATCCTTGGCATGAGGGTCTATGAATGTGTAGGTCTCATCCAGTTTTTGCCAAATACTGTCTGCTGCGGGATGCATTCTGTATCGAAGTGAGCGGGTGTAGTTCTCGCGAACAAAGAGATATATCCAGTCGATATAAAGCTGGATGAAATCTTTCTGCCTGCGGGTATAGTCAGGACTCTGCAACATCACCTGACGCAACTTGCCCATGTTCTGCCACAGCTGCTCGCTCCATTCCGCAAAGGTCTGTCCTGCCTCATATTTGGGCACTTCGTTCGACCAACCTAATGCCAAGCCAGGATTGTCAATCAACACCTGATTAAGGTCGCCAATGCTGCCTCCTGCCTGCACGCATTGGCGTGGGTCGGGCTTTCCTGCAGCAAAGTCGTGCTGATAGGCCACACAGGCGGCTTCGTCGAAGCTAAGTGTCAGCGTCTCGCCGGCAACGAGCAAGCCCTTGAACTGATTCAAATCCCAATGGGGAATATAGGGACCAAGGAACGTGGGGAAAGCTGCTGGATAAACAGAGATCAGATAGGTATCCTTCGCCGGAGTCTCATGCTCATTGGCTCCTGTGACGGGATTCTGGGTGTAGCCTGCGGCGAACATCAGGCTGCTGTCTTTGTCAACGGTAAGCTTACATTGACCATATTTCAGCGTTAGTGGCTTCAAAGGTTCACCATTGTCCACCGGCTTCTGGTATTCAGGAAGACGATACGGATAGAGCTGATTGTCGAGGCGGATACCGAGATATTGCCAATAAGAGGGCTTGTCGCCCTCCAAAAAGTCGAACGTCTTGGCATCTTTGGGTAGCGGGTCAAACATCAGGATGAGCGAATCGCTCAGCACGTTGTCGTACTCTTTCTTTAATTCAAAAGGCTCATCACTCAGCACATCTGCTCCATCATGTGTGATGATGCGTCCACTCTGATAGGCATAGGTCTTTCCGTTACACTCCAGGTATGCCCCCTGCATATTCCACGCCCTATAACGGCAATTCACGTGGAAATGCACGATGGTGGCTTTCTTGCCCAGTTCTACCTTGACGGGGCACAGATCTTTTGACGTCTCTGACCTGAATGCTGGTCTTTCAATGATTTTGTCTTTCGCCTGTCCCGGTGTTACTATCAACATCATGACGATGGTTAATAGTGCGGTGATGATGGTCTTCTTCATAATAACTCCATGCTATTCTATTGGCAAGTTTTTACTTCATTTTCTGCCGCAAAGATACAACTTTCTGCCGATACCGACAAGAAAAGGCCGTTATTTATCATTAAATACCTCTCAGCGCTGTTATTGGGGGGTTACGGCTGGGCCAGCAGGTCGTAGGGGATATTGTCACAAAGCATGGAGCAGGCCGTCTGCTCAGCCGGTGTCGCTGTTGACGGTATTTCCGATTCCGTTGATTGCGGTTCAGTCTGAGCCATCAGTGGCTTCACGTACTTAGTGACGGTGCGCGTCTGATAGACGGTGTCGCGGATGGTCTCGGTCTGCACAATGGTGTCGTGCTCCACCTTGAGGGTCTGCGCCAAAGGTTGGATGTCAGACTGCGACATGTTGGCGTGAAGGCCGTAGCCGGCAATGAAGCTGACGAGCATAGCGGCAATGCCGATGGCGGCAGCGAGGCCACGGCTCCAGCGATGGCTATGCGACCACGGTTCAACGTCCATGCGGCTGTTGACGGACTCACGCTGACGGCGGGCCGACTGAATAATCTGTTTGTTAGTGATTTGCATAATTCTTCAGTTTTTTACGGATGATGTTCATTGTCTTGTGGAGTCGTGACTTGACGGTGCCTTCAGGGATGCCGACAATTTCGGCCACCTGCGGGATGGTCAGCTCCTCCTGATAGTGTAGGGAGAAGATTTGGTGGAGCGGGGCAGGCAAGTCGTTGAGTACCTGCTCCAGAGCCTGGTCGAGCGCAGCAGCATCGAGTTCCACCTCTATCTGTTGGCTTGACATGGGTTCTGCGTCGAGGGTAGCCAACAGCTGTGCCTCGTAGGCATTGCTGCGATAGTGGTTCTTGCAAATATTATAGGCGATGGTGAAGAGCCACGTGTCCACCTTGCGCCCTTCCTGATAGCGGCTGCGGGCTTCGTAGGCCCTGAGGAACACATCGTGCGTGGCGTCGGCAGCCAGTTCCTCGTCACCGCCCAACTGCATAAAGAAGAATCCCTTCAGTCGGCGGGCATAGCGGCGATACAGCTCTTCGAAAGCCGTATCGCTGCCTGCTGCTGCCCGCGCCATCAGCTGTTCATCGGTTTGCTGGCGCAACGGTTTCAGATGGAAGATGCTCATTTCAGGTATGCTTTGAATTCATCCACATCGTAGTTCTGCTTCTCCAACCGCTCGATGATGTCGGTAAAGATGCCGTGCAGCCATTGATAGCGTTCCTGGTTGTGCCGTTTGTAGTAGGGCAGCTGGTCGTGCAGCAGCCGTATGTAGTTCATGGCGTAGGCATCGGCGCTGAACGAGAAGAGCTGTGTGTCCTTCATTTTCGGATGAAACGGCATACGCAGGTACTCTAAACGGTAGTGCTGCTCTATGTTGCGACGCTTCACAGCCATATTGTCGTAGGGCTTGGTGGAGTAGCGTATGGTCAGGCCCTCGTTATACAAGCGGGCCTTCAGCTCGTCGGGCAGGCCATATCCTAAAACATATCCCTGCATGTTGTGGGCCGACAGATAGACGGGGCGCTTGGAGTGGTCAAAGATGTAGCGCATGATAGACCGTTGCTTCTCTATCTGATTCTCGTACCCCTGCTGGTACCACGCCTTGTCGAAGGGAATACCGATTTGCCCAAACACATTCTTCACATAGTCGCACTCCATAGCGGCATTCTCGTCATAGAGAATCTTGTCCTGATGCACGCCCAACACCCGTTGCAGGATGAGCTTGCCGATGATGTCGCCCTCGTGGGCACCACAATAGACAGCGCCCGCCTCCATGCCCTGCAGTTCGTTGAAGTGGAATTGCAATGTCTCCTCCGGATACTGCCCGCTCTCGTAGTAGTGCGTCAGCAGCTGGTTGATCCGCACAGTGTCACTCATCGGAATGAGGTGTTGTATCCAGCGTTCGTAGTCGTAAGCCTTGGCATCGGCGGGCAGCATGGCGATGGCCGAATCGGCATACGCATCGTGGTGCATGTACAGCGTCAGCATGTCGTGCTCTTTTGCCAGTTTCGCTTCCTCTGCTGGGAGATAGCTGCCTTCGTAGGCGCAATAATAAAAGGTGTAGGTGCCAGGGATGGCCTTCTCCATACGTCCCACTACATTCAGCTGCTTGCGGTATTCCTCGCTGCCTTTCCAGTCCTTGGTATCATGGATTCTGCGGTAAACCTTTTTCTCCGACACGTCGAAGAGGTTACGCCAGGCCACTTCGTCCTTCGGATGAACCTGGACGTAGGTGTTCCAGAAATTATACAGACTGTCCGTCTTCGCTGCGTCGCCGTATAGGGTCAGAATCTCTTCTCTGTCTATGCGTTCCGTCTGCTGTGCGCTGGCTGCGGTCATCATCGTGGCGGCTGCCAGTAATGTCATCATTTTCCGTTTCATACTGTTCTTCTTTTGGGGTTATTACATAACAGCATACACATGAAACGGCGAATCGTTCATTTTATTTCATTTCTCGTCGAACGGCTCGAACTGCCTAGTGTGAATGGTAAAGCCCATGGTCTTTTCGCGGGCCTGCTTGGGAGTCAGCGTCTTCAGCGCCCGCTTGTCGTAGGTCACATTACCGTTCTTCCAGCTTTTGACGACAGCCCACTCGGCGGGTATCAGCATGTCACCCTTGCCTTCAACAATCAGGATATTGTATTCCTCGCCAAAGCAGTGAATGTAGATGTGATAGAAATCGGGGACTCTCGTCAGGTACTTGCTCTCGAACAGTTCGTTCAGTTTCCTGTTTCTATAGCCATTATAGGGATGGAAAGTGAACCAGAAATCAGAGTTGTCCTCCAAGTAATCCCAAGTAGTCTTCACGATTTGCTCCAGCACAGCGTATGCCTGTGCCCTCGAGTGCAGGGTATAGACTGTTCCGTGCGTCTCACTCTTCATCTGCTTGGGCTCTTTAGTTTCCACCCTCAGCATGAAGTCATCATCCTTCCAGTTTTTTTTCCTCACAATAGTGTATGTGCTGTCGTGATAGACATAGAACTGACGGCTGGTGATGCCCTCCTGCTTCAGAATCGGCTGAATCAACTTGGTGTAAGCTTCTTTGTCGAAAAGCACGAAGTCCTTCTTCGGCATATAAACGCTGTCGGGAGTATATTCATATTTGAAATAACCGTATCCCTTTGCCATCCATGGGGTTCCGTCATTATAGGGATATGGATCGTAGCGGAACGAGAGCAACTCGGGGGCATTATAATACTGTACCTCCCTTTGGTGCTGATAGGTCGTCAGCGTGTCGCCGTTCTGATACTCGCCGATGGCAATGGCATAGCGCACACTATCGACTCCATTACGGTGATACTCCCAGATATAGCTCTCTTGGGCTTTGTCGGTGAGTGCCTTGCAGGTATTACGAATTGCCTCATACACTTTGTGTTCCTGATTGATCTTATTCTGACGGACGCTGTCCCGTATATGGTTTTGGGCATCCTTTTGGGGGTCACCCGTAATCGGCGTCGGCTGAAAGTCGTTTGTCAACGAGTTGAAAATGCAAACCGTTTTATGGAACTTTCCATCGAAATAATAGGAAACATCAGGATTGCCGTCTAATGCAGACACTTCATTCACAAGACTGTCAATCATCGGACTGCCCTGCAACCGCTTCTGAAGAGTTCCCTGAGCCGTCGTGCAAAGGGAAACGATGGTGGCACAAAGTGCTAATGCAATTCTTTTCATATCTGGTTATTCTTTAATATTTCAATTCTTCAACTCTTCAATTCTTCAATCATTCGTCACTTAGGGCAATCTCCACTTGTTGGCTCATCCGTTCGCCCCGACTGCGTATTTCGTCAGCCATCGCCTTGAAGTCGGTCTGCAGACGGCCGCCCGTCTGGGCCATCCTCTCCATTTCCATCCGCCACGCTTCCTCTGCGATGGCTCTTTCGGCCAGTTCTTGCTCATCTGTGAGTTCTGGCTCTGGCACAGTTTCTTCCGTCTCAGCTTTCGCCATGTAGTGCCTGGGCGGCCGAGGCATCCGGTACTTCTCTTTTAGCTTTTTGATGCTGTCGGCTGTCTCCAAGGGAACCACAGGGACAGGCTCCTGTTTCAGGACGGAGTCACGCGGTTGGTTCTCTGCAAAGTCCCCCACTCCACCCCCAAGGGGGCTACAAATGTCCTGCTTGGCAATGAAGCCCCCTCGGGGGCCGTAGGGGGGGCTCAGTACACCTATCAGTAATA